>CAVWJB010000006.1:0-158637 GCA_963755285.1 uncultured Chloroflexia bacterium | reverse complement strand
TCGAGGACCTGCAGTGGGCCGACAACGGGCTGATCGACTTCATCGAATCAATTCTCGAATGGAGCCGGAACCACCGGATCCTCATCGTCACTCTCGCCCGTCCCGAGCTCCTCGACAGACGTTCGACCTGGGGCGCCGGGCAGCGCAACTTCACCGCTCTCCACCTCGAGCCGCTGTCGAACGAGGCGATGACCCAATTGCTCGACGGTGTCGCACCCGGACTCCCGCGCCCGTTCGTCGGGCAGATCATCGAGCGGGCGGCGGGGGTGCCGCTGTTCGCGGTCGAGACGATCAGGATGCTCGTCGACGATGGGCGCCTCGTCCGGGAGGACGGTCGGTTCCGCCTCGAGGGGGCAATCGGGAAGCTGGCGGTTCCGGAGTCGCTCCGAGGCCTCGTCGGGGCCCGGATCGACGGCCTGCCAGCGGCCGAACGAGCGCTGCTCCAGGACGCCTCCGTCCTCGGCCAGAGCTTCACGATCGACGCCCTGGCGGCCCTAACCGGCCAACGCGTCGACGAGCTCGTTGATCGTCTGCGAGGCCTGGTCCGGCGCGAGATTCTCGCCCTCGACGAGGACCCACGTTCACCGGAGCGGGGACAGTACGTGTTCGTCCAGGGCGTCATCCGTGAGGTCGCCTACGAAACGCTGGCCAGGCGTGAGCGACGGGAACGACACCTGGCGGCCGCCCGGTACTTCGAGACCATTGGCAGCGACGAGCTGGCCGGCATCCTCGCCAGTCATTACTTCGACGCGTATCTGGCCACGCCGCCCGGAGCGGAGGCGGAGGCGCTTGCGGCCCAGGCCCGCGTCGCGCTGCGCGGAGCCGCCGAGCGCGCGGCGGCCCTCGGGTCGAACGACCTGGCCCTGGACTACGTCGAGAAGGCCCTGACCGTCACGCCCGATCCCGAGGAGCGGGCGCGCGCCTGGGAGGTTGCCGCGACCGTCGCCGATCACGCCGGTCGGTACGATGTGGCCGAGCGGTACGGGCGCCAGGCGATCGACTGGTACCTCGCCTCTGCCGATCCGATCGGCGTAGCTCGGGCTGCCATCGTGCTCACGCAACCCTATTTCGAGACCGGCCGGACGGCCGAGGCGACGGTCGTCCTCGACTCGACCCTGACCTCGTGCGCCGGGCTGGAGGACTCGCCCGAGGTCGTCCGCGTCGTCGCGGAGCTGGCCCGGGCGCGGATGCAGGAGAACGATCCACTCGCGCTCGATATTGCGGAGCGTGCGCTCGTGGCGGCTGAGCGGCTCGAAGCGATCCCGATCGTCGCCGAGGCCGTGGTCACGAAGGCTGCGGTGCTCGACTCGATGGGGCGCCGCATCGAGGCCCTGGCCCTCGTCCGCGGTGCGATCGAGCTGGCTGTCAGCCATCACCTGACACAGACCGAGTTCCGCGCTCGAGGGAACTACGCGAGCAGCCTCTCGTCCGACGATCCGCGAGCGGCGCTGGCCGCCAACATCGAGGTCCGGGAGCTCGCCCGGAAGCTCGGCGCCCGAGACCATTTCTTGTGGAACACCATGCAGTGCTACGGCATCGGGTCCGCTCTGGGAGAGTGGGACTGGGTCCTCGAGCTGGCGGCCGAGATCGAAGCGGGCGACCCGGGACCCGTGGGGCTCGAAGGGATCCATGGGATGCGTGCCATTGTTGCGGCCTACCGCGGCGATGCCGAAGAGGCGACGCGGGAGCGAACCGAGGCCGACCGGGTGGCCCCGGAGCAATCCAGGCCGGAGTTCGTCGCCAGCCGCCTCAGCGACAGGGCCGAGATCGCAGCGCTGGCCGGACACCTGTCCGAGGCGTACGACGGAGCGATGGCCGCGGCACGGATGACCCACTGGCTGTGGAGCGCTGCACCCGCTGCGCGCTGGGCCCTGTGGATGGGCGACCTCGACCGGACCCGTTCGGCCATGGAGATCGTGCGGGCGTCGGTCGATCGCGGTCGCTTCGCGGGTGCGGTTCGACGAGCTCGAAGCGGGGCTGGCGGCGATCGAGGGGCGGCGAGACGACGCCATCGCGTACTACCGATCCGCCGGAACCACCTTCCGCGAACTGGACGCGCCGCTCGACCTGGGGCGTTGCCAGCTCGAGTACGCGATCCTGATCGGGCCGGATGAAGCTGGAGCCCGTGCCGCGGCCCACGAGGCCAGCGAGGTCCTCGAACGACTCGGCTCAAGGCCGCTCCTCGCGCGCCTGGAGGCTGGCCTCACCCGGTGGCCCGAGACGGCCGATGGCTTCCCGCGTCGCGCGGATCGACCCGAAGTCGCTATTCGGTCCGCTGGCGACGGGCCTACCGACAGCTGACGCTCAGGGCGCCTCGAGCTTCGTCTTCATGCAGGCGAACGTCTGGGCGATGAGCTTGTTGGCGGTGCCCTCGATGAGCCGGCCGCCGACGCTGGCCAGGGTCCCCGAGATGTTCACCTCGGCCGCCCATTCCATGGTCGTGGTCCCCTCCGTCGGACCGTGAGTCAGCTTGATCGTGGCCACGGCGTCTGCGGCGCTGCCGGGCGCCTGACCGTGGACCTTGACCTCGGCATGCTCCGGCGCGGCGATCACGATCATCTCGCCCTCGGCGTTGAACTTCGCGCTGATGAACCCGATCCCGACCTTCGCCTTCGCCTTGAAGTGGCTGTCGTCGATCTGCTCGACGGACTCGACGCCCGGACCGCACTGGCCGACCGCGGTCGGGTCGATCACGAATGACCAGACCGTGTTGCGGGGCGCGGCGATCTCGACGGTGCCTTCGAAGTGCATCGGTCCTCCGGGCTCGGAGCCGTCAGCCGCCGGTCTGGACGCCGGTGCCGACGTAGGCCGTCGGCTCCCGAACGAAGCTCGACCGACAGGCGATCGAGCAGAACGCGTAGACGACCCCGCCATGATCGGCGATGTGGCGGATGCTTGCCCGGTCGACCGTCATCCCGCAGACCGGGTCGAGCAGGACGATGTCGTCGACCGCAGGACCGTCGGCGACGATCGTCGCGGCGGACGCCTCGCCGCCGGCCAGCGTGGCCGGCCCGGGCGCGGCCACGAACGACGCCCGGCCGCGGCGGACCTGGACGAGCTCGGCCAGGATCGACACGGCCACCTCGGCGGCGGTCTCGGCGCCGAGGTCGATCCCGGCCGGCGCCCGCATCGCGAGGACACGGTCGGGTTCGATCCCCTCGTCGAGGAGCCAGGTTCGAACGGCCGCGGCCCGGGTCGGGCTGGCGACGAGCCCGACGTAGGCGACGTCGAGCTTGAGGGCCGAGGCGATCGCCTCCTCGTCCCAGACGCCCTGGCTGGCGACGACGACGTATGGCCCGACGGCAGGGCTCGGGAGGGCGCCGAGGTCGTCGCCGACGACCACCCGGAGACCCGCCGGCAGGACGCTCGGGTCGGCGACCGGATCGATCAGGGTCACGTCGAAGCCCATCGCCGCGCCGAGCTCGGCGAGGGCGACCGCGATCGGGGTGGTGCCGGCCACCCACAGGGCCGGGGCGGGCAGGTGCGGTTCCACGTAGATCTCCAGGGTGCCCCCCGAGTGACAGGTCATGACCTCGTCGACGATCCCGTCGCCGCGACGGCTCTCCGACGGTGCCTCCTTGCTGATCCGGAGCAGGCGGGGCTGGCCGTCCGCGAGCGCGCGGAGCGCCTCACGCACGACGATGGGCCGGGCGCAGCTCCCGCCGACGAACCCTTCGATCGACCCGTCGGGGTGGATCAGCCCACGGGCACCCGGGCGGGCCGAGGTCGGCCGTCGGACGGCAACCACCGTGGCCATCGCGTACGAGCTGCCGGACCGATCGAGCTCGACCGCCCGTTCGAGGAGCGAGACGGGCGAGGTCATCGGGGCGGCCCCGCCGGGGCTGGGCCGGCTACGCCGTCACCCCCTTCTCGCGCAGGATGGCCCAGACCTTGGGCGGCGTGATCGGGATGTCGATGTTGCGGACGCCGAGGTGCCACAGCGCGTCGACGACCGCATTGGCGATGGCCGGCGGCGCGCCGACCGTGGCCGACTCGCCGACGCCCTTGGCCCCGATCGGGTGGTGCGGCGACGGGGTGACCGTCTTGGCAACCTCCCAGGCCGGTGTCTCGACGGCGGTCGGAAGGAGGTAGTCGAGGAACGTCCCGTTGAGGTTGTTGCCGAGCTCGTCGTAGCGGATCTCTTCGTACAGCGCGGGGGCGAGGCCCATCGTCAGGCCGCCGTGGATCTGGCCGTCGACGATCATCGGGTTGATGATGTTGCCGCAGTCGTCGACCGCCACGAACCGGCGGACCTTGACCTCGCCGGTCCCCTTGTCGATGTCGACGACGCAGATGTAGCTGCCGAACGGGAAGGTCAGGTTCGGCGGGTCGTAGTAGTCGACCGCCTCGAGCCCGGCCTCCATCCCCTGCGGGTGGTTCGTGTAGGCCGCGAAGGCGATCTCCTGGATCGTCTTCGACTTGTCGGGCGAGCCCTTGACCGAGAACTTGCCGTTGGTCCACTCGAGGTCCTCCTCGTTGGCCTCGAGCAGGTGGGCCGCGAGCTTGCGGGCCTTGTCCTTGATCTTGCGCGAGGCCATCGCGGTGGCCGCCCCGGCGACCGGGGTCGACCGCGAGGCGTACGTCCCGAGGCCGTACGGCGCCGTGTCCGTGTCGCCGTACTCGATCTTGATGTCGCCGACCGGGAAGCCGAGCTCCTCGGCGATGATCTGGGCGAACGTGGTCTCGTGGCCCTGGCCCTGGGTCTGGACGCCGATCCGGGCAAGCACCTTGCCGGTCGGGTGGACCCGGATCTCGCACGAGTCGAACATCTTCAGGCCGAGGATGTCGAAGTCGTGCGACGGGCCGGCGCCGACGATCTCGGTGAACGAGCTGATGCCGATGCCCATGAGCTCGCCGCGGGCGCGCTTCTCGGCCTGCTCCTTGCGCAGGTCGTCGTAGCCGATCATGTCGAGCGCCTTCTGGAGCGCGGCCGGGTAGTTGCCCGAGTCGTACTCCCAGCCGGTCGGCGTCTTGTACGGGAACTGCTCGGGCTGGATGAAGTTCTCCATCCGGAGCTGGGCCGGGTCCTTGCCGATGTCGTGGGCCAGGATGTCGACCATCCGCTCGATGGCGTGGACCGCCTCGGTCACCCGGAACGAGCAGCGATAGGCGACGCCACCCGGCGGCTTGTTCGTGTAGACCCCGTCGACCTCGACGAAGGCGTCCTTGAAGTCGTACGAGCCGGTGATCACGTTGAACAGCCCGGCCGGGAACTTCGACGGGTCCGCCGCCGCGTCCGTGTAGCCGTGGTCGGCGATCGTGTTCACCTTGAGGGCGGTGATCTTGCCGTCCCTGGTCGCCCCGAGCTCGGCGTGGATGTGGTAGTCGCGGGCGAACGAGTCCGCCTGGAGGTTCTCCGAGCGGTCCTCGATCCACTTCACCGGCTTGCCGATGAGGAACGAGGCCGCGACGGCCAGGACGTAGCCCGGGTAGACCGGCACCTTCCCGCCGAACCCGCCGCCGATGTCGTGGGTCTTGACCCGGATGTTCTGCTCGGAGATGGGCAGGCCGGCGCCCGCGGCGACGAGGGCGATCACCGTCCGGATGGCATGCGGCGCCTGCGACGTCATGTGGAGGGTGAGCTGCTGGCGGACCGGATCCCAGTCGGCCACGCAGCCGCACGTCTCGATCGAGGCGACGTGGATGCGCGGGATGTAGATGTCCTCGGAGACACGGACGGCCGCCCCGGCCATAGCCGTATCGGTCGCGGCCCGGTCGCCCGACTCCCAGTGCCAGATGTGGTTGTTGGCCTTGTCCGGCCCGCGGTCGGGGCGGAGGACGAAGGCGTCCGGCTCGAGCGCCTTGTGCGGGTCGACGATGACCGGCAGCGGCTCGTAGTCGACCAGGACCGCGGCCACGCCGTCGGCCGCGGCGTAGCGGGACGTCGCGATGACCGCGGCGACCTCCTGGGACTGGTACATGACGGTGTCCACCGGGAGCACCATCTGCATGTCGCCGGCCAGCGTCGGCATCCAGTGGAGCTTGTAGCCTTCGAGGTCCTTGCCGGTGACGACGGCGGCGACGCCCGGGACCTTGAGGGCCTCGGACGCGTCGATCGACTTGATCCGGGCGTGGGCGTACGGGCTCCGGACGATGTCGAGCCAGAGCATCCCGGGCAGGACGACGTCGTCGATGTACTCGCCCTTGCCGCGGATGAACCGCGGATCCTCCTTGCGCTTGACGGAATGACCCATCCCGCCGACTTCGGGGGTGGTCTGGAGCGCGATTACGGATTCGGCCATCTCGATCGTCCCTCGCTCAGCCGGCCGCGGCCGCGTCGGCGGCGCCCGGATCGATCGTCTCGGCGGCCACCACCGGGGCCGACTCGGAGGCGCTCAGCTCGCCGGCGGCCTGCTCGATGGCCTTGACGATGTTGACGTAGCCCGTGCAGCGACAGAGGTTGCCCGAGATCCCTTCCCGGATCTCGGCTTCACTCGGGGTGGGGTTGTGGTCGAGCAGCCAGGCGGCCTGCATGATCATGCCGGGCGTGCAGAAGCCGCACTGGAGGCCGTGCTGGTCCCAGAACGCCTGCTGGAGCGGATGGAGAGCAGCCCCGTCGGCCATCCCCTCGATCGTCTTGATCTCGCGGCCGTCGGCGCTGACGGCGAGCATCGTGCACGACTTGGCGCTCTCGCCGTCGACGAGGACGGTGCATGCGCCGCAATGACTGGTGTCACAGCCGATGTGCGTCCCGGTCAGCAGGAACACGTCGCGCAGGAGGTGGACCAGGAGGAGGCGCGGTTCGACGTCCGCCTCGCGCGCCTCGCCGTTGACCGTGAGGTGGACCTTCTGGGTGGTCATCGCACGCTCCTATCGCTGCGCCAGCGCGCGCTGGACGGCGCTGCGCAGGGCCCGGACGGTCATCTCCTCGACCATCGCCCGCTTGTACTCGACCGGGCCATGGGCGTCGGCGGCGGGCCGGGACTCGGCGGCTCCGGCAGCTCCGGCAGCCCGGAAGACGGCCTCGGACGGTTGGCTGCCGATCAGGGCGGCCTTTGCTCCGCTCGAGGCAAAGGCGGTCTCTGCGACGGCGGTCAGCCCGATCTCGGCGTCGGACATGCGACCGTCCGGCCCGATCGTGACCATCGCGGCACAGCCGACCGTCGAGAAGTCGCCGGACCGCCGCTCGATCTTGGCGTAGGCGCCGCCGCTCCCGGCACCCCAGCGCGGGATGCGGATCTCGGTCAGCAGCTCGGTCGGCTCGATGGCCGTCTGGAAGGTGTCGATGAAGAAGTCGCCAGCGGCGATCGTCCGCTCGCCGGTGCTGCTCCGGCAGACCAGCGTCGCCCGGGTCGCGAGCAGGACCGCCGGCCAGTCCGACGACGGATCGGCGTGGGCGCACGAGCCGCCGATCGTGCCCCAGTTGCGGACCTGCGGATCGCCGATGCCGGCGGCGGCGTCGGTCAGGAGCGGGTAGCCGGCGCGGACGGTCGGGTCCTCGAGGATCGCCCGATGGGTGGCCCGGGCGCCGATCCGCAGGGCATCGTCGGTCTCGACGATCCCATCGAGCCCGTCGATGTCGCGGATGTCGACCAGGAGGCCCGGCTGGGCCAGGCGCAGCTTGATCAGCGGCAGCAGGCTGTACCCCCCGGACAGGACCTTCGCCTCGCCTTCCCGCTCGGACAGGATTCGCAGCGCGTCGTGAAGTCCGGCTGGCCGGACGTACTCGAACTGACCCGGGATCATCCGTCCTCCTTCGCATCCATCGCGGGAACGCACGAACTGGTTCGCCGAAGCGGAGGCGCGTTCGTTGGTACGACCCAGCGCAGGATCCGGTTTGGACGGGCACGGGGAGGTCCAAATGGACCCGGGGCTACGCGCGCGGTCGTGCAAGCGAGGATAGGCCCCGCGTTGTGGACGCGTCAACGCTTGGTTGTGGTCAGGTTGCCGTAGGCGGCACCCGGTGGCTCTGCACGGGTCCCGGGAGCCAGGTCACGACCCCAATCGAAAGGGCCGGACGCTCGAGCGACCACTGGCCGTCGCGCTCGATCGCCTCGGCCCGGATGAGCCCGGCGAGCCGCCGGTCCTTGTCGCCGCCGGGGGCCAGCCAGAGCTGGCGCCGAACGAAGCCGTGGAGCTCGTCGAGCGAGGCGAACCCGCGTGCCGGGCGGTCGAACAGGCTGACCTCGGGGTCCCGGCCACGGACGCGGAGGAGCTCGATGAACTCGTTGAGCGCGGGCAGCCGGACCCGGGCCTCGCCGTGGATCGGCGGCCAGAACGGGTCGGCGACCGACGACGGCTGGCGCTCCATGAGGACCGCCACGCACAGCCGCGAGGCGGCCTGCTCGAGGGCGTCGACGAACGAGCCGATCAGCTCGATGTCGTAGCCGATGTGGGCGATGAGGGTCACGTCGGTGCGCAGCCCGGACGCCGGGGAGCCCGGCGCGGGCGGCCAGCGGTCGGCGACGACCCGGACGTTGTCGATCCCGTGCTCGACCTTCAACTCGGCCAAGGCCGTGCGCATCGCCTCGGACGGCTCGACCGCGACGACCTCTCGGACCCGCAGCGCGAGCGGCAGGGCGTAGCGACCCGCGCCGGCGCCGACGTCGAGCCAGGTGTCGGTCGGTCGGGCGAGCGCCACGAGCGCATCGAGAACCGGCTCGTCGGTCCGCCGCGGATCCGCCCGGAAGAGGCTCGTCACCGGGCGGTAGAAGTCGCCCTCGTCGGGAACCTCGCGATGACGGTCGACCTGGGCGTGATCGCGTCGAACCCGGTCGGCCCAATCGAGTGCGGCCAGGTCGGCCGGCGTGTCGACATCGGGGTTCGTGCCACCGAGCTCGACCTCGGCGACCAGCTCCGGATGATCGGCCAGGATCGGACCGAGGCCGCGATCGCCATGGGCCCGGGCGATCCACGGCCAGCCGGCCCGCAGCACGAGGACGGGGTTGGCGCCGCCGCCGCCGACGTAGCGCGGCGCGACGAACCCGACCCCCGCCCGGACCTGCGCCTGGGCCAGGGCCCGGAACACCGCCGGATCGACGAGCGGCTGGTCGCCCAGCACGACGAAGGCGCCGTCGAGCGCCTCGCCGGCGAAGCCGTCGAGCGCCTCGAAGCCGAGCCGCAGCGAGCCGGACAGGCCGTTCTCGGGCTCCGGGTTCACGACCCGTCGCTCGTCCCCCCAGGCAACCGCGGCCTCGATCGCCCCGGCGTCCCGGCCGAGGACGACGACCGTCTCGGCCGGGTCGGCCGCACGGACCGCGGCGAGCACGTGATCGAGGATCGGTCGGCCATCGAGCGCCGCCAGGAGCTTGCCGCCACCGAACCGGGAGCCGGTCCCGGCGGCAAGCACGACCGCACCGAACCGCGTCGGCCTGGTCACTGGCCGGGTCGAACCGCGCTCAGGCGCGCGCCGCCGCGAGCTCGAGCATCGGACGGCCCGACCCACCGTGACGGGCGGCCACGATCTCGGCCATGATCGCGAGGGCCGTCTCGGCCGGGGCGCGTCCGCCGAGGTCGAGCCCGATCGGGCCGTGGAGCCGGCCGAGCTCGTCGGTCGTGACGCCGGCATCCAGCAGCCGCGCCCGGCGATCCGCCTGGGTCTTGCGCGAGCCGACCGCACCGACGTAGCGGCAGCCGCGCCGGAGCGCCTCGATGATCGCCGGCTCGTCGAACTTCACGTCATGGGTGAGGACCGCCACCGCATCCGCGGGACCCAGCCCGATCTCGTCGGCGACCTCATCCGGCCAGCCGACGATCAGCCGGTCGACGCCGGGGAACCGCTCCGGCGTCGCGAACGCCGCGCGGCCGTCGATCACGACCGTCTCGTAGCCGACGAGTCGGGCCAGGGCCACGAGCTCGATCGCCACCTGGACGGCGCCGACGACGACGAGCCGGGGCCGGACCGGGAACGCCTCGACGAACAGCGATCGGCCTGCGAGCTCGACGGTCCGCGACGTTCCGCTCGTCAGCGCGTCGAGGCCCGCCCGCACGAGCTCGGCATCGAGGCCCGGCTCGCCGAGCGAGCCGGTCAGCGAGCCGTCCTCGCCGACGACGAGCGGCGTCCGCGGCCGGCTCCCCTGCCCCGGGCTCGTGCGGACCGAACTCCGGGCCCGGCGCATCGGCCGGCAGCGGCGTGACGATCGCCCGGCCATGCTCGATGTCACGCCCCGCCGTCACGACCTCGGCGGGGACGGTCGCCTCGACGAGCACGTCGATCGTGCCGCCGCAGGCGAGCCCGACGTCCCACGCCTGCTCGTCGCTGATCCCGTAGCGGATCACCCGGCTGACGCCGTCCCGGCGGGCTCGCTCGATCTCCTCGTACGCCGCGCCCTCGACGCAGCCGCCGCTGACCGACCCGGCGATCCGACCGTCGGCCGCCGCCAGCAGGACCGCGCCCTCCGGACGCGGGGCCGAGCCGAACGTCCGGACGACGACCGCCCGGCCGACCCCGACCCCGTCGGCCTGCCAGGCGGCGAGCGTGTCGAGCAGCTCTCTCATCGCGTGGGTCCCATCGCCTCAGGGTACGCCGAGGCGGTCATCGGGGTTCGCGGCCGAGCGGACGCGCAACCGCGGCCGCCGCCGGGTCGGCTGCCACCCGGACCGGGGCGACGCCGGCGACGTCGGGCCGGACCGACTCGATCAACGGCGCGTGCAACGCCGACCGGGCGCCTTCACCGCCGAACCCGCGCGCCCGGCGGGCGGCCTCGCGCCGGGTCGGTGCATCCGACAGGAGGACCCCCAGCCGTTCGAGGCTGGCGAGCGTCCCCGCCGGGACGAAGTCGTCGATGAACGGCATGGCCGCCGACATCCCGCCGGCCAGCGGCTGGTAGCCGGGGGTCGAGGCGAGCGGGTTCAACCAGATGAGCCGGTGACAGCTCCGCTGGAGCCTGGCCGTCTCGCGGGCGACGAGGGCGGGATCGCCGCGGTCCCACCCGTCCGACACGACGACGACCACCGCGCTGCTCCGGAGCACACGCCTCGCCCAGTGCTGGTTGAAGTCCCGGAACGACTCGCCGATCCGGGTCCCGCCGGACCAGTCGGTGACGGTGTCGGCGACCCGGTCGAGGGCCCGGTCCCGGTCGCGGTCGCGGAGGAGCCGGGTCACCCGGGTCAGCTTCGTCCCGAACACGAACGCCTCGGTCCGGACGGCCGACCCGGCCAGCGCCTGGCTGAACCGCAGGAGGACCCGGGCATGGCGCTCCATCGAGCCCGAGATGTCGCAGATCACGACCAGCGACCGCGGGCGCCGAACAGGCCGGCGCCAGACCCAGTCGAGGACGTCCCCGCCGGTTGCGAGGCTGCGCCGGAACATCGCCCGGGGGGCGACGATCCGGCCGTGCCGGTGGAGCTCGCTCCGGCGGGTCCGTCGCCGTTCGAGGTTCGGCATGAGCAGGTCGATCAGGCGCTCCGCGTCGCGCAGCTCGGCCGCGGTCATCCGGTCGAACTGGCGATGGCGATCCGCCTCGGACGCGCTGTAGGCTCGCTCGCTGATGATCGGCGGGCCATCGTCGGCCTCGAGCTCGGAATCCCCGAGCTCCTCCTCGGCGCCGATCGACTGACCTTCGCGCGGGGCATCCGGGTCGTCGCGCTCGTCGCCGCCCTCGGGGTCGAGCGCGCCGTCCTCCTCGGCCTCCGCCTCGACCGGCTCGCCGGGCGCACCCGGCAGCGGTCCATCCCCGGGCAGCCGCGTCCCACGCCGGCGCCAGAACCGATCGAACACCTCGTCGTAGATCTCGAGGTCGTCGCGGCGCCGGACGAAGACCGCCGCCCCGGCCGAGCGGACCTGCTCGCGGTCACCGAGGTCGACCAGCCCGAGCGCCCTGGCGAAGTCGATCGCCGCGCCGAGATCGGTCGTCAGGCCGGCAATCCGCAGGGCCCTGGCGAACCGGACCGAGCTGCCGACGAACTGCTCGCCGTCCACGAGCAGGCTGGTTCGTCCACCCGGCAGCGGCGGGAGGATCCGGCCTGGATCGGGTGCGCTTGTCACGGAGACCCAGTCCCGGCTCAGCCGCCGGCGACGACCTCGTCGAGGATCCGCCGGCCGGTCTCGCCCCGGACGTGGCGGACGTCCTCCTCGTACTTGAGGACGACGCCGAGCGTCTCGTCGACGAGCTCGGGCTTGAGCTCGGTCGCCCCGAGGGCGAGCAGCGCCGACGCCCAGTCGAGCGTCTCGGCCACGCCGGGCACCTTCGTCAGGTCGGCTTCGCGCAGCCGGTGGACGAAGCCGACGATCTGGCCGGCCAGGAGGTCGGGGGCGTTGGGCACCCTGGCCAGGACGATCTCGAGCTCGCGCTGGAAGGTCGGGTAGTCGATCCAGTGGTAGAGGCAGCGCCGCTTGAGGGCGTCGTGGACCTCGCGCGTCCGGTTCGAGGTCAGGACGACCCGCGGGATCAGCTCCGCCCGGACCGTGCCGATCTCGGGCACCGAGATCTGGAAGTCGGACAGGATCTCCAGGAGGTACGCCTCGAACTCCTCGTCGGCCCGGTCGATCTCGTCGATGAGCAGGACCGGCGCCTTGCCGTCGGGCGACTCGAGCGCCTGGAGGAGCGGCCGCTTGATCAGGAACTCTGGGCCGAAGATGTCGTGGGCCGTCGCCCGGTCGACCTTGCCGGCGGCTTCGAGCAGCCGGATCTCGAGCATCTGGCGCGGGTAGTTCCACTCGTAGACGGCCGAGTTGACGTCGAGCCCTTCGTAGCACTGGAGCCGGATCAGACGGGTGTCGAGGGACGTCGCCAGGGTCTTGGCCAGCTCGGTCTTGCCCACGCCCGCCTCGCCCTCGAGGAGGAGCGGCCGGCCGAGCTCGAGGGCCAGGAAGACGGCCGTCGCCAGCGATCGGTCGCAGATGTAGTCGGACTTCCGGAACCGCTCGACGATCCCGTCGACGGTGCGCGTCTCGGCGGGACGATCGTCGGTGGTCATCGGCGGAATCTACACGCCTCCCGACGGGCCCGCCGCATCATCCGATTTGGGTGGTGCAAACCGCCCGCCGGACGACTAGACTTCCAAGGCGAGTCTTACGATCGAACGCTGGTCCTTGCCCAAGGAGAAACCCGCGATGTGCTGTCTGGCCGCTGTCATGCTCATCCTCGGCCCCCGGGCGGCGGGCCTGATCTGGTGGCTGCTCGAGCCCGTCAAGTGGGGCTCCGCCTTCTCGAATGACATCTTCGGCATCCTCGGCTGGCTGTTCCTGCCCTGGACGACCCTCGCCTGGGTGTTCGTCGCCTCGGGCGGCATGACCGGCCTCGACGTCGGCCTCGTCATCCTCGGGGTCTTCGCCGACTTCGCGACGTACGGCGGCAACGCCTACAAGCGCAAGGATCTCGGCTTCAACTACTGAGCTCGTCCGCGTGACGGACCGCGCCGAGGGGCCGGTCAGCCCTCGGGCGCGTCGAGCTCGCGGGCGTAGGCCGGGAACCGGAACCGCATCGAGCGGGTGAGGATCCCGCCGACGCCGAGCCGGGCTACGGTTGCGGCACTCGCCCGCTCGCCGGACAGGAGCCGGGGCAGGAGCAGGTCGGCCGCGGTCGCCTTCGAGTAGGCACCGCAGGTCGGCAGGCCGAGGATGTCCGTTCGGCCGATCCGGGCGAGCCAGAGCATCGACCCGGGGTGGGCCGGCACGCCGTGCCGGATGACCCGCCCGCCGAGGCGTTCGATCGCCACGAAGAACGGGTCCGACGGGTCCGTGCTCGCCGAGCCGGCGGTCAGCACGAGGTCGACCCGGGTCGGTCCGCGGCCACGGGCGAGCGCCCGGAGCGCCTCGGTCACCGCCTCGGGCTCGTCCTCGACGTAGGCGACCGAGGCGAGGCTCGATCCGAGCGACTCCACCTTGAGCCGGACGCTGGCCTCGAATCGCTCGCGGGCCGGCGCATGGAGCGACTCCTTGACCACCACGCCGACCCGGCGCGGGCTGAACCCGGCGACCCGGACCAGGCGGCCCGGCCCCGCCCGGGCGGCGAGCCGTTCGGCGCGCTCGATCGTCTCGACCGGCACGACGTGCGGTGCCACCTTGACGCTGGCGACGAGATCGCCGGCGCTGACGACCTGCCCGTCGAACAGGCTGAACAGCTCGAGCGGATCGATCCGGTCGAGCCGCTCGACGAGCGCGGTCCGGACGTGGACGACGCCGTCGTGGGCGGCCACGAGGTCGATCCGGCTCTCCGCCGGGCCGCGGAGCACGAGCCCGGGGCCACGGACCGCGTCGGCCAGTCGGGCTGCGGCGGCATCCTCGTGGAGGTCGCCCGGCTCGATGACGAGGACGGCGATGCCGGCCGAGGCGAGCGTCCGCGGGCCGCCCTCGACCCGGACGTCGGGTCGGGCGAGGGTCGCCAGGTCGTCCGAACCGAGCCGACGGCCCTTCGCCCAGCGCTCACCGGCGACGACGAGGTCGCGGGTGAGCACCGCCCCGGTCAGGTCCCGCGACGGGCGGCGGCCCGGGACGAGCCGCTCGAGCCGCACCGCCCCGCCGGGTCAGGTACCGGCGGCGAGTGCCGCCTCGATCGCCCGACGCGTCTCGACCCGGGCCATCTCGGCCCGGTAGCTCGCGTCGGCATGGATGTCCGAGTTGACCGTGACGCCATCCGCCGCGTGGGCCGCCGCCGCGGCGATCGCCGTCGCGTCGGCCGACGACCCGAGCAGCGCCGATTCGACCGCCGACGCCCGGTAGGCGACGTCGCCGACCCCGGTGATCCCGATCCGGGCCGTGGTGACCGAGCCACTCGTCAGTCCGACGACCGCCGCGACGCCGACGATCGAGTAGCCGGACGCTCGCTGTTCGAGACGGCGGAAGGCCATCCCGGCCCCGGCCGGCTGGGCCGGGATCCGGATCTCGGTCAGGAGCTCGTCCTCGGCCATGTCGGTGGCGAACGCGCCCTCGAAGAAGCTCGTCGCCGCGACGACCCGTTCGCCCGCCTGCGAGCGGAGGGCGATCTGGGCATCGAGGGCGAGCACGACGGCCGGCATGTCCGACGCCGGATCGGCGTGGGCGACCGCGCCGCCGAGCGTGCCGCGGTTGCGGACCTGGACGTCGCCGATGCCCGGGATCACGAGCGCGAGGAGCGGCACGCGCGACCTGGCCAGGTCGGAGTCGAGCACGTCGCGATAGGTCGCCAGGGCGCCGATCCCGAGCCCGCCGTTCGGCAGCTCGCGGATCGCCCGGAGCTCGGACAGCCCCCCGATGTCGACCACGGTGTCGCAGCGCGCCAGGCGGAGTCGCATGAGCGGGATCAGGCTCTGGCCGCCGGCCAGGACCTTGGCCTGCCCGCGACCGGCAGCCAGCTTGTCGAGCGCCTCGGCGACGCTCGTGGGTCGGGCGTAGTCGAACGCGGCCGGGATCACGACTGGGCCTCCTTCCCGTGGATCGCGTGCCAGATCTTCGGCGCCGTCAGCGGCATGTCGAGGTGGCGGATCCCGAACGGGCTCAGCGCGTCGATGACGGCATTGGCCACCGCGGCCGTGCTGGCGATCGCGCCGGCCTCGCCGACGCCCTTCACCCCGAGCGGGTTGACCGGCGACGGCGTGATCGTCTCGTCGAGCTCGAGAGCGGGCAGCCACGACGCCCGCGGGAGCGCGTAGTCGAGCATCGAGCCGGACAGGAGCTGGCCGTCGTCACCGTAGACCGCCTCTTCCCAGAGGGCCTGGCCGACGCCCTGGACGATCCCGCCGTGGAGCTGGCCGTCGACGATCAGCGGGTTGATCTTCTTGCCGACGTCGTCGACCGCGACGTAGCGGACGAGGTCGACCTCGCCGGTCTCCTCGTCGATCTCGACGAGGGCGATGTGGGTCCCGAACGGCCAGGTGCAGTTCGGCGTGTCGTGGTAGACGGTCTCGTCGAGGTACGGCTCCATCCCCTCGGGCAGGCTGAACCCGAGATCGATCGCGAAGGCGATCTCCTGGAGGGTCTTCTTCTTGTCGGGCGAGCCCTTGACCCGGTACTCGGCTCCGTCGACCTCGATGTCGTCGACCGAGGCCTCGAGCATGTGGGCCGCATAGCGGCGGGCCTTCTCGCGGATCTTGCCGGCCGCCTTGACCGCGGTCGCCCCGCCGACGGCGCCGGTCCGGCTGCCGTACGAGCCGTAGCCGAACGGCGTGCCCTGGGTGTCGGAGTGCTGGACGACGATGTCGGCCATCGGCAGGCCGAGCTCCGACGCGATGATCTGCGAATAGGTCGTCTCGTGGCCCTGGCCCTGGGGCTGGGTGCCCATCGTCAGGATGGCCTTCCCGGTCAGGTGGATCTTGAGGTTGGCCGACTCCCACATCGCCGCCCCCCAGCCCTCGCCGACGGCGCCGATCCACTTCGACGGTGCGACCCCGCAGACCTCGATGTAGGTCGACAGGCCGACGCCCAGGAACTTGCCCCGGCGCCGAGCCTCCGCCTTGGCCTTGTCGAGCTCGTAGTAGTTGACGGCGGTCAGGGCCTTGTCGAGGGCCGGCTGATAGTTGCCCGAGTCGATGTAGATCTTGGCGCCGCCCGACGCCGTACCGAGCCCGGACGGGTTGTCGTACGGGAACGCGTCGGGCGGGATGAAGTTCTTGCGCCGGATCGCCGCCGGGTCCATCCCGATCTCGTCGGCGAACAGGTCCATCGCCCGCTCGATGACGTAGGTCGCCTCGGGCCGGCCGGCGCCGCGATAGGCGTCGACGAACGTCGTGTTCGTGTAGACGCCGGTGACCTCGCAGTAGACGTTGGGGATCTTGTAGCAGCCGGACAGGACCCGCGCGTAGAGGGTCGTCGGGATGCCCGGGCCGATCGTCGACAGGCGGCCGCCGAGGTTGGCGTACGTCTTGACCCGGAGCCCGGTGATCTCGCCGTCGCGTCGTGCCGGCGATCTCGAGGTAGGTGATGTGGTCGCGGCCGTGGGTCGTGCTCTGGTAGTTCTCGCTGCGGGTCTCGACCCATTTGACCGGGCGCCCGCCGATGTGCTTCGACGCGAACATCACGAGGGCCATGTCGGCGTAGCAGAAGATCTTCGTCCCGAACGCACCGCCGACGTCCGGCGAGATGCAGCGAACCTTGTGCTCCGGGATCCCGGTCACGAAGGCGGTCAGGAGCAGGCGCTGGATGTGCGGCGTCTGGCTCGACATCCAGACCGTGTACTCCTCGGTCCCGGGGTTGTACAGGCCGATGTCGCCGCGGACCTCCATCGGGTTCGGGATCAGGCGCTGGTTGACGATCCGCTGGCGCACGACGACCTCGGCGCCATCGATCGCGGCGTCCGTGCCGGCCTTGTCGCCGACGGTCCATTCGAAGACGACGTTGTTCGGGGCGTTCTCGTGGAGCTGCGGGGCGCCCGGCTGCATGGCCTTCTCGGCATCGACGACGGCCGGCAGCGGCTCCCACTGGACGACGATCGCCTCGACCGCGTCGACGGCCTGCTCTGGGGTCTCGGCGATGACCGCCGCCACGCCCTCGCCGGTCCACTTGACGCTGTCGGTGGCCAGGGTCCGGGGCGTGTTGACGTTGTTCTGGATGCCGGCCGAACCGCCGGCCGGCCAGGCCATCGGGAGCGGGTTGTACGGGATGTCCGCGCCGGTCAGGACGGCCACGACGCCGGGCATCGCCGCGGCGGCCTTGGTGTCGATCGAGGTGATGTTGGCGTGGGCGTACGGGCTGCGCAGGATCGCCAGGTAGGTCATCCCAGGCAGCTTGATGTCGTCGAGATAGCGACCCTGGCCGGTGATGAAGCGGGGATCCTCGACCCGCTTGATCGGGGCGCCGAGCACGTCACTGGTCATCGGAGCCTCCTGTCACGCGTTCGAGCCGGCGGGCGCGGCGGCGCGGTAGACCGCCGCCGCCTCGCGGATCGCCGCGACGATGTTGTGGTAGCCGGTGCAGCGGCAGAGGTTGCCCTCGATCGCGTGGCGGATCTCGTCGTCGGTCGGATCGGGGTTGCCGTCGAGGAGATCGGCCGCGGCCATGATCATCCCCGGAGTGCAGAAGCCGCACTGCAGGCCGTGCTTCTCCCAGAACGCGGTCTGGATCGGGTGGAGCGCCTCGACCGAGCCCATGCCCTCGATCGTCGTGACGGCGTGCCCGTCGGCCTGGACCGTGAAGACCGCGCACGACTTGACCGCCTTGCCGTCGAGGTGGACGGTGCACGCCCCGCATTGGCTCGTGTCGCAGCCGACGTGGGTGCCGGTCAGCCGGAAGTCCTCGCGGATGGTCTGGACGAGCAGTTGTCTGGGCTCGACCACCGCCTCTCGCTCGACGCCGTTCACCGTCAACGTGACATGCTCAGCCACCACGGGGAGCCTCCTTCCGAGGTGCGCGGGGAACCGGACAGTGCCTCTCCGGGACGGATGCGGGTCGCGAGAGGTGAGCCGGATGGTGGCACCGCGGCGCTCCGGAATCAAGTTGGAAACCGCGCCACGGGACCATTGGCCGGCTCGGTCAGCCGGGCGCGACTCCAGCGGCGCCCGGATCGGCCGTGGCCGCGGCGTCGGGCAGCTCGGCTGACTCGTCCGACGGACTCCGCTCGGACCTTGCCGGCAGCCCTCGGAGGAGGGTCCGCGCCCCGAGATCCTCGAGGATCGCCCGTGCCTCGTCGGCTGCGGCAGCGGCCCCGGGATCGTCCGGCGCGAGCATCGCCCGGGCACGACGGAGCAGCGCCAGGTCGAACCGGACGCCCTCCGCCCGGAAGACGTCGGCCGCCCGATCGAGATCCGCCAGCGCCGACTGGTCGCCACCGAGGATCGCGCTCACCGCGTCGGCGGCCGCCTTGATGGCCAGCCTGAGGGGTCCGGCCGTACCCCGGCGCACGAGCGCCGCCGCGATCTCACCGACGCGAGCCGCGTCGCGTGCCTCGGTGGCCGCCGCCAGGGCCTCGGAGAAGTCCTCCTCGACGCCGAGCTGGTCGACGACCCGCTCGACCGAGTGACTGATCCGGATTGCCTCGGCCAGGTCGCCCTCGGCAAGGGCGACGTTCAGCTTCGCATCGAGCAGGTTGAGCTCGACCTGGAGATCGTCGAGCTTGCCGAACTGCCGCTCGAACCGCTCGATGATGTCGTGCGCCTCGGTGATCCGGCCGCGGTACGCGCGGACGCCGGCGATCTCGGCGGGAACCGAGAAGTCCCACGGGCTGACCCAGTCGCCGAGCGCATCGAGCTCCTGCCCGATCGCCTCGATCCGATCCCATTCTCCCAGCGGACGAGCGCTCGAACAGGCATTCCCGGCGGACGAGCGCGACCAGCCGATGTAGCCGCGCTGACGCGCGCGAACGCTGGCCGTCCAGGCCACCTCGAGCGCCTCTGCCGGCGACTCCTGGACGGCAAACGCCGAGAGGTTCATCCGCGAGCGCATCTCGGCGTTGAACAGCCCCTCGCGCTCGGCGAACGCCAGCCCACCGCGCAGGATCGCCATCGCCTCGATCGGGCGGCCGGCTCCCGACAGCGCCCAGCCCCAGCTCGGCAGGAGCTCGGCCATCACCGCCCGCAGCCCGAGCCGCTCCGCGATCGGAAGCGTGGCCTCGATCAGCTCGAGCGCGGCGGCGTGGTCGCCGCTCATCAGCTGCGCGCGGGCAACCTCGGCCGTCAGCCGGATCCCGTCCGGATCCTCGTCGGCGAACGCACCGAGCGAGGCTCGAACTCCCTCGGCTTCCCGCCGGGCGTCGGATGGGCGCCCGGAATTGAGGATCGTCCCGATCAGGGTGATCCCGGCCCGTGCTTCGAGACCTCGATCGCCGCCCCGTCGACCGATGTCGACGAGCTCACGGGCGAGACGTTCCGATTCGTCCGACTGTCCGGCCGCACTGAGCGCCACCGAGAGCGGCTCGAGCAAACGGGTGCGACCGGCCTCATCGGCCGCGAGCGCGACGGCATCCGCCAGGTAGCCGGCGGCGCTGGCGTGGGCACCGATCGCCGTCGACCGGGTCGCCGCCGTCTCGAGCGCCGTCCTCGCCTGTGCGCCGAGCTGCTCCCGATCGGCGTCGTCCGGGGCGCTCGCCAGGGCGTCCATGAAGTGGCAGGCGACCATCGCGGCGCGCTCGTCGCCCGGGCCGGTCTCGAAGTAGCGCGCGGCCGCGAGGTGGCGGGCGAGCCGCTCGCGTCGCGCCAGCCGGGTATAGGCGACCTCGCGCAGGACGCCCTGGATGAACTGGAACTGGCCACGCTCCGGAGACTTTGGATCGTCGTCGTAGAGGAAGACCTCGCGCGCCGACGAGTCCGTCGAGCAGGCGCCGGATCTCGGCTTCCGGCGAGCCGGCCAGCGCGACCAGGGCGTCGACGGTGAAGCTGACCCCGAGGACCGACGCGAGCCCGACGAGGTCGCGGGACGGCTCGTCGAGCGTGTCGAGCCGTGCCCCGAGCAGGGCCTGGAGGGACTCCGGGACGGCCAGCGAGCCGAGGTCGCTGACCAGCCGGAACCGTCCCTCGGACTCGGTCAGCCGCCCCTGGTCGAGCAGCATCCGGACCGTCTCGACGGCGTACAGCGGGATGCCCGCCGCCCGATCCCGGATCGTGCGCAGCGCGACCTGGGGGATGCCCGGGACGAGGCCGAGCAGGAGCGTGTCCATCGCCTCGTCGGTCAGCGGCGCGAGATCGAGCCGGGTGTGGTTCCGGAGTGTCGCCCCGAACCCGGGTCGATCGTCGATGAGCTCCGGGCCGGGCGAGGGCGAGGACGAGGATCGGCCGGTTCCGGGACGCGCTCAGCAGGCCCTCGATGAAGTCGAGCAGGCCGGGCTCGGCCCAGTGGAGATCCTCGAAGACGAGGACCGTCGTGCCGCGGTCGGCGATCCGCTCGAAGAGCGTCCGCCAGGCCCCGGTCAGCTCCTCGGTTCCGCCGGTCGACGCGTCGTCGCCGGCGAGCCCGAGCAGGGCTGCCAGGCGCGGTTCGACCCGCGCTCGCTCCTCCGGGTCCGGCAGGTACTCGGCGGCCATCGCCGCGAGCTTCGCCCGGGCGACCTCGGGCGAGTCCGACTCGGCGATCCGGGCCCGCCCGCGGACCATCTCGCCGAGCGCCCAGAACGCCACGCCGTCGCCATAGGCCGGCGACCGGCCCTGGTGCCAGTAGATGATCTCGACGAGCCCGTCGATGTACTTCTCGAGCTCCCAGGCGAGCCGGCTCTTGCCGATCCCGGCGATCCCGAGGATCGAGACGAGCCGCGCTCGCCGGTCGCGGGCGGTCGCGTGGAGGAGCTCCTTGAGCAGCCGCAGCTCATCGTCGCGACCGACGAACGGCGCCTCGAGCCGGGTCGACCGCCCGAACCCGCCGCGTCCGGCGACCACTCGCACGGCCCGCCAGGCCGCGACCGGGAGCTCCTTGCCGCGCAGGAGCTGGTCGCCGGCCGGCTCGTAGACGATCGCCGATTCGGACGAACGGACCGTGGCCTCGCCGACGAGCACGGATCCCGGCGGGGCCACCGACTGGAGCCTGGACGCCGTGTTGACGAGGTCGCCGGCCACCATCGCCTGGCCCTCCGCGCCGAGGGCGACGGCCGCCTCGCCGGTGAGCACCGCCCCGCGGACCGCGATCGGCGATCCGTCCGGGGCCCGCAGACCGCCGACCGCGTCGACCAGGTCGAGCGCCGCCCGGACGGCCCGCTCCGCATCGTCCTCGTGGGCGACCGGGGTGCCCCAGACCGCCATCACGGCGTCGCCGATGAACTTCTCGATCGTCCCGCCATAGCGGCCGATCCGCTCCCGGGCGAGGGCGAAGTAGCCATCGAGGAACTCCCGAACGGACTCCGGGTCGCGGTCATCGGAGAGGGCCGTGAAGCCGACGAGGTCGGCGAACAGGACGCTCACGATCCGGCGCTCGGTCGGACCGGGCTCGGCGCCCTGGGTTGGCCGATCGCCGACCCGTGCCGGCAGGCGCCGACCCAGGCTCGGAGCCCGTGGACTCCGGAAGTGGGCTCCCGCAGACGCCGCAGAACCGGTCGCCCGGCTCGGCCGGAGCGCCGCACACCGGGCAGCTCGCGGCCAGGCCCGCACCGCAGCTCTTGCAGAACCGGCGGCCTGCCCGGTTCTCGGTCCCGCACCGTTCGCAGATCATCCGCTCCCTCGCGCTCGAACGCGGCGAGGATACCTCGCGCTCATCGACGATCGCGAGCGCGGCGCGACCGCCACGCCCCGAGCCCGGCGCTCCGCGCGTCGACGGCGCGCGGGTCGAGCGAGGCAGCGATCGCCTCCTCGTCGGCGCCGCTCGACGATGCCGACGACCTCCCCCAGGAGTCCGATCTTCAGCCGCGCGACCTCCGGCTCCAGGCCGCCCAGGTCGCCCGACGGAGCGATCCCGATCCGGGCATCTCCCCGCCCACCCGACGCGGCGTAGCCGACCGCCCAGACGACCGTGGCCCGGTCGTCGACGGTCGGCGATCGGGCGTCGACCACGCCCAGGATCATCCCTCGCTCGGGCGGTGCCCGGGTGATCAGGCGCCAGTTGTCCGGCCCGGCGATGAGGTCGAACAGGTGGCTGTCGTAGGCGGGCCCGAAGATCGTCTCCGGCCCGGCCGTGTCGGCGTTGCCACCGCTGATCGCCAGCGAGACGTGGGGTCGATCGTCGCCCCCGCCGAGCCCCGCGAGCAGGCGCGTGTGGGCGTCGACGAACAGCCGCCGCTCGGTCTCGTCGGAGCCGATCTGGACGGCGTCGTCCTCGTCGACCTGGATGAACGGACAGCCCGCCGCCGCAAGATCGGCCAGCTCGGCGGCGAGGACCTCGGACAGGGCCAGGCTGAGCCCGGCCCGGTCCTGGTCCGGCGATCGAGAGGCGTCGGCCGAGCGTGTACGGGCCGGGCAGGCACTGCTTGACCGGCAGCTCGCCGGCGACGTCCTGGGCGAAGGACCACGCGTCGACGGTCAACGGCCGATCCCGCGTCGGCGTCGCGCCGGGTCCCGCTGCGTTCAACCAGGCCCGCCCGACCGCGGCGATCGGATCCGCCCAGCGCACGTGCGCGTCGCTCAACAGACCCAGCCCGGCCCGGGCCTGCTCGGCGAGGACGGCGCGAACGAGCGTGTCCACGTCGCGCGCGTCGGGATCGGCCGGGTAGCCGCCGGCCAGCGTGGCGAACATCGGCTCGATCCTAGGCGATCGGACGCCATCGGGTACCCTGCCGACCATGCCCAGGACCGGGGATCGACTGGCCGGCCGCTACGAGCTTCTCGCGCCGATCGGGTCCGGCGGGTTCGCCACGGTGTTCCGTGGCCGCGACCTGTGGCTCGGGCGCGAGGTGGCGATCAAGATCCTCCTGCCGAACCACAGTGGCGATCCGGTCGTGGCCGCGCGGTTCGGTCGTGAAGCCCGGAGCCTCGCCGCGATCAGCCACCCGAACGTCGTGGCGATCCACGATGTCGGCGGCGGCGAGCCGGGCGGATCCGAGCCGTTCATCGTCATGGACCTGTGCGAGGACGGTTCGCTGGCCGACGCGCTCGCCGCCTCGGATCTCGGGCGGCTTCCGCCGGCCGAGCTCGTCCCGATCATGGTCGACGTCGCGGCGGGCGTGGCCGCCCTCCATTCGCGCGGAATCGTCCATCGCGACATCAAGCCGTCGAACATCCTGTTGGGAAACGGTCGGGCGAGGATCGCCGATCTGGGCATCGCCCTCGCCGAGCCGAGCGAGCTGACCGCGACCGACACGACCGTGGGCACGCTGGCCTACCTCGCCCCGGAGCAGCTGACCGGCGAGCCGGCAACCCCGGCCAGCGACGTCCACGCCCTTGGGGTGACGGCGTTCCTCGGCCTGACCGGGTCGCTGCCGCGGGCGACCGGGAGCCTGGCCGAAGTCGTCGCCGCCGGCCGGGAGCCGGCGCCACGGGTGTCGCTCCTGGCTCCGGACATCGGCACGAGCTTCGACCGGCCGCTCGAACGAGCGCTCGCTCGCCGCCCCGAGGACCGGCCGACGGCGGAGCAGCTCGGACAGGACCTCGTCGCCGCGGCCGCCTGGCCGACGCCGGCGGTCATGGTCCCGGCGGTCGCCGGCGACGACACGACCGTTGCCGAGCTGGCCCTCGCGGGTCAACCGGATCGACCCGGTCGCAGCGCCGGAGCGTGGATCGGCCTCGCGATCCTCCTGACGGCCGGCGCAATCGCGATCGCCGCGCTCGCGTCATTCGCCGGCCTGGGGCCGGGCGGCCGACCCGCCCCGACCGGGTCGGCCCGGGCGGCCGCCTCGGTCGCGGCCACCCCGAGCCCGAGTCCCACGCCGAGCCCGAGCCCGAGCCCGAGCCCCACGCCGAGCCCCACGCCGAGCCCCACGCCGAGCCCGACGCCCCGCCCGACTCCGTCCCCGGACCCGTTCGCGGCGGCCGCGGTCGCCGCGAACGCCGCCCGGAGCGCGATCCAGGACGTGGTCGACGAGCGCGTCCTCAAACGGAGGGACACCCGCGAGCTCGAAGCGCGCCTCGATCGGTTCGACCGCGCGCTCGACGACGAGGATGCCGGCCGGGCCCGCGACGAGGCGGAGTCGTTCGCGCGCGAGGTCGCCGACCGGCTCGGCGACGAATTGGGGGACGGTGCCGGCGACGCCCTCCGATCGGCAGCCGACGATCTCGTCGCCGCGGCCGGCGCCCTGCCCGACTGATCGCCTTACACGGCGCTTACATGCGGGCGGTTCGGCGGGTCGCTCGAACGGTATCCTCGCCCGGATGAAGACGATCCTGGTCATCGACGACGAGCGGAACATCGTCGAGCTGCTCCGGCTCTACTTCGAGAAGGAAGGCTGGGCGGTGCTCGCGGCCGGCGACGGCGAGGCCGGCCTCGACCTGCACAAGCGCCACGACCCCGATCTCGTCGTCCTCGACGTGATGCTGCCCCGGCTCGACGGTCTCGAGGTCTGCCGCGAGATCCGCCGCCGCGGCGACACCCCGATCCTGATGCTCACGGCCCGCGACGACGACGTCGACTCGATCGTCGGGCTCGAGCTCGGCGCGGACGACTACGTCACCAAGCCGTTCAACCCGCGGGCGCTCGTGGCGCGGGTCAAGGCGATCCTGCGCCGGACGTCCGGGACGGCCCGTGGGGGTCGGCCGATCGAGGTCGGCCCGCTCCGGATCGACCCACGGCGGCGCGAGGCGACGGTCGGCGAGCGCCGCCTCGAGCTCCGCTCGCGCGAGTTCGACCTGCTGGCGGCGCTCGCCCGCGACCCGGGCGTCGTCCTCACCCGCGACACGCTGCTCGAGGACGTCTGGGGGACGGACTTCCCGGGCGAGACGCGGACCGTCGACGTCCACGTCGGCGAGGTCCGGCGCAAGCTCGGCGACGACGGGCCGCGGATCGAGACCGTGCGCGGTCTCGGCTATCGCCTCCTCCCGCCGGGTCGCGAGCCGCTCCCGGACCCGGCCTGACCCAACGTGCTCGATCGCCTCAGCACCCGGATCGCCCTGGCCTTCGCCGCCGTGGCCCTGCTCACCTTGATCGGGGTCGGGGCCGCCCTGTTCGTCGCCCTGCGGACGCTCCACGCCGATGCCACCGAGGCCGCCCTCGCCCAGACGAGCCAGCCGCTGATGTTCCAGCTCCGGGCGGCCACGCTGTCCGGCGACCTCCGCAAGCTGCTCGGCGATCTCCGTGCCCAGGTCGCCGACGAGGGCGTGTCGGTCGAGCTGGTCACCGTCGACGGGCGGGTCGTGGACTTCGGCGGCGATCCACTTCCGATCGACCGCTTCCCGATCGACGCCACGGCCGGGCGCGGGAACGTCGACACGGGCGCGATCCAGGGGACCGACGGGAAGTCGTACCTCTACGCGGCGACGACCCTGCGCAACCCGAACGCGGCCGGCCAGGTCCGCTCGATCGTCCTCGTCCAGCCCGACGGATCAGGCGCCGAGGCGCTCCGCGACCTGACCCGGACGCTGCCGTTCGTCCTGATCCTCGTGCTCGTGGCCGGAGCGCCGATCGCCTACCTCCTCACCCGGTCCGTGACCGGGCCGCTGCACCGGCTCGCGCGGGCGACGGCCGACCTGCCGGCCGGCGAGCTCCGCCCGCTGCCCCTCGAGGGCCCGACCGAGGTGCGCGACCTCACTGAGCGCTTCAACGCCATGGGAGCCGAGCTGGCCGAGACGCGCGAGCGCGAGACGAGGCTGCTGGCCGATCTCCGCCACGACCTGCGCACGCCGCTGACCGTCATCGGCGGGTTCGCCGCGGCGCTCTCCGACGGGGTCGCCGTCGGCGACGACGCGACTCGAGCCGCGCGGGCGATCGGCGAGGAGGCCGCCCGATTGGAGCGGCTGGTGGCGGAGCTCGAGGCGCTCGAGCGCCTGCGCGAGGGCGCTGCGGGGCTCCGTCCCGAGCGACTCGAGGCCGGCGCGCTCCTCCAGGAGACCGTGGCCAGGTTCGCGCCGGCTGCGACCGCCGCCGGCGTCGAGCTCGTCGAGGAACCGAGCGCCGGGGGTCAGCCCGCGCCGCTGAGCTTCGTCGCCGACCGGCTGGCCGTCGAGCGGATCCTCGGCAATCTCGTGGCCAACGCCCTCGCCGCCGTCCCAGGCGGCGGGCACGTCTGGCTGGCGGCCCGGGCGGTGGCCGCCGTCGGGTCGTCGGCCGGGCCGGGCGTGGCCCTGAGCGTGACCGACGACGGCCCGGGCTTCCCGCCGGGCGACGTCGAGCGGGCCTTCCAGCGGTTCTACCGGGGCGACCCGAGCCGGAGCGGGACGGGCACCGGGCTCGGCCTGGCGATCGTCCGGGAGCTGGCCCGGGCGCACGGCGGCGACGCCGTGGCCGAGAACGTGGCTCCGCACGGGGCGCGGCTCAGCGTGATCCTGCCCGAGACGCCGGCGCCGGCGACCGACTGATCGGGCGTCGCCCGGACGAACCGGCCCGGATCGGAGCCGATCGCCAGGCCGACGAGGATCGCGACGACGACGGCGAGGACGGCCAGCAATCGGACGATCCCCTGGAGCCGTCGATCGATTGATCCGCCGCCGGCGACCGTGCCAAGACCACCGCCCGGTGCCTGCCGCAGGGCGCCGGCTGTCTGGACGTTGCCGGGTACCAGGACGAACCCGAGCCACAGGCCGGCCAGGAGGCCGCCGATGTGGGCGGCGTTGTCGATGTTGCCGCCGCCGGCATTGAACCCGAAGCCGAAGATGAGGTTGATCACGATCAGCGTGCCGATCTGGCCGACCATCGCCCGGGCCTGGCGGTCGAGCAACGGGGCGTGGACGCGGGTCGCGGCGAGGACGACTCCGAACAGGCCGAAGATGGCGCCCGACGCACCGACCGACGGGACGCCCGGGTCGCCGATGACGAAGCTGGCGATCGAGCCGGCGAACGCGCACAGGACGTACATCAGCCCGAACACCTTCCAGCCGTAGAACCGCTCGACGATCGGGCCGACCAGGTAGAGCGCGTACATGTTCAGGAGGAGGTGGAGGAGGCCGCCGTGGACGAGCGTCACGGTGAACAGGCGCCACCACTCCCCCGCCGCGATCGCCGCCCGGTCGAGCCAGAGCGCCTGCTCGATCCACTGGCCGTCCTCGGTCGAGGCGGTCAGCGACACGATCACCGTGAGGCCGATGATCAGGTAGGTCAGCGGGATCGGCAGCCCCGACCCGCCGCGACTCCGGGCGAAGTAGCGGCTCGCCCCGCGCTGGTCGCCGGTCTCCTTGGCCAGCCAGCCGAGACGCGACGCGATCTCGGCCTTGTCCTCGGCCGGAGCCCGCTTGTCGGCCTCTCGGTAGGCCGCCGCGGCGCCGGCCAGGTCACCGTCGCGGACGAGGGCCGCGGCGATCTGGCGAAGCGCGGGATACGTGCTCGGCGTCTCCCCGACATCGAGCACCCGTCGCCAGGTGGCGAGCGCCTCCGCATCCCGATCGAGCCGGTACAGGACGTTGCCGACGCCGAGCGTCGCCGCGGCGGTGATCGCCGGGTCGTCGAACCCGATCACCCGCTGGTAGTAGCCGCCCGCGTCCTGGAAGTCGCCCGCCGCGAGGAGCCGGTCGCCGATCGACAGGAAGGTCAGCGCGGTCGCGCGATCCAGCGGCCCGGGAGTCCGCGGGTCCCGACTGGATGCGGCGCCGGGCTCGGGGGCGGTCGGGTCCATCGCGCGGACTCTAACAAGAGATAGGATCGTCCGATGTGCGGCCGCTTCGCCCAGCAGCGCCCGACGTCCGAGCTGGCCGAGCTGTTCGACGCCGAGCCGCTCGTCGACGACCCCGGCGGCCACTTCAACCTCGCTCCGACCGACCCGGCTGCGGTGGTCGTCGAGCGGGGCGATCGGCGGGCGATCACGACCTATGCCTGGGGTCTGCTGCCGCACTGGGAGAAGGATCCGCGGAATGCCGCGCGACGGATCAACGCGCGAGCGGAAACGGTGGCATCGAGTCCGACCTTCGCCGACAGCTTCCGCAGGAAGCGCTGCATCGTCCCGGCCGACGGGTTCTACGAGTGGCAGCGAGACGGAGCTGCTCGACGGCCGTTCTTCATCCGTCCCCGGGACGGCGCCCCGCTGGCGCTGGCCGGCCTGTGGGCCGGCTGGCGCGACCCATTGACCGACACGACCCGGCGCACGTTCACGATCATCACGACGACGCCGAACGAGCCGATTGCCCGCCTCCACGATCGGATGCCGGTGATCCTCGATCCGGCCGACTGGGCGCTCTGGCTCGATCCCGGGCTGAGCGACGTCGGTGAGCTCCACGGGCTGCTCCGACCGGCGCCCGACGACGCGCTCGAGGTCGTCGCGGTGCGACCGCTCGTGAACAACGTCCGGAACGACGGTCCGGAGCTGATCCTGCCCGCCGCCGGCTGAGCGGCTCGCGCCTGGACCGGTCGGCGGTCGGTCGCCGCCCTGTCGAGCGTCAGTCGGCGGCCCGCTGCCAGCCCTGGGCCGAGACGACCGAAGCGAGCGCGTCGGCCGGATCCGCCCCGCGGTCGAGCTCGACCGCGAACTCCCCCACCGTCCGGGCGAAGACCCCGTCCGGATCGTGGGCCGGGACCTCGAGCGCGATCGCGTCGGCCGGCAGCGCCTGGCCGTCGGCGCCGACCGGGAGGAGCACGATGAGACTCGCCTGGTTGTAGGCAACCGCGTCGGCCACGACGACACCGGCGGTCTGGGTCGAGCGGTTCGGCGACGACGACGACCGAGAACGAACCGAGGTAGCGCAGGGCGAGCTCGAGGTCTCCCTGGTCGAGGGTGAGCAGGGACGCCGTCGGCTCGAGGATCGTCGAACCCTCGGGCTCCGCCGGGAACGGAGCATCGTCGGCGGCGGCGTCCGGACCGGGCTCGGGGGGCGGAGCGATTGCCGGCGTCGGACGGGCCGGGTCGCGGAGCATCGCCACGTGGCCGATGCCGTCCCTGGCCAGCGCCAGCAGGATCGCCTCGCCGGCCGGATCGTCGCCGACGCGACCCACGAGCTGGACCGTCCCGCCGGCCGCGGCGACGGCTGCAGCGATGCCGGCTGCCAGGCCGGCCGCTGCAGACGGGTGGTCTCCGGTTCCGGGCCGGACCAGCGGCGAGCCGATGACGACGATCACCCGGGGAGGGTACCGCGCCGGCTCGTGCTCCGGCTCCGCGATCTGGAGTGCCGGGTCCGTGCAGTCCCTCGGGTCGGTCTCAGCGGCGGTTCGGATTGGGCTCAGCCGTCGTTCGCCACCGCCGTTTCCGCCGCGATCGCCATCGCCTACCGCCACCGCCGCCGCCGCCGCCGTCCCCGGCCGCCGGAGTCCTCGGTCTCGCCGGGCTCAGGGGTCTCGGTTGGTTCGCCGGTCTTGTCCGGTCGTGGCGTCTTCGTCTCGCTCGGCTCGGCCGTCTCGGTCGGCTCAGGCGTGTCGCCCGGTTCGGCCGTGTCGGTCGGTTCCGGCGATTCCCGTCGGCTGGAGACCGTCGGTCGGACCCGGGCGTCGGGGTGGCCGTCGGGACGACGAGCTGGCTCGGGGACGGCGGACCCGGCGGCGTCTCGGCCGGCGAGAGCAGCCGCGCGGCTCCGACGGCGGCAATGCCCCCCAGGGACCCCACCGCGAGGATCGCGACGAGGACGAATGCGGCGGCCTGGGCACGGACGGCGAACGGGCGTCCGCCGCTGAACGCGACCTTCCAGCTGTCTCCGAGCGCCGCAAGCATCGCGCCGATCCGTCCACGGCGCAGCGCCAGGCCGGCGGCGATCGCGGGCTGCGGCCGAGGCTCGGCAACGACCGCGGTCATGACCCGGTCGACGAAGCTCGCCGACGGGTGAACGTCGCCGGCACCGAGCTGCGCCTCGATCGTCCTGGCCGTGGCAAGCGCCTCGCCCAGCTCGGCCGTGGTCCGCTCGCCGTCATCGGCGCCGGACAGCTCCGCTGGCTGGAACGGTCGAGTCATCGATCGACTCCGTCGGGCAACGCGGCCCGCAGCCGGGCAAGACCGCGGAACAGGTGCGTCTTCACGGTCCCGATCGGCCGGCCGGTCTCGGCCGCGATCTCGGCAAGCGACAGCTCGGCGTAGAAGCGAAGCATCAACGTCTCGCGGTACGGTTCATCGAGCTGCGTGACCGCCCGCCTGAGGTCGTCAGCGCGCTCTCCTCGGACCGCGATCAGCGCGGGGTCCGTCGAGCCGCTCATCCCGAGCGCCATCGCCGCGAGGCTGGCTCGATCGGCACCGGCAGCGGCATCGCCCGGACCCGAGCCGAGCACGAGGTCGGGGTCGGTCGGGTCGATCCTCGCGACCGAGCGGCGGGTCTTCGCCCGGCGGATCGCCGTCCGAATGGCGATCCGGCCGAGCCAGGCGCCGAACGAGCCGTCGCCGCGCCAGCCGGCCAGCGACCGATAGGCGATCACGAACGACTCCTGGGCGGCGTCCTCGGCGTCATGGAGGTCGCCGAGGATTCGATGGCAGGCCCGGACGACCGACGCCGACTCGCGCTCGACGAGGAAACGGAAGGCTTCAGGGTCTCCTCCGAGGACGGCATCGACCGCCCGGCGGGCGTCGACGTCCGCGGGCGGTCGATCGATCGAGGCTGCAATGTCGGATCGAATCGGGTCGCCTCCGGGCGACGAGGGTCCCCGCCGCGATGATGCTGGGCCGCCGGCGAGCTCGCCATGATCCGTTGGTCATGACCTCCAGGTCGGCCGGCACGGTGCGCGGCTGGCTGGAGGGTCAGTCGTCCCCGCCATTGTCGTCGCCGCCGTCGTGGCCGCTCTGGCCACCGTGGTCGTCGTGCGTCGTCGTCGTGGCATCCTCGTCGCCGTCGTGGCCACTCTGGTCGTCGTGGTCGTCGTTGGCATCGGGGGTGCCCTGGGCGCCGTCGCAGGGGCCTTCGGCTCAGCCGTCCCGGCCGGCTCCTGCGTCTCCGCTGGCTCGGCCGTCTCGGCGGGCTCGGCGGTCTCGGCCGCCTCCGGGGTCTCGGTCGGCTCGAGCGTCGCCGCCGGAGCCTGCGTCTCCTCCGCGGTCAGTACGACAGTCCCGGCGGGTACCGGCGCCTTGAAGATCGCGTCCGCACCGAGGGCGACTCCGGCCACCAGGAAGATGGCGACGGCGCCCGTACCGAGAGCCTTGATCGATGTGTTCTTGTCCACGGTGTCTCCCAGACCTGGCTGCGCGGTATCGATCGAAGTTCGATCGCTACCTCCACCGAGGCGCGCGGAGCCGGGAAGGTTTCAGGTGCCAGGTGAGGCGCCGCCGGCGGCGGCCGGGGGTCGGCGGTCAGGCCTCGGACTGCTCGTCGTCGTCGCGGATCACCTCGACCGGGCCGAACCCGACGACTTCGAGGCTCGAGGCCACCACGGCGGCATCGCCGACCAGCACGGCCGACGCCCGATCCAGGTGGATGTGCGCACGGGCGGCCGCAAGCACGTCGGCCGCCCCGACCGCGTCGATCCGATCCCGGTAGGTGGCCAGCTCGTCGTCGGGCAGGTCGTGGATGACCAGGCCGGTCAGCGCCTGGACGATCGGGCCGGGAGTCTCGAAGCGGAGCGGGAAGACGCCGATGAGGTAGTCGCGCGCGGCCCGCAGCTCTGCCTCGGTCACCGGCTCGGACCGGATCCGCTCGAGCTCGGCCAGGAGGTCGCTCAGGGCGGCCGCGGTCACCTCGGTGTTGACTGCGGCCCGGGCTGCGAACGGGCCCGCCGCGCGGCGCAGGTCGAAGCTGGCATGGGCGCCGTAGGTGTAGCCCTTCTCCTCGCGCAGCTTCATGTTCAACCGCGAGTTGAACAGGCCGCCGAGGATCGCCCCGAGGACCGACAGCGCGTGGAAGTCGGGGATCCGGCGCGGCACGCCCACGTGTCCGACGCGAATCTCGGTCTGCGGTGCACCGGGCTTGTCGACGAGCCTGAGTCGGCGTCCGCCGGGTACCGGCTTGGCGACGATCGGCCCGGGCGCGACGGCCCCGGCGGCCCGCGTCCAGCCCGCCATCAGCCGGTCGGCCAGCCGGGTCGGCTCGATCCCCTCGAGATCGCCGGCGACGACCAGGGTCATCCGCGCCGGGTCGAGCCCGCGCGTCCAGGCCCGCTCGAGCCCGATCCGGTCGAGCGGGGTGACGGTCGCCCGCGTCCCACCGGAGGGCCGGTGGTAGGGCGAGTCGTCACGGTAGATCGTCGCCGCAAAGGCCTCGTCCGCCCGACGCCGGGCATCGGCCCGCGCCTGCAGGATGTCGTTCAGCCGCTCGTCCCGGATCCGCTCGACCTCGGAGGCCGGGAACGTCGGATGGGCGACGACCTCGACGAGCAGCTCGAGGGCCGGCTCGAGGCGCGATGCGGGCACCTCGACCCCGACCGTGTACGAGTCCCAGCCGGCGTCGGCATGGAGCGCGGCGCCGAGCCGCTCGGTCGCTTCGATCAGGGCGATCGCATCGTAGTGCTCGGTTCCCTCGGTCAGGGCCCGCGACGAGAGGACCGTGGCGCCCGCCTCGGTCGCCGGTTCGTCGGCTGCGCCGTTGCGCAGGACGAGCTGGGCGTTGACGAGCGGGCGGCCGGGCAGGTGGACGGTCAGCACGGTCAGGCCGTTGGCGAGGACGGCTCGCTCGAATGGCGGGAAGTGGTAGGGCCGTGGATGGCCCGGGGTCGGTCGGGTCGCGACCACGACCGACTCGGAGCCGTCGGTCACGCGGCCGCCTCCTCGTCGGATCGGTCGGCGTCGGCCTGGCCGGGAACGACCGTGTCGAGCGGACCCGGGGCCTCCTCGGCGGGCGGGAGCGCCGGGACGTAGGTCATCACCACCCGGTTGTCGGCCCGGAACATCTGGGCGGCCGCGGCGCGGACCCGGTCCGGAGTCACCGACAGGTAGCGCCCGAGCATCCGGTTGATGAGGTCCGGATCGTCGAACAGGGTCGCGTACATCGACAGCCGATCGGCCCGCTCCTCGACCCGCTGGAGGGCGCCGAGCTCCTCGGTCTCGATCAGGGCGTGGGCGCGAGCGAGCTCGTCGTCCGAGATCGGCTCGCGACCGATCCGGTCGAGCTCCTCGATGAACGACCGCTCGACGTGGTCGATCGAGACGCCGGGCCGGACGGTCGCCCAGCCGGCCCAGATCGACGCGCCGGCCACGAACCCCAGGCTGAACCCCACGACGTCCTGGGCGATCCGCTCGTCGCGCACGAGCCGGCGATGAAGCCGGCTGCCCTGCCCGCCGGCCAGGATCTGGGTCGCCACGTCGATCGCGTCGAGGCGCTCGTCGCCGAGGGCCGGCGCTCGGAACCCGAAGAAGATCCGGGGCAGCGGCACCCGGTCCTCGACGACCTCGCGGCGCTCCTGGCCGAGGATCGGCGGCAGGCTCGTATCGCCCAGCGGCGGGATCGACGGGTTGGCCGGGATCCGCCCGAAGTACCGCTCGGTCCAGCCTCGCGCGGCCGCCGGATCGACGTCGCCGACGATCGACAGGACGGCGTTGTTCGGCGCGTAGTAGGTCCGGAAGAAGGCCGACACGTCCTCGACCGAGGCCGCGTCGAGGTCCTCCATCGAGCCGATCGTCGGATGGTGGTAGGGATGCTCGGGCGGGTACAGGTGGGCCTGCAGCTTCTCCGACCAGCTCCCGTACGGGCGGTTGTCGTACGACCAGCGCTTCTCGTTCTTGACGACCTCGCGCTGGTTGTCGAGGTTCTCCTGGGACAGCGCGTCGAGCAGGGTGCCCATCCGGTCCGCCTCGAGCCACAGCGCGAGCTCGAGCTGGTGGGACGGCATCGTCTCGAAGTAGTTCGTGCGATCCAGCCAGGTCGTCCCGTTCATCGTCCCGCCGGCCGCCTGGACGAGAGCGATGTGCTCGGCCTTGCCGACGTTCCGGCTGCCCTGGAACATCACGTGCTCGAAGAGATGGGCGAAGCCGGTCTTGCCCGGGACCTCGTGCTTGGACCCGACCCCGTACCAGACGTTCACCGCGACGACCGGGGCCAGGTGATCCTCGGCGATGATGAGCCGGAGGCCGTTGGGCAGACGCTCGTCGGTGAAGCTGACGACGGGGAAGGTCACGCAGGCGATTGTAGAGGTCACGCCACGGTCGTCGCACAGGACCTGACCCGGGCTTGACAGCCGTTCGCCCCGTGTTAGATTGTTGTCTAACACCTGTTAGGAGAGCGCAGCAACAATGGTTCGCAGCCTCGCCCGAGCCCGCGCCGCCGAGGTACCCGTCGTTCCGGCCCGGGCGATCGTGCGCGATTACAGCCGCCCGGCCTCGACCGCGTTCTCGGTCGAGTTCGACGTCCGCACCGCGTATGACTTCGTCTTCAGCCTGTCGGACGACGCGGGTTCGACGGACGACCTGCCGGCACCCGACCGGGCCTGGCTGAGCGAAGCGAAGGCGAGCCTTCGGGCCCAGGCCGGCGCCGCGCTCGAGGTCTATGGAACCGAGCTCTGCGTGGTGCTCGCCGGACTCGCGGTCGACCGGCCCGACGTCCATGATGCCGCCGACCTGGCGGCGCTGGTGGCGACGCTCGACGACGAAGCGATCGTCCGGGCGATCGCGGCGGACGACCTGCGCGACGCCGACCGACGGGAGAACATGGAGCGGGCGATCGCCGGCGACGAGGCCGCGATCGACCAGCTCCTGGCCAGGCTGACCGACCATTACCCACCCGAGCAGCACGAGCGCTGGGCGCGCGATCTTCCGGGATCCGCCCTCGATCATCACACCGGCCCGCACGGTCCTCGGGCTGTGGCTCCCCCTGTTCCAGCCGATCGAGGATCGGGTGCGGGCGATGATCAGGCGCGATGCGGATGCCCGGGCCGGCGACATCGCCACGCTTCGCCCGACTGATCTCATCGAGAAGACGACCGGCGGCATCCGCTGGATGGCCGAACCCGGCATCCGCCGGCTGATCCTGGCCCCGTCGTACTTCGCCCGGCCCTTCAACTTCGTCCTGGCGGGCGACGACTGGCGGATGTTCGGCTACCCGATCGCGGACGACGCGCTCGACGCCGGCGATCCACTCGCCCCGCCGGCGGCCGTCGTCCGGCTCCATCGAGCGCTCGGCGACGAGACCCGCCTGCGGATCCTCCGCCTCCTGGCGGGACGCGACCATTACCTCACCGAGATCGCGGCGGCTCTCGAGCTCTCGAAGCCGACGATCAAGCACCACCTCGCGCTCCTCCGGGCCGCCGGCCTGGTCACCCTGACCGAGGAGGGCGGGCTGTCGTACTACAGCCTGCGGCGCGGGACGATCGAAGCGAACGGACGCGGGTTGATCGAGTACATCGGCAGCTGAACATCGGCCCCGAGGCCGCGGCCGCTGCGGGTCGCGGCCTCGCGTGGGCCGTCATGTTAGACGAATGGCTTACAGGAGGACGAGATGGATAGCACGAGGAGCGGCGCGATGAAGACCGACCACGACCTGTTCGTCGTCCGCACGCGGATGGCCGCCGACCGGACGCGAGCCGCCACGGAGAGCCTGGCACGGGCCGCCGGCGGCAACAGGTCCGGCTCGGGTGCGCGCGCCTGGCTCGGGCGCCATCTCGTCGCCGCCGGCATGGCGCTGGCCGGCGAGCGACCCGCCGGCAAGCCGACGACGACCACCGGCCACTCCCGCTGACCCCGGCGGCGGTCGGTCGGCCGATGGGCCGAACGTACCGTCACGAATCGACCAGACGGGCGATAGGAGAGCGCAGAAGGGGCTGACACGATCGGGCGGTGCCCGACGACACCCTTGCCCTGACCCACCACGCCCGGCTCGTGCGTCGACTTGCGCACATCCTCCTCGGGCTCGCCGTCCTCGCCGGCCTGTTCTCGGTGGTCCCGGCGACCGCCACCCGGGCGGAGTGGTCCCCCGACGGCCCCTCGGGCGACTACGTCCCGCGGCACGTCTGGCAGATGAAGAAGAACTGCGTCTGGGCGGCCGGCGAGATGCTCGTCGACAAGCTGACCCACGGCAACGTCCGGGTCGGCCAGACCGTCCTTCGTCGCGCGGCACGGGCCAAGCGGGGCGGCGCGAGCCTGTCCGACCTGGCCCGCGGCGTTGCCCGGGCGACCGGGATCCGGCTGCGCTTCTCGCCGGGCTACGGCGACACGATGACCTGGTGGCAGCTCCTCGACCGGCTGGCCCATGGCGGCGGTGCCGTCCTGATCGGTGAGTACCGTCGCCTGCCCGATCATTTCACGCGCTGGTCGCGGAGCTTCGCCCGGCGCCGGAACAGCAGCCACGCGGTCTACATCCAGAGCTACGACCGGGTCCGAGGCAAGGTCTGGCTGATGGATCCCCTGGCCGGCGGAGACTACCCGGGCGAGTGGATCAACGTCGCCGCCCTTCATCGCTTCGCAGCGATCGACGGCGGCAGGGTCATGGCGGCGGCGACCCCGGCCCGGAGCCGGGCCCGCACCGCCCCGCTGACCGATCACGCCTACCAGCTCGGCGGACCACGCCTGGCCGGCTCCGCGGTCGCCGGCTCGACCGTCGGCGTCCAGGTCAAGCTCTCCATCAAGTGGGGCTTCCCCACCCCGGCGGCGCATCGCTTCGTGGCCCACTGGGAGCCGGTCGTGCCGGCCGACCCGGCCAACCCGGTGATCGCGTCGCGGTTCGTGGTCGACACGGGCATGGCACCGGGGGCAGTCCCGATCGAGGAACCCGTCGCCGCCGACACGCTGTCCGACGCCGGTCGTCCCAGCCGGCGGCGGGTTCCGGTCGGCCGTCCCGGTCCCGACGATCCCGCGGCCGCTATCGCCTCGTGCTCGGTCTCGCCGAGGCCGACCGCAAGGACGCCCTCGCGGATGCTCCGGCCGATCGAGATCCAGGTCCTCGCTCCGTACTCGGGCGCGGTGTCGCTGCCCAAGGCCGCCGAGGTCACGGCCGGCTCCGCGATCTCGCTGAAGCTCCGGGTCGCGAACCTCGGCAGCGTCGACTGGCGGACGCCCCGCGCCGGACGCCGAGGAGCGACCGCCCGAGACGCGGCCGCAGACCCTGCTCGTCCTGACCTGGCGGTCGAAGCGCGGCACCGAGGAGCCGGCCGCGCAGCTGCCCGCTCGAGCTGGCGCCCGGTCAGGGCCCAGGACGTCAGAGCTCAGTCTCGTCGCCCCGGACACGGCCGGCGCCTGGACGCTCGTGTCCGATGTCGTCAACCTGGAGCGAGGAGCGCTGTCGACGGCCGGCGGCGAGCTGACGACGATGAGCCTGGTCGTCGATCCGCGAGGGCTGTCGGCCGAACCCTGACCGGCCCCGGCGCCGGTGGTCCGGCCGCACCGTCGAGAGACGCTAGACTCCCCGGACGTGAGACGACCGGCAGCCACGCGCCGCGGCCGTACCGCCGGGCGCCGGGTCGCCCGGCTGGGGCTGGTCGCCGTCGCCGGCCTGATCGCGCTCGCCGCGCCGGCGACCGCCGCCGCTCACCAGCTGACCGGTCGGTTCACCTCGCCGATCCCGCTTGGCGCCTACCTCGCCGGGGCGGCGCTCGCCGTTGGGGCCTCGTTCGCGATCGTCTTCATCCGCGACCCGAGCCGGACGGTGGTCTCGGTGGTGCCCGCGCCGGAGCGCCTCATCCGGGTCGCCCGGCCGATCCGGCTCGTGCTCGTCGGGATCGGGGTCGTTGGCTGGTCGTGGGTCGTGGCGCAGGTCGTGGCCGGCGGCCGCTCGCTCGAGAGCGACGTCGCGTCGCTGTTCCTGTGGACGTACGGCTGGGTCGGCCTCGTGCTCGTCTCGGCCTTCATCGGGCCGGCCTGGACCTGGCTGGACCCGTTCGCCTCGCTCCACCGAGCCGCCGCGGCCGTCATCCGCCGGCTCGGCCTGGCCGGCGGCGAACCGGCTGCCTACCCGGCACGGCTCGGGCGCTGGCCGGCGGTCGTCGGCTTTGCCGCGTTCGTCTGGATGGAGCTCGCGATGCCGGCCACCAGGAGCGGCCGGACGCTCGGCCTGGTGCTGATCGCCTACACGGTGATCACGCTCGTCGCGATGGCCCAGTTCGGCCGCGAGACGTGGCGCCGCAACGGCGAGGTCTTCTCGATCTGGTTCGGGCTCGTCGGTCGGCTCGCGCCGCTCGCGCTGCTCCGGCCCGGCGAGCCTGCCGGGGGCTCGGACGGGCGGCCCGAGCGGATCCGGGTCCGGACCTTCGCCGCCGGCCTCCTCGAGCCGGGCACCGACCTGGCCGCGCTCGCGCTCGTCGCGCTGTCGACGGGCGCCATCCTGTTCGACGGCCTGTCACAGACCCAGGCGTACTTCGACCTGTTCGGGGTGCCCGACCGTCCCCGAACAGACGCTCCTCCTGTTCGGGTGGCTCGCGATCGTCGTCGGGCTGGCCGTCGCGGTCGGCCGGATCGTCGGGGTACGGCCGCTCGTCGCCGGGCTGGTGCCGATCGCGGTCGGCTATCTCATCGCCCACTACCTGACGTTCGTCCTGTTCGACAGCCAGCGCTTCCTGATCGCGCTGACCGATCCGTTCGGCCTCGGTTGGGACCTGCTCGGGATCGGCGAGTTCGAGCCGGCGACCGCCTGGCTGCCCGGTTCCGTCGCGTGGAGCCTGCAGCTCGTCGCGGTCGTCGGCGGGCACGTCATCGGCGCCTGGGCCGGGCACACGGTCGCGCTGCGCGAGGTCGCCCGCCCCGACGGCACGATCCCCGAGGCCGAGGCGCGGGCCGTCCGACGCCGTCAGGTCCCGCTGGCGCTGCTCATGGTCGGGCTGACGACCCTCACCCTGTGGTCGCTCGGCCAGGCGATCGTCGTCACGCCCTAGCCGCCGACGGCGACGGCCGGTCCCGGCACCCATTCGCCGAGCGGGCGCACCTCGGCCAACCGGTCGATGACAACGGGGTCGAGCGCCTCCGCGGCGGCAACCGCGGTCTCGATCGCGGTCAGGCACAGGATCCCCTCGGCCGTCGCCGCGAGTCGGATCTCGGCGGCGTCGCGGACGGCGCCCGATTGCGGGGTCGGCGTGTTGACGACGAGACGCACCTCGCCGGACTCGATCAGCTCCATGATCGGGGTGCCCCCGTCCTCGTCGGCCGCACCGAACTTGGCAACCGGCTGGGCGTCGTGGCCGAGCGCGACGAGCGCCGTCCGGGTCCCGGCCGTCGCGGCGAACCGGTAGCCCGCCCTGGCCAGCCCGGTGGCCAGCGGACCGAGGAGCGGCTTGTCGCGATCCGCGATCGACAGCAGGGCGAGCGCCCCGTCGGGGCCAGGTCGGGGCGGGACGAGCGCGGCCCCGACGAGCGCCTTGGCAAGCGCGACCCGGGCGTCCCGGTGGAGCCCGATCACCTCGCCGGTCGACTGCATCCCGGGCCCGACCGACGGGTCGACGCCGCGCAGCTTGGCCGTCGAGAAGGCCGGGGCCTTGACCGCGACGAGCGGCGGGTCCGGCAGCAGCCCGCCGTGCCAGCCGAGCTCGGGCAGTGAGGCCCCGAGGGCGATCCGGACGGCCAGGTCGACCATCGGCACCCCGGTCACCTTGCTCAGGAACGGCACCGTCCGCGACGCCCTCGGGTTGACCTCGATGAGGTAGACGCCGTCGTCGCGGACGATGAACTGGGCGTTGACCAGGCCGCGTACGCCGAGCGCCAGGACGATCCGTTCCATCGTCGCCACGATGAGCTCGCGGTCGCCGATCGAGACCGTCTGCGGCGGGAAGACCCCGACCGAGTCGCCCGAATGGACGCCCGCCCGCTCGACGTGCTCGAGCAGGCCCGGGATGAGGACCACGCGTCCCATCCGACACCGCGTCGACGTCGACCTCGACGCCCTCGAGGTAGCGATCGACCCGGACCGGCCGGTCGGGATCGACGACGGTCGCCATCGCGAGCTGCCGGACGAGGTCGGTCGGCGAGTAGGCGAAGTCGATCGCCAGCCCGCCGATGACGAACGACGGCCGGACGATGACCGGGTAGCCGATCCGCTCGGCCAGTGTCAGCGCCTCCTCGACGCTGTGGGCCATGCCGCCCTCCGGCTGCGGGATCCCGAGTCGGTCGAGCAGGGCGGCGAACCGGGTCCGCTCCTCGGACTGGTCGATCGCCTCGAGGTCGGCGCCGAGCAGCGGGACACCGGCCGCGGCGAGCGGGCCGGCGAGGTTGAGCGGGGTCTGTCCGCCGAACTGGACGAACGCCGGGAGCGTGTCGCCGGTCGGCCCGGTCTCGGCCTCGACCACGCTCAGGACCGACTCGGGGTCGAGCGGCTCGAAGTAGAGCCGGCTGCTGGCGTCGAAGTCGGTCGAGACGGTCTCCGGGTTCGAGTTGATCATGACCGCCGACCAGCCCTGGCGGCGGAGCGACTCGGCGGCCTGGACCGCGCAGTAGTCGAACTCGATCCCCTGGCCGATCCGGACCGGTCCCGAGCCGATCACCAGGGCGGCCGGCCGGGTGACCCGCGGAACCTCGGGCGGCGACCCCGCGGCCGCGTAGGTCGCGTAGAAGTACGGCGTCTCGGCGGCGAACTCGGCCGCGCAGGTATCGACCATCGCGTAGCCCGGCCGGAGCCCGAGCGCCGCCCGGGCTGCCGCCAGGTCGGCCGGCGCGACACCCGCCAGCGCGGCCAGCTCGCGATCGCCGAAGCCGGCGCGCTTGGCGGTCACGAGGAGGGCCGCCGCGCCTGCGTCGTTCGGGTCGGCCAGCCGACTGCCGAGCCTGGCGACCTCAGCCTCCAGGGCGACGGCCCGCCCGAACTCGGCCAGGAACCACGGATGGATCCCGGTGACGCCCTGGATCGTGGCCTCCGGCACGCCCCGGCGAAGGAGCGCCAGGACCCGCCACAGCCGGGTGTCCGACGGGCCGAGGAACTGGCGGAGGACGATCGGCGCCGCCGTCCGCTCGGCGTGCCGGGTCGACTCGCAGGCCTGGCCGTCCGCGTCGATCCAGCGGATCGGGGCGTCGTCCAGGCCGCCGTCGTCGGGGTCGTCCACGCCGCCGACGTCGGTGTCGTCGTGGCCGGCCGCACCGGTCGTCAGGGCGGCCGCCAGGTAGGCCAGGGTCGGGGTCCAGGCCGGGTCCTCGGCGAGCGGGCCGACGCCTGCCTGCTCGAGTCCCCGGAGCGCCTTGTTGAGCGCCGAGCCGAACGTCCGGTCGATGGCCATGACCTCGCCGGTCGCCTTCATCTGGCTGCCGAGCGTGCGGTCGGCCGTCGGGAACTTGTCGAATGGGAAGCGCGGCAGCTTGACCACCACGTAGTCGAGGGCGGGCTCGAACGCGGCGACCGTGGTTCCCGTCACGACGTTCGGGATCTCGGCCAGCCGTCGTCCGGCCGCGATCTGGGCCGCGACCCGGGCGATCGGGTAGCCGGTCGCCTTGCTGGCGAGCGCCGACGACCGGCTCACCCGCGGGTTCACCTCGATGACCGCGTAGTCCTCGTAGTCCGGGCTCAGCGCGAACTGGACGTTGCAGCCACCCTCGACGCCGAGCGCCCGGATGATCGCCAGGGCGGCGCTCCGGAGGCGCTGGTGGACGGGATCGGGCAGGGTCTGGACCGGGGCGACGACGATCGAGTCGCCGGTGTGGACCCCGAGCGGGTCGACGTTCTCCATCGAGCACACGGCGATGCAGGTGTCGTCGGCATCGCGCATGACCTCGTACTCGATCTCGCCCCAGCCGACGAGGCAGCGCTCGACCATGACCTGGCCGATCGGGCTGGCCCGGAGGCCCGACCGGACCCGCTCGCGGAAGGCGACCTCGGTCTCGACGATCCCGCCGCCGGTCCCGCCGAGGGTGAACGCCGGCCGAACGATCGCCGGCAGGCCGATCTCGCGGAGTGCCGCGTCGGCCGATCCGTCGCGCTCGGCCTGGGTCGCCCCTTCGACGATCCACGACGGCGCATACGGCTGGCCGATCCGGTCGAGGAGCGAGCGGAACAGCTGGCGGTCCTCGGCCATCTCGATCGCCTCGAGCGGGGTCCCGATCAGCCGGACGCCGTAGCGGTCGAGGACGCCGGCCCGGGCCAGCGCGACGGCGAGGTTGAGCGCGGTCTGGCCGCCGAGCCCGGCGAGCAGCCCCTCGGGTCGTTCCCGGGCGATCACCGCCTCGATCGCGTCGACCGTGAGCGGCTCGAGGTAGACCACGTCGGCGACCGTCGGGTCGGTCATGATCGTGGCCGGGTTCGAGTTGACCAGGATCGTCCTGACCCCTTCGCCGCGGAGCGCGCGGCAGGCCTGCGTCCCGGCATAGTCGAACTCCGCCGCCTGGCCGATCACGACCGGACCGGACCCGAGGATGAGGACCGACGCCGGCGCGACGCCCCGGCTCACGGCTCCGTCCCGGCGCGGGCGGCACAGGCGGCGACGAACCGGTCGAACACGGCCAGTGCGTCGAGCGGGCCCGGGGCGCCCTCCGGGTGGTACTGGACCGTCTCGATCGGCAGCTCGCGGTGGCGCAGCCCCTCGACCGAGCCGTCGTTGAGGTTGACCTGGCTGACGTGGAAGCCGCTCCGCGCCGGGAGCGAGGCGCCCAGGACCTGGACCTCGTGGTTCTGGGCAGTCACCTGGACCCGTCCCGTGTCGACGTCGCGGACCGGGTGGTTGGCGCCGTGGTGGCCGAACCGGAGCCGGCTCGTGTCGGCGCCGGCCGCCCGGGCCACGATCTGGTGGCCGAGGCAGATCCCGAGCAGCGGCCGGCCGTCGACGAGGGCCGCCCGGGCGAGCGCCGACCGGGCCCGCGAGGCGCTGCGGGTCGCCCGGACCGGGCGACAGGACGAGCCCGTCGACGTCCGACGCGAGCGCCTCGGCCGGCGAGATCGTGTGGGGCAGGACGCGGACGCGTGCCCCGCGTCGTCGAAGCGAGCGGACGATGTTCGCCTTCAGGCCGTAGTCGACGATCGCCACGAGCGGTCCGCCGGACGCAGGGTCGCCGATCTCGCGCGGCGCCTCGGGCGAGACGAGGTCGACGAAGTCCTGGTCCTCCCAGCGCGGCAGGGCCCGGGCGGCGGCGACCGCGCGCGTCGGATCCGTCTCGCCCGGGGCGCTGACCAGCCCGGGGATCGAGCCGTGGGTGCGGAGGTGGCGGGCGAGGGCGCGGGTGTCGATCCCGGCGATCGCCGGGATGCTCTCCTCCCGAAGGAGCGCGGCGAGCTGGGCCGCCTTCTCGACGACCGCCGCCGTCGCGTTGGCGACGACAAGCGCCCGGAGCCAGGGTCGCTCGGACTGGTCGTCGTCGCGGAGCCGGCCGTAGTTGCCGATCAACGGGTAGGTCATCGCCACGACCTGGCCGGCGTACGACGGGTCGGTGCAGACCTCCTGGTAGCCGGTCTGGCTGGTGTTCACGACGAGGTCCCCGCCGGCGGCGATCGGGGCGCCGAACGCGATCCCCGGGAACACCGTTCCATCTGCCAGGGCGAGCACGGCCGGCCCCAGGTCGCCGACCCGTGGATCGACGATCGAGCTCGACAGCGGGAACGGCGGAGCGATCATCGGCGCGCCGGGCCGCCCGAAGGGATCGGGGACGGGAGGGCGATCAGGTCGCGGCGAAGCTGCGCGGACACGCTCGATCGAGCCTCCCTTCCGGCCTCACGGGACCGGTACGCCGGTCTCACGGGACCGGCTGCAAGGACCGCGCACAGGGTACCAGAGGTCCACCCACCGGACCGGCCAGGACCGAAGCTCGGTTGTGACGACGAGGTTGTTGGCTCGGGTCGGCTCGGGGTCGGGGTCGCCTCAGGCGAGCAGCGATGGATCGAGCGCCGGGCTGCGCTCCTCGCCATCGGGTCCGCCGGCCGGTCCGCCGCCGTCGGCGGCGACCATGTCGGCCAGGCTGGTCAGCCGGGCTGCCGGCGACGCGGCGATCCAGACGGCCCCGATGACGCCGCAGATCGCGGCTGCGATGAGCGCCGCCCGTGGCCCGAAGCCCGTGGCGAGCAGCCCGCCGAGCATCGACCCGAGTGGCAGTGGCCCCCAGTCGATGAACAGGAAGGTCGCATTGACCCGGCCCATGATCGTGTCGTTGACCCGCGCCTGGCGCAGGCTCAGTGCGTTGATGTTGAACAGCGGCGTCGCGGCGGCCCCGATGAACCGGCCGGCCAGCAGGAACAGGACCGCCGGCCCGCTGCCGGCCAGCGCGATCAGGACCATCGCCAGTGCCGTCGCGTAGGTCGACCAGGCGAAGGTCCGGCCGATCCCGAGACGGTTGGTGAGCACCCCGACCGACAGGGCGCCGAGCAGAAACCCGACGTTGCCCAGCCCGTAGATCAGCCCGAACTGGGCGGCGGTCAGCCCGATCTCGGTCGTCGCGAACAGGACGACGACGGCGAGGATCATCCCGCTCCCGAGGTTGAGCGCCGCCGACGATCCGGCGAGGTCGCGCAGGATCCGGTCGCCCGCCACGCGGCGCAGGCCTTCGCCGATCCCGTGGACGAGACCCGCACCACTCGGCCCGGAGCCGGGCCCGGTGCCCGGCGCCCGACGACGTCGAGGCTGTCGTCCGCGGCGCGAGCTTCACTTCCCGATCGGGCCGAGAGGCGCCGATCGCGACCGCCGACACGAGGTACGAGATCCCATCGATCGCGGCCGCCGCGGCCCCGCCGAACAGCTGGATGATCATCCCGCCGATCGTCGGACCGACGACCTGGGCCGCCGACTCGGACAGCTCGAGGCGCTGATTGCCGGCCACGAGACGATCCGCGGCGAGGATCGTCGCCACGTAGCTGGTGAACGCGACCGAGAAGAACACGCTGAGCGAGCCGACGACCAGGGCGACGATGCACAGGAACGCGATCGTGGCGACGCCGGTCACGAGCGCCACGGCGGTTGCCAGCAACGCGACGGCCCTGGCCACGTCGCACACGATCATCGTCCGGCGTCGGTCGGTGCGGTCGACGAAGACGCCGGCCGGGAGCGACAGGACGAGATACGGCAGCGTCTCGAGGGCGGCCAGGATCCCGAGCTCGAACGGCCCGGCGTGCAGGATCAGGACCGCGATGAGCGGCAGGGCGACGAGCGAGACCTGGGTCCCGAACGCGGACACGGTCTGCCCGATCCAGAGCGCCTCGAAGGCGCGACCGCCGACCCCGAGCCCCCGGCCGAACGACCTCATGCCGCGTCCTCCCGATCGTGATCGTCGGAGGGCGGGGCCGGAGGGTCGAGCACGGGCGGCTCGTCGTGGGCACTCGACATGTCCTGGGTCGTCCGGCTCGGCGACCCGTCGCCCGTGCGGTCGACCGGGGGCGGGTCGACCTGAAGCCGGCCGTCGAGGACGAGCCTGAGCATCGCGCCGACCACGGCCGGATCCCACTGGCGCCCCGCGCCGGCCCGGAACCGCTCGACCGCCTCGTCGATCGACAGCGCGTGTCGATACGGCCGATCCGAGGTCATCGCGTCGAGGGCATCGGCGACGGCGACCACCCGGGCGCCGAGCGGGATCGCCTCGCCGGCCAGCCCGGCCGGGTAGCCGGACCCGTCGTAGGCCTCGTGGTGATGGAGCACGATCTCGGACCCGGACCGGAAGAGGTTGAACTGGCGCAGGATCCGGGCCCCGATCTCGGTGTGCAGCCACATCGTCACCTGCTCGTCGTGGGTCAGCGGGCTCGGCTTGAGCAGGACCCGGTCGGGGATGCCGATCTTGCCGAGGTCGTGGACCGAAGCGGCCTGCTCGATCAGCTCGATCAGCTCCTGGTCGAGGTCGAGCTCCTCGGCGATCGCGACGGCGTAGTGGGCGACCCGGGTCGAGTGATGGAACGTCGACGGGTCACGATCGTCGACGACCTCGGCCAGGCTGGCGACCGCCGAGCGGGTCTCCCGCTCGAGCTGGCGGATGTACTGGAGGGCGCGGGCGATGACCGCGCCCGGGATCGCGAGGAGCGTCGTCCAGAGCGGCTCGACGATCCAGATGAGCGCGAACAGGACGCCGATCATCCCGGCGCCGGCCTCGGCCAGGATCGTGCTGCTGCCGTTCGTCCGGATGAGGTAGGTCAGCGGACGGCCGGTCGCGAGGGCCATGATCGCGCTGGTCAGGACGTCGTTGACGAGGTGATAGACGACGCTGACGACCACGACCATCGTCACCAGCTGAAGGTGCTCGTGGTTCAGGACCAGGTCGCGCGGGTCGCCGATCAGGCTGACCGCGAACGAGGCGAGCGAGATCGTCAGGACGTGGCACGAGGTGTTGAACGCGATCCGCTGGAGGGGCCGCCGGTGGACGACCTCCTCGATCAGGACGGCGGATCCGACCGAGATCGCGGCAAACGGCGCCGGGACGAGCAGGATCGCGGCGATGTGGGCGATCGTTGCGAGCGACACGATCCCGCCATGGGGCAGCTCGACCGCGACGAACTCGAGGATGGTCGCGAGCACGGTCAGGACGATGAACGCGCCGAGCCACGGCTCGTCCTCCCACGTCCAGCCGGAATGGGGCAGGAAGAGGCTGGCGAACGCCGACAGCGACAGGATCGCGATGAACCGGGTGACGTCGAGCCGGACGTGTTCGCGGAGCCAGCTTGCCAGCCGCTCGAGCGAGGACGAGCCGAATTGCACCTGCGACGGTGACGTGTCGTGCGAGACGCTCAACCAGGACCTCGAGCCAACGGCTCGAGGGCTGCCGATCGTCGGCCCGTCGGCACCTCGAGCCCGTCAATTGCACCGCTTTGAGTACGGTCCGGGCACTCCCACGAAAGTCCTGGTCCCTGGCCTCACGAGCGGGCTCCTGACGCGATCCGGCAGATCGCCGCTACCATCTGGCGGTGCCCCGAGCGCGGCGATCCGCCCGCGGTGGGAGCCGTCACGGAGCCGCCAGCCCGGTCGTCCGGGGTCCGATGATCCAGACCTTCCTCAACTCGACGCCCTGGCTGTGGCCTGCTCTCGCGATGGCCGTGGCCATCAGCCTCGTGGTGTTCCGTCCGCTGGCCCGGGCACTCCACGCCCCGCGGGCGGTCGCGTTCCTGCTCGTCCTGAGCCTGAGCGGCATCGTCGCCCTGACCCTGACCCCGGGCGAGGATGCGTTCTCGCCCGAGAACTTCGCCAGCTGCTTCGTCCGGATCGTCCGGCCGATCGGCCTCGAGCGGATCTCGAACCTCGGCGAGCGCGGCCTCAACGTGCTCCTGTTCGTGCCGCTCGGGGCGGCCATCGGCGCGTGGCCGCGGTCGCCGACGAAGCTCGTGCTGCTCCTCGGCGCCCTGGCCCTGCCGTTCGCGATCGAGGGCATCCAGTACGTCTTCCCCGCACTCGACCGGAGCTGCTCCTCGTTCGACGTGATCGACAACCTAACCGGGCTCGTCATCGGGCTCGTCATCGGCGCCGTCATCGGTACGGTCGTGAGCCGGGTGGCCAGACCGCCGGAGCGAGCCGCGCCGAGCAGTGGGGCGTAGATTGCGGCGGTGAGCTTCGACGTCGCGGCGGATGCCTACGACCGGTTCATGGGCAGGTACTCGATCCTGCTTTCACCGCAGCTGGCCGACCTCGGCGGGGTGCAAGCCGGCCAGCGCGCGCTCGACGTCGGCTGCGGCCCGGGCGCGCTCACGGCCGAGCTGGTCGGGCGCCTCGGGCCGGCGGCCGTGGCCGCCGTCGACCCGTCCGAGCCGTTCGTCGCCGCGACTCGACTCCGCCACCCCGGCGTCGACGTCCGGCAGGCGTCGGCGGAGCACCTGCCGTTCCCGGACCGGGCCTTCGACGCGACACTCGCCCAGCTCGTCGTCCACTTCATGGCGGATCCGGTCGCGGGGCTGGCGGAGATGGCGCGGGTGACCCGGCGCGACGGCGTCGTCGCCGCCTGCGTCTGGGACCACGCCGGCGACCAGGGTCCGCTCAGCCTGTTCTGGGCCGCGGCGCGCGAGATCGATCCCGAGGTCGACGACGAGTCGCGGCTGGCCGGCACCCGCGAGGGCCACCTGGCGGAGCTGTTCGAAGCGGCGGGGCTCCGCGAGATCGAGAACTCGGTCCTGGTTGCCAGCCTCGAGCACCAGAGCTTCGAGGAGTGGTGGGAGCCGTTCACCCACGGCGTGGGACCGGCGGGCTCGTACGTCGCCAGCCTCGATCCCGAGCGGCAGGCCGAGCTGCGCGAACGATGCCGCAGCCTGCTTCCCGACGGACCGTTCGTGGTGACCGCCCGAGCCTGGGCGGCCCGGGGCCGCGCCTAGCCGAGTTCGCTGCTGATGGGCGGCGCGCGCGAATTGAACGACCCCTCCGACGAACTCGGAGGGGTCGTCTGGTGCCTGGCAGAGTGGTGAGCCGGGAGAGATTCGAACTCTCAACCAGCTGATTAAGAGTCAGCTGCTCTGCCGTTGAGCTACCGGCCCGCGGGGATCGTAGCGCATCGCGGGCTCGACCGGGCTCGGGCGGCCCGAAGATCGCCGACCTGAGCTGGCGCCGACGAGTCGGAGCCGATGACTGCGTACCTGTCACAGCCACAATCACGAGGTTCCGAACGGTGGGCAGGCCCCGCCACCGACGCGCCGAAGGCTACCGCATCAACCGCCCGACCTCCTGCTCAACGTCATCCGGGGCGCTCTGCTCCGTGTGGCTATTTGTTGCTGAGCCTCAGAACGAGGGTGCCTGTGCCATCTCCGTTCTCGTCGAGGGTGCCGTCGCCACGGGCTGTCCTGAATTGTCCAGACCCACCGGTGACCGCCAAGACCTTGTGGGGGGGCGGCGCGTTCACGAAGGAGAACGTTATCGTCCCGCGATTCTCGAGTTGCATGACACCAGTGCAGTTGGAGAGACCCGTGGCGTCGACGAGGACACAGCTTCCGATCTCGTCGCCCACCGCCTTCGCGCCCTGAAAGAGCTGGTCATGGAAGACGATCACGTCCGCTGCCGAGGGACCTGGCGCCCCGAGATCGGTGTAGTTGAACGGGGCGAACACCACGTGGAAGGTCATGGTGCGGCCGTGAGTGCCGCCCCCGTCGTTGCCTGTGGCCGCACCCAGGGCCAAACCCTGGAACAGCAGCACCGACGCCGCCAGCGACACTCCGACGGCAATGGCTCGCGTTCTAGTCCGCATGGGATCTCCTCGATGTTGACGGGGGCCATCCTTAGGTATTCGCTTCATCGCTGCCCCATCTAGACTTTCGCCGGGCACTGGAGGCTCGCCAATACATCGGCCCGCTAGCCGCTGTACTCGTCCTCGGTGACGAGTCCCGTGTCCCTCAGATCGTTGAGTGACCCCCCGGTGAGCGTGGTTGCTACAGGCCGCCGAGCGCCCACAGAGGAGCGACCGCCAGCAGGATGACGGCGGCGGTCTGCAGGGCGAGAACCAGGAGCGCTGGGCGTATCGCTATCGGAAGCCAGCTGACTGCGAAGTAGGCCATGAGCGGCAGCTGACCGGCGACGAGGAGCTGCCACAGATGGGCCTGGGCGCCTTCGTCGGGCTGGTGCACGACGCCGTGCACCGCCACGAACCAGACGATCATCCCGAGCGCACCAGTGGACATCGCCACGGGCAGGTACCCCGTCGGTTGGCGCATCAGCGTCCCGAAGGTGATCAAACCATCCACGTCGTGCCGCGAAGCCATGATCGTGCAAACGAGGGTAGCACCGGGAGTATCTGCAACCCGGTTGGTCCACGATCTCAGTCTTCCCCTGGCCCTTGCCCACCTTCGATAAGCCAAAGGGTCCCCAGCGCGGCGCCGTTACGGCCTGTGGCGGGAATCTGGGCGAGTCCGAGCTCGAATGGAACCGCGACGAGTCGGTGATCGGCGCCGCCGCCCGTCCTGCCAGGGCACGAGCTCAGCCGTGGCTTACTAGACAGCGGCGTACCATCTTCGAATGGCTACAGACGGCAGCTACGCGCGGCTTCTCGCGTGGTCGGAGAACGCGGACGAGGCCCCGAAGGTGATCCGGAACACGGACGGCGGCGGTGAGTCGTGGTCCATCGCCGTGACCGTGAGTGACCCGGTGAGCTTCTTGGCGCACGGTTCCGCCGGCACCATCGACGAGGCGGCAGAGCAGGTCATCGACCAGCTGATCAAGGTGGGCGTGACGGTCGACTGACGCACCGCCGCGCCAGTCAGGAGTGTGCGCTGGGACGAACTTGACACTGACGCATGCCGGCGTCGTCGTCGGGGTCGACTCTTGTCCCTACCGCTTGGTCCAGCTCCCACTGTCATTGGTTTGGAAGCCTTTGTCGCTGCTCTTGATCGTGACCACCCAGTAGCATCCCTCGCCGCCGTCGGTCGTGTACGTCCCGGGACTGATGTCGGTCCCCACAATGAACGTTCCATCGCCCTCGACCGTCGTCTTCGACGTGGTGATCCGAGACAGGTCCTTCGTCCAAGTTCCGCAGTCGTTGGACGTGAAGCCCTTGTCCTTCGCGGCGATCGTGACGACCGTCGGTCCGGAGGCATTCTCGTTCGCGATGATCTCGCCAAGCTCGCCGCTGAAGCCGCTCAGCCTGGCCCAATAGCAGCCGGGAGACGCCTCGCGGGTCCGATAGGTACCGGAAGCGATCTCCTCGCCAACTACCCAGTCACTATCGCCGAACGTGGCGATCGCGGCCGTTGGCTCCGCGGTCTGTGTTGGCGGCTCCGTTGCGGTGGGCGTCGGTACATCTGACGGGGTGGCTTGGTCCGTCGGAGGCGTGGCCTCAGACGTCGCTGTCGCCGTCGGCGGCTGCGATGCGTCGCCGACGACCTGGCTCGGAGCCGGAGACGCGGTTGAGGCGGTCTGTCCGCCGCCGATCGCAGCGCCAAACGCGCTGAGGGCAACGAGAATGACGATCACGATCGCAGCGATACCCCAGGGCTTCCTCCACCAGGGCTTCCGCGCCCCAGACTTCGGCGGCCCATCTCCGGGTGATGTCCAGCCGCTCGGTGCTGCGTTCGGCGCAGGTTTGATCGGCTCGCTGGGGTTCGTCATGGTCGCGCGCTCCCTCTCGACAGGACACTGTTCCCCAGCCGAGCGGAGGCCCTCGCTTGCGACATAGAAGCCGACTGCCGTCATCCGAGCGTCGTCCTGCTTCCGGCGGCCCGGCCGCGGGCCTGGGCATTGCCGTCATGCTCAGCCCGGGTCGAGCTCGCGCCTCATGAGCAGGCCGAACGTCCGGTAGCCGAGGCTCTCGTAGAGCCGCCGCGCGGGCAGGTTCTCGGCGTGCATGTCGAGGATGATCGCCGTCGCACCGCGCTCACGAGCGGCGGTCTCGGCGGCGGCCATCAACTGGCGGCCGACACGTCGGTGGCGGACGGCCTGGTCGACCACGATCCCGAGGTCGAGGGCCGCCACCGGCCGGAGGATCGAGTAGTCGGGCGGCTCGTCGATCGGGGCGAGCATCACGACGCCGACGATCTGATCGGCCGACTCGGCGACGAGGACCACGGTGTCCGGGTCGGCCAGCTGCGCCGTGGCCAGGCGCCGGTAGGCCTCCTCGTCGGGCACGCGATACAGCGCGGGGTCGAGGGCGGCGTGGTAGCGGGCGCTGTCGAGGTGAAGCCGGACGAGGGCGTCGGTGTCCCCGGCGGTGGCTGCACGGACCACGATCTGGAGCGATCGGCCCATGCTGCCGCGCTCAGTCCGGCTGGTTGTCGATCTGGGCCCTCTGGAGGCGGCCCGAGAAGTCGACGTAGATCGACTTCCACTCGGTGAACGTGTCGAGGGCCGCGTGGCCCGCCTCGCGATGGCCGTTGCCGGTCTGCTTGGTCCCGCCGAACGGCAGGTGGGTCTCGGCGCCGATCGTCCCGGCATTGACGTAGACGATCCCGGCCTCGAAGTCGCGCATCGCCCGGAAGGCGGTGTTCACGTTGCTCGTGAAGATCGACGACGACAGCCCGTAGCGGGTCTGGTTCAGGGCGGTCACGGCTGCGTCGTAGTCAGGCACGGCGACGATCGACAGGACCGGCCCGAAGATCTCCTCCTGTGCGATCCGGTCCATCGGCTTCACGCCGCGGACGATCGTCGGCGCGAAGAAGTGACCGTGCTCGAGCCCGGATCCGCGCGCCCGGTCGCCGCCGACGACGACCTCGCCTTCGCGGTGGCCGATCTCGACGTACGAACCGACCTTCTCGACGGCGGCGGCGTTGATCAATGGTCCGACGTCGGTGGTCGGCTCGAGACCCGAGCCGAGCCGGAGCGATCGGGCTCGAGCCTCGAGACGCTCGAGCAGCGGCTCGACGACCGACGCCTCGACGATCACCCGCGAGCAGGCCGTGCAGCGCTGGCCCGTCGTCCCGAACGCCGACCAGAGGATCCCGTCGGTCGCCAGGTCGAGGTCCCCGTCGGCCAGGACCACGATCCCGTTCTTGCCGCCGAGCTCGAGGCTGACCCGCTTGAGCCGCGTCGCGGCGAGCTCGGCGATCCGTCGGCCGGTGGCGGTGTTGCCGGTGAAGCTGATCACCGGCACGTCGGGGCTGGTCACGATCGCGTCACCGACCTCCGGACCGGGCCCGGTCACCAGGTTGACGGTACCCGGCGGGAAGCCGGCCTCGGCCATGAGCTCGACGAGCAGCGTCGCGCAGTGGGGCGTGTCGCTCGACGGCTTGAACACGACCGTGTTGCCGGTGACCAGGGCCGGCATCATCTTCCAGCACGGGATCGCGATCGGGAAGTTCCACGGCGTGACGATCCCGGCCACGCCCACCGGCTCGCGCACGCTCATCGCCCACTTGTCCGGCAGCTCGGACGGGGTCGTGTCGCCGAACATCCGGCGGCCCTCGCCCGCCATGAGGTAGGCGATGTCGATCCCTTCCTGGACGTCGCCGCGCGCCTCGGCCAGGACCTTGCCCATCTCGCGGGTCATCGCCCGGGCGAGCCGCTCCTTGTGCTCGGCCATCAGCGCTGCGAACCGGTAGAGGATCTCGCCCCGCTTCGGGGCCGGCGTCCCGCGCCAGCCCGGGAAGGCATCCCCCGCCGCCCGGATGGCCCGGGCGGCATCGGCGGCGTCGCCGGACTGGAACCGGCCGACCACGTCGCGGGTGTCGGCCGGGTTCACCGACTCGAACGTCCGGCCCGTGCCGGATTCGCGCCACTCACCGCCGATGAACAGGCCATGGATCGGCGGCTCGGCGGTCGTGCCGGCTGTCGTCTGCGTCGCGCTGTCGGTCATCTCGGAACCAAATCTACACCGCGGTACCGGCGGCGCAGCGGAGCCGGACGAACCCGCCGGGCCGCGAGCGTAGGATAGGTCCGTGGCCGAACCCGACGCCGCGCCGGCGCCGCCCGATCAGGACCCGAACGAATCGGCGACCCTCGCGCTCCTGCGGGTCGTGGCCGCCTCCGCCGACGACGCATTCATCTTCACCGACCTCGACGCCCGGGTCCGGGTCTGGAACGCCGCCGCCGAACGGCTCTACGGGATCGGCGGCGAGGACGCGATCGGGCGAGACATCTTCGGGCTGACCGACGCCACCGTCGTCGGCGAGGTCGACATCCCGACCTGGCTGCCGCGCGAGATCGCGCTTGCCACTGGAGCCTGGCACGGGCGGGTGATCGAGCGACCGAAGATCGGCCGGTCGGTCGGTCGGGAAGTCGTCGTCGAGGCCACCCTGAGCCGGTTCGTCGACGAGCCGGGCGGGATCATCGGGCTGCTCAACATCAAGCGCGACATCACCGCCTCCTATCGGCTCGAGCGTGAGCTGGCGACGCTCGGCAGCCTGGCCACCGCAACCGGCCAGGCCCGCAGCCGGGCCGAGATCGCCCAGGCCGCGATCGACCTGCTGTGCGCGGCCACCGGGGCCCAGTCAGGGGTGATCCTTCGGATCGACGGCGATCGGCCGGTCCTCGAGGCGACCCGCGGCGTCGACGCCGCCGCCGGTGCGCGGGCCGTCGAGCTGACCCGGCCCGGAGCTCCGTTGCTGGCGGCGATCGCGCTGCCCGGCCGGGTCGTCATCGGCGACCTTGACTCGGTCCCGATTTCAGCCGAGACCCGCGACTGGTTGCGATCAAACGGCCTGGCCTCGATCGCCGCGGTCGGCATCCATCGGCGCGACGAGCTCGTCGGCCTGCTGACGATGAGCTGGACCGACCCGGACGCCGCCCGACCCTCATCGGCGACGCTCCTCCTGGCGAGCGCCCACGTCGAACGAGCGCTCGAGAACGCGCGCCTGATCGAGGAGATCACCCATCGCGCCGAGGCCGAGAAGGCGCTGCTCCGCCGGCTCGACGCGCTCGACGAGCTGACCCGGATCGGCCAGGTGGTCAGCACGGCCGAGGAGCTCGCCGAACAGTCGGCCCGGCTCGTCGGCGAGGCGCTCGAGGCGAGCGGGACGGGCTACGGGCTGTTCAACAGCGATGGCTCGGGCTACGAGATCTCGCGGACGATCGGGGTCCGCAAGCCGATCGCGGACTGGCTCGCGACGGCGGCGCCGGCCGAGCGCTCGGCGGTCCGCCGCTGGATGGCCGGCGAGGGCAGCATCCTCGAGCGTTTCGAGACCGGTGTGGTGAGCGACGAGACCCTGGCGATCGCCCGGCAGAGCGGCGTGACGGCCTACGCGGCGATCCCGATCCGGGTCGAAGGTCAGCTCGCCGGTGGGATCGTGGCCTACTTCGAGGGTGCGCCGGACGAGCTGATGGTCAACCGCGCCGCGCTCGACTCGGTCGCCCGGGTCGTCGGCATCTCGCTCGCGAACTTCCGGCACCGCGAGCGGTTCGAGGGATCGGAGGCGCGCTACCGGACGCTGTTCGAGGCGTCGCCGGACGCGTTCCTGATGTGTGACGTCGACGGGACGGTGCTCGAATCGAACGGCGCCGCGGCACTCCTGTTCGGTCTCACGATCGAAGGGATGCTCGGCCGGCCGGTGACCGACTTCCTCGATGTCGACCCGGTGGGCGACGCGGGGGCCGGCGAGGATCGCCTCCCGGGCGGCCTCCGGCGCTCGACCGGGACGGCCCACCGGATCGATGGAACCCGGTTCCCGATGGAGACCAAGGCGTCCCGGGTGACGATCGGCGGGCGAGAGCGCCACCTCGTCCTCGTCCGCGACCTGACCGAGCAGCAGCGGCTCCAGGCCGAGCTCGTCCAGGCCCAGAAGATGGAGACGGTGGGCATCCTGGTGTCCGGCGTGGCCCACGAGCTGAACAACCCGATCGCCTCGATCATCGGGTTGAGCACCCTGATCGGTCGCGACCCGACGCTGTCGGCCGACCTGCGCGAGAGCGCCGGCCTGCTCGTCGGCGAGGCCCAGCGGGCCGGCCAGATCGTCCGCACGTTCCTCGACTTCGTCCGCTCCCGTCCGCCGGAACGCCACCCGACATCGCTCGGGCCGCTGCTCGAGACGGTCCGCGAGCTCCAGTCGTACTCGCAGAAGAGCGGCGTCGAGTGGGTCATCGACGTCGAGCCGGGCCTGCCCCGGATCGCGATCGATCGATCGCAGATCCAGCAGGTCCTGATCAACCTGACCTCGAACGCGATCCAGGCCATTCTGTCCGACCGGCCGAGCGGCCGGCTCGAGATCACCGCCCGGCGCGGACCACGGAACGATGGGCGAGCCACGGTCCGGATCACCGTGACCGACGACGGTCCGGGCGTCGCCCAGTCGGACCGCACGAAGCTGTTCGTGCCGTTCTTCACGACGAAGGCGCCCGGCGACGGGACCGGGCTCGGGTTGCCCGTCTCGTTCGACATCGTCCGACGCCACGAAGGCCGGCTCAGGTTCGAGCCGGGCCCGGGCGGCCGGGGCGCGCGGTTCATCATCGACCTGCCGGTCGTCGCGGCCTCGCCGGCGCCGGTCGCACCATCTCCCCGCCCGGCGATGGTCCCGTCCACCTCGGCCCGGCGACGCGCCCGCGGCGGCTCGGCGGCCGCCGCCAGGGGGCCCGGGACCGGCCACGGCCCGGCCGGCCGGCGGCCACGGGCGCTCGTCCTCGACGACGAGGAGTCGATCCGGACCTTCCTGCGCAAGACGCTCATGGCGGCCGGCTTCGACGCGATCGTCGCCGCGGACGGCGAGACGGCCGTCAGCGAGGTTCGCCGGGCGGCCATCGACGTGGCCCTCGTCGACCACCGGATGCCCGGCATGACCGGGATCGACGCCTACGAGGCGGCGGTGGCGATCCGCCCGACGGTCGTCGGCCGCTGGATCTTCATGAGCGGCGACGTCCTCAACCCGGATCTCCATGCGTTCGCCGAGGCACGCGGCATCCCACTCCTGGCAAAGCCGTTCGACCTGGTCGCGGTGACCCGCTCGGTTCGCGACGTCGTGGACCGGCTCGGCCTCGCCGACTGACCGCGGCGGCTCAGCGGGGGTAGGTGTGGAAGCCCCGGCCGGTCTTCTGGCCCAGGTGACCGGCCGCGACGAGGTCCTCGAGCACGGCCGGCGGCCGGAACTGCTCACCGCCGAGCCCCTCGTGGAGCACGTTCATGATCCCGAGGCAGACATCGAGACCGATGAAGTCGGCCAGCTCGAGCGGGCCCATCGGGTGGTTCAGGCCGACCCGTGCCCCCGTATCGATGTCGTCGGCCGTCCCGACGCCCTCCTGGAACGCCCGCATCGCCTCGGCGAGGAGCGGCATCAGCATCCGGTTGACGAGGAACCCGGGTCGATCCGCGCTGACGATGACCTGCTTCCCGAGCTCGGCGGCGAGCGCCCGGATCGATGCCTCGGTGGCATCGTCGGTGAGGCTCCCCCGGATGAGCTCGACGAGCGGCATGACCGGAACCGGGCTGAAGAAGTGCATCCCTGCGAAGCGCAACCGGCGGGCGGGCGCCAGCACCTCGGCCAGCCGGTCGATCGAGATCGAGCTCGTGTTCGAGGCGAAGATCGCCGTCGCCGGCGCCCGCTCGTCGAGCGTCCGCCACAGGTCCTGCTTGACATCCAGGTCCTCGAACACGGCCTCAACGACGAGGTCGGCGGCGCCGACCGCCGCCAGGTCGTCGGTCGGGACGATCCGGATCAGGATCCGGTCGCGCTCCGCGGCCTCGAGACGGCCCTTGGCGATCGCCCGGTCGAGATTGCCCGCGATCCGGTCGCGGCCCGCTTCGGCCCGGGCGAGGTCCGGCTCGTACAGGCTGACCTGCTTCCCGATCGCCGCGTGGACCTGGGCGATCCCGTGACCCATCAGCCCGGCACCCGCCACGAAGACCCGCTCGATGCTCACGCCGGCAGCCTACCCGCTGGAGCCGTCACGGGTCGAACCCGTGGCGTCAGCCGGTGCCGCCCTCGGAACCGCCCGGGACGAGCGCCGCGATGAGGCGATCGGCCGCCGAGTACGGGTCGAGCCGGTGCTCGACGACCTCGGTCGTCGTCGCCTCGGTCAGACCGGCCAGGCCTGGCGAGCGCAATCGCCGCGCCAGCCGCTCGTCGACGATCGCCTGGATCTGCGTCTCGGCCCGGGCTCGCCGGGCGGCGGTGCCGGGATCGTCCCGTCCCGCCGTGCGGTGTCGATCAAGCGCGGCGAGCAGCGCCGCGACGCCGTCCCCGGTGGAGGCGGTGGTGATCATGACCTCGGGACGCTTCGGCTGCGGCCGGTCCCCGGGCGAACGTGCGCCGCCGGCTCCGGGTGCCGCCACCAGCATCGCCCGGAGCTGGGCCGCGGTGCGGGCCGCCCCGGGCCGATCGCCCTTGTTGACGACGACGATGTCGGCGACCTCGAGCAGGCCGGCCTTGATCGCCTGGACCTCGTCGCCCATCTCGGGGGCTTCGAGGACCACCGTCGTGTCGGCCGACGAGGCGACCTCGACCTCGCTCTGGCCGGTCCCGACGGTCTCGATGAGGACGAGATCGAAGCCGGCCGCGTCGAGCACCGAACAGGCCGCCCCGGTGGTCGCGGCCAGTCCCCCCGCGTGGCCGCGGGCGGCCATCGACCGGATGAACACGTCGCGATCGGAGGCGTAGGCCTGCATCCGGACCCGGTCGCCGAGGATCGCCCCGCCGGTGATCGGGCTCGACGGGTCGACCGCGACGACCGCGACCGCCCGGCCGGCCCGGCGGACCTCGGCGATCAGCGCCGCGACAAGCGTCGACTTGCCGGAACCGGGCGGCCCGGTGATCCCGACGAGGTGGGCCCGGCCGGCGCTCGGGTAGAGCCGGCGCAGGGCGACCTCGGCCGCCGCGGTCCGGTTCTCGATCGCCGTGAGGAGCCGGGCGAGACCACGTCGGTCACCGGCCAGCGCGGCGTCGGCGAGCTCCTCCCCGCGGGCGACCGCGTCCCGGCCCACCCTAGTCGCGCGAACGGACGTTGGCCCGGATGAACGTGGCGACCTCGCCGATCGTCGTGCCGGGGCCGAACACGGCCGCCACGCCGGCCGCCTTGAGCGCCGGGACGTCGTCGTCCGGGATGATCCCGCCGGCCGTCACGAGGACGTCATCGAGGCCCTCGTCGCGCAGCAGCCCGCAGATCCGGGGCAGCAGGGTCATGTGGGCGCCGGACAGGATCGACAGGCCGACGACGTCGACGTCCTCCTGGAGCGAGGCCGAGGCGATCATCTCGGGCGTCTGGCGGAGCCCGGTGTAGACGACCTCGAACCCCTCGTCGCGCAACCCGCGCGCGAGGACCTTCGCCCCGCGATCGTGCCCGTCGAGCCCGGGCTTGGCGATGAGGACCTTGATCGGTCGCTCGGTCATGAGCTCATTGTAGGGTCCCGGACAGGCGTCGCGGCCCGGTCGGGATGGCCGGGCCGCGACGGGTCTGCGATGGCGGAAGGAGGGTCAGGGCTTGATCCGGAGCACCTCGCCCGCGCCGACCGAGACGCTCTTGTTCGTGACGTAGATCGCCCCGGTCCGGCCGACCGCGACGCCGCCCGGAAGCGTGAGACGACCGGGCACGATCTCGGTCTTGACGCCGTTCTTGACCTTCCACAGGGCGCCGACGGTGTCGGTCCCGGCGAAGAAGTTGGCCACGCCGGACTTGACCATCTCGACGACATACAGCGTGTGGTGCTTGCCCCAGGCAAGCCCGACGACCGATGTGAAGCCGTCCATGAACAGCGTGCACGGACCGCTCGTCGCGGTCGGGTCACAGGTCACGTTCCGGGCCCACGGCGCGACCCGCCAGATCCGGGACGTTCCCGGAGTGAACGGGAAGCCTTTGAGCTCGCCGACGTACCAGTAGCCGTCGGGGCCGACGGCCACCGAGGTCGGAACGGCCTCAGCCGGAAGCATCAGCCCGGTCGGGACGCCGAAGACCGGCGGCAGGAAGTCGGTGCTGATGACCTCGTTCGGGAACCGGGCGACGGTGACGACCTTGCCGCCCTTGACCAGGAGCAGGTCGTTGCCGCCGGCGTCGGTGACGAGCTCGCGACCGCGCGACAGCGCGGCGATCCCGTACGGGTTCGAGTCGGTCGGATTGGGAGGCTGATCGAGATCTGTCAGGTCGGGGTCGGTCACCTGGTAGGCCGCGATGTCGGCCAGGACCTTGGGCGTCGACTTCCCACGGATCCGGACCACGGTCCCGAACTTGGGGTTCAGATCCTTCGGCCCGCCGCCGATCGTCGCGAGGAGACGGCCGTCGTGCCCGAGGGCGACGCCCACCGGGCCGGACGCGCCCTCCTCCGAGATGATCGACGGGAGGTGACCGCGAACGGTCCGAACATGGCCGTTCTTCAGGACGACGATCTTTCCGGTCCGGCCGTATCCGGACGGGTCAGTGCTGCCCTTTCCGGCGGCCGCCACGAAGACCCTGCCGTCCCAGGCGACGGCCAAGCCGCGCGGGTTGTCGAGATGTCTGGCCAGGACCTTGACCGATGGCCCATGGGCCTCCATCGGGCCAGCCAGCGCAAGCGACAGGCCGACGATGGCCGCCAGCGCCAGCCCGACACGTCGGGCGCGGCGATTCATCATGTGGGTCCCTCCCCGTCCGGGCCGGCGGTCGCCCGTCTCCACGCTGCGGATGGCCCGCTCCGCACGTGGTTGGGCGTTGAGGTGCCCAGCGTGGCACGCGCGCACCGGAATCGGCAACCCGGACCGAGATTGGATGGTGCATCGGCGCACCACTTCGTGGCCGCGGCGCGATCAGGTCCGGGCGCCGCCGGAGACCGTGATGACCTCTCCGTTGAGGAACGTGTTGTAGGCGGAGCCGAGCCAGACGACCACCCTGGCGACGTCGTCCGGGACGGCCAGACGGCCGACCGGGACGCTCTTCGCCATCGTCGCCTGGCGCTCGGGCGGCACGGACGGCACGCCGTCCCGTTCGGTGACGATCGTCGTCGGCGCGACGGCGTTGACGAGGATCCCGGCCGGACCGAGCTCCTTGGCGAGCGACCGGGTCAAGCCGACGATGCCGGCCTTGGCGGCCGCGTAGTGGGCGGCCCGGGCGACGCCGACGAGACCCGAACGGGATGCCATGTTCACGATCCGCCCGAACCCGACGGCGGTCATCCCTGGAACGACTGCCCGGGACACCCGGAACGTGGCCCCGAGCATGTCGTCGACGACCGTCGCCCAGTCCCCGTCATCGATCCCGGCGAACGCGTCGGACCGGTAGTTCGACGTGTTGTTGACCGCGACGGCGACCGGCCCGAGCTCGCCCCCGATCCTGGCCACCATCGCCGCGATCGCCTCGGCGTCGCCGAGGTCGCACTGGTAGGCGGCCGCTCGACCGCCGCCCGCCACGATCTCGGCCGCGGTTGCCTTGGCCCGGGCGGCGCTCGATCGATAGTGGACCGCGACGAACGCCCCTTCGTCGGCGAAGCGGCGACAGAACGTCGGTCCGGCCCCACCCCCGCCGCCGGTCACCAGGACGACCTTCCCGGCGAGGCCGGCGTCCACCCGGTGGCCTAGACGCCCGGGGTCCGGCGCTCGAGGTGCGCCAGGAACTCGGAGCGGGTCTTGTCGCGCGACCGGAACAGCCCGAGCACGGCGCTCGTCGTCATCACGGTGCCCGGCTTTCGCACGCCGCGCATGACCGCGCACAGGTGGGTCGCCTCGATGACCACGCCGACCCCCTGCGGCGTGAGCTGGTCCTGGAGCAGGTCGGCGATCTGCTGGGTCAGCCGCTCCTGGACCTGGAGCCGGCGGGCGTACATCTCGACGATCCGCGGGATCTTCGACAGGCCGACGACCCGGCCCCTCGGGATATAGGCGACGGCCGCGGCACCGAAGAACGGCAGGAGGTGGTGCTCGCACAGGCTGTAGAACGGGATCTCCTTGACGACCACCATCTCCGAGTAGTCGACCTCGAAGATCGCGCCGTTCAGCAGCCGGGCCGGGTCGACGTGGTAGCCGGCGGTCAGCTCGGTGTACATCCGGTGGACGCGAGCCGGCGTCCCGACGAGGCCCTGCCGGTCGGGATCCTCGCCGATCTCGGTCAGGATCTCGCGGACCGCGGCCTCGACCCGCCCGTTCTCATCGTGACCGCGGAGCGCGCCACCCTCGATCGCGAGCTCGGCATCGCCTGGCGCGTCCCCGATCTCGGTCTCGATCTCGGAGACGATCTTCTGAACGTGCTCGGGCAGGACGGTCATCGAACTCCTCTACGCCGCGGATGGTAGCGCTGGTTCCGTCCGGATGCGGGCGGTTGGCCGCTTCTACGTCCTCGTGCCCGTCTCGCCCCAGCCGGTCGCCGGGACCAGGTCGAGCGGGCGACCTTCGGCGCCTCGCAGCCAGGTCCGGGCGTTCTCGCCGAGCGCCGGCCGGTAGTAGCCACCTTCCTGGAGGATGACGAGCCGGCGCCCGAGCGAGGCCACCCGGCGACCGATCTCGTGGTAGACCGCTGTGGTCAGGGCGAAGTCGCAGATCGGATCCTGGCCGTACGTGTCGAACCCGAGCGAGACGACGATCACCGAGCCGGGGGTGGCCGCGATGGCCTCGAGCGCCCGGTCGAGGACCTCGAGATAGCGCGCGTCGTCGACGCCGGCCTCGAGCGGCAGGTTGAGGTTCGCACCGGCGCCCGGCCCCTCGCCGGTCTCGTCGGCCCGCCCGAGGTAGTACGGGTACTGGCGGTCGGGATCGGCGTGGATCGAGGCGTAGAGCACGTCTCCGCGGCGCCAGAAGATCTGCTCGGTGCCGTTGCCGTGGTGATAGTCGAGATCGAGGACCGCGACGCGTTCGCCCGTCCGGGCGACGATCGACTCGGCCGCGATCGCCGCATTGTTGAAGAAGCAGTAACCCGCGTACATCGAGCGCGCGGCATGGTGGCCGGGTGGCCGGCACAACCCGTAGACCGAGGTCGCGCCGCCGTCGAGGACGAGGTCGACCGCGGTCAGGGCGACGTCGACCGCGCCGCGCGCCGCGCGATAGGTCCCGGCAACGAGGGGCGTGGAGGAATCGAGGCCCCAGAACCCGGCCCGGCCGGCGATCGCGCGTGGCTCGCGGATGAGTCGCTCCGACTCCGGCCCGAAGCCCTCGTACAGGCCGCCCACCGAGAACGTGTCGGGCATCAGCGCGGAGCGCTCGATCCCCTCGCCTCGGAGCTGCGGCCAGGCCTCCTCGAGGAAGCGCACCAGCCCGGGTTCATGGACGGCGAGGATCGGGTCCGGACCGTGCTCGGTCGGTGCGACGAGCTCGAACCCGCCGTCGGCGATCAGCGCCGCGCGGATCCGCTCGGCCCGCTCGGGGACCTCGTTGGCCGGGATCGACTGGCCCATGATCGTTTCGGTCACGACGTCGTGTCCGAGATGGAGCGGCGTGTAGACGACGCGCATCGGATCCTCCGCGACGGGCTGGCCGGCTCGGCAGATGCTAGCGGTCGGCGAGCCGGAGGATCGCGCCGGCCAGCTCGGCCGGCCGGTAGCGAGGCAGGTTGTGACCGTCGGCGGGAAAGCGCGCCACGTCGATCGCTGGCCGCCCGGCAGCCGTCCGGGCGGCCTGGAGCTCGGCCAGCGCGGCCTCCTTCGTGGCCGCCTCGTCGTCGACCGCGACGAGCGCCACGATCGGCAGGTCGAGCGCAGCCAGCGTCTCGATCGGCCGGTAAGCGAAGATGGCCTCGACCGACCGCTCGAGCGCGTGCGGCCGGATCGCCGGCACGACGTGGCCGGCGGGCACCTCGACGACGGTCGCCCGGGCCGCTCGCTCCTCGTCGGCGTCCCAGCGGGCCGGGGCCCAGGCTCGCCGGTCGTCGAGATAGGCCGCCATCGAGCGCATGACCTCGGGCGGCTCGGCCAGGTCACGGAGGAACTCCGCGGGCGTCAGGCCGGTCTCCTCGGCGACATCCTGCCAGCCGCCGTCGACGAGGACGAGCCCGGCGCAGCGCGGGCCGAGACCGGCTGTCGCCCAGGCCGCGACGATCGCCCCGTAGCCGTGACCGGCCAGCACGACCCCGGTCGGGACGGTCCTGCCGGCACGTGCCTCGTCGGTCTCGACCAGGCCCGCGCCCTCGGCGACCGCGATGACGTCGTCGGCCAGCATCGCCGGGTCGTACTCGGTCGTCGGGGCGTCCGACAGGCCGTGCCCGGGCAGGTCGACGGCCGCGGTCCGGACGAGCCCCCGGAGCCGGCGTGCAACGGCAGCCCAGGCCCAGGCGGTGCCGCCCAGCCCGTGGACCAGCAGGGCGGACGGTCGGCCGGGCTCGGCTGGGCCGCCCCAGTCGAGGAAGTGGATCCGCTCTCCTGGCCCGACCTCGACGAGGAAGCCTTCCGGCTCGACGTCCGGGTCGGCCGCGGGCGCGAGCGCGGCAAGGCCGTCGGCCGCGAGGTCCATCCGGCCTAGGATACGGGGGCCATGCCGAAACGCCGCCGAGGTGCCCGGTCCGCCTTCGCCCGACGACGCCGGGCCGACGCCCGGTTCGAGCAGCTCGTCGAACGCGCCCTCGACGAGATCCCGGAGCCGTTTCGAGCCGCCCTCGACGAGGTGGCGATCGTGATCGAGGACGACGCCAGCCAGGAGCAGCTCGATATCGCCGGTCTCGACCGCGACGACGCGCTCTACGGCCTCTACGAGGGCACGCCGCGGACGGCCTGGGGCGCCGACCTGGTGCCCTTCCCGAACAAGATCAGCCTCTTCCGGATCCCGCTCGAGGAGGACTTCCCGGACCCGGACGAGCTGGCCGACGAAGTCCGGGTGACCGTGATCCACGAGCTCGCCCACCACCTTGGCATCGATGACGACCGGCTCGAGGAGCTCGGCCTCGAGTAGCCGAGAGGGCGCGGCTAGCCCTGGGCGGTCGCCAGCGCGAGGAGAGAGGCCAGCGCGGCGACGATCGCGCCGATCGCCATCGGCCGGGTCATCCGGGGCGCCGGGTCGCGGGGCGGTTCACCCTCCGGAGCCTCGCGGGCCCCGTCGAGCCCGCTCGAGTAGCCGGTCAGCCCGAGGAACGCCACGACCTGTGGCGCCGAGGTCAGGGCGCCGATCGTGAACGTCAGCGTCCAGTAGGCGAACAGGGCGATGAACGCTGCCCCGGCCACGAGGGTGAACCCGACGGTGTCCGAGGTGTCGAGGGTCTCGAGCTCGGCGCGGAACGGCTCGAGGGCACGCAGCGCGAGGTCCAACCCGGCCGACGCGGCGAACACGAGCAGGAACTGGGCGACGGCGGCAAAGAGCGACGCAACGACCGCCAGCCGGAACCTGGCGCGGGCGAGCCGGATCGAGCGCCGGATCGACTCGAGTGCCGCGACGTCGCCGATCACGATCCCGACCGGGACGTAGACGAACGGAGCCATGATCACTGCCGCGAGGAGGGTCGCCCCGACCGGCGCCGCGTCGGTCGCCTCGCCGAAGACCGCGTCGAGTGTGAGCTGGAGCGCGATCGTCACGACGTAGCTGACGGTCCCGACGAGGATCGACGCCCGAACGACCCGCCAGAAGACCTGACGGGATCGGCGCAGCGCCTCGCCGAGGGTCAACGGACGGCCGGCCCGCGCGCCGCCGAGGATCGCGATGCCGACGATGTTCGCCTCGATCGAGATCGCGACGATCGCCAGGAACGAGATCGTCCAGGCCAGGATCATCCAGCCGCCGATCCCGGCCGGCGGCTCGGCCAACAGGTCGACCCCGGGAGCGAGCAGGGTCAGCAGGCTCGGTCCCATCGTCAGCAGGCCGAGCAGGCCGATGTAGAGCGAGGCGTTGCGGAGCGGGATCCGGGCCTGGGTCACCAGGTCGAGCGAACCCGACAGGACCGTGCCCACCGCGGGCCAGACCGGCGGTCCCGGCGGCGGCGCGGGCGCGGGTGCCTCGAACGGCGGCTCGGACGCCGGCGGCTGCGATTCGGGCGCCTCGAACGCCGGCTCGGCCCTTGACGCCTCCGCGCCGTCGTCGGTCACGACGTTCCACCGGCCAGCGGAGCGGCCGATGCGAGGAGCTCGCCGAGGCGATCCATCGCCACGTTTCCGCCCGATGCGACGACGCAGACGCGGTCGCCGTCGCGGATCGGGATCCGCCCTGCCAGGACCGCCGCCAGGGCGGCTGCACCGGCGGGCTCGAGGACCTGCTTCATCCGCTCGGCGGCGAAGCGCAGGCCGGCCAGGATCGTCGGATCGTCGATGAGCTCGATCGCGTCGACGTAGCGCCGGCACATCGCGAGCGTCCAGGCTCCGGCAAACGGCGCCCCGAGCCCGTCGGCGACGCTCCGTGGCTGGATCGTCACGACCTCGCCGCGCTCGAGGGCGAGCGTCATGGCGTTCGATGTGACCGGCTCGACGCCGTACACCCGGACGCTCGGGCGGCGCTCCTTGAGGGCAGCGGCCACGCCGCTGATCAGCCCGCCCCCGCCGATCCCCACGACCACGACGTCGACCTCGGGCACGTCCTCGAGGATCTCGAGCCCGAGCGAACCGTGGCCGGCGATCACATCCGGATCGTCGAACGGGTGAGCGAAGGTGAGCTCGCGCTCGTCGCGGATCGCCTCCATCCGGGCGAATGTCTCGCCGACGTGCTCGCCGTGGAGGACGACCTCGGCGCCGTAGCCGAGACAGGCCTCGACCTTCGATCGGACGGCCCCGGCCGGCATGACGACCACGGTCGGCACGCCGGCCTCCCGGCCGGCCCAGGCATAGGCCTGACCCGCGTTGCCGGCCGACAGCGTGATGATCCCGGCGCGCCGCTGCTCGCTGGACAGGGCCGCGACCTTGGCCGTCATACCGCGGGGCTTGAACGAACCGGTCTTCTGGAGATGCTCGGCCTTGACGTAGAGGCGATCGTCGGCGAGCCGCTGGCCGGCGGCCCGGACGAACCGGGCAGCCGTCGCCGAGCTCAGCATCGGGGTCCGATGGACCCGCCCGCTCACCACCTCGCGGGCGGCGAGGATCCGCTCGAGGGGCACCAGCTGGTCGGGCATCGCCGCAGTATCGCAGAGCACACCGTCGGGCCGGCCACGACCCGATCGTCCTAACTTGCGTGTTTGCGCAAGTCGTGATATGGTGGACGACGTGTTGGACTACCTTCCGGTATCCGCCGAGGCCGATCGCGAGCGTTACGCGGCGATCGGACGGGCCTTCGCGGATCCCAAGCGGCTGTGCGTCCTCGAGTCGCTCGCGATCGGCGAGCTGTCGGTCAGCGATCTCAGCTCGCGGGTCGGCTGCCAGGTTCCCAACATGAGCCAGCACCTCGCGGTGCTGCGCAACGTCGGTCTCGTCACGAGCCGGCGCGAAGGCAACACCATCCTCTACCGCCTCGCCGACCCACGGGTCCTCGAGGCGTACCGACTCATTCAGACGATCGCCGGCTAGGCGCTCGTAACCCGCCGTGCGGGAGAAAGGATCCGCGCCAGATGGCCGAGATCAAGGTAGTGACCGATGCGACGTTCGAGGAAGTCGTTCTCAAGAACGAGCGCCCGGTCGTCGTCGACTTCTGGGCGACGTGGTGCGGCCCATGCAAGATGGTCGCCCCCGAAATGGAGAAGATCGCCGCGAAGTACGACGGTCAGGTGGACGTGGTCAAGGTCGACGTCGACGCGAACCCCGGCCTGTCGCGGGCGTTCAACATCATGAGCATCCCCACGATCGCGTTCTTCAAGCCCGGGGCCCAGCCCCAGGGCGTCGTCGGCTTCCGGCCGATGGAGCAGCTCGAGCAGCAGTTCGGGCTGGCCGAGTTCGCCCATCCGGTGGTCGCCGAGGCCCAGCCGGCCGAGCCCCAGGCCTGATCCCGGCGGGCCCGAGGCTCGCCTCCAACCGATCTCCACGAGACCCCGGCGGCGCCGGGGTCTTCGTCTGTCCGGGGCTCAGTCGGCGGCGATCCGCCAGGCGCTCTCGAACCAGGCGGTCGCCCGATCGATGGTGTGGTCGTCGAGGATCGTCGGCGCCAGGGTGACCCAGCCCCGGCCCCGGGCCGACGGGCTCGTTTCAGGCGTCCTGATCGCCGCCTCGGCGACCGCGGGCGCGAGATGGAACGAGGCTGCCGCCCCGCCCGCCTCGACGACGGCGAAGAGCCGGTCCGCGCGCAGGTAGTCGACCGAGCCGCGACCCGGCTCGGCCCGCCCGGGGACGCCCAGGCTGGCGCCTGCGGCGGCCAGCGCCTGGGCGAGGGTCGCGCTCACCGGATCACGCTCGACCGGCCGAGCCAAGGACCGCCGCGAGATCGGCCACGTGCTCCTCGTAGTGATCGATCGTCTCGCCGAGGAAGAACTCCTCGTTCTCGGCGTTCTTGATCCAGCGGGTCTCCGGGACCACCGTCAGGTACCCCCGCAGCTCGCCCGGCACCGTCCGGAAGCGGCGCCGGACCTCGTCCATCGGCAGGCCCAGCCATTCGACCCGGATCTCCTCGTTGATCTCGTCGCCCCGAGCGTCCCAGTCGGCATCCCACTCTGGACCTTGGTCGGGCTCGACTCGTTCACGGCGAGCTCGCGGGCGACGGTCAGGCAGAGCTCGAGCGGGGCGGTGACGTGGGCCATCAGGTCGCGCCCGGACCAGCCGTGGGCGCCCTCGAGAGGGACCGACAGCTGGTCGTCGGTCAGCTCGTCGAGCGCTTCGAAGGCGCGCCAGCCATCGCGCTCGTCCTCCAGGAACGACAGGGCATCGGGGTACATCGCGTCGATGGTACCCGGTGCCGGGCCCGGTTCGGAGCTTCGCGGGTCAGACCGCGACCGGTTCGCGGTACTCGCCGAACACGGCCCGGAAGACCCCGCAGATCTCGCCGAGCGTGGCGTAGGCGGCGGCACACTCGATGAGCGCCGGCATCAGGTTCGTGTCCGTCGACCCCGGTCGCCCGGCCAGCTCGCGGAGCCGGCCGAGGGCCGCCTCGACGGCCTCCCCGTCGCGTTCCCGGCGCGTCCGCTCGAGCCGGCCCAGGTGGGTCCGCAGCGACGCCTCCGACACCTGCAGGATCGGGATCTCGAGGACCTCGTCGGGATCTGCCTGGCGGTTGACCCCGACGATCCCCCGCTCGGCGGCATCGAGCTCACGCTGGAAGCGGTAGGCGGCGTCGGCAATCTCCCGCTGGGGGTAGCCTTCGGCGATCGCGGCGACCATCCCGCCACGACGCTCGATCTCATCGAGATAACGCCAGACGGCCGTCTCGGTCTCGTTCGTGAGGGCTTCCACGAACCAGGATCCGCCGAGCGGGTCGATCGTGTTCGCGACCCCGGTCTCCTCGGCGATGATCTGCTGCTGACGGAGGGCCAGCAGGGCGGCCTCGGCGGACGGCACCGCCCAGGCCTCGTCGTAGGCGTCGGTGTGCAGGGACTGGGTCCCGCCCAGGACCGCCGCGAGCGCCTGGATCGCGACCCGGGTCAGGTTGTTGAGCGGCTGCTGGGCGGTCAGGCTGACCCCCGCCGTCTGGGTATGGAAGCGCAACCACGTCGAGCGTTCGTTCTCGGCCCCGTAGCGCTCGGTCATCAGCTTCCACCAGATCCGGCGGGCGGCGCGGAACTTCGCGATCTCCTCGAAGAAGTCGTTGTGGCTGTTGAAGAAGAAGCTCAGCCGCGGCGCGAAATCGTCGATTCGGAGTCCGCGCTCGATCGCCGCCTCGGTGTAGGCCATCCCGTCGGCAATCGTGAAGGCGAGCTCCTGGACGGCCGTCGAGCCGGCCTCGCGGATGTGGTAGCCGCTGATCGAGATCGTGTTCCAGCGCGGCATCTCGCGCGTCCCGAACTCGATCGTGTCGGTGACCAGCCGGAGCGACGGCTCGGGCGGGAACAGGAACTCCTTCTGGGCGACGAACTCCTTGAGGATGTCGTTCTGGAGGGTGCCCTCGAGAACGGCTCGCGGAACGCCGCGCTTCTCGGCGGCGGCGATGTACATCGCCCAGATCGGCGCCGCCGGCGAGTTGATCGTCATCGACGTGCTGATCCGGTCGAGCGGCAGGCCGTCGAGCAGGACCTCCATGTCGGCCAGGCTGGAGACCGCGACGCCGCACGTCCCGAACTCGCCCTCGGCCTCCGGGTCGTCGGTGTCGTAGCCGTACAGCGTCGGCATGTCATAGGCGATCGACAGCCCGGTCTGGCCGGCGTCGAGGAGCTGGCGGAAGCGGGCGTTCGTGTCCTCGGCGGCGCCGAACCCGGCGAACATCCGCATCGTCCACAGGCGGGCCCGGTAACCCGTCGGGTGGATCCCCCGGGTGAATGGCGGCTCACCCGGGAAGCCGACGTCACGGAGCGGGTCGGCGTCCTCGATCGACCACGGTCCGTACAGCCGCTCGACCTCGACGTCGCTGATCGTCGAGAAGCGTGGCTGGCGCTCGGGGGCGCGCGCGAGGGCGGCGGCGAGGCGGGTCGCCTCCCAGGCGTGGCGGCGGGCCGACCAGCTCATGGCGCCGACGATAGCACGGGCCCTGCAGCCGGCCCCGGACCGGTCAGTGGAATGCGTCGGCAGCGGCCTGGATCTCCGCATCGACGGTGTCGGCGGCAAGCACGACGCGCACGAGCCCGGGCCGGTCGCCCGGCCAGATGAGGATCCGCTGGAACGACGAATCGCCGTTCAGGAAGTCCATCCGGTGGGCCGGCTGACCGGCGATCGTCGGGCTGCTCGTCTGGAGGTCGTGGATCTTCTCGTTCGACTGGGCGCCGCTGAGGTACGACTCGTAGACGATGTCCGGGGTGAGTCCGGCGGCATCGAACACGACGAGGCTGATCGCCTTGCCGCCGCCCCGATCCCAGGTCCCGGCCCCGAAGCGAGCCTCGCCGATCCCCGCCTCGGCCAGCTTGCCGAGCGTCGTGGCCGAGCAATAGCGGCCCGACTCGCGAACCGTCGCCGGCTCGCCGGCGAGCTGGGCGGGAACCGCCGCCTCGAGCTCGGGATAGGCGCCGGCCATCCGCTGTTCGTCGGCCCCGTTGCACGGCTGGGCCGGGTCGAACGAAGCGGGCGCCTCCGCCGCGCCGCAGGCAGCGGCGACGACGAGAACGAGCAGGGCGAGCCCGGGAAGGCGCACGGGGACGGTCGGGAGCACGGTCGGAATCTAGCGCCGCGACCGGAACCGCGCCCGGAGCACGACTCGTGCGGGGACGGCCCCGCTCGCCGACCTTGCCATTCGGTACCTCCGTCCTGTGGTGGTGCGTCGGTGCGCCCAACCATCGCCCGCCCCGGCCGGGACGAGTCGGCTATTGGCTCGGGTCCGGCTGATCGGCTACGGTTCAGGCACGCCGTCGAGCGAGCCGCGGGAACGAACCCTGAGGCGTCGGTCACGGGTCTGGAGTCGAACAAGCCGAATGTGCAGGACCGGGCAGGGCATATCGCCACGACCGGTCAATCAACGGCCCGACGATCCCAGGCTACGAACCGAGCAACCATGAGCGATCGGCCGGCAGGCCCGGTGGACTCGGAACGACGGCAGGAATAATTCTTCTCTTCCAGAGCTTCCCACACGATCGCCTCCGAGGGCACCGGGGGCGATCGTCGTTTTCCGGCGTGGTGCGCCGGTCGGATCAGTCGGTCGGCGGCCCCGGCGGCGTCCTGATCGCCCGGCTGCGACGGACGATCCCCCGCCGGTCGAGATCCTCGCGCAGGACACGAGCGGCGGCCAGCAGCTCCGGGTCGCGGCTGATCGTCGAGGCCATCCAGTCGACATAGGACGGCTCGAAGCCGGCGATCTCGCCGAGCGTGTGACCGTGGAACTTGCCGAACGGCATCTCGGTCGCCAGCGCCTGCTCGAGGCTCGGTCGCGGCGGAGGTCGGAAACGCCGAACCCGCGACCTGACGAGCGGTCCGTTCGGATCCGATGCCCGGCGCGGACCGGTGTCGGCCGCTCGCGAGCGGATCGGGGGCTGGCCGGGCGGATGCGCTCGACGGCCGTCGGCTCGGGAGGTCGTGGCGTTGCGCGGATGGAGGATGTCCGACGTGTCGAGTCGGGCGGTGACCGGCCTGGTGGGCTTCGGGGGCGGTGGCCCCCCGGAGCGCCTGGCCTGGGTCCCCTGGGCGCCGCCGCGCAGCGGGCTCTCACGGAGCTGCTCGTAGGCGCTGTTGATCTCGGCCATCCGCCGGGTTGCGGCTCGGGCCGCCGCCGGGTCGCGGCCCGACACGTCGGGGTGATGCTCCCGGGCGAGCCGCCGCCAGGCCGCCTTGATCGCACTGGCCGAGGCCCCAGGCTTGAGCCCGAGCACGGCATGAGGTTCCCGCCTGGTCACCCGACCAGTCTACCGGGCGTCGCTTGACAGGCCGGGCAGCGTGTCGTCCCCTTGGGGCGTGCCTTCCAAGCGTCGCGCCGGCATCGTCGCCGGCCTGACCGTCGCTCCGCTCGTCGCCGCATTCCGGTTCGCGCACGTCTACCGGGTCCGGGCCGGGTTCCCGCTCCGTCGCCCGCCGCGGTTCAGCCCGGCGGACTTCGGCCTGCCGTTCGAGGAGACGACGGTCCCGTCCGCCGGCGTCGACCTCCCGGCCTGGTTCATTCCTGCCCGGGGCAGTGCTCCCGGTCCCGGCGTCGTTCTCGTCCATGGCTGGGACTCCGCCCGCGACCGGACGCTGCCGACGGCGCTGTTCCTGCATGCCGCGGGATTCCATTGCCTGACGTTCGACGTTCGGGGCAATGGCGCCAACCCGGCCGAGAGCCTGCCGGTCAGCCTCGGCGAGTACGGGGCGGACGCCGCTGCCGGCTTCGCTGTGCTGGTGGCTCGACCCGAGGTCACGCGTGGGGCGATCTGGGGCCATTCGATGGGCGGTGCCGGCGCGATCATCGCGGCGGCCGCGGATCCCCGGGTCGCGGCGGTCGTCAGCGTGTCGGCGCCGTCCGACCCACGGCGAATGGTGCGCCAGACGTTCCGCCTCGCCCGGCTGCCGTTCCCGGGACCCGTGGCAACCCCGCTCGCCTGGTTGACGAGCCGGGTCTTCGTCCGACCGCGCGGGCACGCGCTCCGGGCCATCAGCGCCCGACACGCGGCCGAGCGCTATCCGGGACCGCTCCTGGTCGCCCACGGGCGGGACGACTCGGTGATGCCGGTCGAGCACGCCGACCGGATCGCCCGGGCCGCCCTCGACTCCCGGCGCGGCTCGCCGCGGCCCGCGGCGGTCGAGCTGCTCGTCGTCGAAGGGGGTGGTCACAGCTGGTCGTACGAGGACGTGGCCTATCGCCGGATCGTCGCCGCGTTCCTTGCCCGCGAGCTCGGCGGGCCGCTCAGCCCCGAGGCGGCCGCGGACGCCGCCGCCGCAACGGACGCCCGCCGCCTGCCCGAACCGGAGACGTCGCTGGTCGGAGACCGGGCGGCGGCCGCGGGCCGGGCAATGGCCGGCAGGTCGGCGGCCCCCCGGCCGTGACGGCCTGGGACGCGATCCGGACGAAGCGGGCAATCCGGGCGGTTCGCGGACGGCCCTCTGCCGGCCGATGCGATCGATCGGATCCTGCGCGCCGGGCGTCGAGCCGGCAGCTCGAAGAACAGCCAGCGCTGGGACTTCATCGTCGTGCGCGACTCGGCCAGGCTGGCCGAGCTGGCGCCCGTCGGGCCGTGGGCCGGGCATCTCGCCGGGGCTGCCGTCGCGATCGCCCTGGTCACCCCCGATCCGCGCGCGGCGGGTCAGCCGCTGTCGATCATGTTCGATCTCGGCCAGGCAGCCGAGAACATGATGCTGGTGGCCTGGGAGCTCGGGATCGGCAGCGTCCCGGCCACCGTCTACGAGCAGGACCTGGCCCGCCGGATCCTGGCCTACCCGGCCGACCGCTGGTGCGAGTACATCCTGTCGTTCGGCTATCCGGCCGATCCCGCCGCGCTCAGCGCCCCGCTCCGGCCCGGCGGGCGACGGCCCCTGGCCGAGATGGTCCACGAGGAGCGCTGGTAGCCCGGCCGGCTACTGCCACTCGAAGCGGCGCGCGGCGAAGCCGAAGCAGACCACCGTCCAGACGACGAGGACCGCGACGCAGACCCCCAGCGGCGCATAGGCCGCCCCACCGACCATCACCTGGCGGAGGGCGTCCGACAGGTAGGTCAGCGGCAGGAACCGGGCGACCGTCTGGAGCGCGTCCGGCATCAGCGCGATCGGGAAGAACGTGCCCGACAGGAACATCATCGGGAACTGGACCGCGCTCGTCATCCCGTTCGCGGCGTCCTCGGTCCTGGCGATCGTGGCGATGACGTAGCCGAGCGAGGTGAACGCCAGCGAGCCGAGGATGGCCAGCGCGGCGATCGCGATGAGGCTGCCGACGATCGTGATCTTGAACCAGGCGACCCCGACGCCGACGATCAGGAGGAACTGAACGAGCGCGATCAGCAGCCGCATGATCACGTTCGAGCCGATCAGCTGCCAGCGCTTGAGCGGAGTCGCCGCGAGTCGTTTCAGGATCAGCTTCTGACGATCGGCGACGAGCGGGATCGCGGCGAAGATCCCGGTCTGCATGAGGGCCATCCCGAGGATGCTCGGGACGAGGTACGAGACGGCGTTCAGCCGGTCGGTCTGGATCGGCCTGGGCTGGCTCGTGATCGCGACCGGGCGACCGCCGAGGTTGACGATCGCGAGGGTCCCGTTGACGTACGAGACCATCGCCCCGGACGAGCTCTGCTGGCTCGGGTCGATGTAGTAGCTGATCGTGGCCGGCTTCGACGGGTCGACGGTGGCCGTCGCGACGGCGTCGGCGTAGCCCTTCGGGACGACGATGACGCCCGAGTTGTCGCTGTTCTTCATCGCCTGGAGGGCCGGGTCGAGGGCGGAGTCCACGAGCTTGACGTTCGGGGCCGAGGCAAACGCCGAGCGGAGCTGGGCCGACGCCGGCGAGGCGTCCTGGTCGACCCAGGCCACCGTGATCGTGTTGTCGCTCCCGGAGAAGATGAGCCCGAACAGGGCGACGAACAGGAGCGGGAACGCCAGCGTCCAGAAGAGCGCCTGGCGGTCGCGCAGGTAGCCCCGGATATTGGCGATCGTCAGGGCCCGCAGCGCCTTCATCGCTCGCCGTCAGTCCCTGAGCGCACGGCCGGTCAGCTCGAGGAAGACGTCCTCGAGGGTGGCCTTGCGGATGCCGAGGTTGTCCGGCTCGAGGCCGCGCGACTCGGTCAGCGCAAGCAGCGCCCCGATGGTCAGCGGGACGTCGTTCGTGTAGAGCGACGTCGACTCCTCGTCGTGCTTGACCGAGGTCACGCCGGCCAGCGCGGCCAGCTCGCCGTCGTCGAGTGCCGGAGAGCGTGTCGAAGCGCACGGCGCGCTCCTTGAACCGGCGGTCGATGAGCTCGCTCGAGGTACCCATCTCGAGGATCTTGCCGTGGTCCATGATCGCCAGCCGGTCGCAGAGGTGGTCGGCCTCCTCCATGTAGTGGGTCGTGAGGAGGATCGTCTTGCCCTGCTCCCGGAGACGCTCGACGAGGTCCCACAACGACCGGCGGGCGGCCGGGTCGAGACCGGTCGTGGGTTCGTCGAGGAAGACGACCTCGGGGTCGTTGACGAGAGCAAGGGCGACCGCGAGCCGTTGTCGCTGGCCGCCCGACAGCTCGCGCGTCAGCGCATTCTGCCGTTCGGTCAGGTCGAGGAACTCGACGAGCTGCTCGGTCGGCAGGGTTCGCGAGTAGAAGCTCCGGAACAGGTCGAGGACCTCGACCACCGTCAGCTTCGGGTAGAGCTCGGCGGTCTGGAGCGTGACGCCGATCCGCTCCTTGAGCGCGTCGGGCTGCCCGACGGCATCGATTCCCAGGATCTCGAGCTGACCCGCGTCCGGCTTGCGCAGGCCCTCGAGCATCTCGACCGTCGTGGTCTTGCCGGCGCCGTTCGGCCCGAGCAGGCCGAAGACCTCTCCGCGTCGAACCTCGAACGAGACGCCGTCGACGGCGTGGACCTCACCGTAGGTCTTGCGCAGGTCGCGGACCTGGATGACGACGTCGGTCGGGGCAGTCACGGACATGGAACCCGAATCATACCCGTGCGTCCGCAGCGCGTCCGCCGACGACGAGCCGACCTAGACCAGATCGCCCTCGACCGGGGGGGCCGGATCCGCCTCCGGAGCAGGGGCGCCGATCGCCAGGTACGACTCGACCGCCCGCTCGAGCCCGATGTCGCGCCCGGCCTGCTCGGACAGCAGCCATTTGTGCTCGAGCACGTCGCAGTACGCCTGGACGAGGTCGCGCCCGGCCTCGACCGTGCCGCGCAACCGGGCGACGGTCGGCTCGTACACGTGGTGGAGCCAGCGCGCCGCGCCTTCGGCCCGGTCGAGCCGGCGCTTCTCGAACCATTCGACCCAGGCCCGGTACTCGCGCAGGTCGTTCATGAGGATCCTCGCCTGGCCCTCGAGGGCCCGGATCCCGGTCAACCGCTCGAGCTCGCGGATGTGGAAGCGGCGGGTGGTCACCGCCACCCGGAGGCGAAGCTTGCCGTCCCGATCGCCGGGCTCGAGCTCGATCTCGTCGACCGAGAACCCGAGGTCGTTCAGGCGGCGGACGCGGGCTCCGACCGCGAACCGGTCGTCGGCGCTCGAGCTGGACCTCGGCGTAGAGCTCGTCCCACAGGGCACGGTACCGGCTGCGGACGCTCTCGGCGGCGAGGATCGCCTCGTCGATCTCGTCCTGGCGCTCGTTGTAGACGGCCAGGTCGGCCAGGCCGAACGCCACGTTCTCGACGAGGACCTCGAGGTCGTACGCTCGCTGGCCGTCGGACAGCGAGGGGTGGACCTCGCTCGTCTCGGCATCGACGAGGTAGGCCTGGATCTTGTCGCCGTCGCGTCGGAAGAGCGTGTTCGCCAGCGAGCAGTCGCCCCAGTAGACCCCGCCCCGGTGGAGGTCGACCAGCAGCGAGGCCATCGCGTCGAGGAGCCGGTCACGGTCGGTCGTCGAGCCCGACGGGAGGCGCATCAACAGGCGGCGATACTGGAGCGAGTGGGCCAGGTACGTCGTGACCAGGATCGCCTCGGACCGCTCCGGTGCCTCGGCCAGCCCGGTCGGGATGACCGCCGGCAGCTCGGCCGCCTCGAGCCGGCGGAGCACCTCGTACTCGCGCCGGGCGATCTCGAGCGGCTCCTCCTTCAGCGCGTACAGGACGCCACCGTCGGCGACGAACCGGACGAGGTGGCGCGACGGGCCCACCTGAAGCTCGCGGAAGTCGATCGCGTCCGCCCGCCAGTCGGCGAGCGGAAGCTCCCACGGCAGCTCGAGCAGGCCGGGGGCGGCGGTCCGCAGTCGAAGGTGCGGGAAGCGGGACTCCGCGCCGGATTCGGTCAGAGTCGCTTCCGGAGGTAGGCGGTCACCGTCGCGTCGTAGCCCATCGCCTCGTACAGATGGCGAGCCTCGGGCCGATGATGGGCCGCGGTCACCTCGATGAAGGCCGCTCCGGCGTCGCGCGCGATCCCGTCGGCGGCCGCCATCAGGTCGTGGCCGACGCCTCGACCCCGCGCGCCGGCGTCGACGACGAGGGCGAGCACCCGGGCGATCGTGTCGTCGTGCTCGAACCGGGGCATGACGTGGACGGCGACGAAGCCGAGGATCTCGCCGGCATCCTCGGCCACGATGACCTGGCCGTTCGCGGCGGTGAACCGCGCGATCCGGTCCGCGAGCGCCGAGGTGGCCGCCGGATAGCCCTCGTCGGTGAACAGGGCGGCAATCCGGGCGGCGTCGGCCACGCTCGCCGGGCGAAGGGTGATGGGCTGCTCGTCGATCATGACCCGGATGGTACCGCGACGACGATGAGCTGCGGCTCCGCGCTTGGACGCCCGAGCACGAGGGCCGCCTCACCGACCGGTCCGTGGCCGGACCGGGTCCGGATGCCGGCCGACGCGAGACGGTCGAGGGCGGCCGGGAGGGAACCCTCGACGGTCGCGAGGAAGAGCACCGCCGGTCCTTCGCCGCGACGGGCCAACGCGGCCGCGAGCAGGCCCTCGGTGCGCGGCTCGAGGAGGACGACGGTCGGTCCACTGGCCATCGGACGACCGACCCGGGTGCTGGCGCCGAGCAGATCGTCCGGTGCGCCCGGCTCGAAGATCGCGGCCGAAGCGGCGCGCTTCGACGGAGACGCTCCGCCGCCCTCCGACGACCACCCTTCGGCCAGCTCCGCCGCCGCTCGATCGAGCTCGACGGTCGCCCAGCCGATCGCGACGATCCGGAGCGAAACGCCACCGAGCTCGACCTGACGGCCGCCCTCGCCCTCGACACCGACGCCGGCGAGACCGGCCTCCCCGGCGAGCGTCGTCGCGAGCTCCGCCGGATCGGCGATCACGGCTTGAGCAGCTCCATCGCGGGACCGCCGAGCACCGCGAAGCCGACCCGCTCGTAGACCGCCAGCGCCGGCGCGTTGTCCGCGTAGACACCGAGGTAGACGTGCTCGAGCCCGGCGCCGGCGGCCGACTCGGCCAACGCCCGGGTGATCGCCTCGCCGAGACCGAGGCCCTGCCAGGCCCGCCGGACGCCGATGGCCGACAGGTAGCCGAGGCCATCTCCGTCGTGCCGGCGACCGACCGCGACCGGCTCGTCGTCGACTCGGATCAGGCGCACGTCGACATTCGGGTTGCCGAGGTCCGCCTCGATCTCGGCCCGAAGCGGGGCCTGCCGATCCGCGGCGATCGCGAACGCCTCGGCGATCACCATGGTGGCGGCCGCGGCATCGGCCCGGGCTCGAGCCGGCGGATCGGCGCTGAGCCGCTGGATCGTCGCCTCGGCCGGCAACGGGCGGACCGGTCGGGTCCGTGGATCCTCGACGAGGACCATCACGAGAGCCCCCTTGCCGACCTCGACGAAGCCCGCGCTCAGCAGGCGCTCGGCCAGGTCGATCGGACGGCGGAAGCCGGGTGCCAGCCAGACATACGGCTCGCGCCCGCGCTCGTCGAAGATGCGGATGACGTCGGCCAGCCGGTCGGCGAAGGCCGCCGGGTCGTCGGGCCAGCGAATCGCCCCGACCCGGTTGTAGAAGGGGTCCGGGTCGGTCGGGTCGAACAGCCCGATGGCGTCGCCGAGGTCCACGAGCTCGCGGCCGGCACCGATCCCGTGGACCCGTGTCTCGTGGATCTCGAGCCGGCGCAGGAGGGTATCGTCGACCCCGTACCATGGAGGCTCGGAGCGGTGCTGCCAGCTGGCCATCGCCGAACGATATCGTCGCGACGGGCGTCGCCGCAGGAATGACGTCCAGAACCGATCGGGCGTCGACGACGTAGCCGCCATCGACGGAGTCGGACCCGACGCCCCGTCAGATCCTGGAGGAGGTGCACCATGCGCCGACAAACGACGACATTGGCGACCAGCGCCGGCCTCGTCCTGGTCGTGGCCCTGGTCGTGGCCGGCTGCTCGTCGAGCGCCGCGACGGGGGCGCCGAGCGCGGCTCCGCCGGCCAGCGCCCCCGCGGCTTCGGCGCCGGCGTCGGCCCAGCCAGCGGGCGGAGGAGCGAGCGGGAGCGCGGTTTCGATCGAGGACTTCGACTTCAGCCCGGCCACGCTGACGGCCAAGGTCGGCCAGGAGATCACCTGGACGAACACGGGCGGCGCCTCGCACACGGTGACCTTCGACAGCGGCGGGGTGGACAGCGGAACGCTCAAGGCCGGCGCCACCTTCAAGCACACCTTCGACGCGGCCGGCACGTTCACCTACCACTGCAACTTCCACTCGTCGATGAAGGGGACCGTGACCGTCGGCGGGTAAGGACCGCCGACCACTCAGGCCGGTCTGGTCAGGACGAACAGGGTCGCCCCCGACGGCAGGTCGATGACCGTCGGGGACGGGATCGAGGCGGCGACGAACAGGTCGACGTAGCCGGCGCGATCCCACATCCTCGTGCCCTGGTACAGCTCGTCGAGCTGGATCCCCCAGAGCATCGCCCCATGCAACGAGCGTGACTCCTCGATGGTCGACGGCAGGCACCAATCGAGGACCACGAGCTGGCCACCGGGCCGGACCGTCGACCAGGCCGAGCGCAACGCCCCGGACGGGTCGGGCAGCTCGTGCAGCGCGTCCTGGAAGTAGACCAGGTCGAACTCGGGCCGGAAGGCCATCGTCGCCGGGTCGCGGTTCTCGATCGCGATCCGGTCACCCAGGCCGGCCTCGGACACGCGGCGCATCGCTCGCCCGACCGAGTCCGGCTCGTACTCCACCCCGACGAGCGTCGTCTCCTCGAAGCGACGAGCGACGGCGATGAGCCAGCGTCCGCCGCCGCAGGCGACGTCGAGGACCCGGCCCCCGGTGGCCAGCCTGGCCGCCAGCTCGGGCAGCGCCGCGAGGGCCTCCTGGAAGAAGACCGCGATGTCCTGGGCGGTCACGGCCTCGATCGCCCGATGGAAGCGCGGCGGTCGCTCGGGGATCGTTCGCCCGGTCCGGAAGTGCTCGATCAGCCGCTCGTAGTCGAGGCTGCTGACGACCGTCGACACGAACTGGCCACCGAGGTACTCCGGGCGCTCGTCGTCGAGCAGGACCGACATCACCTCGTCGATCGGGCGCGCCAGCCGCCCGTCGTACTCGATCAGGTCGACGGAGTGAGCCAGCCGCACCCAGACCTCGACCGGCTCGGCCAGGCAGCCACACGCCCCGGCCAGCTCGGCCGGGTCGATCCCGGTCTGGCCGGCCGCCCGGATCCGCTCGAACAACCCGAGCTGCAACCCGAGGTAGGTGGCCCAGGTCAGGTAGAACCCGCCGAGGCTGTCGGCCAGCTCGTCGAACCGATCGTCGATCGACATGGCGGCGATTGTCGCACGCTGCCCCGGCCGAATCGGCGTTCCCATTCGTCGCCGTCAGCGGCCGTCCGGGTGACACAGAACACGCTCCCGCGAGGTAGCAAGTCAGGCCGGTGCGGTGTACGATGACGCGAGCCGTTCGCCCGCAGCGGCACAGGAGCCATCCCATGCGAACCCTGTCTCGACCGATCGGTCTCGGTCTGGCCGCACGCGGCGACGTGGAGGATGTCGTTCGCTGGGCGCGCGAGGCCCGGGACGGTGGCCTCGACTCGATCTGGATCCACGACTCCTACTTCGAGCGCGATGCCGTCAGCTTCTCGACTGCCGTCGCGAGCGCCCTCGCCGCGGACGGCGAGGACGATGGCGAGGCCGGCTTCCGGGTCGCCCTCGGCGCGGTCAACCCGTTCACCCGGCACCCGGTGGTGCTGGCGATGACCGGCTCCGCGCTCGACGAGATCCTCCCCGGCCGGATCGTGATGGGCCTCGGGACCGGACTCCCGCTCCGGCTCAAGCAGATGGGCATCCCGTACGAGCCCGACAGCGGCCGTGGAGCGCGTGTCGCAGGCGATGGACCAGCTGCGCGCGCTGTGGGCCGGCGAGCGGCTGCCGTCGGTCACGCCGGGCCTGCCACCGATCCAGCCGATGTTCCCGCCGACCCACCGGATCCCGCTCGTCGTCGCCGCCTACCGGCGCGAGTTCGTGACCCTGGCCGGCCAGAAGGCCGACGGCTACCTCGCCCGGCCGGCCGAGTCGATCCCGTCCCTGCGGGGAATCCTCGAGCGACTCCGCGCTGCGGCAACCGAGGCCGGGCGCGATCCGGCGGACGTCGAGACGGCCGGCTACCTCCTCTCGCTGGTCGACGAGACCCGGCGCGAGGCGCTCAACCGGGCCAAGCGAGAGCCATTCGTGATCTACATGATGTCGGTCCTGTCGGACGTCTCGCTCCGCCGGGCCGGCTTCGAGGCCGACCTGCGCGACCGGATCGCGGCGGCCTGGCGGGCCGAGGACTACACGACCGCCGGGAACCTCATCCCGGACGAGCTCCTCGACGCGTTCATGCTGTGCGGCACCCGGGAGGACGTCGCGGCGAAGGCCATGGCGTTCCACGCGGAGGCCGGGCTCGGGCTGCCGCTTCTCCAGCCGGTCCTCCAGGAAGATCACCAGGTCGATGAGCTGATCGCCGCAGCCGCGCTCTACGCCGCCCTGCCGGCACCGGCCGAGAGTCGCGCGGTCGAGCGGCCCGAGACGGCCGTCGGCCTCGCGGACGACCGTCAGCTCGGCGCCGGGTCGGTCGTTCGCCGGCGGGTCGGGGCGACCTGGGAGGTGCTCCGACCGTTCGCCTACACGGCCTCGGTGATCCCGGTCCTGGCCGGCGCCGCGCTGGCCGCGGTCGACGGGCTGTTCGCCTGGGCCCCGTTCGTGGCCGCGCTCCTCGGTGGCATGCTCATCCACTCCGGCACCAACATCGTCAACGAGATCTACGACGTTCGGCAGGGCATCGACACGATCACCAGCCCGCGCGCCAGCCACGCCATCGTCAAGGGCCGGCTGACCGAGCGTGGGGCGTTCGCCCTTGCCTTCGGGGCGTTCGGGCTGGCGATCCTCATCGGCCTGTACCTGGTTGCGCTGCGTGGCCCGGCGATCATCGTTCTCGGCCTGATCGGCCTGGCCGGCGGCTACTTCTACACGGCCCCGCCGTTCCAGTACAAGTTCCATGCGCTCGGCGTGCCGCTCGTGTTCGTCCTGATGGGCCCGCTGATGGTCGTCGGCTCGTACTTCGCGATCACCGGTGTCTGGTCGGCGACCGCGCTCGTCCTGTCGATCCCGGTCGGCTGTCTGGTGGCGGCGATCCTCCACGGGAACGAGTGGCGCGACATCAGCGAGGACACCCGGGCGGGCATCGTGACCCTGTCCTCGAGGGTCGGCCGGGAATGGGCTCACTACTCGTACGTGGGCCTGGTCCTGGCCGCCTACATCAGCCTCGGCCTGGCGGTGGCGGTCTCGCTGATCCCGCCGACGACGATGATCGCGATCGCTTCCCTGCCCTACCTCGTCCGGGTGATCCGCGCGGCCGAGCTCGGCGCGAGCGGGCAGGCCCGGGCGATCGCGATGATCGACCTGCGGACCGCCCAGCTCCACTTCGCGTTCGGCGGCATGCTCGTGGCCGGGATCCTCCTGTCCGGGCTCGGGCATGGCTGACCACGGACGGTCCGGGGCGGACCAGCGGCCCGAGGACCGGCCGGGTCTCCTGCCGCTCGCCGTCGGGCTCGGGGCCGCGGCGGTCGCGTTCGGCGCGACGTTCAACGGTCCCCGCGATCGGTTCTGGCAGCGGATGACGCTGACCGGGCTCGTGCTGGGCGGCTGGGCGCTGGTGACGAGCCGGCCGTCGCGAAGGGTCGGGCTCGGACCGTGGCGGATCGTCGCCGGCCTGCTGTCCGCCGCCGGGCTGTACCTGACCTTCGCCGCCGGCGACCGCTTCGCCCGACGCTACGTCCCGGGCGGGGACGCCCAGATCCGTGACATCTACGCGCTTCGGACCCTCCGGCCGCGGGCCGAGATCGCGACCCGCCTGGCGCTCGTCGTCGGCCCGGCCGAGGAGGTGTTCTGGCGCGGCCTCGTCCAGTCCGCGCTGATGCGTCGGTTCGGGCGGTGGCCGGGCGCCGCGCTCGCCGCGGCTGCCTACGGCGGCGTCCACGTGACGACCGGCAACTTCACCCTGTTCGGGGCCGCCGGGATCGCCGGCGCCCACTGGTCCGCCCTGTACGCTGCCGGAGTCCCGCTCGGGACGCTCGTGGTCAGCCACGTCGCCTGGGACATCTGGATCTTCCTCGTCCAGCCGACCGGCGAGATCGAGGCGATCGGACCGAGCGGACGGGTCGTGCCGGTCCCGATGGCCCCGGCTGCCTGACCGAGCTCGGGACGGACGCCTCCGGCCGAGCCAGATGCAACCAGCCGCCCCGGACCGGTGTTATGGACGAGTGATGGACGAACCGACCCTCCTCGATGCGCTCGCCGCCGACCTCGACCGTGCGTTCGACGAGTCTCGTCCGCGCCCGCCAGGACCGGCTCTACTCGATCGCCCTGCGGATCCTGGGCGACCCGACCGAGGCCGAAGACGCTGCCCAGGACGCGTTCATCCGGGCCTATCGGGCGCTCGCCGCGTGGGACGCCACCCGGATCCGCGCCCTGCGACTGGATCCCTGGCTGGCGACGATCGTGACGAACGTCGCCCGCACCCGGATCAAGCGGCGGGCGTCGGCCGGCGGCCAGCCATCGCTGACGTTCCTCGACGAGCTCGACCACCCGCTCGCCGCAACGCGGGACACCCCACCGGACCGGCTGGCCGTGCGCGAGGCTCGTCGGACCTGGGCCGCCCGCCTGCTCGACCTGCCGGAGCGCTACCGGCTGCCGGTCGTCCTGCGCCACGTCGACGGCCTCGACTACGACGACATCGCGATCGCCCTCGACCGACCCCAGGGCACGGTCAAGGCCCAGGTTCATCGTGGCCTCGCCCTGCTCCGGGCCATGATCGATGCCGAGCGGCGAACCGAGGCCGAGGCCAACGGCCGCCCCGGATTCGAGGCCGGCTCGTCCCACGCCATCCGCACCCCACGCCTCCAGGAGGTCTCATCATGACCACGCCGGTCCAGCTTCCCGACGACGAAGCCATCGCCGGGCAGCTCGCCGCGCTCCGGACGAACGCCCCGCCGACGCTCCGACCGCGGACCCTCATCGAGCTCGGGCTGGCGGACGCCTATGCCGCGATCGACTCGCCGATCGGACCGCTCTTCGTGGCGTTCAACGGGCTCGGCGTGGCGGCGGTCGAGCAGGCGCCGGATGGCCCGACGTTCGAGCGCGACCACGTCGCCCGGTCGGGCCGGCCGGCCCATCGGGTCGCCGCCCTTCCGCCGCGTCTCGCCGCCGCGATCGAGCGCCGGCTCGCCGGCGACCGGCGGGTCCGGATCGCGCTCGACCTCCGCGGCCGGACCGACTTCGAGCGGGACGTCTGGGCGAAGGCGCTCGAGATCCCGCGCGGCGAAGTCCGGCCGTACGGCTGGATCGCCGCCGAGATCGGCCGACCGAGGGCCGTCCGGGCCGTCGGAACGGCGCTCGGCCACAACCCGGTCCCGCTCATCGTTCCCTGCCACCGGGTGGTCCGGAGCGACGGCCTCATCGGCAACTACTCGCTCGGCGGCCCCGGGAACAAGCGAACGATCCTGTCGTCCGAGGGCCTCGACCCCGACGAGCTCGAGTCGCTCGCCCGGGCCGGGGTCCGCTACATCGGCTCCGACACGACGAAGATCTACTGCCTCCCGTCATGCCATGCGGCGCGGCGGGTGACGGACCGCCACCGGGTGACCTTCCACTCCGCGGCCGAGGGTGAGCGGGCCGGCTATCGCGGGTGCCGGCTGTGCCGGCCGGCGTCGGCCACGGCGGCCGCCTGAGCACGTTCGGCGGTCACGTGCAGCCGGCCGTCCCTGACGCTATGCTGGCGACTTGGACCAGTCGACTGAGCCAAACATCCGGATCAGCCGTCGGACGGCAGCCAGCCCGATCGCCGTCTGGGCGGGCCTCCTCACGCTCTACTTCGTGTGGGGCTCGACCTACATCGGGATCCGGGTCAGCGTGGAGACGATTCCGCCGCTGCTGATGGCGGCGACCCGCTTCCTCATCGCCGGAGCCGTCCTGCTCGGCTGGGAGGCCGTCGCTGCCATCCGGCTCCGGAACGACGCGTCGGTCTCGTTCGACGAGCGGCCGCGGCTCCCGAGCCGTCGGGAGCTGCGCGACTCGGCGATCGTCGGCGGCGCTCTGCTGTTCGGCGGGATGGGGATGGTGGCGGTCGGCGAGAAGACCGTCCCGGCCGGGATCGCGGCGATCCTCATTGCGCTGCTGCCGGTCTGGGTCGCCGTCCTCGGCCGGATCTTCTTCGGCGAGCGGCTGCCGCTCACGGTGATCGCCGGGATCGCGATCGGGCTGGCCGGGGTGATCATCCTCGTCGCCCCGGTCGGGACGAGCGGTGGACTCGCCTTCAACCCGTTCGGGATCCTCGTCCTGCTCCTGTCGCCGCTGTGCTGGGGCTCGGGGTCGCTCTACTCGTCGCACCGGGCGATCCTGCCGCGCCGACCGCTGACCGCGACCGGTCTCCAGATGATCTGCGGCGGGGCCTTCCTGCTCCTCGGCTCGATCGTGTTCGGCGAGCTCGCGACGTTCGACGTGGCGGCCGTCACGACGCGCTCCTGGCTCGGGCTGATCTACCTGACGACGATCGGCAGCCTGGTCGGGTTCACGACCTACGTCTGGCTCCTCCGGGTGGCGCCCCTGCCCAAGATCGCGACGTACGCCTACGTCAACCCGGTCGTCGCCTTCGTCCTGGCCGGCATCCTGCTGGGCGAGGCGATCGAGCCGCGGACCGTGCTGGCCGGCGCGGTCATCATCTTTGCCGTCGCGCTCATCGTGACCGCCCGGAGCCGCGCGACCGGCAGCCCGGACGAGCCGGAACCTGCCGTCGAGGGCGAGCCGGCCGGGCCCGCCCCGGTGATCTCCCCCGGCTGACGCAAGGCGGACTCCCGGTCAGTGGTTGAGCGCCGCTCCGGAGCTGACCCGGGGCGCCGCCGGGCCCCGCGGATCGCTGGGCGGAGCGACCGTGGACGGGCCGCCATCGGTCTGGCCGGCCGTCTGGAACCGAGCCAACCCGCGGATCGCCATCAGAGCCGCCCGGCTGCGGACCGTCTGGGGCGCCAGGCTGGTCTCATCGAGGACCGAAACGCCCCAGTCCTCATTGTCATAGGCGATCCGGGCCAGACCGCCAGGCTTGACGACGACCGACGTGCCCGTCGTGCCGAACGAGTCGACGACCAGTGAGGTGACCCAGGCGCCGGTCCGATTCGTGATCAAGTAGACGCCCGGGTTGGCGGCCCAATAGGCGCGAGCCACCGCGACGTAGACCTTGCCTGACGCGTCCAGGGCGATCGACGGCGCTTCGCCGGCGTAGGTCCGGGTCAGCCGCGTCTGCACCCACGTTCCGCTGGCGTTCGCATCCGTCCACCGCCGTCACGATCCGCGCCGCATGAACACGTCACCCGGACCCGTCGAGTAGTCGCCGTACATGATGATCGTCTTGGTGGCCAGCTCGACGTCGATCGGATAGTGGTACTTCCGCCCCGCGGCCGAGACCTTCGACGCCAGGCCCCACGTCCGGCCGCCCGTCGTGCTCTTCCGGTAGTAGACGGATGACGACCCACAGCGATTGGTGGCGCACCGCTCGTAGATCGCCCGGTAGGCGCCGGCTCGGAAGCTCAGGACCGGCGCGAAGCTCGGGGTCGAGGTCTTGGGCGAGAGACTCAGCGCGGCCGCCCAATGCAGGCCCCTGTTCGTGGTTCGCCGAAGGACGGTCCAGTAGTCAGTCGACGTCCGGACGCCGTAGCCCACGAGCGCCGTGGCGCCGTTGGCGACGAGTGCTGGCGGAGCCGCCTGACCGTTTGTGGCCAGGGTCACGGCCGTCTTCCAGGTCGTGCCGGAGTTGGTCGAGCGACGCAGCTTGAGCGTCCTCGCCGTGCTCATCCAGGCCACGTAGGTCACCCCGTTCCCGATCGCGACCGTCGGATAGGCCTCGCGGATCGTGCCGCCGAACGGCTTCATCGTCGTGGTTCCCAGGTTCGCCCGAGGCTGCCAGCTGGCTCCGCCATCGAGGCTTCGACGGATGAAGACCGAACCCGTGTATTCGTTGGTCCAGACGATCTCGACCCGGCCCCCAGATCGCGCGAGGCGTGGAAAGCCGGCGCTCTCGAGGCCGGGCGAGATGACGATCGGGTCCTTCCAGGTGAGTCCGCCATCGAGGCTCCGTCGATAGACGGCCACGGCGTCCACGCCGCCGACGATGTCGTCGCTTTCGAGCCAGGCCGCATCGATCGTGTTTCCCGCGGCCTCGATGACGGGCGCGCCGGCTTCGCCGATAGACGGTCGCGACAGCAGAATCGCGGTCGACCAGGTCGTCCCGGAATCGGGCGAACGACGGTAGTAGACGCCGGCGTTTCCGAGGATGCCCTGCTCGTAGATCCCGTGAACAAGGGTCGTCGAGCCCGCCGCGAGGCCACCGGGATACCCGTACCCGGTTCCCGATCCGGTCAGGGCCTTGGCCGGGCTCCAGGTGATCGCGCTCGTCTCCCCGGCCATCCCCAGCGCGAGGACGACCGCGAGCCCAACGCTGAGCAGTCTTCGTCGCGACCTCATGGGTCGTCTCCCTGACGAGGGGTCTACCGGGGGGCAGACGCCTTGAGCCCGACATACGTTACATGCCGTATGTCTCCGCACAAGCCTGAAGATTTAGAAAGGCGCGGGGAGACCTGGCCCGGCTCAGCCCTCAGCCAGCACGGTCCGACTGACCCGACGGGCGAGGGCCATCGTGGTCAGCATCGGGTTCAGCCCGAGCGCGGTCGGGAAGAGCGACGTGTCGGCGACGTACAGGCCCGGGATCAGCGCGTCGCCCCGGCCCGAGTCGTCCGCGCGGACGCGCCCGTGCGGGTCGCAGGGATGCGTCTTCGGGTCGACCCCGAACCGGGCCGTCCCCATCTGGTGGGCACTGAACACCGACCCCCGGTTCGGTCCGAAGTCGAACCGTCCCAGGCGCGCCATGAACGCCTCGAAGGCGCGCGGCTCGGCGCCGTCCGGGTGGTCGGCGACTCGGTGCCACGCTGCCGGCGTCCCGGCGGCGACGAGCTCGCGGGCACCGGCGGCCCGGGCGATCCGGGCCATCGTCACCAGTCCGTGGCGCATCGTGGTCACCCCGACCCGGTCGACTCGGTAGTCGATCCGGGCGCCGCCCGCCGGGGTCGCCCGGACCCGTCCGGTGCCGCCATCCCGGGTGATCGCGATGAACGGCGCCACGTAGCGGACCCGGCCCATGAGCGCCGTGCTCGGTCGCTGGCCCTCCCACGGCAGGGCCAGGGCGATCAGCCCGGGATGACCCGGGGCGGATTCGACGACGTAGCCGTTCCGCCCCCGGACTGGCGTCGACGTAGGCCAGCGAGCGGGTCGCCTGCAGCGGCCCGCGCCACATGTCGATCGGCTCCGGGAAGATGCCCGCGAGCACCGGCACGGGTTGGAGCAGGAGGTACCGCCCGAGCGCTCGGTGGCCGACGCCGGACCGCTCGAGGATGACCGGCGTGCGCAGGCCACCGGCCGCCAGGACGACCTGCCGGGCGCGGACCACCACCGCCCGGCGCTCGATCGGAGCGATCCCGGCGGCGACGGTCCGGGCCGACGGCGCCTGCCAACCGACGGTGGCCTCCACGCCGGCCGCCCGCCCGCCTTCGATGAGCACCCGCTCGACCCGGGCGTCGGCCAGGACCCGGGCGCCCGACCGGTAGGCGTCGGCGAGGTGCGCCCGCAATCCGGACTGCTTGGATCCCGCCCGGCAGCCGAACAGGCATGACCCGCACGCTCGGCAGTCGATCGCGTCGCGGACGGTCGGGCCCGCCTCGAGGCCGAGCTCGGCGGCGCCGCGGGCGAGGGCATCGTCCTTCGGCGGCCGGACGGTGCAGACGGTCGCCGAGAGCTCGGTCGACAGCGTGGCGAAGTCGGCGTCGCCTTCGGCCCCGTCGAAGCCCGCGATCCCGTGCGCCCGGGCCCAGCCGGCCCGGACCGCGTCGGGTGCGGCGATCGCCGTCATCCAGTTGACGGTGGTCCCGCCGCCGACGCCGGCTCCGGCCAGGATCGACACCGAGCCATCCCAGGTCGCGGTCAGGCCGTGGTCGAGGTAGAGCCGGTCGAACCCGTCGAGCTCGGAGCGAGGCATCTCGGGCTCTGGCACGAACGGGCCGGCTTCGACGACGACGACCGATCGCCCGGCCTCGGCCAGCGCCCGGGCCATCACCCCGCCGGCGGCCCCCGATCCAACGATGACGACGTCGGCTTCCAGGGTCAGCGGCTCGCCCGCCTGGCCCGGCGCGGGCAGGCGGAGCGGCTCGATCGGCGTCGGGTCGGCGGTCGTCCCTGGGTCGTCCTGGACGTAGCCGATCGCCGCCAGGTGGGGGTTCGGGTTGCCGTCGTCGCCAGGGTCGGCGTAGGCCAGGAAGCTGAGCAGGCGACGGAAGGCCTGGAAGGCCGATCGGCGCAGGGCCAGCCGCGAGCGACCCCAGGCGAGCAGGTACTGGTCGAGCGACGCGGCGTCGAGATCGCTCAGGCGGACCGCCCGGCCGGCGAGGACGAGGTTCGCCGGACGCGACTCGAGCAGACGGAGCGCCAACCGGATCTGGCGGACCTGGTCGGCGGTCGAGACCGAGGTCGAATGCCTCGGCGGCCATCAGGGCTCGCCGTGACGCCTGACCCGGGACGAACGCCTCGGCGAGGACGGCGAGGGTCTCGAGCTCGGCCTCGCTCCAGCCCACGGGAGCGGCCGGCCCGGTCATGGCCGCGGGGCGCCGGGCTCCCAACCCTGGGCCGGCCAGGGCTCGCAGCGGAGCGGACGGTCCTCGCGGTAGCCGAGGGCATAGTCGGCCTGGATCAGGGTGTGGAGCTGGCTCGTCCCCTCGTAGATGACCGCGGCCTTGGCGTTGCGCAGATAGCGCTCGACCGGGAACTCGTTGCTGTAGCCGTTCGCCCCGTGGATCTGGATCGCGTCAAGCGCAGCCTGGACCGCATGATCGGTCGCCTGCCACTTCGCGAGGCTCGTCTCGCGGGTGTTGCGCAGGCCCTGGTTCTTGAGCCAGCCGGCGCGCCACACGAGGAGCCGCCCGATCTCGGTGCCCCTGGCCATGTTCGCGATCATCTGCTTGACGAGCTGGTGGCGGCCGATCTCCTGGCCGAACGTCTCGCGCTCGTGGGCGTAGGCCAGGCTCGCATCGAGACAGGCCTGGGCGAGCCCGACCGCACCGGCCGCGACCGTGTACCGGCCCTGGTCGATCGCGCTCATCGCGATGAGGAAGCCCTCCCCTTCCTCGCCCAGGCGGTTGTCGGCCGGGACCTCGCAGCCGTCGAGGTTGATCAGGCCGGTGTTGCCGGCCCGGATCCCGAGCTTGCCGTGGAGGGTCCCCGTGGTCAGCCCCTTGAACCCTCGCTCGACGATGAACGCGGTCACGCCCTTGTGCTTCTTCGCCTTGTCGACCGTGGCGAAGACCAGGAAGTGGTCGGCGAGGTCGGCCAGGCTGATCCAGATCTTCTGTCCGTTCAGGACGTAGCGGTCGCCTTCGCGCCGCGCCGTCGTCTGGAGCGCCCCGGCATCGGTGCCCACGCCAGGCTCGGTCAACCCGAACGTGGCCAGCTTCTCGCCCCGCGCCTGGGGCACGAGGTAGCGCTGGCGCTGGGCCTCGGTTCCCCACTGGAGGAGGGTGAGCGAGTTCAGCCCGACGTGGACGCTCTGGACGACCCGGAACGCAGTGTCGCCCCGCTCGAGCTCCTCGCACAGCAGCGCGAAGCTGATGTAGTCCATCCCGGCCCCGCCGTACGCCTCGGGGATCGGCGCGCCGAGGAAGCCGAGCGCGCCCATCCGTTCGAAGACCTCCGGGTGGACCTCGCCCTTCTCGTCCCACTCCCGGATGTGGGGCAGGATCTCGGCCTCGACGAACGCGCGGGCCGACTGCTGGACGAGGCGTTGTTCGTCGGTCAGCGAGAAGTCGATCACGACTGGGCGGTCCCTCGAGACGGGTCGATCGCGACCCTCGGCGTCGGCGTCGCCATTCTGCCACCGCGCCAAGCCGTCAAGATGCCGGTCATGGACGAGGACGCGCTCCGCGCCTGGCTCGACCGCCAGGTGGCCGACCACGAGTTCAGCGGGGTCGCGCTCGTGTGGCGCGACGGCCGGCCGGTCTTCTCCTATGCCGGCGGTCTCGCCCATCGCGGCCACGGCGTCGCGGTGACCGGACGGACCCGGTTCGCGGTGGCGTCGGTGACGAAGCTGGTGACCGCGACGGTCGCCCTGCGCCTGGTCGAGCGCGGCCTGGTCCATCTTGACCAGCCGCTGATCGAGATCCTCCCGGCGAAGTGGCGGCCGACCGCCATGACATCCGAGCACACCCTCCATCACCTGCTCTCGCACACCTCCGGGCTCGCCGACTACCACGGCGACGATGACCAGGGCTGGGAGTCGTTCACGGCGTGCTGGGATCGGATCCCGACCTATCGCGTCCGCCGTGCGGCCGACCTGCTGCCGCTGTTCGCCACGCTGCCGGCAATCGCGGCCCCGGGCACGGAGTTCCGCTACAACGACGCGAACTTCGTGCTGGCCGGGCTGGTCATCGAAGCGGTCACCGGTCGCGCCTTCGCCGACGTCGTGGCCGACGAGGTGCTGGCGATCGCCGCCATGGCCGACACGGGGCTCGAGGCCCTCGACGAGGAGCCCGCCCGCCTCGCCACCGGCTATCTCACGAGCGACGACCCGTACGAGACCTGGCTCGCGAACACGTTCAGCGTCCCGGTCGCCGTGATGCCCGATGGCGGCCTGATCTCGACGGCCGATGACCTTGCCCGGTTGGTCGACGCGCTGCTGGCCGGTCGCCTGCTCTCACCGACCATGATCGCGGCGATGATGACCCCACAGGGGCCGCCGTCGGACGACCTGATGCAGTACGGCTACGGCTGCGAGCTCGTCGTCGAGGGCGGTCAGGTCACGATCGTCGGCCACGGCGGATCCGATCCAGGGGTGTCGACCCGGGTCTCGCATCACCTCGCTGCCGCGACCACGATCGTCGTGCTCTGCAACCAGACCCGGGGGTCGTGGGCCGTCGCCCAGCGGCTCAACGCGGAGCTCGGCCTGGTCGATCCTCGCAGCTGGGACTGACGGATCCGCGGACCGTCTGGCGCGGCGGCCCGACCGTGACGTTCGGGCCCCCATATACTCCGGCAGCATGGACGAACCCCAGACGCTCGAAAGCGCGCCGTCGCACGCCTCGGCCCACATCTCGCCGGTCCTCGGACGCTATTTCGAGCGGAGCTGGAGCCACGGGTCGGGCCATCGCCTGTACGACACGGCCGGCAAGGCCTACCTCGACTTCGCCAACGGGATCGCGGTGACGACGCTCGGCCACAGCCATCCCGCGGTCAGTGCCGCCATCCACGCCCAGGTCGACCGCCTGATCGGACCGACCGGCGCGATCGGGTTCAGCGAGCCGGTGGCCAGGCTGGCCGACAAGCTGGCCGCGACGCTGCCCGTGCCGATCGACACGATCTTCTTCCTCAACTCCGGCTCGGAGGCGATCGAGGCCGGGCTCAAGCTCGCCCGGCGCGCGACGGGCCGGCCGGCGATCATCGCGTTCCAGGGCGCCTTCCACGGGCGGACGTTCGGGGCGGCCTCGGTCACGAGCTCCAGCCTGAACTACCGGGCCGGCTACGAGCCGCTCCTGCCGGCCGTCTACCTGACCCCGTTCCCGGCGGTCTACCGCGACTTCGGCGGCGACGAGGAGCTGGCAACGCGGACCTGCATGGACGCGCTGCACCGCCTGACGTCGACGATCGTGCCGGCGACCAGCGTCGCGGCGATCCTGATCGAGCCGGTCCAGGGCGAGGGCGGCTACCAGCCCGCGCCGTTCGGGTTCCTGCGCGAGCTGCGCGCGTTCTGCGACGAGCACGGGATCCTGCTGATCGCCGACGAGGTCCAGACCGGCTACGCCCGGACCGGCCGGATGTGGGCGTTCGAGCACGCCGGGATCGTCCCGGACGCCGTGTGCATCGCGAAGGCCATCGCCAACGGGCTGCCGCTCTCGGCGCTCGCCACCCGGCGCGAGCTCCAGGAACGATGGGGCAAGAGCGCCCACGGGTCGACCTACGGCGGCAACCCGGTCGCCTGCGCGGCGGGGATCGCGGTCCTCGAGACGATCGAGCGGGAGGGGCTCATCGCCAATGCGGCGGCCCGGGGCGATCAGCTCGTGAGCGGGCTGGAGCGCTTCCGGGCCGAGGACGCCCGGATCGGCGACGTGCGCGGGCTGGGCCTCATGATCGGGGTCGAGTTCGTCACCGATCGGGCGACCCGGGAGCCGGACGGGGACACCGTCGAGGCCCTCCTCGCCCAGTGCGCCGACGACGGCCTGCTCGTCCTCTCGTGCGGACCGGCCCACCAGGTCGTCCGCTGGATCGCCCCGATCGACGCTTCGGCCGCCGAGGTCGACGAGGCGCTGGGGATCTTCTGGGACGCCCTGGGCAAGGTCTAGGCCAGACAGCAGCAAGCGCCCGCCGGTCGGCGGGCGCTCTCGGAAGAGGCTGGAGCGATGGACCGCGTGGGTCGGATGGGCGCGGTCGGGGCCTTAGCGGTTGCGGGCCAGGAAGTTCATCACGTCTTCGTAGCGGAAGCGTCGATCGCCCCGCTTGCAGACGCGATAGAACGGGAGCTCGCCGCGATCCCCCAGGCGCTTCACGGTGTTGACGTGAAGGTGGAGCATGTCGGCGACCTCGCTCGCGGTGAGCATCGGCCCGAGTTCGTTGATGGCCATCGATGCCATGGTTCGTTCAGCCTCGTCTAAGCGTCTTCCGGCCATATTCATGCCCGTCCGGATGCGACGGGTGGACTCCGGCCGGCTGCTGGGGGGAGCGTATGGGTGCGGGCGCCCCAGCGCCAAGCCGTACGTTGGTCCCATCTGGGGGTACCAGACCGCCCCGAACCGCCGGTCGTTGACCCGGAAACGCCGACGCCCCCGATCGGTCCTGGCGGACCAAGCGAGGGCGTCCAGTGCGTTCGCCGGAGGGGGCGATCAGACGGAGTTGCCTACGTTGCTGATCATGTTCGAAAGCGTTCCGCCGAGGAAGATCAGGGAGAGGATCGCGACGATGGCGATGAGAACCAGGATGAGTCCGTACTCGACGAGGCCCTGACCTTGCTCCGTCGGCCGCTGACGAGGTCGTCCCGGGACGACTCGTTCGAGGACCGCGTGCATGTCTCTCTCAGCACCTCCTTTCCGTCCGAAGTCCTCCCGATGAGGGAGGCTTGGGGGTGGTGCGACCCCCGGGTCTGCGTTACCCGACCGAGAGACCCGGTAGGCCCATCGGTGAGGCCATCGTCGCCGTGGGTCCTGACAGTGTCAAGGCGCCGTCTGGGCTATCCGGTGCGGTAATGCCACGTACCAGAGTCCCATCCCATTGGCGCGTCCGCGCACCGGCCGGGGAGGTCGGAGTCAGTCGGCCGGAGCCACCTCGAGGGCAGGCCGGAAGTCGTCGGGGACGCCGACGATCGCCACGCCGCCGAAGATCGCCTGGGCGTCGACCACGAGCGTCGGCAGGCTGGGATCGACGTCGTCGGGATCCCGCGCGTCACCCGCTCCCGCGAGGAGCGCGCGGCTGTGGACCTCGACCGGCCAGGTCGTGGGAACGGCGATCTCGAGACCGCCGAACATCGCCCGGACGCGCAGCTCGGCGCCGTCCGGATCGAGCGTCGCCTGACGCAGGTCGAGCGTCCCTCCGCCGTACCAGGCGGTGACGTCCCCGCCCCGGAAGGCGGTCGACCGACTGGTGACATCGAGCGAGTCGAAGATCGCCGCGATGTCGAGCTCGTCGGCCGTCTCGTCGACCGTGTTCCGGCCCTCGCGCTCCCGGCGCGTCTTCTCGCGCATCGCCGCGAGGGCCGGCGCGGCGAAGGCAACCAGCGAGAGCACGCCGAGCAGTCCGATCAGGCGTCGCATGGTGTCCTCCCCGTCGTTCGATCGCGGGCCCTCGGCATTTCGTCGTGGGCCTCGTCCGAACCGGCCCCGATCCGGCTTCACTATCGCACGCTTCGCCCGGACTGGCGTTCGGTCGGGCGCGGCTACCATGCGCTGATGCCGCCCGACCCACCGGACGGGCCCGACGATGCGGGCACGGCCGTGCTGAGCTCGTCGTCCCCGGCCGCCCGACCATGGCCGGCCTGGCTGGCACCCACGACCGTCGGGCTCGTCTCGCTGCTCGTGTACCTGCGGACGCTCCTGCCCGGCATCGCGTTCGGCGACTGGGGCGAGATGCAGACGGTGTCGCACGTGCTCGGGGTCGCCCACCCGACGGGCTACCCGACCTATGTCCTGCTGGGCTGGCTCGCCCAGCTCGTCCCGGTCGGGTCGGTCGCGTTCCGGCTGAACCTGCTGTCGGCGGTGCTCGTTGCAGGGGCCCTGGCGACGGTCTGCGCGATCGCCGGGCGACTTGGCGTCCGGCCGATCCTGGCCATCGCCGGGGCGCTCGCCCTGGGCGCGGTCGGGACCGTCTGGGCGGCGGCCACCGTCGCCGAGGTCAACCCGCTCCATCTCCTCCTGTGCGCGCTGCTCATCCACCGGGCGCTCGTCTGGGAGGCGCGCCGCCGGCCGATCGACCTCGTGATCGGGGGCCTGCTCGTCGGTCTCGCGCTCGGCAACCACCTGCTCACCCTGTTCGTGGCGCCGTTCATCGCCGTCTTCGTCGCCTGGGTGGGGCGGCGCGAGCTGCTCGCTCGGCCGTGGATCGTCGTGCCCGGCCTGCTGGCCGTCCTGGCCGGACTGTCGGTCTATGCCTACATCCCGCTCGCGGCGAGCGCGTCGCCGCCGCTCCCGTACAACCACCCGACGACGCTCGACGGGGTCTGGTGGCTGGTCAGCGGGCGCCAGTTCCGGGACCAGTTCGACTTCCTCGCAGCGAAGGGTCCCGGGGTGTTCATCGAGTCGCTCGGAGCGCTGCGCGACCTCGCGCTGGCCCGGGCGACGGCGGTCTTCCCGGTCCTCGGCCTGATCGGGATCGGGATCCTCCTCGTCCGCCGGACGGCGTTCGGGCTGCTCTGTGTCGCGATCGTCGTCAGCGGCGCCTACGTCTGGTCGAACTACCTTCGCCTCGAGCACTACCTGCTCGTGCCGTGGCTGATCATCGCGATCGGCGCGACCGTCGGGCTGGAGGGGATCGCCGTGGCGCGACCCGGATCGTGCGGCGGCTCGGCCAGACCGACCTCCGCGTCGACCGCGTCGTCGGCGGGACCGTCGGCCTGATCGCGCTCGGTCTCGCGCTGGCCCTGGCCGGGCTGAACTTCGGTGCCGCCGATCGGAGCGACGACCGGTCCGGCGATGACTACGTCGATGCGGCCCTCGCGGCCTTGCCGGCGGACGCGGCGATCCTGTCGTACTGGGATGCCTCGACCCCGCTGTGGCATGCCACGTTCGTCGAGGGCCGCCGGCCGGACCTCCTGATCGTCGACGACACGAACATCGTCTACGAGGGCTGGGGAACGCGCGAGGCGCGGATCGCGTCGCTCGTCTGCGCGCGACCCGTGTACGTCCTCCGGCTCGACCCGCGCGACCTGCAGACGCTGACCCGGGACTACGTGCTGACCGCGCTCACCACGGTCCCGGTCGCGGTCGGTGGACCGTCGGCCGCCACCACCCGCTCGATCTACCGGGTGGAACCGCGCGACCCAGCCACCTGCGGCGGCTGACCCACCCGGCCTGACCGACGGGAGCCCGCGGCGCGTTGGCCGGGCGGTGCCCCAGAAGTCGCATCGCCGGCGCCCTTCGTACGGCTTGAAGGTGCCCGGGACGCTCGATAGCCTCCCGCGGATGACCTCGCGCGGCCGAACCATCGTCCCCGCCCTGACCCCGCTCGCGAGCGGACCGGTCCGGCTCTACCTGACCAGTGCGACGCTCCTGTTCGTCGAGCTCCTGTTGATCCGCTGGATCCCGGCGACGGTCCGCTACATCGGCTTCTTCTCGAACTTCCTGCTCATGGCGAGCTTCCTCGGGATCGGTCTCGGGATCCTGCTCGGCCGGCGGGCGAGTCGCTCGTTCCGCCCGCCGTTCGCCGTCCTGCTGTTCGCGATCGTCGCGCTCATCCTGAACGTCCAGCTCAACGTCCAGATCCGCTCCCAGGACGAGCTGTTCTTCGGCCTCGCCGAGAACGGCGCCGCCGACGTCAACTTCCTGGTCCTGCCGCTCGTGTTCGTCCTCGTGACGGCCGCGATGGCCGCCCTGGCGCTGCCCCTCGGCCCGCTCCTGCGAAGCATGCCCCCGCTGCGCGCCTATGCGATCGACATCGTGGGATCGATGACCGGGATCGCCCTGTTCACCGTGCTGAGCGCCGCCGGCACCAACCCGATCGCCTGGTTCGGCGTCGTCGCGCTGCTCCTGATGCTGCTGGCGCTGGGAGCCGGGATCACCCCCGCGACCCTCGTCAACGGCGCGGCCACGATCGGCGTGCTCGGTCTCATCGTCGGCCAGGCGGGCAGCGGCGACATCTGGTCGCCGTACTACCGGATCAGCCAGTACGCCGATGCGTGCGGGATCGTCAACGTCAACGTCAACGGCATCCCGCACCAGGCGCTCCACCCGGTCGTCGACGGTCCCTGCCCCAAGGAGCCGTTCTACGACCAGGTCTACCAGTGGTTCCCGGGCCGGACCTACCAGAACGTCCTCGTCGTCGGCGCGGGCAGCGGGACGGACGCCGCGCTCGCCCTGGCCCGCGGCGCGGGTCACGTCGACGCGGTCGAGATCGACCCGGCGATCCAGGCGATCGGCGCCGAGGTCCACCCGGACCATCCCTACTCGGATCCGCGGGTGACCGTCCACATCAACGACGGCCGGGCGTTCCTCCGCAACTCGACCGACCGCTACGACCTCGTCGTCTTCGCGCTGCCCGATTCGCTGACCCTGGTGTCGACGACGGCGAACGTCCGCCTCGAGTCGTTCCTGTTCACCGAGGAGGCGTTCCGGAGCGTGCGCGACCACCTCGGCCCGAACGGCGTGTTCGTCCTCTACAACTACTACCGCGAGCCGTGGCTCGTGGCCAAGCTCGACACGATGCTCCGCGATGCGTTCGGCTATGCCCCGCTCCTGCGGCTATACGGTGGCGTCCAGGCGGCGCTGGCGAGCGGTCCCGCGATTGCCGCGCTGGCCGGCGGCCCGCCGCCCGGCGACCGGGTCGATCCGGTGCCGGCCGCGGGCGTGCCGGATCCACGGCCGGCGACCGACGACTGGCCGTTCCTCTACCTGCGCGTGCCCGATGTCGCGCCGTACTACCTCGCAGCGCTGGCCTTCGTCCTCGCCTTCGCCGCCATCGCCGTGGTCGGGGCGGCCCGCGCGACCGACACCCCGCTCCGCCGGTTCAGCCCGCACTTCTTCGTGCTGGGGATGGCCTTCCTGCTGCTCGAGACGCGGAGCCTGGTCAGCTTCAGCCTGCTGTTCGGGACGACCTGGCTCGTCAACGCGCTGACGTTCTTTGCGATCCTGGCGTCCGTCCTCCTCGCCATTCTGGTCAACTGGCGCTGGCCGATCCGCCGGCCGGGACTCCTCTACGTGGGCCTGTTCGGGGCCCTTGCGGTCGCCTCCCTCCTCCCGCCCGAATCGCTGCTGCTCGACCCGCCGGCGCTCCGCTACGGTGTCGCGGCTGCCGTGGCGTTCGCGCCGGTGTTCTTCGCCAACCTCGTGTTCAGCCACTCGTTCCGGGAGACGAAGACCGCCGACATGTCGTTCGCCAGCAATCTCCTCGGTGCGCTCGCCGGCGGCGTCTTCGAGTACCTGGCCCTGCTGGCCGGCTACCGCTCGCTGCTGTTCGTGGTCGCCTGCCTCTACGTGATCGCCTACCTGCTGGCGACCCGGGTCCGCGTGCTGGCGGACGTCGATCTCGTGACCGAGCGTCCCGGCCCGGGTCAACCGCTCGCGGCACCCGGGGCCTGAGCGCGGCAACCGACCGAGTGTGGCGTCCCCGGCAGGATTCGAACCTGCGACCTTCCGCTTAGAAGGCGGTTGCTCTGTCCACTGAGCTACGGGGACGAGGAGGGCTGCTCACCACACACGAACGTGACGGCCCACCCGCGCATTCTGACGGACAAGTCCGAACACGCGCGGCAGGAAGGTCATCCGGATGGTGCCTGGGCTCGCTCGTTGTCCTCGGCCGGCGGTCCCGGCGTCGTCAGGACACGCAAGATCCATGGCTTGACGAGCCGGCGGCCGATGTCGAGCACGATCGCGACCGGCGGCAGCTGCAGGTACGGGTAGGCCAGCAGGACGGCCAGCAGCGGCGACATCACCGGCAGGGCCATCGTCGAGTAGTGGAACTGGCTCGACGGCCAGATCGCGGGCACCGCCAGCCAGCCCGCCGCCCGCCGATCGCGCACAGCGAGCAGCACCAGCGCCACGACGCAGATCGCGAGCAGCATCGGGTGGTAGAAGGCCGACAGGCCCTGGAGCGACTCGACCTCGAGTCGGCTGGAGATCGAGCCCAGCTCCCGCAGGTAGTCGAGCCAGAGCCCGGGGGCCACGAGGATCGTGGCCGCGTTGAACAGCACCGCGATGCCGATCTGCCGCCAGCGGGTCTCGCCGAACAGCGGGATGAAGGCGTAGACCTTGAGCCCGGTCGCCAGGGCGGACGCGACCGGGTTGTTCGCCACCAGCAGGGCCAGGACGACCAGCTGCGGGTTCCCCGAGAACAGGCCCTCGGCGATCGGCGGGAACAGCAGCCACCACAACGGGAAGTGCAGCCGGCGAAGGGTCCACACGGTCGCCGCCAGGGTGAGCCCGAGCCAGCCGTACGTGAACAGCTGCTCCCCGAGCAGGCTGGCGGGGGCCATCAGCACGGTCGTGACCGGCGATCCCGCGTAGTGGTAGGCATAGCCGTTGACCGACAGGGAGGCCGCCCAGGGATCCGTGCCGTCGAGCCAGGCGACGACGCCCCGGTAGTAGATCGTGGCGTCGATCCCCAACGGGAAGTTGAGCCGCAGGAAGAACGAGATCCGGGCATAGGTCTGCCAGGCGAACCACAGGAACAGGAGCACGTTGCCCACCCGGCGGACGCGGGGGCCGTACTCGCGCGTACCAGGCCGCGACCAGCATCCAGTGCGCCCTGACGGCCGCCAGTGCGGGGCTCGCGGTGGGCTGCGTCAAGGCCGGGTCTCGCCTGCGGGACTCTCAGGCAACGACGGGCGGAGCCGGAGCCGGCGGAGCAGCTGGGCGTTCGCGGCGACGATGATCGTCGACGCGCTCATGGCGACGGCGCCGACCGCCATCGAGAGGTCGATGCCCCACGGCGCAAGGATCCCGGCGGCGACCGGGATCGCGACGAGGTTGTAGCCGGTCGCCCAGGCGAGGTTCTGACGCATCTTCGAGTAGGTTGCCCGGGACAGCTCGGATCGCGCCGACGACGTCGCGCGGGTCGCTCCGGACGAGGACGATCCCGGCCGCCTCGACGGCGACGTCCGTCCCCGCTCCGATGGCGATCCCGACGTCCGCGGTCGCCAGTGCGGGCGCGTCGTTGACGCCATCGCCGACCATCGCCACCGTGCGACCACCCTGCTGGAAGCGCTTGACCGCGGCAGCCTTGTCGCCCGGCAGGACCTGCGCCGCCACCTCGTCGATCCCGAGCCGACGAGCGACCGATTCGGCGACGGCCTGGCTGTCGCCGGTGATCATCGCAACCTTGATCTTCATTCGGTGGAGGTCGGCGATTGCCTCGGCCGACTCCGGGCGGATCTCATCCTCGATGGCCAGGGCACCGACGACGCGCCCGTCGGCGACGACATGCAGAACGGTCTGGCCGGCGCCTGCCCAGGCGGCCGTGGCAGGGAGGGGCTCGAGACCAAGGTCTGCGAGGAGACGCGGCCCACCAACTTCGACGGTCCGACCGGAGACGGTGGCTCGAGCGCCCCGGCCGGCCGACGCCTCGAAGTCGGTGGCGATCGGCGCTGCTACCCCGCGCCGCTCGGCCTCGACGACGATCGCGCGGGCCAGGGCGTGCTCCGAGTCGGCCTCGACCGACGCGGCGAGCCGGACGAGCCCTGCGTCGTCGCCGTCGACGGCAGCGACGGCTGCGACCACCGGCTGTCCCCTGGTCAAGGTCCCGGTCTTGTCGAAGACGACCAACTCGATATCGCGCGCCCGCTCGAGGGCGATCCGATCCTTCACGAGCAGGCCGTTCCGTGCGCCGAGCGAGGTGCTGATCGCGATCACGAGCGGGATGGCCAGCCCGAGGGCGTGCGGGCATGCGATCACGAGCACCGTCGCCGTCCGGACGAGGGCGCCTTCTGGGTCGCCCTGGAGCCACCAGAACGCGAGAGTCACCAAACCGGCGGCGAGCGCGACGTAGAACAGGATCGCCGCCGCGCGATCCGCCAGCGCCTGTGCCCGCGATCCGGAGGCCTGCGCGGCGGCCACCATCCGCATGATCCCCGACAGCGCGGTCTCCTCCCCGACCGCGGTGACGCGAACGCGGAGGCTGCCACCGGCGGCGACGGTCCCCGCCACGACGTTGTCACCAGGCTCCTTCGAGACCGACCGTGACTCACCGGTGATCATCGACTCATCGACGTCGGCGGCGCCGTCGACCACGACTCCGTCGGCCGGGACGCGGGCTCCAGGGCGGACGAGGACGACGTCGTCGACTCCGAGCGCGATGAGCGGGACGGTCTCGGCGCCGCTCGCGGTCACCCGCTCGGCAGTGTCCGGCAACAGGTCGGCGAGGGCCGACAGGGCGCCGCGAGCCTGCGCGATCGAGCGCATCTCGAGCCAGTGGCCGAGCAGCATGATCGTGATCAGGGTCGCGAGCTCCCACCAGATCTCGACCTCGAACCATCCGAGCGTGCCGGCCCAGCTCGTGACGAACGCGACGATGATCGCGAGCGAGATCAGGGTCATCATCCCGGGCCGGCGGGCGGCCAGCTCCGACCGACCGCCTCGGAGGAAGACCAGGCCGCCGTAGAGGAAGACGATCGTTCCGAAGAGCGGCGGGATGAGGGCGGAGCCCGGGAACGTCGGCGCCGTGTAGCCGAGCCAGTCCTGCGGGTCGCCGCTCCAGACGAGGACGGGGATCGAGAGCGCGAGGCTCAGCCAGAACCGGTCGCGAAACATCGCCACCGAGTGACCCTCGTGGCGATCGTGCCTGGTGTCAGGGCGGGCGGCGCCTGTCCCGGGATGATGGTTGTGGGCTCCGTGGTCCATCCGGCGCGAACTCCGGTCACATACTCCCTGGGAGTATCATGACACGGCGTTGCAACCCGAGTCGGGGCCAGCGGAGAGTCGCGATACCAGCGCGCGAGTCGCGACAGATGCGTCAGCGCGGGCGGCATTGCCGTTCGTCAGGACTAACCGCCGAGCGTGCGCCTGGCGGTCTCGAACTCGTCCTTGGTGATCTCCCCGCGCGCGTATCGCTCGCGCAGGATGTCGATTGCCGTCGGGCCCGCTGGGTGCGCACCTTGAGTCGACCGAATGATCAGCCAGAGGCCGATCAGGACGACGATCGCTACGACCAGGATGCCCACGAGCATCGTCAACTCGGCCGTCCCGTTCCAGCCATTCATCATGTCCCAGCGATCCATCATCCTTGGTTGCCCTCCGTTCGCTGCTAACGCGATCCTGCGCTTGCGAGACGACTCGGCGCCCCTGCCATTGGAACCAGACTGGTGGGGCCGACGGACTGCGCCCTCGCGCACGGTCAGTCGATCGTCGGCCGTGTGACCCGGCTCCGGAGGTACGATCGAGGCGCGTGCAACATGCAGCAGGCTCGCATCAGGAAGGCGCCACTCCCATGCCTCGTCTCCAGTCCAAGAGCTTCGCCAGCCCGGATGAGATCCGTACGTTTCCGAAGGGTCGAGCGGAGGTCGTCAGCCTTGACGACGCGACCGTAGGGCGGTCGAGCTGGAGCCCCGGCTGGCGCTGGTCGGTCGACCTCGCCCCGATCATGGGCACCCGGAGCTGCCAGATCCATCACCTCGGCCATTCGGTCTCGGGGTTGCTCCACGTCGTCATGGACGACGGCGACGCGATCGACATCCCGCCGGACTCCATCTTCGAGATCCCGCCGGGTCACGACGCCTGGGTGGTCGGCGAGGAACCGTGGGTGACCGTCGAGTGGACGAGCGCGAGGATCGTGGGCATCGCACCGGAGGGGCCCGGCGAGCGTGTCCTCGCAACCGTGCTGTTCACCGACATCGTCGATTCGACGGCCCGACTCCAGGCGATGGGCGACGACTCCTGGCACGAGCTGCTGCGCCGTCACAACAGCCGCCTGCGTGACGACCTGAACCGCTTCCGTGGTCGCGAGCTGAAGACGACCGGCGACGGGTTCCTGGCGGTGTTCGACGGCGCGACGAAGGCCGTCCGCTGCGGAGCCGCGATGGTCCGCTCGGCCCAGGCGCTGGGCCTGTCGATTCGAGTGGGCATCCATACGGGCGAGGTCGAGTTCGTCGGCAGCGATGTCCGCGGGGTCGCCGTCCACGCGGCCGCGCGAGTGATGTCGCTGGCCGGGCCCAATGAGGTCTTCGTCTCGTCGACGACGAGCGACCTCCTCGAGGGCTCCGGGCTCGTCCTCGAAGACGCCGGGGCCCACGAGCTCAAGGGCCTGTCGGGACGCCGCCAGATCTTCCGGCTTGCGCCGCGGTTGGAGGCAGAACCAGCGGGCTGACGTCTCGCCCGGGATCGCCCGTCACGGCCGAGGTCGCGGCTCAGGCCCGCGTCTGCGGTTCGGACGGATGATCGTCCGCGACCGGATCGGGAGTCACGTCCTTCATCGGTCGCGGCGGACCGAAGAACCGGGCGTCGATCAGCTCGGCCACGGGATCCGCGTAGCGGCGGTAGGCCTCGCGCGCCGCCCACATGGCAACCCAACCGACCGGGACGTAGCGGCCGGGTACCAGGATCCAACCGGCCGTCGCCAGCTCCCGGGTCGCCGGATGGGTCGCCGCGCCGCGGATCAGTTCGCGAGCCACCGCCGGCTTCCTGAGGTCGCGGACCAGGCCGGCGCGATCCGTCCTGGCTCGCTGCGCCACCTCGCGGAGGGTCGCCGAGCGTGCCGCTGCCACGATCAGGTTGCGCGTCTCGGGCAGAGTTGCGAGGCGAGCGAGCTTGAGGACCTTTGGCATTCGACCTTCCCGGCGGATGATCGGCAGGACACGATCCTAACCCGCCCGCCGCGCCGCCTACCCACCCTCCCGATGACTGGGCGGCTCCGGCTCGGCGATCGGCGGCAACGGTGGTGACCCCGTGATCAGACGCGACCCACGACCGTGGGTCAGGAAGCTCCAGGCCCAGCGGACGATCACGACGATCCGGTTGGCGAACCCGATCAGGTAGAAGATGTGGATCCCGAGCCAGAGGAGCCAGGCCGTGAAGCCGCCCTGCCGCCCGAACGGCCCGAGCCACGGGATGTTCGTGACGCCGGCCAGCCGTCCGATGACCGCGACGTCGCCCTTGTCGCGGTAGCGGAACGGCGGGTTGGCCTCGCCGGACAGCCGTCGTCGGATCGACGCCGCGGCATAGCTGCCGCCCTGGATCCCGCCCTGCGCCACGCCCGGCACCGGGCGGCCCGGCTTCCAGGCCTGGAGCGCGGCGTCGCCGATGACGAGGATCTCAGGGTGGCCGGCGATCGTCAGGTCGGGTCGGACGACGATCCGGCCCGCCCGGTCCATCTCGGCGCCGGTCGCCCGCCCGACGGCCTGGCTGAAGCTCGACGCCTGGACGCCGGCCGCCCACAGGACGGTTCGGGCCGGGATCTCCTGCTCGCCGCCGTCTGCCTCGACCCGGACGCAGCTGTCGTCGATGTAGACGACCCTGGTCCTCGTCCGCACGACCACGCCGAGCTTCTCGAGCTGCCGCTGGGCCGAGCGCGAGCGATCGGGTGGGTAGGTCGGGAGGATCCGCTCGAGCGCCTCGATGAGGATGATCCGGGCGTCGGGCGGGCGGATCGATCGGAAGTCGCGGCGGAGCGTGTCGTGGGCGATCTCGCCGAGCGCTCCCGCGAGCTCGACCCCGGTCGGGCCGCCGCCGACCACGGCGAACGTCATCCACTCGGCGCGACGCCCCGGGTCGTGCTCTCGCTCGGCCGCCTCGAACGCGATCAGGATCCGCCGCCGGATCTCGGTCGCGTCGTCGATCGACTTGAGGCCCGGCGCGTTCGCGGCCCAGTCGTCGTGGCCGAAGTACGAGAAGCGGGCGCCCGACGCGACGATCAGGGTGTCGTACGGGATCGGTCCGCCGTCCGACAGGACGACCTCGCGCCGCTCCGGATCGATCGCCACGGCCTCGCCGAGGAGGACCGTCGTGTTCGTGTTGCGGCGCAGGATCGAGCGGAGCGGCTGGGCGATCTCGCCCGGCGCCAGGGCCCCGGTGGCGACCTGGTAGAGCAGCGGCTGGAACAGGTGGTAGTTCCGGCGGTCGACGAGCGTGACGCTCAGGCGCGGGTCCCGACCGAGCCCGCGCGCCGCGTAGAGGCCGCCAAACCCTCCGCCGACGATGACGACCCGGTGCGCAACCATCGGCCTTCTTCTAGCCGATCGCGCAGGACGGGTCAAGGCGACGGCGGGTTCGACGATCTAGCCGGGACGGAGTCGAGACGAGCAGATCCGCGACGGCCCGTGAGCGGGAACGGCTGGGCCGCCGCCGAACGATCGGTTCGAACGAGCGGCGGCCCGATGAGTCCTGGTGGCCTCTTCGCCGGCAGTACCGGACGGTGGGGACGGGCCCTCGCCGGACACCCCGGGCGCGGAGGGCGGCAGGGACGCCGTCCTCCGAGACCGGTTCCGACCGGCGCGGTTCCGCACACAGCCTCGGACTCCGCGCTAGGGTACGACGGCGCCCGGTTCGAGCCAAGGGCCGGCTGGCAGGGGTGGGCCGATCGGACCACTTGAATCGCCGGACGCCCGTGCTATGCTCCGCGACCCGTCGGCCGACCGGGACCGTCATCGTGAAACGCAAAGGATCGGGTCTGCCCTTGCCCGCTCGCTCAGACTCGGCCGAGTCGCTCCGGTCGATCGCGCCAGCCACAACCGTCGTGCCGCCCGTCGTCAGCCCATCGGCGAGTGCCCAGCTCGCCCTCGACCTGCCCGGCCTCGCGCCGCGCGAGCTGCCCGCGCTGCCGATCGCGCCGGAGTGGAAGGACCAGCAGCGGCTGTGGGGCCACCGGCTCCACCCCATGTGCTCCTACCTGGCAAGCTTCCCGGCCGCCCTGACCCACGCGTTCATCGCCCGCTATTCGCGACCTGGCGACGTCGTCCTCGATCCGTTCAGCGGCCGCGGCACCACACCGCTCCAGGCGTGCGCGGAGGGCCGGATCGGGGTCGGCAACGACCTCAATCCGTTTGCCCACCTGCTGACCGCGTCGAAGGTCGACCCGGCCTCGCAGGCCGAGGCGAGGATCCGCCTGACGGAGCTCCGCCTGCGCTGGGCCGGCGAGGCCGAATCGTGGCTGACGCTCGCGCTCCGCGTCATCGGCTCACCCGGTCCGGAGGGGACCCGGGTGCCGGCCGCGGGCAGCGGCCTCGGGCCGCTCGACCCCGGGTCGACGGTCGAGCCGGTTCCGGTCGAGGTCGCCCTGTGCTTCGCCCCGCGGACGTTCGCCCAGCTCCTGTTCGTCCGGTCGTCCCTGCGCCTCGACGATCGGGTCGACCGGTTCCTGGCCGCGGCGATCACCGGGATCCTCCACGGCAAGAGCGCGACCTACCTGTCCGAGGTCATGCCGAACACGTTCAGCATGGCCCCGCGCTACGTGCGGGACTTCGTCGCCCGGACCGACTTCAAGTCGCCCGACCGCGACGTCTTCGCCTGTCTCGAGGCGAAGCTCGGCCGGCTCTACCGCGAGCCGCTGCCGCCGCTCCGCGGGATCGCCCTGCTGGGCGACGCCCGGGATGCGGGCGAGCGCGCGCGGGTCGCGCTGCGCGCCCGCGGGTTGCCGGACCGGGCGCGCCTGGTCGTGACCTCGCCGCCGTACCTCCGCGTCGTCAAGTACGGCTACTACAACTGGCTGCGGACGTGGTTCCTCGGGTTCGACTCGGCCGCGATCGACGCCGCCCTCGACGACGCTCACCACAAGACGGCCTACCTGCGGTTCCTCGGCGACGTCCTGGAAGGCCTCCGACGAACGCTGGCCGATGACGCCGTGATCGTCCTCGTCATCGGCGACGTGGAGGCCGATCGCGGTCGCCGGATCGCCACCGGGATCGGGCTGGCGGAGGCCGTCTGGACCTCGGCCGCCGAGCCGACCGGCTACCGGCTGGCGGGGATCGCCCTCGACGACGTCCACTCCAGCCGGAAGATGACCCAGGTGTGGGGCGACGAAGCCGGCCAGGCCACGAAGCTCGACCGGATCCTGATCCTCGGAGCGACCGAGGCCGGCCGACGCCGGGCGGTCAACGGCGCCACCCTGCCGGTCGATTGGGAGTGGCCGCCCCGCCGCCTGCGCGCCGTCTAGAATTCGCTCATGGAGCGGATGTACGACCCGGGTGAGCTGGCCGCGATGGACCCGCTCGTGCTCATCAAGAACCTCGATCATGTCCGGATGACGAGCCGCCGGCTGAGCTACATCCTCCAGCAGCAGGTTCACCTCTACGCGCCGGAGGCCAATCAGCTCCGCGATCAGATCGACCGCTATGTGGACGCCGAGCGCCAGATCGAAGGCGAGATGGCCCGGCGCCGGATCCGGGCCTAGCGGCGGTCCTGGGACGAGCACGACCCCCGGCCGACTGGCCGAGGGTCGTGGGATGAGTCCGGTTCGTCGCCGCACCTCCGGCGACTGGCTCAGTTCGCGCCCGCGGCGCTCCTGATCATCGACGGGGCCAAGGCTGGCCGGGACGGAGTCGACGGCTCGGGTGGCGGGGGTTCGGTCGGGCCGCCCTCGGGACGGGCGATGATCGGAACGTCGATCACCTGCTCGGCTCGGCTGACGGTCAGGGAGACTGGAGCTCCCACCATCGAAACCTCGACGACCGGGACGTCGACGACGAGCTCGGTCGAATCGGTGCCGTGGACCGTTGGCTCGACCGGCGCGCCTGCCGGTCGCCCGGCGGCCCGGGCGGCGGTTCGGCCCGAGCGGCCGCGCCGATCACCCTCCTCCACGGCGACCTGACCGGCGATCCGGGCAAGCTCGAGGGTCTGGTGGAGACTGAACCCGATCCCGTGCTCCTCGAGCTCGGCGAACCGCCAGCCACGGTAGAGGCCACGACCGGCGACGGCGCACATCTCGTCGTACAGCTCCGGCCAGCCGACCCTCCGGCGCCGGTAGCAGAAGCGGACGAATTCGATTGCGTCCGGAGTCAGGCCTGGCGCCTCGGTGGGTCTGCTGGAATCCATGCGATATGTTCCCCTCCTCTCCAGAGCTCCAGGGCGCGCTCGACCGCGGAAGCGGGCGGTCCGACCGCATGTAACGGGGTCCCGGCGACCCTTCTCCCGGAGGGTCCGACGCCGTAGGACTGCCATGTTAGGAGCCGCCGCCCGATGGCGGTAGGGGGTTTGTCCACCATCTCGTCCACCAACTTATCCACACGAACGGGCGTTCGACGAACCGGGCGGAACGGGGGCTCAGGCTCGCCGGCTCACCCCGAGACCGGGCCGGTCGGACAACCGCCAGCGACAGTCGGAGCCGAGCTCGAGGCCCTCGAACGGGTCCGCGGCCAGGAGCAGGTTGCCGTCGAGGTCGACCCACTCCGCGAGCGATCCGACGGCCGCCGATGCGGCGATCCCGACCGACGTCTCCTCCATGCAGCCGAGGAACGTCCGGAAGCCGAGCTCACGGGCACGGGCGAGCATCCGGGCGGCCGGACCGATGCCGCCGCACTTGGCCAGCTTGACGTTGACTCCGGCCACCACCCCGACGAGCCCGTCGAGGTCATCGATCGTCACCGCGCTCTCGTCGGCCACGATCGGCAACGGCGACTCGGCCTGGAGGGTCGCGAGGTCGTCGAGCCGGCGGGCCGGGAACGGCTGTTCGATGAGCTCCACCCCGTACTCGACGAGGGCCGGCAGCATCCCCCTCGCGTCCTCGAGCGTCCAGCCGGTGTTCGCGTCGACCCGGATCGGGCCGTCGTAGGCGCCCCGGACCGCGGCCAGGGTCTCGACGTCGGCCGGACCACCCACCTTGATCTTGAGCGCCGGGAAATGGGCCACCCGGGCCGCTCGCTCGGCGACCAGTGAGGGTCGGTCGATCCCGATCGTGAAGTCGGTCGGCGGGATGTCGGCGGACAGGCCGAGGACCTCGTAGACGGGGATCGCGAAGCGCTTCCCGACGAGATCGTGGAGGGCGATGTCGAGGGCGCACTTGGCGGCCCCGTGATGGGCGATCGCGGCGGCCATCGCGGCCCCGGCGTCGTCCAATGCCGCTCGTGCGTCGGACAGGCTGGTCGCCGAACCGGCCAACCGGTCCTCGAGCGGCTCGACCGCCGCCAGCAGGCGCGGCAGGACGGCCGTCATCGTCGCCTCGGTCTCCCCGTAGAACGCATCGGGATAGCCTTCGCCGACCGCCTCGATCCCGGGGGCGACTCCCGACTTCAGCTCGACGATCACCGAGGTCATCCCACCGGTCTCGGCCGGGTCGAGCGTCCTGGCGATCCGGAACGGGTCACGGAACGGGATCCGGTGGACCTCGTGGGTCAGGGTCAGCTTCACGGCCGAGCCTCCAGGGCAGAACGGATCTCCTCGAACAGGCGTCGGCCGCCGAACCGGTATGGATCGTCGGTCGGCAGGCCGGTCAGCTCGGCCGTCTCGGCGATCGCCCGGCGCGCCGCGGGTTCGTCCGGGAGGAGCGAGGTGTTGAGAGCCACCGCGACCACCCGCGACGGGGCGACCAGCCCGGCGACCTGCTCGTGGAGCCGGATGAACTCCGGCAGCGGGGCCAGTGGGAACGTCCGATCCGGCAGGTGGTCGAAGTCGTGGCTGGCGAGACCAGGCTTGTGAACGAGGACCATCGCCTCGGGCGTCGCGCCGTGGATCAGCCCGAGGGTCACGCTCGAGTACGCCGGGTGGTCGAGCGATCCCTGGCCCTCGACGAAGATCCAGTCACCGAGCTGTTCGCCCTGTTCGACGAGCCATTCGGTCGTACCCTGCAGGAAATCCGCCACGAGCCGGTCAACCGCCACCCCCCAGCCCTCGATCATCATCCCGGTCTGGCCGGTCGGGACGAAGACACTCGGCAGACCCGCTTCGGCGGCGGCCCGCCTAAGCTCGAGGGCAACCGACATCTTGCCGATCGCGCAATCCGTCCCGACCGTCAGTATGACGTGCTTGCCGGGGCCATGACGCCGGCCGACGGCGGTCTCCATCCGCTCCGGCGGGCGCCGGTAGTCGACGATCCGAGCTCCGGATGAGGCGGCCGCGGCGACGAACTCCGGATCGTCGCCGACGAACGTGTGCAGGCCGCTGAGCACGTCGAGGCCGGCTCGAAGGGCCGCCACGATGGTCGACCGCCAGTCCTCCGGCAGCCGGCCGCCGGTCGGAGCGATCCCGATCAGGAGAGCGGTCGGGTTGAGGGCGAGCGCCTCGTCCAGGGTGGCCACCGCCGGGACGTCGAAGCGCGGATCGTCGCCGGCGAGCTCCGCGGCGCGCCGGCCGGCGATCGTCGAGTCGAGCAGAGCGACGACCGTGTCGCTTCCGTAGCGCATCACCCCGAGCGCGGTCTTGGCGTTGTGCGCCTCGAACTGGCCCTCGGTCAGGATGACGAGCCGACGGTCGGGCGACGGACGCATTGGGCCTCGCGCTGGCCCGGCTGGGCCGGGGGTCGGGTCGGGCCGTTGGTACCGCATACCGGATTCGAACCGGTGATCTCCGCCTTGAGAGGGCGGTGTCCTGGGCCTCTAGACGAATGCGGCGCCGCGATCGCGGGCCGGCGGCGAGCGCCGGACCGGCCGGGATGATACCAGCGACCACTCGGTCCGGGCAAACCGCGGACCGGCCCACCCGAGCTCGCGAACGGCTACAGCCGGTTCGTCTCGAGGAAGGCCCGGACGGCCTCGGCGACCTGGAGGAAGCTGGCCTCACCGACGACCAGGCCGTAGTGCGAATGGGCTCCGAACGGCTCGTACGGCGCGTTGAGCCAGTCGGCCAGCCGCTCACTGTCGGGCTCCGGGACCTGCCGGTCGAGCCCGGCACCGATGACGAGCTTGGGGACGTCGGCCACCGCCCGCCGGTCGACCGGGACCCCGGCCAGCATCTGGCGCCTGGCTGCCCCGGCCTCGTTCGGCTTCTGGCCGAGCAGGTGATGGATCCGCAGCACGTCGGCCAGGGTCAGGTCGCGCCGGTCCCGCTGGAGCTTCTCGGGCAGGGTCTCCCAGCCGATCAGCGCCTTGCCGTAGGCCTCCGGGATCTCGCGCAGCTCGTGCTGCCGGACGGGCGGTCGAAGGTCGCGGGGCAGCTCGGCCGACAGCAGGACGAGGCCGCCGATCTCGTGGCGCTCGGCCGCCTTCAGCGCGAGCAGCCCGCCCATCCCGTGGCCGATCACGACCACGCCCGGACCGAACCGCTCGATCGCCGCGACCACGTCGTCCGTGTAGGTATCGAACGAGAGCGTCGCCGGATCGGCGGTCTGCGACCAGAAGTGGTTGCGCAGGTTGAGCGCGTGGCCTTCCCAGCCGCGGCCGGCGAAGTAGCCGAGGTAGCGCTCCCAGACCCAGGACCCGGCGAGCTCGCCGTGGAGGAAGAGGAGCGGCCGGCGGCGCGATCGGCGTTCGGGCAGCCACGACTCGATGTACAGGCCGCGCTCGACGAGCTCGATCTCGTCCTTGCGGACGGGCCGACCGGGGGGCGCGGCCACGGGCGTCGGTCGAGCGGAGAGGCGGAGGGGGGAATCCGCCTCTCCGCTCGAACCCGGAATGGCGTCCGGAATCACCTCGGGCATGCTACACCTCGGTTTCCTGGTCGGGCTGGGCCGTTCGCGGCCGACGGCCTGTGCGCTCCTACCATTCGTGGGGGTTGATGACCAGGCCGGTCACCGGCTTGGGGAAGAAGTAGGTCGACTTCTGGGGCATCACGTCGCCGGCGCCGGCGACCGCGGCGATGTCGTCGACCGGCGTCGGCTCGAGCAGGAACGCGGCGTCGGCACCGTCTTCGGCCCGATCGACCCAGCCGATCGCCTCGGCCGCGGACTTCGTATAGGCGACCCGCCCACCGGCCGCGGTCGCGGCCGGGTCGATCCCCGCCAGCCGCTCGAGAGCGACCTGGAGCAGGGTCACATCCAGCCGCCGGAGCGCCTCGCCACCGGCCGGGACCAGGGGCTCGAACGCCTCGCGGCGGGCGGTCAGCAGGGCGCCGCCCGAGCGGGTCCAGAGCCCGACCCGCCCGCGCCCGCCCGGGGCCAGGCCGGCCGACCCGAACGCGGCCTCGAGGTCGGCTGAGCCTTCCGTCCGCTCGACCTCGAACAGCGCCCCGACATTTGCCCAGATCGTCGCGATCCCGTCCCCGCCGAGGCCCCGAACGACGCGGTGGGTCGGCAGGACCGTCAGCTGGCCGGCGGTAGTCTCGAGGAACAGCATGAGGACGTAGTCGAAGGCGGGGTCCTCCTCGCACGCCCGGCTCATCCGCCGTTCGTCGCGGTAGCGCAGCGCGGTCTCGTAGCGGTGATGGCCATCGGCGATCGTGATCGGTCCGCGCCCGGCGGCGGCCGCGAGGCGGGTCGCCGGTCCGTCACCAGGTCCTTCGTCGGGAGCGGCAGTCGCCAGGACCCACAGCCGGTGGGTCGTGCCGTCGTCGTCGACCAGCTCGATCGCCGGCGGCCGGGCGGTGACCTCGGCCAGGATCGTCGCGGACTCGCCGGTCCGGTCCTGGTACAGCCCGACGACCGGGCTGAAGTTCGCCCCCGTCGCCCGCAGCAGCTTGTAGCGATCCTCCTTCGGGCCGGACATCGTGCGCTCGTGGGGCAGGACTCCGCTGCCGGCTCCGAAGGCCTCGAGCCGGAGACGGCCGAAGAAGCCCCGCTGGGTCCGCTCGACGTCGGTCCCGGGCACCCGGTAGACCTGCTCGTAGACGTAGAGGCTCGGTCGTGGATCCTTCCGGAACGAGCCATCGGAGCGCCACGCCGCGAACGTCCGGGCGGCCCGGCGATAGCGGTCGTCCGGGCCATCGCCGGGCTCCTCGGCCGGAAGGTCGAGCCGGACGACGTTGCGCGGGTCACGCGCCAGCAGGAGCTGCTGCTCGGCGGGCGAGATCACGTCGTACGGTGGGCTGACCACGGCGCCGAGGTCGCCGACCACGTCGGGCTCGAAGCGAAGGCCGCGGAACGGGCGGATCTCGGGCACGGTCCTCCTCGGGTCCACGTCGGCGGGGCCGCAATCGTACGACAGCCGGGCCCTCACGGCGATTGTCGGATCGCGGTGTGGATCGTCGGTCGGGGCCGGACCGGGCGCGACCGATGCCCGGGGCCGGCCCCGCGGGCGCCGCCCGCAGACCGATGCTAGCCTCAGGCCGTGGCCCATCACCGCGCGTCCCGGCTGCCCGTGCTCGCCGTCCTCGCCGCGATCGGCTGTCTGATCGTCGCCGGCTGCGGACGCGCCACGGTCGCTCCGTCGGCCACCCCGGCCGACTTCGCGGGGATCGTCGAGCACCTGACCCAGGGCGGGATCACGGTCCGCAACGTCGTCTCGGGCGACGCGGGCTGCCCGGATCCGACCCTGGCTCCAACGGCGATCGCCTTCGACGCGAGCGGGCTCGACCAGCTCGGGCCGGTCCGCATTCGCGTCTACATCTTCCGCAACCGCGAGGCTTGGCAGCGCCTCGCCGGGTCGGTCGCAGCCTGCGCGAAGTCGTACGTGACCGATGCCCCCACATACGAGTCGCTGGCCGTCTCGCCGTTCGTCGTGTCGGGCCAGGGACCCTGGGCGGACGGCTTCTCGGCCGCCCTGGAGAAGGCGTTCACCGCCGCCGCCGGCAGCGGTGACTGACCGGACCGGACCGCGTCGCTATCGTCCTCGGGGCGACCTCCGACCAGCCCTGATTCCGACCGGTGACCGGGACCACCGGGTGAGGGCCACGCACGGCTGACCCGGCCACGATCCGGGCATGGATCGATACATCGCGCGCTCGCGGCGATTCGTCGGGGGCTTCGTCGTCGTCACCGTCCTCGCGCTGGCCATCGGATCGACACCGGCTGCCGGTCGAGCGGTAGTCGCCGCAGCCGGCGCCGGCCAGCCGACGCTCTCGATTTCGCCCGGCCTCCGGGCGGAGCAGCTCATCGACGCCGGCCCTGGCGCCGAGGCCGGTCTCGACGGGGCCATCGAGTCGGTGCCGACGTCGGCATCGATCGCCGTGGCCGGGCCCGAACCGTCCAAGCCCGCTCCGGCCAGGGCCGCTCCGGCCAGGGCCGCTCCGGCTCCCCCGCCGCACTCCGGCGCCAACCACGTCTGGAGCGAGGCTCTCGGGCTCAACCGGTCCGTCGCGGCGTTTCCGTGCTCGCGCACGCGCCCGCCGGACATGGCCATCTACCGCTGGGGATGCGCCGGGCACAACAACGTCTACCTGTTCGCCCACGCCGGCGGTCCGTTCGGACGGCTCCACGACCTGTACGTGCGGGGCGGTCTTCGGCGCGGGATGACGGTGACCTACGCCGATGCGAACCGGACGGTCCATCGCTACAAGGTCGCCTGGTGGAAGGTGGTCCTGCCGACGAACGGCGCCTTCGCCTACGCAGCCCAGTCGAAGCTGTCGATGACGCTCCAGACCTGCGTCGGGGCGAACGACCGGTACCGGCTCGTGGTTCGCCTCTACCAGGCGGACTGACGGCGGTCCGGGTCAGACGACCCGGAGCCCGAGGATCTTGCGGGCGATGACGAGACGCTGGATCTGGCTGGTGCCTTCGCCGATCTCGGTCAGCTTGGCATCGCGCAGATAACGCTCGACCTTGTACTCCTCGACGTAGCCGTACCCGCCGTGGACCTGGATCGCGGCGTTCGTCACCCGCGAGCTGACCTCCGACGCGAAGAGCTTCGCCTGGGCCGCAACCAGGGCGTAGTCGCGGTCGTGGTCCTTGAGCCAGGCCGCCCGCCAGACCATCGCCCGGGCAGCCTCGATCTCCGTGGCCATGTCCGCGATCATGAACGCGACTCCCTGGAAGGTCCCGATCGGCCGCCCGAATTGCTCCCGGGTCTGGGCGTACGGGACGGCGGCGTCGAGGGCGGCCTGGGCGAGCCCGACAGCCAGGGCGCCGATGGCGATCCGCCCGCCGTCGAGGATCCGAAGGAACGTCCGGAAACCGCTCCCGCGCTCACCGAGCATGTTGGCGGCCGGGACGCGAACGCCATCGAACAGGAGCTCGCCGGTGGCCGAGGCGTGGAGGCCCATCTTCTCCTCGAGCCGTCCCACGCTGAAGCCCGGCATATCGGACGTGACGATGAACGCCGAGATCTCCGGTTCGTTCGACCCGGTCGTCCCGGTCCGGGCGGTGACGATGTACGTCCCGGCCTGACCGGCGTTCGTGATGAACCGCTTGCCGCCGTCGATCAGCCAGCTGCCGCCGTCCGGCCCGTCCTCGTGGCGGGCGACGGTCCGGGTGCCGCCGGCATCGGAGCCTGCCTCCGGCTCGGTCAGCCCGTAGCCGCCGATCACCCTGCCGGACGCCATCGGGACGAGGTAGCGAGCCTTCTGGTCCGCTGTCCCCGCGAGGTGGAGCGGGCCGCAGCCGAGGCTGGTATGGGCCGCGACGATCAGCCCGAGCGAGCCCCACACCCGGCCGATCTCCTCGATCGCGATCGCATAGGCGAGCGTATCGAGCCCGGCCCCCCCTTCGTCCTCGGGGATCGGGATCCCCAGCCAGCCCATCTCCCCGACGCGGCGGACGACGTCGACCGGGAAGGCGCGAGCCCGCTCGTGCTCGTCGACGAGCGGGGCGACCTCGGTGGCCATGAACTCGCGGACCGTCTCCCGGAGGAGGACGTGCTCGGGAGCGAGGTCGAGATCCATCCTCGCCAGCGTACATCGGCGACCCACGCCAGCTGGCGGCGAGAGCGCACGCACGAGCACGGTGCTAGCCTGATGCGATGCCGGCAACCGAGCGCCCAGACGAGACCTCCGTCCTGGGACACCTCGAAGGCGAGCCCGGGCCGAACGGCCACCACTCGTCGCCGACCCTGCGCCGGGACCTGGTCGTCCTGCTCCGCCAGCTCGGTCCCTCGTCGCCCGATCGGCTCGCGGCCAGGCTCGGCGCCAGCCGGACGGGCGTCCTCCAGCAGCTCCGCGCGCTCGAGACCGCCCAGCTCGTGGTCCGCCGGACGGAGCGCCACGGGGTGGGCCGTCCGCGTCACCTGTACGACGTGACCCCTGAGGCCCAGGCCTTCTTCCCGAGCAACTACGACGGGCTCGCTGCGAGCCTCATGGCCGCCATCGAGGCCGTCGGCGGTGACGACCTCATCGAGGAGGTGTTCGCGGCCCGCAGACGGCAGGCCAGCGGCCGGATGCGTCAACGCCTTGCCGAACGCCTTACAGCGGACGCGTCGCTGACCGACCGGGTCAGGGAGCTGGCCACGATCCAGGACGAGCTCGGCTACCTCGCCCAGATCGAGGTCACGCCCGACGGTTCGATCCGCCTCGTGGAGCACAACTGCGCGATCTTCCAGGTCGCCAAGGAGAGCGAACGAGCGTGCCAGGCCGAGCTCGAGCTGTTCGGCGAGGTCCTCGGCGCCGACGTCGTCAGGATCTCGCACATCGCCGCCGGTGATCGCTGCTGCACCTACCGGGTGGTCCCGCGACCCGGCTGAGCACCGCTCCGGCGACCGCCGGAGGGTGGTGCGTGGCACGCACGACCCTTGCACCCACGGCTATGGACTGAACGGCACCGATCCTCACACAATCACCCACGAGGGATCGGCGTGCGCGTGCCCGACCCCTGACATCACCGGCTGCGCGCGATCGACGGGGGCGCAAGTAGCTGATGGGATCGAGCATCGGACCTGTGGCGACCGCCAGGAAGGCGGATGTCCCGCGTCGGGCCGTCGACCGTTCCTTCGACCCGGGCCTGTCGTTCGACGTCCACGGCGTCGGCCTCCGGGTCCGGTCGGACATGCCCGAGGTGCTCGCCGTCGTCGAGGCGACCTACCAGGCCTTCCGCGTCGATGACCCGCCGGCCGAGGTGGCCGACTTCGCCCTGACCGATCTCCGCTCCGGCGGGCCATGCCTGCTCCAGGCCCCGACCGGCGAAGCACGACGCCTGGCCGACCCGACCGGCGGCACGATCGCCCTGCTCGAGGCGCTGGTCGGGACCGTCGTCGAGGGCCTCCATCGCCAGGGCCTGCTCGCCGTCCATGCCGGCGCCGCCGCCGGGCCATCCGGCGCGATCCTGATCGCCGGCCGCAGCGGCCAGGGCAAGTCGACCCTGATCCTCGGGCTGGTCCGGCGTGGCCTCGACCTGATGTCGGACGAGCTGGCGCTGCTCGATCCCGCCGCCGGCGTCGTCCATCCCTATCCCCGGGCCATCCACGTCCGACCGGCCACGATCGGTCTGATCCCCGAGCTGACGGCCCTCGAGGCCCGCCCCCGCCACGAGCTCGGTGGAGGCAGCGAATGGTCGGTCGCGCCGGCCGAGATCGCATCGCTGCTCGGCGGTCGGCTGGGCGTCGCGGCGCCGCTGGCGGCCGTGGTCCTGCTCGAGGGCGCACCCGATCCAGCGGCTCCGCCCCGGATCCGCGACGAGTTCCCGGCCGTCGCCTCGCTCGAGCTCCTGAGGAGCACCTGGGCCGCCTCGGCCGACTTCAGCCTCACCCTCGATGCCGTCGGTCGGATGCTCGCGACGGTGCCGTGCCTGCGCCTCTCGGTCGGCCAGTTCGACCGGACGGTCGACGGCCTGCTCGAGCATCTCGGGATCGTCCATGACTGAGCCGATCCGCGACCCGCACGACACGGCCATGCTCGGCCTGTACGAGTCGTATCGCCGGGCGGGAACGCGGGCCTGGCTGGCGACCCGTGGGACGAGCATGCGACCGCTGGTCGGTCCGGGCAGCCGGATGCTGGTCGACTTCGGCGCGACCCCGTCGCAGGTCGGCGAGATCGTGGTCTTCGAGCGGGGTGATGGAATCGTCGCCCACCGGTTTGTCGGCCGCCGCCAGCGCGACGGACGCGAGCAGCTCCTGGTCAAGGGTGATGCCGAGGCCTACTTCGACCCGCCGATCGTGCGCGACGACGTCCTCGGGATCGTCCGCGGCGTCAGCCGCGGTGAGGCCGACCCACCCCACCGCCGCGGGGTCGGTGGCCGGTCATCGCGGGTCATCGCCGGCGTCTCACGCTGGACGGGCCGAGGGGCGCGTGTCGCCCGTCGGATCGCCGTCCTTTCCCCCGATCCCATCCGCGGGGCCGCGCTGCGCGCGATCCCGACCCTCGCCCGGGTCCCGACCCGGCTGATCGTGGCACCAATCACCCAGGAACATGGTGCGGGAAGGAGGTGATAGCGCATGGACTATGAGAGCCCCGAGATCATCGCAACATACGTGGAGGACGAGCTGGCCGCCGAAGCGGCGGTCAGCACGTGTTACTGCGCCAAGCTGCCGACCTGACCTGATTGAGGCCGGCCCGGTGACGCAGCCCGCGTCGCCGTCCGGCCTCGCGATGAGGGATCCGAGCCATGGATTACGAGACCCCAGAGCCCAGTCCGAGGGTCGGCCGGCAGTGTTCGTAGCCGCTCGGCCGACCCTCGTTCCTCACGAGGAGATCCGGATGGACTACGAGACCCCCGAAGTCCTCGCGACCTACGTCGAGGACGAGCTCGTCGCCGAGGCGGCGGTCAGCACCTGCTACACGACTCAGCCCCCGAGCCCTAAGCCCGGCAATCCGCCGACCCGGCGAGCACGCGCCGTCGGGTCGGCAAATCCCCAGGAGGTGAACCATGGAGTACGAGACCCCCGCAGTCCTCGCGACCTATGTCGAGGACGAGCTCGCCGCCGAGGCGGCGGTCAGCACCCGTTATTGCGTTCAGCTTCCGGACTAATCCGAACTCATCAGATCCGGCCCGGGTCGGGTCGACTCCGGTCGACCGGCCGGCCACAGGAGGGACCTTCGATGGACTACGAGCGCCCCGAGATCCTCGCGACCTACGTCGAGGACGAGCTCGTCGCCGAGGCGGCTGTTTCCACCCGCTACTGCGTCGAGCAGCTCCCGGGGACCTAGCCGGCCCCAGATCCAACGCGACTCGGGCGGGGAGGATCACCTCCCCGCCCCGTCATGTCAGCCGTTGATCACGTGCCTGGGGGTGGTGTCCGCGGACACCGCTTGCTGGGCGCAAGTCTCGACACGCCCCGTACTGCCGCCGACAATCGGCTGACCCGAAAGTACCGTCGGCGACATCGTCCCCGCGCTCCGGCCGAGAGGTGAGCCCAGATGACCATCGATGACCGACCGCCGACCGGGCCGACCGCCCGGCGCGACGTCACCCTCCAGCGGGTTGGCCGCGAGGCGATCCTCCACGACGGGCAGAGCGGCAAGGCGCACGTGATCAACGGATCGGCTGCCCAGCTCTGGGAGCTGTGTGACGGCCGTCCGATCGACGAGCTCGTTGCCGCCTTCGCCTCGGTCTACGGGCGCGAGCCGGCCACCGTGGCCGACGACGTCCGGCGGACGCTCGCCAACTTCGAAGCGCTCGGTCTGCTGGCTTGAGGCTCGCGGGGGGCGCGCCGGGCGGAGGGCCGTCGACCGACGGCGCGACGGCGGCGGCCCGCTTCACGATCCAGGGGATCGAGCTGATCGTCCGCTCGAACGACCGGATGATCCTCGATCGTGTCCGCGACACGTACGGCTGGTTCACCGCCGGTGGCCGGACCGTGACCGGCCGCGGACCACTCGCAGACCGTCCAGGTGGCGTGCCTGCGCCGCGGCCGATGGCTCGGCCACGGTCGTGGACGCCGAGGGGCGGGCCACCCTCTGGGAGCAGCCGGACCTCCCCCTCGTCGCGCTGTTCGACGCAATCGTCGCCGGCGTCATCGCCGCCCTGTCGCGGACGGGCATCCTGGCGATCCATGCGGGGGTCGTCGGCCTCAACGGACGGGCGATCCTGATCGCGGGGCGGAGCGGCCGGGGCAAGACCACGCTCGTCCTCGGTCTGCTCCGGCGCGGCCTCGACCTCCTGTCCGACGAGCTCGCCCTCGTCGCCGTCGACGATCGGACGATGCTGGCCTACCCGCGCGGCCTCCACGTCCGCCCGACGGCCCTCGGGCTGTTCCCCGAGCTCGGCTTCCTGGCCGAGGTCGAGCCGTACGATCTTGGCGGCGGCAGCGAGTGGTCGGTCGGGCCGGACGCGCTTCGGCGCGCGTTCGACACCCGGGTCACCGATTCGATCCCGCTCGCGGCCGTCATCCTGCTCGACGGCGATCCAGCCGCGGATGCCGAGCCGGACCTCGGATCGGTGTCGCCGGCGATCGCGACGATGGAGCTCGTCCGCGGGACGCCCGAGGCGGCCTGGGCCTTCGACGATGTGCTGGCCCGCCTGCCGCGGATCGTCGGCGACGTCCCGTGCGCCAGGATCCGCTCGGCCCGCCTCGAGGACACGGTCGATGCCGTGCTCGAGTTCGCCGCCGGCCACGCCCCGGTCGCCCGATGACCGAGATCGATCCGCGCGCTCTCGCCAGGGCGGGGCTGTTCCAGCGCTACCGGACCGAACGCGTCACGGCCTGGATCGAGGTCACCGGCTCGAGCATGGAGCCGATCATCCATCCCGGCAACCGGCTGCTCGTCGCGTTCGGGGAACGCCCGGAGCGGACCGGCCAGGTGATCCTGTGCGCGGTCGACGGCGCGTTCGTGGCCCATCGACTCGTGTCGCACCGGCTCGTCGCGACCGGGTCCGACGTCCCGGCCGTCAGGCTGATCGCCAAGGGCGACGCCGAGGCCTACCCGGACCGATCGATCGCGCCGGAGGACGTGTTTGGCGTCGTTCGCGCGGTCCGGCGAGCCGACGGGCGGATCGTCTCGGCCGGGCTCGGTGATACGCCCGGCGCGATCGTCGCCCTGGCCTCGTGGTGGGGCGGCAGCGCCGCCGGGCTCGGCCGGCGGGTGCTTCGGCATGCCCCGGCCCGCACGGCTCCGGCGCTGCTCCGGACCCTGCTCGTCCTGTCCCGGGTCCCGACCCGGCTGATCACGGCACTGATGCCCTGGCTCGTCCAGGAGACGCGTGCGGAAGGGAGGTGACGTCCATGGATTACGAGAGCCCCGAGATCATCGCCAGCTATGTGGAGGATGAGCTCGTCGTCGAGGCCGCGGTTTGTACGCGGTACTGCGACTTCGCGTCGATCAGCAGTCGGCCGGATGGCGCCCAGGGCCGTCCGGCCGATGACCCGGCACTCATACCTGGCCCGTCCAGGAATCCACGTGCGGAAGGGAGGTGACGTCGAATGGAGTACGAGAGCCCCGAGATCATCGCCAGCTATGTGGAGGATGAGCTCGTCGTCGAGGCTGCGGTTTGTACGCGGTACTGCGACTTCATCCAGATCCACTAGAAGTTCGTGACCGGCGACGGGCGACCCCAGGTGGCTGTCCGTCGCCGGCCCTCAACTCGGCACGCATGACCCGGCCTCGTCCGGGAAAGTCCACCAGGGAGGGAGGTGAAACGAGATGGAATACGAGAGCCCTGAGATCATCGCCAGCTATGCTGAGCACGAGCTCGTCGTCGAGGCAGCCGTTTGTACGCGGTACTGCATCGAGATCAAGCCCGCCTGACCCATCGCGCCGGTGACGGACGCCAGCGGCCATGTGGGCGCCCGTCACCGGCCCTTCTGCCGACCCGAGAGGCCCGACTCCGCGATCCCATGACCTACGCCATCGAGACCGAGTCGCTCACCAAACGCTTCCGGCCGCTCAGGTCGTACCGCGACCTTGTCTCGCCCGCGAGACGGGTCGAGCGGACCGCCGTGAGCGAGGTCAGCCTGCAGATCCCGCCGGGCCAGGTCTTCGGCCTGCTCGGCCAGAACGGCGCCGGCAAGACGACCCTCATCCGGATGCTGACGACGCTCCTGCTGCCGACGTCCGGCACGGCCCGCGTCGCCGGCTACGACGTTGCCCACGAAGCCGGCCTGGTCCGGGCGAAGATCGGCCTCGTCAGCGGCGACGAGCGGTCGTTCTACTGGCGCCTGACCGGTCGCCAGAACCTCGAGTTCTTTGCCGCCCTCCAGCACCTGTCGCCGGCGCTCGTCACCCCGCGGATCGACGACCTCGCCGGCCGGCTCGGCATCGCCGAGCACCTCGAGCGCCCGTTCGGCCACCTGTCGACCGGCCAGCGCCAGAAGCTGGCGATCGTTCGCGGGCTGATGCACGAGCCGGCGATCCTGTTCATGGACGAGCCGACCCGGTCGCTCGACCCGATCTCGGCGGTCACCATCCGCGAGTTCGTGGCCGAGCACATCGTCGGCGAGCTCGGCTCGACGGTCATCCTCGCCACCCACTCGATGCCCGAGGCAGAGGCGCTGTGCCGGCGGCTGGCGTTCATCCAGGACGGGCGGATCATCGCCGAGGGCAGCGTGACCGAGCTCCGTCGGGCGATCGGCTACGGGATCCGCTGCGAGCTCCGCCTGAGCCCGCGGACGGGCAGCGCGGGGATCGACCTGAGCGCCCTGCCCGGCGTCCTGGCGGTCCTGCCGACGACGGTCCCCGGTGTCGATGCCCAGGGCGACCCGGAGCCACTCGTCGTCCGGCTGACCCTGGCCGAGAACGACGCCCTGGCGGGCGTCCTTCGGGCGCTGATCACGGCCGGCGCCGATGTCCTCGCCTGCGAGACGCGCGAGCTGTCGCTCGAGGAGATCTACGTCCACACGCTGACGGCCGGGACGGCGCCGACCCAGCGGCTCGTCAGCCAGCCGGTGGCCCGATGACCGCCCTGACCGCGCGCAGCCCGCTCGCGTGGCTGACCGACGCCCTCCGGGTCCCGGTCGCGTTCTTCCGGCGCGACCGGATCATCGAGACGAGCTACCGGGCCGGCTTCGTCCTCCGCCTCGGCAGCAGCATCGTCACCGTGCTCGTGTTCTTCTTCATCAGCCACGCCTTCGGCGCGGCGGTCAACACCGAGATCGAGACGAACGGGGCGGGCTACTTCGCGTTCGTGATCGTCGGCGTGGCCCTGTCCGAGTTCCTGAGCATGACCGTCGGCGGCATCGGCGGCAGCCTGCGTGAGAGCCAGACAACCGGCACCCTCGAGCTCATGCTCCTCAGCCCGTCGCGGCTGTCGGTCCTCATGACGTCCGCCGCGTTGTGGCTCCAGGCCTCGGCGGCGATCGGGGCGGTCACCTACCTCGTGGCCGGGGCGATCCTGGGCGCCGACTTCTCGCACGCCGACGTGCTCGCGACGGCGAGCACCCTCGTGCTGACGATGATCGGCTTCACCGGGCTCGGGCTCATCGCCGGCGCGGTCGTGATCGTGATCAAGCGGGGCAACCCGGTCGGCTGGCTCATCCGCGGGGCGTCGGTCGTCCTCGGCGGGGTGTTCTACCCGACCGAGATCCTGCCCCCGTTCCTCCAGGCACTCGGGCAGCTCCTGCCGATGACCCACGCCCTGACCCTCCTGCGCGGCTCGATCTTCCTGGGCCTCGGGATCAACGAGATGGTCCCGTCGTTCGTCGCACTCGTCGTGACGAGCCTCGGCTACTACGCCCTCGGCCTGTTCGCCTGCGCGACCGCGATCCGCTACGCGCGGACCGACGGCAGCCTGGCCCAGTACTGAGCCCGGTCGGACCGTGCGCTCCCTGACCGACCTCGACCGCGAGACCCGGGCCGTCTGTCTCGGCGCCCGGACGACCGTCGCCGGGCCGGCCGCGGCCGAGCTCCGGGCCCTCGTCGAGGGCGGCCTCGACTGGGCTCGGATGTGGGACCTCGGCAACCGCCACGACGTCCTGCCGCTGCTCGCGGCGAGCCTGGCCGGCCCGTCTGCGCCGGCCGCCGTACCGGCCGAGTGGCTCGAGCGAGCCACGCGGCGGCGCCACGTCACCCTGCTCAAGAACGGCCACATGGCCGAGACGCTCGAGCGGGTCCTCGACGGGCTGGCCGCGGCCGGCGTCCCGGCGATCCCGGTCAAGGGCCTCGTCGTCGCCGAGAGCTTCTACGGAAGCCTGGCCGCCCGCGGAGCCGCAGACCTCGACGTGCTCGTCCGGCCGGCCGACCTGCCGACCGGCCGCAAGGTGCTGGCCGATCTCGGCTACCGGCAGCGGCCCGAGCCGACGTTCGTCGCCCTGACCCACGAGTTCCACGACCCGCCGTACTACGTCGGGTCGGGCACCGACATCGTCCGGCTCGAGCTCCATTGGGACCTGTGGGCCGATCGCTTCTTCCGCTCGGACATCGACGGGCTGTGGGCGCGCTCGGCCGAGGGCACGTTCCTGGGCCAGCCGAGGCGGCTGCTCAGCACCGAGGACGTGCTGCTCCACCTCGCGATCCACCGCAGCCGGTCGGCGTTGCGGCTGCGCTGGCTGTGCGACATCGCCGAGCTCGTCCGACGACGCGGCGACGATCTCGACTGGGACGCAGTCGTCGAGCGGGCCGAGCGGGTCGGTGCCCGGACCGCGACCTGGATGGTCCTGTCGCTGGCCGAGCGGTTCCTCGGCGCGGAGCCGCCGGCTGGGACCCTCGAGCGGTTCCGGGTGGGCCGGGCGAAGCGGGAGCTGCTCGAGCGGACCTGCGGTGCCGACGCCACGTTCCGCTCGGACCTGCCGGCCGAGTCCGACCAGACCCCCCACCTCACCCTGCGCGTGTTCGAGCAGGACGGCGCCGGCCAGATCGCCCGGGCGCTCGGGTCGAGCCTCCGCCGGTCGACCCGCAAGATCCTCCACCAGGCGGGCGTCCGCCGGGTCCGTCCCGACACCGTCTGACGCTCGTCGTCCGAAGCGGACGTCGGCCGAGGATCAGGCTTCCTCGCGCTCCACGACGACCCGCGGGGCGGGGCGGCGAGCCGCCACCGGGACGTCGGACACGTTCGGCACGAACGACGCGGCGAGCGACGTCTCGGCCACCCGGCGCTGGTCGTCGAGGGTGAGGATCCCCAGCCGGCCGAGCGTGGCGAGCTCGTCGCGGATGTACGTCTTGAGCATCTCCGGGCCGTCGGTGTTGATCGTGAACCGGATGTCGTTGCGGCGGAACTGGTCGAAGATCCAGCGGAACTCGTCCCAGCCCGAGACGACCCGGGTGTTGAGGTTCGAGGTCGGGCAGATCTCGAGGACGATCCCCCGATCGGCGAGCATCGCCATCGCCCGCGGGTCGTAGGCCGCCTTGACCCCGTGGCCGATCCGATCGGGCTCGAGCAGCTCGATCACCCGGGCGACCTCCTCGACCGGTCCGGCCTCGCCGGTATGGACGGTCAGGCCCAGGCCGTACTGGCGGGCTCGCCGGAACAGCCGGCGGTAGTCGGCGACCCGGAACGTCGACGACTCGGGTCCCGCGATGTCGATCCCGACGACGCCCCGGTCACGCCAGGTGATCGCCTTCTCGACGATGATCTCGTTCAGCTCGAAGGGGAAGGCCCGATCGAGGCAGAACAGGAGGCCCGGCTTGACCGGGTACTCGAGGGTGGCCCGGTCCATCCCGCGGAGCGCCGCCGCGACGATGTGGTCGAGGTCCTGCTCCCCGCCCCGGTTCCGCTTCATCGGGTTGAACCGGAGCTCGGTCGTCGTGACGTTGTTCTTGCGGTACGCCCCGCCGACGACCTCGTACACGGCTCGCTCGACGGCCAGCGGGCTCGACTGGATGAGCTCGGTCCAGTGGAACAGCTGGAGGTAGCCGTCGAAGCTGCGGGCGCGTCGCGAGGACACGGTGATGAGGTCGCGGAACTCCCAGTAGTCCTTGGTCGGGAGCTTGATCCCCTGGGCGTGGGCGATGCCCCACATGATCGCCGGCGTCACCGCCCCGCCGAGGTGGCAGTGGAGCTCTGCCAGGGGGATCTTCCGCGAGAGGAGGGCCATCCCGGTCAGGATACCGCGACCGGCGGCGGGCGAGGCCGCTCAATGTGACTGCTGGCCTGTGCGGTAGGGGCCGGTCGGACGTAGGCTGGCAGGCGAGGACCGAGGGAGAGTCGCGTATCGTTCCTGGAGGAGGACACCCGATGGTCACGATGCGTCGCCGCGTCGCCGGTTTCGCCGGCGCGACGCTGTTCCTGATCGCCGCCTGTACGAGCGGCGCGAGCCCCACCCCTGCCCCCACGACTGCGCCGACCACCGCGCCGACGACGGCCCCCTCCACGGAGGCGAGCCCCTCCACCGCCCCGAGCCCGACCACCGTCGCGACCGTGCCGGATGGCCAGCTGATCTTCGCCGGCAAGCTGATCGTCTGCTCGGACATCCCGTATCCGCCGCTCGAGTTCTTCGACGACCAGGGCAACCCGACCGGCTCGGACATCGACATTGCGACTGAGATCGCGAAGCGGCTCGGGCTCACCGTCGAGATCCAGAATTCCGTGTTCGAGACGATCATCGCGGCCGTGACCGGCGGGAAGTGCGACATCGTCGTCTCGGACCAGAACATCACCAAGGAGCGGCTCGGGGCGGTCGACATGATCCCGTACTTCCAGGCCGGCCAGTCGTTCGTCGTGGCCAAGGGCAATCCCAAGGCGATCAACACCCTCGACGACCTGTGCGGCAAGTCGGTCGCCGCCGAGACCGGCACCACCGAGGTCCACTACCTCAACGGGACCGGCGACTACAAGAGCCAGGGCCTGTCGAAGGCCTGCACGGACAAGGGCCTGGCGGCCATCGACGCCAAGGAGTTCCCGAAGGACACCGATGCCTTGGCCGCCCTGCTCGGGGGCCAGGTCGACGTCTACTTCGCCGATACGCCGCCGGCGGCCTACTACACCATCCAGCATCCCGACCAGTTCGAGCTGTCGGCGATCCCGCCACTCCAGCCGATCAAGGCCGGGATCAGCGTCGCCAAGGACAAGACCGGGCTGCGCGACGCCGTGAAGGCCGCCCTCCTGTCCATGGTCGCCGATGGCACATACTTGACCATCCTCAAGAAGTACAGCGTCGAAGGCGGCGCCCTCCAGGCGAGCGACATCAAGTAACGGATCGGTCGTCGCACACCGAGGCTGCTCGCGATGCGTCCTGGTACCGGATCAGTCGACCGGCCGGGCATCCGGCGGGCGAAGCTGCTCGCCGGATGCCTGCTCGTCGCCGTCGTCGTCGCCGGCTGCCAGGGCGGCTCCTACCAGTTCCGCTGGAACTTCTTCTTCGACTCGGTCCTCCAGCCGGACCACTTCATCCTGTCCGGCATCTGGCTGACCGTGTCGATCTCGGTGGTCAGCCAGATCATCGGCGTGATCCTCGGCGTGTTCGGCGCGCTCGGCAAGCAGTCGAAACGCCGGGCGATCCGCTGGCTGGCCAACTTCTACGTCTGGATCTTCCGGGGGACCCCGCTCCTCGTGCAGATCAGCCTGCTGTACTTCGGGCTGAGCGTCGCCCGGATCTACGGCTGGCCGGAGATCAACCTGTTTGGCTTCGCGATCCCGGGAGCCGTCCAGGCCGGGATCTTCGCCCTGGGCGTCAACGAAGGCGCCTACATGACCGAGATCGTGCGAGCCGGGATCATCTCGGTCGACCCGGGCCAGATGGAGGCGGCCAAGTCGCTCGGGATGACCGCCGGCAAGGCGATGCGCCGGATCGTCCTGCCCCAGGCCGCGCGGGTCATCATTCCGCCCCTCGGAAACGAGTTCAACAACATGCTCAAGACGACGTCCCTGCTGGTGATCATCAGCGTTCCCGAGCTGTACGTGATCTTCTCGCGGAAACAGGGCAACTTCTTCGCCCCGTTCGAGTTCTTCCTGGCGGCCGCGGTGTGGTACCTGCTCCTGACCACGATCTGGAGCGTCATCCAGGCCTGGATCGAGCGCCGGCTCGGGCGGGGCGTCGGCGGCGAGCGGCCACCGAGCATGCGCGAGCGCATGTTCGGCCTCGGGCGGGCGGTAGACCCGAGCATGGTCAGCGGCGGTCGCTGATGACCAGCCGACGAGACCATCCTCGGAGCGATCGGCGGCGTGCCCCGACCGTCGTCCGAGGTCGTCGTCGAGGCGACAGACGTGGAGAAGTGGTTCGGCCGGCTGCAGGTCCTCAAGGGCGTCTCGATGACCGTCAGCCGCCGCGAGGTCGTCGTCATCATCGGGCCGTCCGGTCCGGCAAGACCACCTTCATCCGCTGCATCAACCACCTCGAGAAGATCCAATCCGGGCGGATCTCCGTGAACGGGCACTTGATCGGCTACCGGGAAGACAACGGCAAGCTCGTCGAGGACAAGGAGAGCAACATCGCCCGTCAACGCCAGGAGATCGGGATGGTGTTCCAGCGCTTCAATCTCTTCCCGCACATGACGGCGCTCGAGAACGTGATCGAGGCGCTCAGCCGGCCAGCGCGCCCGGCACGATCCGACCCTCGGCATCGAGCGTGGCCTGACGGCGGAGCCGCTTGAGCTCGGCGCCCGGGACCTGGTCGCGGGCGTGATAGCTCGATCGGACGAGCGGGCCCGACTCGACGTGCCTGAACCCGAGCGCGAGCGCCTCGGCCTTCATCTCGGCGAACTCGTCGGGGTGGTAGTAGCGCTCGAGCGGCAGGTGAGCCAGGCTCGGGCGGAGGTACTGGCCGATCGTCAGGATGTCGACGTCGACTGCGCGCAGCGCTTCGAACGCCTCGCTCAGCTCGGGACGGGTCTCGCCCAGCCCGACCATCAGGCTCGACTTCGTATGGACCGGGTAGCCGATCTCGGCGGCCATCTCCCTGGCCCGGCGCAGGACGTACAGGCTGCGCTCCCAGCGGGCGCGCTTGCGGACCGGCTTCTGGAGCCGGCGGACCGTCTCGAGGTTGTGGTTGAGGATGTCCGGCCGGGCCTCCATCACGACCCGCAGCCGGTCATCCGACCCGTCGAAGTCGGGGATCAGGACCTCGATCCCCATCCCCGGGCAGGCAGCGCGCAGCCGGGCGATCGTCTCGGCGAAGATCCGGGCGCCACCGTCCGGCAGGTCGTCGCGGGCGACGCTGGTCACGACCACGTGCTCGAGACCGAGCGCGGCGACGGCCTCGGCGACCCGGCGCGGCTCGTCGTCGTCGAACCAGGTCGGCCGGCCGGTCTTCACCGCACAGAACCCGCAGGCGCGGGTGCAGGTGTCGCCGAGGATCATGATCGTCGCCGTCCGCTGGTCCCAGCACTCGCCGATGTTCGGGCAGTGCGCTTCCTCGCAGACCGTGTTCAGAGCGAGCCCGCGGAGGAGTCCCTTGAGCTCGTGGTAGTTGTCGCCGGACGGGATCCGGGCGCGGATCCAGTCGGGGTGTCGCCGAAGTGGGAGGGTGCCATCGGCCGCTGCCCCGCGGGCGCCGCCGCCCAGGGCGATCGTCGGCGGCTCGGCCGAGCCGTGGGCGTGACCGGCGACGCCGGCATTGCCGGGATCGAACATCGGCAGCTCGCGAGCCATCGTCCGGAGTGTACCTGCGCTCAGATCACGACGGGCTGAACGTGGCCCGGAGTCCGGCTTCGAGGTCGCGCGGTTCGAAGCCGAGCTCGCGTCGCGCCTTGTCGTGGGACGCCCAGTAGGTCACCCCGTCGCCGGCCGTGATGACCTCGCCGATGTTGGCCGGGATCCCGAGCCGGCCACCGAGGAGACCGGACATCGGCGCCGCGAGCCGCAGGAGCCGGGTCGGTACCACGAGGCGCGGCAGTCGTCGGCCGCCGAGCCGGGCGACGATCGTGAGGGCCTCGATCGAGCGGGCGGGCTCGCCGGCCAGCACGTACGACTCACCCGGTCGGCCGCTGTCGGCGACGGCGGCGATCCCGCTGGCCAGGTCGTCGACATGGACGAAGCAGACCCCGACCGTCGTGAGTGCAAGGTAGCGAAGGTGACCGCGGTAGGCGTCCGCGAGCTGACCGCCGAGCTCCGAGTGATCGCCCGGGCCGTAGACCTGGCCCGGCATCGCGATGACGATCGGGGCCCCGGCGTCGATCCTGGCCTCGGCCACCAGATGGGCACGGTACTTGGTGTCGTCGTACCAGCTCAGGAACCCGTTCCGGGTGTCGCGCCGGTACGTCTCGTCGACGACCTGTCCGCGCGTGTCGCCGAAGACATTGACCGTGGAGACGTAGGCGATCCGGGGGATCCCGATGGCGATCGCGGCGTCCAGGACGTGGGCGGTGGCCCCGACGTTAGCGTCCTCCATGGCCTGACGCTCGCTCGGCCGGATCCCGATCCGGTACGAGCCCGCGGAGTGGATCACGGCGTCGGAGCCGGCCATCAGCCCGGTGAGCTCGGCGGTCGAGGACAGGTCGCTGCGGACGAGACGACAGCCGAGACCGGACAGCGCGCGGGCGCGATCCGGGTCGCGGACGGCCGCGACGACGGCGTCGCCGCGCGACCTCAAGCCGACGGACCACCGCGGAGCCGACGAACCCGGCTCCGCCGGTGACGAAGAGCTGCATGGACCCGGCGTCCCGCTCCGCGCGGCGGTCAGTACAGGGCGGTCTCGGGCCCGACCGTCTCCAGCCACGCCTTGACCGTGCGCAGGAAGGCAGCCCCGCCGCCACCGTCGTTGGCCCGATGGTCGAGGCCGAGGACCATGTTCATCACGGGCCGGATCGCGATCGAATCGCCGGCCGGCGTCTCGACCACGACGGCCCGCTTCGTGATCGCCTCCATGGTCAGGATGGCGACCTCCGGCACGTTGATGATCGGCATCGTCAGGTTGGAGCCGAGCCAGCCGGTGTTGTCGATCGTGAACGTGCCGCCGCCGAAGTCGTCGAGCCGGAGCTTGCCGGCCCGGGCCCGGGCGGCGACGTCGGCGATCGCCCGGTTGAGGCCGGCGATCGACAGCGCGTCGACGTCGCGGATGACCGGGACGATGAGCCCGTCGTCGACCGCGACCGCGACGCCGACGTTGACCCGGCGCTTGGCCAGCAGGCCGCCGTCGGTCCAATGGGCGTTGAACGCCGGGTGTCGCCGGAGCGCCTCGACGCTGGCCTTGACGACGAACGGGACATAGCTCAGCGAGGTTCCCTCGCGGGCCTGGAAGTCGCGCTTGGCCGACTCGCGCAGCCGGACGAGGTTCGTCGCGTCGACCTCCATCGAGACGTAGGCATGGGGCACCGCCAGGGCGCGCGTCATCTGGGCGCTGATCCCCTTGCGCATCTGGGTCATCGGGACGAGGACCTCGTCCGCTCCCGGCGGGAAGTCGATCGGCGCCGAGGGCGGAGCCGGTGCCGTCGCCCGCCCGGCGGCCGGGGCCGACCCGATCGGAGCCGCGGCGGAGGTCGGCGCGAGCTGGCCCTGGGCGCCAACCGGCTTGCCGGTCCGGGTGGCCTCGACGTGATCGATGACGTCCTCGCGCGTGATCCGCCCGCCGCCGCCCGTGCCGACGATCTGGGCCGCGGTCAGGCCGTGCTCGCGAAGGAGCCGCCGCACGGCCGGGGTCATCCGCGCGTCGGGGTTGCCGGGCTGGTCGACAGGCGCGACCGTTGGCGCCTGGGCGGCGGCCATCGGGACCGCGGCGGGCTCGGCGGGCGGTCGCTCATCCGAGCCGGCCGGACCGTGCGCCGGTTCGACGGCCGGCGCCGGGGTCGCGGCGGCCTGGGCCGTCGGGGCGGCGGCGGCGGTCTGGGCCGTCGGGGCCGTCGGTGCCGCTGCGGCTGCGGTGGAGCCGTTGGTGGCCGCGCCGTCGCCCGCGTCCGCCGTCTCGATGATCGCGATCTCGGCGTTGTTCGGGACCGTCGCACCTTCCTCGACGAGGATCTCGGTGAGGGTGCCCTCGAACGGGGACGGAACTTCCGCGTTGACCTTGTCGGTGATGACCTCGAGGAGGGGCTCGTACTTCGCGACGTGATCGCCCGGCTGCTTCAGCCACTTCCCGATCGTCCCTTCGGCGACGCTCTCGCCGAGCTGGGGCATCGTCACCTTGGCCACTGGTCTGGTTCCTCCTCGCGAGGGGCGGATCGCCAAAGGGTGATCGTTCGATCGCGAATTCGCGAGGGCGGATCGCCAAAGCGTGATCGTTCGATCGCGAATCGTTCGTGAGCAGGCCCGGCCCGTCCCGCCTAGTGTCGCCCATCCGGGCAAGTGGCGCGTAAGGAGCCGGTGTCATCGTCGCCTCTTGGACGATCAGCGGGTCGGCAGGCTGGTGCGCGCGCTTCGGCGACGACGCGGCTGGCGCCAGGTCGATCTGGCAGCCCGCGCGGGTGTCTCACAGTCGGTCATCTCGGACGTCGAGCGGGGGTGTGTTGCCGGGATGACCGTGGCGAGCGTGCGGCGAATCGCGGCCGTGTTGAACGTCGGCGCCGAGCTTCAGCTTCGGGGCCGCGGCTCGGGGCGGACGCCGATCGACTGCTCGACGAGCGACACGCCCGACTGGTCGAGACAACGCTCCGGACGTTCAGTGCGGCCGGCTGGACGGTCCGCCCCGAGGTGTCCTACCGGAGTGGGGTGAGCGTGGCTCGATCGATCTGCTCGGATGGCATGGCCCGACCCGGTCCCTGCTCGTCGTCGAGGTGAAGACCGAGCTCGCGTCCCTGGAGGAGACGCTCCGGAAGCACGACGAGAAGGTCCGCCTCGGTCCGGTCGTGGCCGCGAGGCGCTTCGGATGGAACCCGCTGACGGTCAGCCGACTTCTGGTCCTCCCTGCCACGAGGACGACCACCCGACACGTGGCCGTTCATGCAGGCGTGCTCGACGCGCCGTGTATCCCACCCGGGGCGACGAGATCCGACCGTGGGGGTCGGGCCCAACCGGGTGAGCTGTCGGGGCTGTTGCTCGTGCACAGCCATGCGATCGCTGCAGGACGTGCAATGACACGACCGAGGTCGATGGGATCGCCAGGATGCTTGTCCTCAGCCGCGTCCCGCGTTCAGCCAGCTCGCCCCGAGGACCTCCAGCGGATCGCCGCCAGCGTCACGGAGCACCTCTATCCGGGCGGCGAGCGCTGGTCCGCGAGCGAGAGCCGGGCCAGGAGCTGGTCGTGATCGTCGAGAGCTCCGTCCGCGTCGTCCGGGCCAACGGCGAGTACGTCCGGTCGTATGCCGCCGGCGATCACATCGGCGAGCTTGCGGTGCTCCGCGAACAGCCCCGCGCGGCGACCGTCGTGGCCGACGGTGACGTCCGCGGATTGATCATCGACGGCATCGGCCTCAAGGCGATCCTGCGCGAGCGTCCAGAGGCCGCCATGGCCATGCTCGCGACGCTGGCCGAGCGGATCAGCGCGGCCTGACCGGCGGCGATGGACGCACCGTCGAGCGCGCTCCCCACCGGAACGGTCACCTTCCTGTTCACCGACATCGAGGGCTCGACCGAGCTCGTCGACCGGCTTCCCACCGCGACCTATCGCGACCTGCTCGAGCGACACCACGCGATCATGCGGTCCGCCTTCGGCTCGTTCGGAGGCATCGAGCGAGGGACCCAGGGTGACGCGTTCCTGGTCGTGTTCCGAGACGCGCCGTCGGCCGTCAACGCCGCCATCGAGGTGCAGCGTGCGCTCGCCGCCGAGCCCTGGCCGGTCGACGCGGTCGTACGCGTCCGGATTGGTCTCCATACGGGCGAGGGCATCCCCGGCGGCGACGACCACGTGGCGGGCGACATCAACCGGGCCGCCCGGGTGGCCGCCGCGGCGCACGGCGGGCAGGTCCTGCTGTCCGAGGCGACCATGGCGCTGTCGCGACGCGCCCTCCCTGCCGACGTCAGTCTCCTCGACCTCGGCCTCCACCGATTGCGCGGGCTCGTCGATGTCGAGCGGCTCTATCAGCTCACGATCGCTGGTCTCCCTTCGGACTTCCCGCCGATTCGCGCGGCGCACGTCGAAGCGGCTCATCTCCCGGCGCGGATGACGAGCTTCGTCGGGCGAGAGCGCGAGCTGGTCGAGCTCGAGCGGCTGCTCAACGAGAACCGCCTCGTCACCCTGCTGGGGGCCGGCGGGACCGGCAAGACCAGCCTGGCGGTCGAGCTTGCCCGGAGTGCGGCTGCTGCCTTTCCCGACGGCGTCTGGTTCGTCCCGCTCGATCCGATCACCGACCCGGACCTCGTCGGATCGTCGATCGTCGCCGCGCTCGGCCTGCGCGACATCACCGGCCGATCGGCGCGAGAGCGACTCCTCGACAATCTCGCCGACCGGTCGCTGCTTCTCGTGCTCGACAACTTCGAACAGGTCCTGGCCGGCGCGGGCATTGTCGGCGAGGTCCTGGGTGCAGCGCCGACGATCAAGGTGATCGCGACCAGCCGAGCGCCGCTGCGGCTCGCGGCCGAGCAGGTCTTTGCCCTCGGCCCGCTGGCGGTACCGGAGGCAGGTGGCGCTCCGATCCCCGATGAGGTCGGACGCGTTCCCTCTGTCCGGCTGTTCGTGGATCGCGTCCGGCGAGCCCAATCGACGTTCACCTTGTCCGCCCAGAACGCGGAGCCGGCGGTCGACATCTGTCGTCGGCTCGATGGCCTTCCACTCGGGATCGAGCTGGCGGCTGCCAGGGTCCCCCTGCTCGGTGTGGCCGGTGTCCGCGACCGCCTGGCGAACCGGCTGGCCCTGCCCGGCACCGCCAACCTCGACATCCCTGCCCGGCAGCGGACGCTCCAGGACACGGTTGCCTGGAGCCTTGACCTGCTCGATCCCGCCGCGCAGTCGTTGTTCGCCCAGCTCGCCGTCTTCGTCGGCGGCTGCCGAGCGGACGAGCTCGAGGCCGTCTGCGTCCCGGACGGGCCGGCCGGCCGGGACGTCCTGGACGAGGTCTCGCAGCTGGTCGACCAGAGCCTCGTGTCCGTGGCCGACGACCACGGTGCCACCCGCTTCGACATGCTCGAGACGATCCGCGAGACCGCTTCGGACCGGTTTGCCGCGGCACCCGACCAACCGGCCGTCGCTCGACGCCATGCGCTGGCCTACCTGGCGCTCGCCGAGTCCGTTGCGCCGGCGCTACCGGGGCGCGGTCAGGCTCCCGTCCTCGAACGGCTCGCAGCTGAGCTCGGCAACCTCCGGGCCAGCGTGCGCTGGGCGATCGACAACGGCGAGGCCGCGGTGGGACTCCGGCTGGCGACGGCCTTGACCCGGTTCTGGAGCCTGCGCGGCGAGCTCGAGGAGGGACGGTCGACGATGGCGGCCGTCCTTGCGATCCCCGGAGCCGAAACGCCGAATCAGGTTCGGATGCGGGCGCTCGAGTCGGCCGGCACCCTGGCCTACTACTCGGGGCGTCAGGACGAGGCGGCGCGCGACTACCAGGCTCAGCTCGACCTGGCCCGTCAGCTCGACGACCCGCTCGGGATCGCCGACGCACTGTTCAACCTGCCGTTCACGGTGGATCCCGATGACTGGGCCGAGGTCGCCTGGATGATCGACGAGGCCGCCACGATCTACGAGCGTCTCGGGGAGACCGGCAACCTGGCGCGGCTCATGTGGGTCCGCGGCGCGGCGCTCGCGGCTGCCGGCCGGCGGGACGAGGCGATCGAGCGCTGGACGGAAGCCTTCGAAGCCTCGCGCGAGGCCGACGACCTGTACTACACGTCACTCGCCGCGAGCAGCCTCGCCACGATGAGCCTCGACGCAGGGGACCGCGACGCGGCGGCCCGCTGGTTCATCACGGCCCTCGGCATCGCCCGACAAGTCTCTGACGTGACGGGGATGACGGTCGCTCTCCCGGTGGCCGCGATGGTGGCCATCGAGCTGGTCGGACCGGAACCAGGCGCGGTCATCATGGGCGCCTACCAGAGCCAGTCCAGGCGCTATGGTGTCCGACCACCGCGAGGCCTCGGCAGGGTCGTCGAGCAGGGCGATCCGCTCGGGCGACTAACCGCCGAAATGGATCCAGAGCGGCTCGAGGCGGCTCTCGAGCGCGGACGCCTCATGGCTCCGGACGAGTCTACGGCGTACGTCCTCGACCTGTTCGATCGGATGCCCGCGACCGGCCCAGTCCGGGCCTCAGTACGCGGCGAGCTTGCGGATCCCGGCGACGATCTTCTCCGGGTCGACCATGAACCAGTCCTCGAGGACATGGTTGTACGGGACCCCGGGCACGTCGGGCCCGGCGATCCGGGTGACCGGGCCGTCGAGGTAGTCGAACGCCTCCTCGGCCACGATCGCGGCCACCTCCGCGCCATAGCCGCCGAACTTGTTGTCCTCGTACACGACGAGGCACTTGCCGGTCTTCCGGACCGAGGTCAGCACGGTGTCCTTGTCGAGCGGCCGGAGCGTGCGCAGGTCGACGACCTCGACGCTGATCCCCTCCTCTGCCACCCGGTCGGCCGCTTCGAGCGCGTAATGGGCCATGAGGCCGTAGGCGATAACCGTCAGCTGCGAGCCGGGGTGGGTTACCCGGGCGCGGCCGAGCGGCACCACGAAGTCGCCGTCCGGGACCTCGCCGCGCACGCTCCGGTACATCTTCTTGTGCTCGAAGAACAGGACCGGGTCGTCGTCACGGATCGAGCTGCGAAGCAAGCCCCGCGCGTCATGTGGCGTCGACGGCACGACGACCTTGAGACCCGGCACGTGGGTGAAGAACGCCTCGACCGACTGCGAGTGGTAGAGCGCCCCGTGGACGCCGCCGCCGTACGGTGCCCGGATCGTCATCGGCACGCCGACCGCGTTGTTCGACCGGTAGCGCATCCGGGCCGCCTCGGACACGATCTGGTTGAAGGCCGGGATGGATGAAGTCGGCGAACTGGATCTCGGCAACCGGGCGCAGGCCGTTGACGGCGGCCCCGATCGAGGTCCCGACGATCATCGACTCGGTCAGCGGCGTGTCGATCACCCGGTCCTCGCCGAACTCGGCCCACAGGCCGTCGGTCGCCAGGAACACGCCGCCCTTCTTGCCGACGTCCTCGCCGAGGACGATCACGCTGTCGTCGCGCCGCATCTCCTGGACCAGCGTGTCGCGGATCGCCTCGATGAACGTCATCAGCGCCATCAGCCGGCGTCCCCGGGCCCGGTCGGACCGTCGCCGAGACCCCACGGCGGGGGCGTCTCCGAGGGCCAGTCCTCGGCGTAGACCCAGCGCATCGCCGTCGACGGGTCGGGATCCGGCTCGCCCTCCGCGAAGTCGGTGGCGTCCTCGACGAGCGCCGCGAGCTCCGCCGTCAGCTCGGCCTCGACCGTCTCCGTCAGGACTCCGGCGGCCCGCAGCTGATCGCGGAAGCGGGGCAGCGCGTCGCGGCCCTTCTCGGCCGTCAGCTCCTCCTCGGAGCGGTACTTCGTCTGCTGGTCGTCCGACGAGTGGCCCGTCAACCGGGTCACCTTGGCCTCGATCAGCGTCGGCCCATCGCCGGCCCGAGCCCTGTCCACCGCCGTCCGGGCCGCGGCGTAGCAGGCGAGCACGTCCGAGCCGTCGACGACGACCCCCGGGATGCCGTAGCCGGCGGCGCGCGAGGCGACGTCGGGCAGGGCGAGCTCGCGCGCAGCCGGCACGCTGATCGCGTAGCCGTTGTTCTCGACGAGGAACACGAACGGCAGCCTGTGGATGGCCGCGAAGTTGAGCGCCTCGTGGACGTCGCCCTGGTTCGACGAGCCCTCGCCCATCGCGGCCAGGGCCACCTGCCCGGTGCCCCGGATCCTGGCCGCCAGGGCGATCCCGACGGCGTGGAGGATCTGGGTCGCGACCGGCGAGCTGACCGACAGCAGGTTGCGCCGCCGATCGCCGTAGTGGCCGGGCATCTGGCGCCCACCCGACGACGGGTCGGTCGCCTTGGCGTACTGGGCGAGCAGGATGTCGCGCGGGCTCATCCCGAACGTCAGGCACATCGCGATCGAGCGATAGAACGGGGCGATCCAGTCGTGACCCTTGCGCAGGGCCCAGGTCACTCCGACCTGGGCGCCTTCGTGGCCCTGGCCGCTGATCACGAACGGGATGCGACCGGCCCGGTTGAGCACCCACATCCGCTCGTCGACCGCCCGGGCCAGGGCCACCATCCGGTACATCGCCAGGAGGTCGTCGTCGGCCAGGCCGAGGTCCGCCCCGGGCCGATCCGGCGAGGTCCCCTTGGCCCGGCCGGTGGCCGTCACCCTCGTCTCCGTCGCACGGTCGCTCGTCGTGTGGTCAGGACGTCGCTCCCCGCTGTCAGAAGTTGATGGACCGCCCGTCGACCGCCATGGCCGCCTCGCCGATGACCTCCGACAGGGTCGGGTGGGGATGGGTCGAGCCGCCGATCTCGGCCGGCGTCGCGTCGAGCTCGAACGCCAGCGAGGCCTCGGCGATGAGATCGGTCGCGTGGGGACCGACGATGTGGACCCCCAGCGTGTCGCCCGAGACCGGGTCGCCGATGACCTTCGCGAAGCCCTCGTACTCGCCCCCGATGATCGCCTTGGCGATCGCCTGGAACGGGACCTTGCCGACCTTGTACGCGATGCCCTGCTCCTGGCACTGCTGCTCGGTCAGCCCGATCGAGGCGATCTCCGGCCGGCAGTAGGTCGCCCGCGGCTGCTTGACGTAGTCGATCTCGTGGACATCGGGATCGCCGGCGATCGTGTGGGCGGCGACGATCCCCTCGTGAGCGGCGGTGTGGGCCAGCCACAGCCCGCCGATGACGTCGCCGATCGCGTAGATGTGCGGCTCACGGGTCCGCATCCGTCCGTTGACCTTGATCAGGCCGCGGTCGAGCTCGACCTTGGTCGTCTCGAGGCCGATGTCCTCGACGTTGGCGGCCCGGCCGGTCGCGACCAGCATCGCCTCGGCCGCGATCTCCTCGGTCGCGCCACCCTCGGGACCGACGGTCAGCCGGACGCCCTTCTTGTCGGCGACCACCGCCGCCGGGTCGAAGCGGGCCTTCGTCATGACCCTGATCCCCCGCTTCGTGAAGCTCCGCTCCACGAGCTGGCTGACCTCGCGATCCTCGAGCGGCACGATCGCCGGGAGGTACTCGAGCAGGGTCACCTGGGTGCCGATGTCGTTGAAGAAGCTGGCAAACTCGACGCCGACGGCACCGGCTCCGACGACGATCAGGCTGGCCGGCGCCGAGTCACGCCGGAGGATGTCGTCCGACGTCACGATCCGGGTGCCGTCGGGCTCGAGCCCGGGCAGGCTCTTGACCCGGCTCCCGGTGGCCACGATGACGTCGGTCGCCTGGAGGAGCCGCTCCCCGCCGGCGCCCGGCGTGCCGTCCTCGCCGGCCTGGCTCACCCGGATCCGGCCGGGGCTGTCGAGCCGGCCGCGGCCGTGGATCCAGGCGACCTTGTTCTTGTCGACAAGGCTCTTGAGCCCGGTCCACAGCCGCTTGACGGCCTGGTCGCGCCGGGCGGCCATCGCCGGATAGTCGATCGTCGGCTCGCCGGGCAGCACCACGCCGTAGTCCTTGAGGTGCCGGGCCCGATTGATCGTCTCGGCCGACTCGAGCAACGCCTTGGTCGGGATGCAGCCGCGATGGAGGCACGTCCCGCCGAGCTTGTCCTCGTCGACGAGCGCCACCCGCAGGCCGAGCTGCGCGGCCCGGAAGGCGGCCGTGTATCCACCGGTGCCGGCGCCGAGGACCACGAGGTCGAAGTCGTTGCTTGAGCCGACGGCCATGGATCTAACGCGCCTCTGGGTCTGTGGTGGGCTGCGGCGGCCGGACGGCGGCGCGGATCACCGGCCGATGGTACGCGCCGCGTCCCGAGCGGCGCAACCGACCCGGCCGAGCCCGTCGCGGACCGATGCTATGCTCCGAATCCGGCCTCTCGCGACGGTGCGCGCGGGAGTCGCCCTGGAGGTTCGGCGGTCCATGCAGCCTCTCGGCGCGGCGCTCCTCATCGGCCTTGCCTACATCGCGGGCTCGATCCCGTTCGGAGTGATCGTGGCGCGGTTCGCCGGGGCCCCGGACCCGCGGACAGTCGGGCTCCGGTCGGACCGGCGGTACGAACGCGCTGCGGACGATGGGTCGCAGGCTCGCAGCGATCGTCGTGATCGGCGACGTCGCCAAGGGCGCCCTGCCGGTGCTCGTCGCACGCTGGCTGACCGGCGGCGATCCGGCCCTCGAAGCGGCCTGCGGCGTGGCTGCCGTGATCGGGTCGGCGCGCTCGATCTTCCTCGGCTTCCACGGCGGCCGCGGGGTGGCGACCGGCGTCGGGACGATGCTGGTGATCCAGCCGCTGGCGGTCATCCTGGCGGCCCCGGTGTTCGTCGGCGTGGTGTTGATCACCCGCTACGTGTCGCTCGGTTCGCTGCTCGGGTCGGCGGCGATGATCCCGGCCGTCGCGCTCGTCTTCCTCGTCATCAACGGAACGGTGCCGCCGGCCTATCTCCTCTACGCGGTCGTCGGCGTCGCGGTGGTCTGGATCGCCCACGCCGACAACATCGACCGGCTCCTCCATGGCACCGAGCGCAAGTTCGACCTGGGCCTGCTGAGCGGCCGCAGCGGGGGTGCCGGCGGCGCCGGCTGAGCGCGAACGTCGTTCGGCTGACCTCCTTGCGACGGATGGCGATCGACAGGCGGAGCCCAGGACGCTCCCGGCCATAGGTACCAGGGTTCGGTGTCAGGGGACACCACTTCCGGGGTCGTGAGCGCGGTTTCACGCTTGGCGGTAGTACTTCGATACCCGATAGTCCTATTGGCGGTCTAGTCCGGGTCGGCTCGACAGTAGTACCAGTTCGACCGCCACCCGGCGCTCGACGCCCGTCATCCAACCGAGGTGATTGCAAATGGTCGTCTGCACCCGGATCCTGTTGGGCCAGCTCTCGGAGTCGGTCCGCACCACCCTGCGATCGGATCAGGCTCCGGCCCGTGGGCAGGGTCTTGCCGAGTACGCCCTCATCCTCGCCCTGATTGCCATCGTCGCCGTCATCGCCCTGCTCTTTCTCGGTGGGCAACTCAGCACGATCCTGAGCACCGTCGGCGACTCCGTCTAGCGACCCTCGTGCCACGACCCCCGGAGACGGTCCGCGGGGATCGAACAGCAGCGCGAAATCGAACGACCCGGTCCGATACGTTCGGACCGGGTCGATGCGATCGTCAGCTGCCGAGTGGCCGGTCAGCCGCCGCGCATGCTCCGGAAGCAGTCGCTGCAGTAGACGGGCTTGCCGCTGGTCGGGCGGAACGGGACCTGGGCCTCGCGCCCGCAGTTGCTGCAGGTCGCGGTGAACATCTCACGCGGACCCCGGTCGCGGCTGCCGTAGCCGCCACCGCCGGCGTAGCTGCCACCGCCGCCGGCGCTGTAGGAGCCACCGGCTCCGTAGCCGCCTGAGCTGTAGCCGCCGGTCTCGGCGTTTCGAGCCGCCTTGCGGCTGGCCCGACAGCTCGGGCAGCGGCGGGGCTCGGTGAAATTGCGCTGTGCGTAGAAATCCTGCTCGCTGGCAGTGAAGACGAACTCCTGCCCGCAATCGGCGCAGGTCAGGTTCTTGTCGTTGTACACCTAAACGAAAACTCCTCTGGGTAGCCGCGCGATCCGTCGATTTCTCGCGTCAGCCGTGAGAGGAGTCGGTCGTCGAGCTACGTGCTCTGGTCACGGCCCAGCCGTGACGTTTGATCGTCGGAGTGTAGGCCCTCATTCCGGGCCTGTACAGGGGGGAAAATGTGCTGCGGAATCCGGTGTCGTGAGCTTCGCCGGCCGGCGCGGCCGTGCAGCAGCGATCCGGACGCCCGCCTCACGCCTCGGGCTCGGCCCAGCCGAGCGAACGCTCGACCGCTCGGTGCCAGCCGCGGAGGAGCCGCTCGCGACGGGCCTGGTCCATCGCCGGCTCGAACCGCCGATCGATCGCCCGGGTCGCGGCGAACGCCTCCGGACTCGGCCAGAGCCCGACTGCCAGGCCGGCCAGCGCGGCGGCGCCGATCGCCGTGGTCTCGAGGTGGACCGGCCGCTCCACGGGAATGTCGAGCAGATCGGCCTGGAGCTGGCACAGCCGGTCGTTGGCCGACGCCCCGCCGTCGACCCTGAGGACGTCGAGCGGGATCCCGGCGTCGGCGCGCATCGCATCGACGACGTCGGCAACCTGGTAGGCCATCGCGTCGATCGCCGCGCGCGCGATCTCCGCGAGGCCCGTGCCCCGGGTCAGGCCGACGAGCGTCCCGCGGGCGTAGGCGTCCCAGTACGGCGCCCCCAGCCCGACGAAGGCAGGCACGAGGTAGACCCCGCCGGTATCGGTCACGCTGTCGGCCAGGGCGGCGATCTCGGACGCGTCCCGGCCGGCCCGCAGCCCGTCCCGCAGCCATTGGACGGCGGCGCCCGCCACGAACGCCGAGCCCTCGAGGGCGTACGTGCTGCCGGCGTCGGCCGCGAGACGCCAGCCGACGGTGGTCAGCAGCCCGTTGGCCGAGGCAACCGGCCGGCTGCCGGTGTTCATCAGCAGGAATGCCCCGGTGCCGTAGGTGACCTTCGTCGCGCCCGGTTCGAAGCAGGCCTGGCCGAACGTCGCGGCCTGCTGGTCGCCGGCACAGCCGGCGATCGGGATCGATCGCCCGAACAGCCCGGGGTCGGTCTCGCCGAAGACCTCCGACGACGAGCGCACCTCGGGGAGCAACGCGTGCGGCACGCCGACGATCGCGCACAGCTCCGGGTCCCATTCCAGCCGATGGATGTCGAACAGGAGCGTCCGGCTGGCGTTCGAGACGTCGGTCGCGTGGACCCGGCCACCGGTCAGCCGCCAGATGAGGAACGTGTCGACGGTCCCGAAGGCGAGCTCGCCGCGTTCGGCGCGCCCGCGCAGGCCCGGCGTCCGGTCGAGGATCTCGGCGATCTTCGGCCCGCTGAAGTAGGCGTCGATCGGGAGGCCCGTTCGGGCCCGGAAGAGCGGCTCGTGGCCGGCGGCTCGCAACGCGTCGCAGCGCGCCGCGGTGACCCGGCTCTGCCAGACGATCGCGTTCGCGACCGGCCGGCCGGTCGACCGCTCCCAGACGATCGTCGTCTCGCGCTGGTTCGTCACGCCGAGGGCGGCGACGGTTGCGGGATCGGTCGCCGACTCGGCCAGGACGCGCTGGGCGGTCCGGAGCTGGGTCGACCAGATCGCCTCCGGATCGTGCTCGACCTGGGCCGGGCCGGGGAAGATCTGGGGCAGCTCCTCGGACGCCGAGGCGCGGATCCCACCGCTTGCGTCGACGAGGATCGCCCGCGATGACGTCGTGCCCTGGTCGAGCGCGAGGATCAGCGACGCGGCCATCGCGATCGGTCGGTCAGGCGCCGACCGGCACGCCGTCCGGCTCGGCGGCCGCCGCCACCGCTCGATCGGGCGCTGGCTCCGAGCCGGGAACGTCGTACTCGCGATGGGCCGAGGCGAGGTACCGATCGATCGCCGCCGCCTGGTCGGTCGCCGTCCAGTCGAGCTCGGCGCCGAGGAGCTCGGCCACCCGCGGGGCGATCGCGGCGCCCCGGTCCGCGAGCTCCTGGGCGAGCCGGGTCCGCCGGGCCATGACGTCGTCGAGCGACAGGGCGGCCTCGACCCGGGCGGCCCGCACGACCTCGACCTCGAGGTGGGCGATGTCCGGCCCGAGCGGTCGGAGCAGGTCGAGCTCCCGCCCGAGCGCGACCACCTCGGCGGCCTCGGTCCCGTGCCTGGCGACGAGGCGCTCGGCGCGGCCGGCATCCAGACCGGTCTCGGCGGCCAGCTGGACCGCCAGCTCGTCGAGGGCGGAGACCGGCGCCGCACCGACCAGCGGCTGCTCGGCGGTGCGTGAGGGCCGCGCCCGGGCGACGTCCTGGCCGAGCGCGGTGTCGACCGTCTGGGCAGCCATCAGCCGGTAGGTCGTGTACTTCCCGCCGCCGATCCTGACGAGCCCGTTCGGATCGACCCGGATCCGGTGCTCGCGGGACGCCTTCACGGTCGACCCGGGGTGGCCGCCGGGATCGGTGGCGAGGGGGCGCAGCCCGGTGTAGGCCCCGACGAGGTCCGCCCGGCTGAGGTCGACGTCGAGGGTCGCGTTGACGTTGCCGAGGATGGTGTCCACCTCGGCCGCCGTCGGCACCGGCCGGTCCACCGGCCCGTCGTCGTCGAGGTCGGTCGTCCCGATCACCCACCGATCCGGCCACGGGACGAGGAAGCAGACCCGGCCCGGGATGCGCAGGGTCAGGCCATGCGAGCTCGGGATCCGGTCGCGCGGCACGACGAGATGGGTCCCACGGCTGGGCCGAACGGTCGGTCCGGAGCCGCCGGCCGGGAACGGGCCGTCGGCTCGACCGGACCAGACTCCCGTGGCGTCGATCACGTGCTCGGCGGCGATCTCGAGCAGGTCGCCGCGGAGCTCGTCCCGGGCGGTCACGCCGGCGATCCGGCCGGAGCGCTCGATGGGCCCGGTCGCGCTCACCCTGGTGACCGGCAAGGCCCCCTCGATCCGCGCGGTCCGGGCCACCGCCAGCGTGTACCGGGCATCGTCCTCCTGGCCATCGTGGTAGACGAACGCGCCGCGGAGGCGGTCCCGCTTGAGGACCGGGGTCGCCTCGAGCGCCTCGTCGACCGACAGATGACGGTGCCAGCCGCCGTCGGACGCGGCGCCGAGCAGGTCGTACAGGGTGAGCCCGGCGTCGTAGAACGGGCGGGTCAGGGGCCCACCGTAGAGCGGGAACACGAACGGCTCGATCCGGACGAGGTGCGGCGCGAGCCGCAGGAGCCTGCCTCGCTCCGCGAGCGCTTCGCGGACCAGCCCGATCCGGAACTGCTCGAGGTAGCGCAGGCCGCCGTGGATCAGCCGGGACGACCGCCCGCTCGTGCCGACCGCGATGTCATCGCGCTCGATCAACGCGGCGCGCAGGCCGCGGCTCGCGGCGTCGAGGAGGATCCCTGACCCGGTGATCCCGCCGCCGACCACGAGCAGGTCCCACCGCTCAGAGGCGAGGGTCTCGAGCTCCCGCCGGCGGGCCGCCAGGACCGCGCTCATCGGTCCGGGGGCCGGCGGACGAGACGGATGAGCACGACCGCCGTGCCCACGATCAGGATCGTGATCAGGAGCGGCGTCCGGAAGACGATCCGCTGGACGTCGGTTGGCAGCAGGCTCGTCCCGACCGCCAGGCCGAGCACGACGCCGACGACCGCGACCGACACGAGGAGGACCTCCCGCCAGCCGACGACGAGGCGGTCAGCCACGATCGGCCTCGGCCGGGATCCCGATCGGAGCGACGAGGACCCGACCGGCCAGGGCCGCCCCGCGCTTCGTCAGCAGCCCGGTCTTCGGTCGATGGAAGGTGACGGTCAGGTCCGCCCGGACGGCCGGATCGGACGGCTCACCGCTCGTCAGGTCGACCGCCGTCGGGGTGTCGACGGCGACGACCGGCACGCCGGCTTCGCGGGCCCGCCGGATCAGCTCGACGCCGGACCGGATCGGCTCGCGCAGGGCTCCCTTGACCCCGGTCCCGAGCAGCGCGTCGACGACGACGCCGGCCTTCTCGACGCCCTGGGCCAGGATCGACAGGTCGCGTGGGACCGCGGCGTGGATCCGGGTGACGGTCGGCTCGCCGGCCAGGCGATCCCAGTTCTTGGCCGCGTCGACGGTGCCCGGCCGGTTGTCGCCGGACACGAGGACCGCCACGACCGGCAGCCCGATCCGGCCCAGCCGGCGCGCGGCGACCAGCCCGTCGCCGCCGTTGTTGCCGGGCCCGCACAGGATGAGGATCGGACCGAGGTCCAGCCGGTCCTGGTCCGCGCCGACGGCCCGCACGGCGGCCGCCACGGCCGTCCCCGCGTGCTCCATCAGCCTGGAGCCCGGGACGCCGAGCGCCTGGGCCCGGCGATCGGCTCCGGTCATGGCCGCGGCGCTCATCGGCGCCCGGTCCTTCGTTGCCGACCAGCGCCGGACGAGGTCGCGCAAGCCGGCCGACATCAGCCCCGGGTCGTCGGCCGGGAGCGGCTCGGTCTGCGACCGGCTGATCGTCGTGTCCACACGCGCAGCGTATCCGAGTCGTCGCGGATCTGACCCGGGCCGCTCCGGCGCCGGATCGGCGTCTGCGCCGGTCAGGCGATCGGGAGCCTCGCGCGAGGTGGCCCGGGAGCCGAGGCGAGCTCGACGAGACCGTCCCTGGCCAGGCCGGCCAGCGCATCGTGGACTGCGCTTCGGTCGTGACCGCCGATCGGGCCGTCGAACGTCGTCCAGCTGCTGTCGTCGGCGTCGCGGAGCCGGTCGAGGATCCGGCCGCGCAACCAGCGTCTCGAGCTCTCGAACGGAGCCGGCCGCTCGCGTGCGATCGACCGCCGGGTCGTCGTGCGGCGCGCGGTCGACCCGGCCGGGCCGACCGCGCGCCCCGCATCGAGCGAGTAGCGGCAGGCCGCTCGAACGGGGCACTCGTCGCAGCGCGGCCGACGCGGGGTGCAGATCGTCGAGCCGAGGTCCATCAGGGCGTGGGTCCAGTCGGCTGCCCGTTCCGGCCGATCGGTTGTCGCGAGCGCGTCTGCCAGCGCCTGGAGATCCGGCCCGCGGACCGCCTCGGGATCGCCCGCGACGACCCGGCCGAGCACCCGCCGGACGTTCGTGTCGACGGCGCCGACGGGCAGCCCGAATGCGATCGAGGCGATGGCCCGGGCCGTGTACGGACCGACCCCGGGCAGGCGTTCGAGCCCGGCCACGTCGCGCGGGAACTCACCGCCGAGCTCGTCGACGACGATCCGGGCCGCACGCTGGAGGCTGATCGCCCGGCGGTTGTAGCCGAGACCGCGCCAGGCCCGCAGCACGTCCGCGGGGCTCGCCGCGGCGAGTGCCTCGACCGTCGGGAATCGGGCGACGAACGCCTCCCAGGCAGGTCCGCCGCGCGCCACCTGGGTCTGCTGGAGGATCGTCTCCGACACGAGGACGAGGTACGGGTCGGTCGGGCCGCGGAACGGCAGTCGACGACCCTGCCCGTCGTACCAGTCGAGGACGGCGGATCGGAACGCGGAGCGATCGAGCCCTCCAAGCCCGTCGAGCCCGTCGAGGGCCGCCCTTGCCTCGGTCACGCCGACCGTACCGCCGCGCGATCCCCGTCGTCCTCGCCGACGATCAGCCGGCGCATCCCGGCGTGCGGGGCATAGAGCCAGTCCGGCACGTACGTCGCGGCATACACGAACTCGTCACACTCCTTGGCGACGGCCAGCTCGTCGATCAGGTCCGCGTCCGGGGCGACTGGCGCGCCGGCCCGGCGCAGGCCCGCACCGTAGGACCGGAGCAGCCGCTCGCGCGATCGCCGCCGCCAGGCCGCGAGATCCAGCCCCGTGTGCTCGTCGGCGGACCAGCCGCGGTCGATCGCGAGGCGCTCGGCGTAGGTCGAGACGTGGTCGAACGACAGGAGCAGGCCGGCGACGTCGCGCATCGGGGAGGCCAGCCGGCGCCGCTCCTCGATCGGACGCATCGGCTCGCCTTCGAAGTCGACCAGCACGAAGCCGGCCGGCGTCCGGAGGATCTGCCCGAGGTGGAGATCGCCGTGCACGCGGGTCACCAGCTCGGATCCGGTAGGACGTTCGAGCGCTTCCAGCCGACCGCGGATGGCCGGCGCCCACGCCGCGAGGTCGCGTCCGACGGCGGGGTCACCGGCCAGCAGGACGAGAGCCTCGTCGAGCCGGCGCTCGGCATCGAGCCGCCACGTCCGGCGATCGTCCGGCTCGACCCGTCGCGGTGCGAACGCCTCGACCTCGCCGGGGTCGGCCAGGGCCGCGTGGAGCTCGGCCAGGACGGTGCCCAGCTCGGCTGCGTCCTCGGTCGCGTACTCGAGGGCGACGGCACCCGGCGCCGCGATCCAGCCGGCCAGTCGCTCCGCCGTCGTCTCGAAGGCATCCTCGGCATCGGGCACGAGCTCCTCGAGCATCGCGACGGTGGCCACCGACCCGTCCGGGCCGACGTACTCGGCCGAGCCGCCCAGCGCCGGGACGATCCGCAGCACGCGCTCCTCGGCCAGGAACGCCGTCAGCTCGAGGTCCGGGTTGAGCCCCGGGACGACCCGCCGGAACGCCTTCAGCAGGAGTCGCTCGCCGAGAACGGTCGACGTGTTCGATTGGTCGGCGCCGAGCGATCGCTCGGACCAATCGGCGAGCTCCCGCGCGCCGCCCGGAGCGAACGCAGCCAGGGCCAGACCGGGCCGACAGACCAGGACGCCGCCGGCCTCCGTCCCGAGCACCCGGCCGGCGGCGATGGCGACGGCGAGTGCGCGCCAGACGCCGTCGCCCGGTTCGGCCTCGCGGGCGCGATCGGATCCGGCGACCGCGACGAACGGCACGAGATAGCGATCGGTCGCGGCGGATGTCGTCCACGACCTCGACGATGGCGAGGACGGCGGTGCCGCTCTCGATGGCCGGGTCATCGGGCCGCCCGGCGCGCCCGAGCTCCACCGTGTCGACCGCCCGGATCGCCGCAACCCGCCGGCCCTTGCCCCCGTACCAGCGCCGGCCGTCGACCAGCTCGACGGTCAGGGCGGCCTCGATCGCCGGGTTCAGGACTTGATCATCACGTGCTTGACGACCGTGTAGTCCTCGATCGCGTACATCGACTGGTCCTTGCCGTAGCCGGACTCCTTGAACCCGCCGTGCGGCATCTCGGAGGCCAGCGTGAAGTGGTCGTTGATCCAGACCGTGCCGAACTGGATGGCCTTGGCGACCCTGAGGGCCTTGCCGATGTCGCCCGTCCAGACCGAGCCGGCCAGCCCGAACCGGACGTCGTTCGCCCAGGCGATCGCCTGGGCCTCGTCGCTGAAGCGCTGGATCGTGACGACCGGTCCGAAGACCTCGTCCTGGACGATCTCGCTCTTCTGGTCCGGACCGGCGATGACGGTCGGCTCGAAGTAGGCACCGGGCCGGTCCGGGCGATGGCCGCCGGTCACGATCTCGGCGCCCGACTTCGCTCGATCGACCATCCCCTCGACCTTGTCGGCCTGGGCGCCGGCGATGAGCGAGCCCATCTCGATCTCGTCGCCTTCGGCCGGGTCGCCCCACTTGATCGTCTTGACCTGGTCGGCCAGGTCGGCCACGAACCGGTCGTAGACCTTCGGGCCGGTGATGACCCGGCATGGCGCCGTGCAGTCCTGGCCCGCGTTCCAGTAGCTGAACACCTTGAGGTTCTCGATGACCGCCTCGAGGTCGGCGTCGTCGAAGACGATGACCGGCGCCTTGCCACCGAGCTCGAGATGGAGCCGCTTCACCATGTCGGCCGCGGTCCGGGCGATGTGCTTGCCGGTCTCCGTGTCGCCGGTGACCGAGATCATCCCGACCTTGGGATGGGCCACGAGCGCGTCGCCGATCGCGGCGCCGGTCCCGGTGATCACGTTGAGCACTCCGGGCGGCAGGATCTCGGCGGCGATCTCGCCGAGGATCAACGCGGTCAGCGGTGTCCGCGCCGACGGCTTGAGGACCACCGTGTTGCCGGCCATGAGGGCCGGGCCGATCTTCCAGCCGGCCATCATGATCGGGTAGTTCCAGGGCGCGATCGAAGCGACGACCCCGACCGGCTCGCGCCGGATGAGGCTCGTGTGATCGGCCAGGTACTCGTTGGCGGCCTTGCCCTCGAGCACCCGGCCCGCCCCGGCGAAGAAGCGCAGGTTGTCGACGACGACCGGGACCTCGTCGATCGCCGCCCCGACCGGCTTGCCCGCGTTCTTCGACTCGACTCGGCCGATCTCATCGGCGCGCGCCTCGATGGCGTCGGCCAGCTTGAGCATCAGCAGGCTGCGGTCCTGCGGGGTCGTGTGCTGCCAGCTCTCGAAGGCCCGGGCGGCGGCCCTGGCCGCCCGATCGACGTCCTCGGGGCCCGATGCCTGGACGTTGGCGATCACCTGGCCGTCGGCCGGGTTCTCGACCGCGAGCGTCTGGCCACTGGCGCTGTCCACCCAGGCGCCGTCGATGAACTGCTGGTAGGTCTTGACGCGCTCGAGGGTGTCGGTCATCGGGGGGCCTCCTGGGTGGTTGGTGGCGATCAGGCGATCGGGGACGTGCGATGTGGGACCTGATTGTGCGCTCCCGTGGGAAGCGCGTCTCAACCTGCGGGCTGGCCTGGCGCCGACGGGTCGAGCCCGCCCGGCACGCGTTCGTCGTGCGCGACGGGCCGTCGACGACGGAGCCTCAGCCCGAGGCAGTCCCAGCGGTCGCCAGCCGCTCGACTGAGGTCGGCGGCGCGGACGGTCCCCGGGCTGGGCGCGGAGCCGGGCCGAGATCGCGCCCAGGCGGGCGTGAAGCGCGCGATCCGCCAGGAGCCGGTCGATCGCCGCGGTCATCGCCGACGGCTCGAACGTGTAGGTCGGCAGGCGGACGCCGAAGCCCGTCTCGTCGACCCGCTGGGCGTTGTCGTACTGGTCCCAGAACAGCGGCAGCAGGATCATCGGCCGGCCGTCATGGAAGCACTCGGTGACGGTGTTGTTCCCGCCGTGGGTGATGACCAGGTCGACCCTGGGCAGGATGGCTCGCTGGGGCACGAACTCGCCACCCACCATGTTGTCGGCCAGCTCGTACTGGTCGGCCTGGGGCCCCTTCGACACGACGTAGCGGTGGGGCGTCGCAGCGAGCACCTCGACCAGCCTCCGCATCAGGTCGACGTCGGCCGAGCCGAGGCTGCCCAGGCTGAGGTAGATGAGCGCGCCCTGGCCCGCGGCGAGCTCGGCGGGGATCTCCCAGTCCACGTCCGCGACTCGGGCCGACGACTCGAGCCGGTGCCAGGTCGGGGCGAGCGGCGCGGACCGGGCGTAGTCGGCCTCGGCCGGATAGAGGTAGAGATTGAGGTAGGGCGACTCGTGGATGAACGACGGCCCGCTCGGCCCGTCGGGCAGGCCGGGCGCGCCGTGCTCGCGGCAGAACGCGTCGAAGTCGGCCCACAGGTCGGCATGGACCCGGCGGTACTCGGCTCGGAACGCCGGCCAGCCCGATCGGTCGTCGGCCGGGTAGCCGGAGAAGACCGGTGGGACCTCCGGGTCGAGCAGCTCGGCCGGGTTGCACGAGGCGATCCGGACCCACGGCCGGCCGGACGCCGGGAGCGCCGGGAAGGCCACGACGTTGTCCTCGACGATGACGTCCGGGTCGAGCTCGTCGAAGATCTCGAGGAGCCGCGGGTGGACGTACTTCGCGCCATCGACCAGGGCCGCCCAGGTCGGCTGGATGAACCCGCTCAGCTGCTCGATGGTGGGCGTCCGGAACACCGGCGCCGTGTCGCGGATGAAGTCCTTCCAGAACTGGCCCGGCACCTCGGGTACCTCGGGCGGCGGCCCGAGCCGCATGAGGCGCTCCTCGAACCCCTTCGCCTCGAGCGTCCCCGCGAACGACTCCTCGACGATGAACACGACCCGGTGGCCGCGCTCGCGCAGGACGGCGCCGATCCCGGCACAGTTGTTCGTCGGGCCAAACGCACCCTCGGGGAAGAACACGACTGTCCGCGGGCCGGTCATGGCGGCTAGGATGCCATCCGGTGGGGGTCGACGGAGGAGGTTTCACGGAGTGACGCACGGACGCTGGACGGAGGTCGGCGAGCGCGTCTTCGTCGGGCGCTATCGGTTCTTCCGTCAGAACATCGGCGCCCTGCTGACCGACGACGGCCCGGTCGTCATCGACACCCGGAGCACCGCCGGCCAGGCGCGCGAGATCCTCGACGACCTCCGGGCGATCACCCCGCTCGCCGTGGCCGCGGTCATCGACACCCACCATCACTTCGACCACACGTTCGGGAACGCCACCTTCCGCCCGGCGCCGATCTGGGGCCACCTGCGTTGCGCCCAGCGCGTGCTCGAGACGACCGCCGCGGACCTGGTCGAGCTCGCCGACGAGTCGCCCGAGATCGCCGAAGGCCTGGCGGATGTCGTGCTCGATCCGCCCGACCGGACGTTCGGCGACGAGGGCGCCGATCTCGTGGTCGGCGGCCGCCGGTTCGAGCTCCGGTTCCTCGGCCGCGGCCACACCGACGACGACATCGTGGTCGTCGTGCCGGACGCCGACGTCGTGTTCGCCGGCGATCTCGTCGAGAACGGCCACCCGCCGGGTTTCGGCGACGGCTATCCGCTCGACTGGCCGGCGACCCTGCGGGCCGTTCGCGAGCTCGTGCGAGGCGCGGTCGTCCCGGGCCACGGCGACGTCGGCGACCTGGCCTTCGTCGACCGGACGATCGCCGACGTGGCGGCGATCGCCGATCTCGCTCGTCGGGTGGCGGCCGGGTCGCTCGGCTTCGCCGATGCGCTGGCGGCCGCGCCCTATCCCGAGCCAGACGCCCGCGAGCCGATCGAGCGGGGGCTGGCCCAGGTGCGCGGCGAGCTCGATCTCGGGCGATCCGCGTGACCGGCCGAAGCCTCGTCGCCGGAGTCGACTGCTCGACCCAGGCCACGAAGGTGCTGATCGTCGACGCCGAGTCGGGCGAGGTCGTCGGTCGAGGCCAGGCCGGCCACGAGGTGACCGGCGACGCCGGTGCGCGCGAAACGGACCCGCGCGTCTGGTGGGCGGCGCTGCGGACGGCCACCCGCGGAGCGCTGGCGGCCTCGGGCGCAACGGGTACGGTCGAGGCGATCGCGGTCGGCGGCCAGCAGCACGGCCTGGTGGTCCTCGATGACGGTGGGCTGCCGCTGCGGCCCGCCATGCTCTGGAACGACACCCGGGCGGCGGAAGACGCGGCGCTCCTGACCGAGCGCCTCGGCCCCGAGCGGTGGGCGAACCTGACCGGTCTTCGACCCGTTGCCTCGTTCACCGTCGCGAAGTGGGCCTGGCTGCGCCGGGTGGAGGCGCCGATTGCCGCCGCGACGGCCGCCGTCCGACTGCCCCACGACTACCTGACCGAACGCCTGACCGGTCGCGGGTCGACCGATCGCGGCGACGCCTCCGGGACCGGCTGGTGGTCGGCGCGGACCGGCGCCTACGTCGACGACGTGCTCGAGCTGCCCGAGATCAGCCTCGACCCCCGGCTGCTGCCCACGGTCGCCGGGCCGACCGAGCGGGTCGGCGAGATCGGACCGGCCGCCGCCGACGAGCTCGGCCTCGCCGCGGGCACGATCGTCGGACCGGGCACCGGCGACAACATGGCCGCCGCGCTTGGGCTTGGCCTGTCGACCGGGCAGCCGGTCATGAGCCTGGGAACGTCGGGCACGGTGTTCGCGGTGGCCGACCGCCCGGCCGCGGATCCGACCGGGATCGTGGCCGGGTTCGCCGACGCGAACGGCCGGTTCCTGCCGCTCGCGGCCACCCTGAACTGCACGCTGGCCGTCGACCGGATTGCCGGCTGGCTCGGGCTCGACCGTGAGGACGTCGCGCCGGCGGGCTCGGTCGTCGTGGTGCCCTACCTCGACGGCGAGCGCACGCCGGACCTGCCCGCCGCGAGCGGCACGCTGACCGGGCTGCGCCACACCACGACGCCGCAGCAGATCCTCATGGCGGCCTACGAGGGCGCCGTGGTGTCGCTGCTCGAGGCCCTCGACGCGATCGGCCGGGCGGCGGGCGGCCTGGACCCGGACGCGCCACTGATCCTCGTCGGCGGCGGAGCACGCGGGGCGACCTGGCGCGAGGTCGTCGGCCGGCTGTCCGGTCGCCCGCTCGTGATCCCGGACCTCGACGAGGCCGTCGCGGTCGGGGCGGCGGTCCAGGCGACGGCGGTCTGGCGCGACGAGTCTCCGGTCGACGTGGCCCGTCGCTGGCGGACGAACGCCGGGACGACCCTCGATCCGCGACCCATCGACGAGGCCCGGCTGGCCGAGATCCAGATGGTTCGGACGGCGCTCGGCGGCGGCCGGGCGCTGCCCGGCTTCTCCCGGTGATCGAGCTGCGTGATGGCCCGGCGGCGCTGACGATCGACCCCGACCACGGCGGCCGGCTCGCCTCGCTGTCGGTGGCTGGACGCGAGCTGCTCGTTCCCCGCTCCGCCGGGGTCCGTGCGATCGGCTGGGGCTGCTACCTGATGGTCCCGTGGCCGGGCCGGCTCCGCGACGGCGAGCTCGACTGGGAGGGCCGGACCTTCCAGCTCGAGCGGACGGTCGGCCGTCACGCAATCCACGGCGTGGCCTATGACCGGCGCTGGACCGTCGAGCGAGCGTCCGGCCGGTCGGCCGAGCTGACCTTCGAGCTCGAGCCCGCCGGCTGGCCGCTCGGCGGGACCGTCCGCCAGCGGGTCGAGCTCGACCCGAGCGGTCTCACCCTCGAGGCCGAGATCGTCGCCGAGCGATCGATGCCGGCGGCGCTCGGCTGGCACCCCTGGTTCCGGAGGGACGAGGGCGAGGTTCGGATCGAGCTGGACGCCGGCGAGGTCCTCGTGACCCGCGAGCTCATCCCGACCGGCCGGCGGACCGCGGTGCGCGGCATGACCGACCTGCGCAAGGGTCCGGTCGTCGGCCGGCGCAGGCTCGACCACGCCTACGTCGACGCCCGCTCACCGGTCCGCGTCCGCTGGCCGGACTTCGAGCTGGACGTCGAGTTCGCGCCGCCGGCCACGACCGTCGTCGTCCACACCCCGCCGGCCGGTCTGTGCATCGAGCCGCAGACCGCCTGGCCGGACGCGCTCGACGCCCGGCTGCGGGGCATCCCCGGCACGGGCCTTGCGACGCTCGGACCCGGCGAGCGCCTCAGGGCGGCGATCCGCCTGCGCTGGCGCGCCGCGGGGTAGCTTCGGGCGGACGGCCCGGCGATGGCCGCTCGGCGCGGGCGCTCGGGCGCGTCCCGCTCAGCCGCCGATCCGGACGACCCAGCGTCCCCGGGCGCGGCCGGCCAGGATGGCGTCGAGCGCGCCGTCGAGGTCTGTCGAGACCGACCTCGGTGAGCGCCACCCCGAGGTCGCGCGGGCGGAGATCCTCGGCGATCCGATCCCAGGTCCGGCGTCGGTCGGCGATCGGCTGCTGGGCGGAGTCGATCCCGATCAGGGCCACGTCGCGCAGGATGAACGGGAAGACGGTCGTCGAGAACGGCGCGCCGCTCGTGTTGCCGCTCGAGGCGACCGCGCCGCCCCACTTCAACGTGCGCAGGATGTACGGCAGCGTGGCCGCGCCGACGCAGTCCACGGCCGCCGCCCAGCGCTCGCTCTCGAGCGGCCTCGGACTCTCGGCGGTCACCTCGTCGCGGCCGAGGACGCCGGCGGCGCCGAGGGCGAGCAGCTCCGCGTGCGCTTCGGGCTTGCCGGTCGCCGCCCAGCACTCATAGCCGCGTTCGACGAGGATCGCTACGGCCGTACGTCCGACGCCGCCCGTGGCGCCCGTGACGAGGACCGGGCCATCCTCCGGGACGAGCCCGTTGGCCTCGAGCCTGGCGACCGACAGCGCGGCGGTGAAGCCGGCCGTCCCGACGGCCATCGCCTCGCGGCCGGTCAGCCCGGCCGGCAGCGGCACGATCCAGCCGGCGGGGACCCGCGCGTACTCGGCGAAGCCACCGTGCCGGGCGACGCCGAGCTCGTAGCCGTGGGCGATCACCTCGGATCCGACCGCGACCGCCGGATCGTCGCTGGCGACCACCGTCCCGGCGAGGTCGATCCCGGGGATGAGCGGACTGATCCGGGCAACCTTGCCGGTCGGGATCGTCGCCAGGGCATCCTTGTAGTTGACGCTCGACCAGGCGACCCGGACGGTCACCTCGCCGGGTGGCAGGTCGGCTGCCTGGAACGTCCGGACGGCGCGTTCGACCCGGTCGTCGATCTTCTCCGCGACATAGGCCCGGAAGCTGTCGGGGACGCCGGTCGGGATGACCATCGGCACAAGGATAGCCGGGTCCGGAGCGCGCTCGACAGGCGCGTCGCACGCGTCGGATCGCCCTCGCCGCGCCTATACTCGTCGGCGCTCCGGGCTCGTGCGACACCGGCCGTGAACCGGCAGCGATCCGCCGAGGAGGCACCACATGAGCGACCTGGTCGTGATCACGTTCGCCAAGCAGGACGACGGGCTTGCCGCCCTGAAGCACATCCGGAGCGTCGAGGGCAGCTCGGGGCTGACCCTGGCCGACACGGCGGTCGTCGAAAAGGACAGCGACGGCAAGATCCACGTCAAGAACGAGGTGAGCAGCGGGACCGAGGCCGGCGCCGTTGGCGGCGGGTTCGTCGGCCTCCTGGTCGGGCTGGTGTTCTTCCCGGTCCTGGGCATCGCGATCGGTGCCGCGATCGGGGCGGCGATCGGACACAGCCTCCACACCGGCGTCGACCAGGACTTCGTCAAGGACATCCAGGCCGAGCTCAAGCCCGGAACCTCTGCCCTGTTCGCGGTCGTCAAGACGAACCCGTCGGCGCTCGCCGCCGCGGTTCGCGGCTTCGACGGGAAGGTCTATCAGACCAGTCTCGGTCCCGAGCTCGAGGAGTCGATCAACGACGCGCTCAAGACCGGCAGCTGACGCCGAGTTAGGGGAAGGTTGCGTTCCGGTACGCGCCTTGACGCCGGAACGGGGCCGCCTCCATCATCCGGGCCAATGAGGGATCCATGCGTGACCTGCAGGTGTACCTGGTCGGCCCCGTCGCGCGGAGGATGGGGTCTGGGGTCACCCACATCCTGAGCAGGATGAGCGGGTCGCCAGACCGGTCCCGGGGCCGCGGATCCACCAGCTGGACCGCGGTCTTCGTCTCTCCGGCCCACCGCGACGGGTAGCCGCCGGACCGACTGCCCTCTCCGGGCCAGGGAACTGCCAGCCCATCACATGAAGCCGGAGTCCCACGATGACCCAGACCCAGACCCGCGCCACCGAGTACGACCGTGCGCTCGCCGAGAACGCCCGCTACGTCGCCCAGTTCGATCGCTCGGCGCTCCCCCTCCCGCCCGGTCGGCGACTGGCCGTGCTGGCCTGCATGGATGCCCGTCTTACGGTCGAGGACGTCCTCGGCCTGCGAACGGGCGAGGCCCACATCATCCGTAACGCCGGCGGCCTGGCGACGGACGACGCGATCCGCTCGCTCGTCATCAGCCAGCATCTGCTCGGGACCGAGGAGATCATCGTCATCGAGCACACCGGCTGCGGGATGCTGACGTTCGAGGACGAGCCGGTACGTGCCCAGATCGCCGCTGCCCAGGGCGCGAGCGTCGACCTGCCGCTGCTCCCCTTCCCTGCGCTCGAGGCGAACCTGGCCAGCCAGGTCGAGAAGATCCGGGCCCATCCGTGGATCAAGGACGTCCCCGTCCACGGCGTCGTGTACGAGGTCGAGACCGGCCGGATCAGGCCGATCGACTGAGCTCAGGTGCGCCGGGTCGGGCTCTTCTTGCTGATGTTCCCGGCGGCGTCGAACGCTCGAACGTAGTACCGCGCCCCGTTGACCCGCTTGACGATGACCGACTTGCCGCTGACGGTCTTGATCGGCTTCGTCTTGCCCACCTTATAGACCCGGTAGCCGGTCACCCCGAAGGCGTCGCTCGAGGCCGTCCAGTACAGCCTCGTCGTCGTCCGATGGAGGGTGGCCTTGAGCGTCTTCGGGGCGGTCGGCGCGGTCAGGTCGGCACCGGCCGACGGGGTCGTCGCGCCCGCCGACGCCGGCGGGCCCTGGTTGCCCGAGCCGTCCACGGCGATCACCTGGTAGGCGTAGGCGGTCTGGGGCGCCCGACCCGCGTCGCTGAAGCCGAGACCGGTCGGGTTGGCAACCTCCACCCCGTTGCGCAGCACCCGGTAGTGGTCGACGGCGTAGTTGTCGGGCGCCGCCGACCAGCTGAGCGCGATCGCGAACGGACTCGTCGCAGCGGCCACGAGGCTACCCGGTGCGCCCGGCGCGATCGGGTCGGCGACGCTCACCGAGGCCGCGCCCGAGCCCGCCGACAGGGTCGTGATCCGGAGGCCGGTGACCGGGTCGTCGAGCGTGCTGCCAACGGCCAGCGGGGCGTCGTTGTAGGTCGCGGTTCCCGGCGTGGTGTCGACGAGCTGGGTCTGGCTGACGCCGTAGGCCGGCGTCGGATCGTCGGGCGAGATGCGAATGGTGACGCCGTTGACGGCCGGGTCGGTCGAGCCGAAGTTGTCGAAGGTGGGTCCGTGGACCGAGCGCAGGTCGAGGTAGAACGAGGTCCCATCGTGGCGGTCGATCCGGAGCAGGCGGTCGCTGCCGGCCGGACCGTCGAGGACCGACCCGAGGGCGTACGGGCCGCCCGGCCCGACGACCCGGATCTCGCTCGTCGGGAGCCAGCCGAACTGGCCGAGATGGGTGACGTGGTTGTGCTTCGTCGCGCCGCTGCCCATGACCGTGAACGGATCGCCGTACTCGGACGAGCTGCAGCTCGCCGAGAGCGCCACCCGGGATCCTCCCGACGTGCAGCTCAGGCTGCTCGCGTGGTGGACGCCGAAGTTGTGGCCGAGCTCGTGAGCGACCACCCGCAGGCTGAACGAGCCGTTGTTCCAGCTGTCGGCCCCTGGCATCTGGCCCAGGCCGGACCAGCCGCAGGACGAGGCGTCGGGGAACGCGTACACGAAGTTCGTGAAGCTGGCCAGGTTGACCCCGGCGGCGGTAGCCGCAGCCCGGGCCTGGGTCCGCCAGGTGAATGGATCGCAGGTCGTCTTGCTGGCGGCGATCTGGTACGGCCCCAGGACCTGGCCGGTGAGGGTGACCGCGCCGCGCGACTCCTCCTCGAAGTAGTTGGCCGCCGAGCCCGCGTTGCTGAACGCGACGCCGCCAGCGACGGACGCGCCGACCGGCACGTCGGCATCGACGTCGCTGAAGTCGAACAGGATGATCGCGACCTTCTTGCTCGCCGCGGCAGCGACCGCACCCGCGGCCAGCTGGACGGACTGCCCGTCGGCGGCCAGGACCGCACTGATCCTGCGCCGCGGCGCAGGGCTGACCCGGACCATGCCGCCCGGGTTCCCGGCCATCGCCACCCGGACGAGCCCGTCGCTCGACTCACCCTGGACGCGGACCTGGGCGCCATTCCAGGCCTCGGGCGGCGTCCCCTCGATGGTCAGCGGGACCAGCCCGCCGCCAGGGGTCTCGACGGCATATCCGTCGCTCCCCTCCTCGTCGGCGAAGTCGTCGATGTGGAACAGGCGGAGGGTTCCCCGGAGGGTGATGGCGGTGCCGGTCGGGGGCAGACCGCTCGCCCGGACCCAGCCTCCGAGCGATGGTTCCCGGGCCGCGGCAGGGTCGTGGGCGAGGGCGGTGCCCGTCGCGCTGAACGCGAGGGTCAGGGCCGCGATCAGCGCGGTCGAACGACGCATCGGTCCCCTTCTCCGGCCATCGTGGCCTGCCCGTCCGGGCTCGACCGGAGTGTCGGTCAGGCCCGCCGCCGCCGGAACGACCCATCTGGGCAACCGGTTCGACCGATGGTCCGGTTCGTTGACCGAAGGCACCAGGATCGACCAGGCAGGATCAGGGGGCCGCAGCGGCCTCGGTAGGCGTCGGCTCGTCGGTCGGGGTCGGCGCCTCGGTCGGCGTCGGCTCGTCGGTCGGGGTCGGCTCGGGACTCGCCGTGGGCGTCGGCTCGGCGGTCGGGGTCGGCTCGGGGTTCGTCTGGATTGCCCACAGGACCTGGCGGAGGGTCTTGCGCGTCGTGTGGACCTGCGCTGCCAGGTCGCGCCCGACGTAGCGGTAATGCCACGGCTCGTAGGCGTAGCAGGTGACCGTCTTCTTGCCCTTCGGGTAGCTCATCACGAAGCCGTACTTCCAGGC
>CAVWJB010000005.1:0-419550 GCA_963755285.1 uncultured Chloroflexia bacterium | reverse complement strand
ATGATCCCGGTGTCGTGGAGCCTCAGCAGCTGCGCTGCGCCTTCGCCCGTGAAGTTCTGGGCTCCCGCCGGGAACTCCACGACCAGGTAGTCGACGGGCCCCAGCTCGTCGAGCGATCTCTCAGTCATCCCAACTCCCTTCGTTGCGTGACGCTGCAAGCGCGTGGCCGTGATCCGGTCAGCTCGCCGTTGACGTAGACGACCACCGACGTTGCACCCGCAGCCCAGCGGATTGAGCCTGCGCCTGAAGTGTAGTCGGCGCATCGTCCAGATCGGATGAAGTCGTCTCGAAGCCGGCGGCGATTGGACGCCACCATCGGCTGCCCGGTATCGTGTCAATACCCCCAAGGGGTATCCAGGGGCTTGACAACGTGCTACACTACAGGTCGATGCGGCTTGTCAAGGGCTTGACAAGCCGATAGGCATGTCCGGCGCCGCCACGGATCGATGGGGCGGCAGCGGACGGCTGCGGAGGTGGATTTGGCCGTCGGCGTCGCCGCGGAAGTCAAGAGCAAGCTGAGCGTCGTCGACGTCGTCGGCCAGACCGTTCAGCTGAAGAAGTCGGGCAGCACCTTCAAGGGGCTCTGCCCGTTCCACGGTGAGAAGACGCCGTCGTTCTACGTCACCCCGGCCCGTGAGAGCTGGAAGTGCTTCGGCTGCGGCCTGGGCGGCGACATCTTCAGCTTCGTCATGCAGCGCGACAGCGTCAGCTTCCCCGAGGCGCTCAAGGTCCTGGCCGCGCGTGCGGGCGTCGAGCTCGACGAGCGGACGAGCCGCGAGGACGCGCGCAAGCGCCGCCTGCGCGACGTGCTCGATGGCGCGATCACCTTCTACCACACGGTCCTGACCGCTCATCCGCAGGGCCAGCCGGCGCTCGACTACCTGCGCGGACGCGGCTTCACCGACGCGACGATCGAGGCGTTCCAGCTCGGCTGGGCACCGGGCGGCTGGGAGACTGCCTCGAAGCAGCTCATCGCGCGGCGCGGCGCGACCCCCGACGAGCTGGCCGCGGTCGGACTCACGACGCCCCGGGGCACGGGCCGCGGAGGAGCCTACGACCGGTTCCGGGAGCGGATCATCTTCCCGATCCGGGATCAGAACGGGAACGCGATCGGGCTCGGTGGCCGCTACCTCGTCGCCGAGGGCGACACCCGCGACCACGGCCCGAAGTACCTCAACAGCCCCGCCACCGCGCTCTTCGACAAGAGCCGGACCCTGTACCTCGTCGACAAGGCGAAGGGCCCGATCCGGAAGACCGGTCAGGCGGTCATCGTCGAGGGCTACACGGACGCGCTGATGGCCCACCAGGCCGGCTTCGACAACGTCGTCGCCAGCCTCGGCACGGCGCTCACCCCGGGCCAGGTGGCGCTGCTCAGCCGCTACGCCAAGAAGGTCGCCCTGGCCTACGACGTCGATCCGGCCGGGCAGAGCGCCGGAACGTTCGGCGTGACCGAGCTCAACAACCTGATCTCCGAGGTCCAGGCCGACGGCGGGGTCGGGCTGACCGACGTCGGGGTCGTCCGGCTGCCCGACGGCAAGGACCCGGACGAGGTCATCCGCGAGTCGCCCGACCTGTGGCGCGACGCGGTCCGGACCCCGGACCCGATCCTGGCCTACCTCATCGACTACCACGCCTCGCGGGTCGACGTCCGCACCCCCGAGGGCCGGAAGCGGCTCGTCGATGCCGTCCTGCCGACGCTCCGCAAGGTCGGCGATCCGATGATCCGCGACACCTACCTCCAGCTCCTCGCCCGCCGCTCGACGGTCAGCGAGGAGACGCTGCTCGAGGCGCTCCATCGACGGCCGGATGCCGGCCGGTCGGTCGGGGCGCCGGGTGGGGGCGGGCCGGCGGCCGGTGGCGATCACGCCGGTGCGCGGATCACCCTCGACGCGGTCCGGGCCGCCGCCGAGTCGGTCAGCCCCGAGGAGGTCGTCAAGTCGATCAGCCCGGTCGAGGTCGAGCTGCTCCGGCTGATCCTGCTCCTGCCCGATCAGCAGGCCCGGGTCGAGGACATGCTCAAGCCCGACGAGCTGCCGAGCACGGTGGCCCGGGAGCTCTACTCGGCGATCCTCGCCGATCGTCGGCTCGGGGCGGAGGCCGCCGGCGACCCCGACGGACCCGGCGTCTTCGAGCGCGGCCGGTTCCTCGAGGCGCTCGACCCGGAAACCCGCGCGCTCGCCCTCGGGTTGTACGCCCTCGAACGGCCGGACCCGCGCAACCTTCCGTCGCAGCGGGTCATCTACAACGTCGACAAGTGCCTGCTCACGCTCGAGGCCGATCGGCTCGAGGAGCGGAGCGCCTGGAACCAGGCCGAGCAGGCGGACGCCGAGCTCCGCGAAGACACCGAGGCGATGCATCGCCTCCTGACCGAAGAACGCCAGATCAACGAGGCGCGCCGGTCGCTCGATCGCAGGATCGAGCAGACGCGTCTTCTCACTCGACCGACCACGGTCGCCGCTTCGACGGCGACCACGGCCGGCCGCGCATGACCCACGGAGGGCACTGAACCGATGGCACAGGATCTACTGGACAAGCAGCTCGTCGAGGCCGTGCTGGCGGCCCGCCCGCGCCGGACCAAGGCGGAGATCGAGGAGGCCCGGCTCGCCTCGAAGCGACCGGCCAAGGCCGGCGCCACGGCCGTGGCCGAGCCGATCGAGATCGACGACGAAGACGACGACGACGATCTGGAGGCCGATCTCGAGCTCGGGCCGGCGCCCGAGGGTCTCGTCGACGCGCCCGAGGAGGACGTAGCGGTCGACGTCGCGGTCGAAGGCGAGGCCGCCGGCGCAGCGCTGCCTGCCGACGCCCCGGCCAAGCTCGACGCGGCCGAGCTCGAGGAGCCGACCGCCGAGGAGCTCGAGGCGCTCTCCGCCGACATGATCGGGATCGACGATCCCGTCCGGATGTACCTCAAGGAGATCGGCAAGGTCGCCCTGCTGACCGCCGAGGAAGAGGTCGTCCTGGCCAAGGCGATCGAGCTCGGTGAGCAGCTCGTCGAGGCGCCCTGGAAGGGGATCGTCTCGCTCCACGAGTGGACCACCCACAACACCGAGGCCAAGACCCGGACCGCCAAGCCGCAGCACCGGCTGCCGTTCGGCGACGAGGCCCACAAGATGGTCCGCGACGCGATCTCCGACAAGGGCGCGAAGGACCTCCTGGCGACGCCGCCCGACTTCCACCTCGTGAAGGCCGGGCGGGACGTCCAGAGCGACGGCACGAAGGTGCTCCTGCGCGAGGCGAAGCATCTCCTCGCGGCGTACAACGAGAAGCCGTCGGCCGACACCTTCCTGCCGCTCCTCGACTGGGCCTACTTCGCGGTCCACAACGGGGACCTCGACTCGCGCGACAACGTCGGGCTGCGGGCGATCTACGACTGGACCCGGGACGGCGTGGCCTTCCCGGCGCTCGAGCGCTGGATCCTCGCCGGCAACGACGCCGCGCTGCTCAAGTCGTTCGGCTACGACCCCGAGGTGCCGCTCTCGACCAAGCTCCGCGACCGGAAGGGCGAGCTCGTCCGGATCGGGCGCGACGCGCGCGAGCAGCTGACCTCGGCCAACCTCCGGCTGGTCGTCTCGATCGCCAAGAAGTACATCGGTCGCGGGATGTCGTTCCTGGACCTCATCCAGGAAGGCAACATCGGGCTCATCCGGGCGGTCGAGAAGTTCGACTTCGAGAAGGGCTTCAAGTTCTCGACCTACGCCACCTGGTGGATCCGCCAGGCGATCACCCGGGCGATCGCCGACCAGGCCCGGACGATCCGGATCCCGGTCCACATGGTCGAGACCATCAACCGGCTCATCCGCGTCTCGCGGAACCTGCTCCAGGAGCTCGGTCGCGAGCCCACGGTCGAGGAGATCGCCGAGGCGATGTCACGCGGCCAGGAGGTCGTGGTCACCCCGGACAAGGTCCGCGAGATCATCAAGGTCTCGCAGGAGCCGGTGTCGCTCGAGACCCCGATCGGCGAGGAGGAGGACTCCCACCTCGGCGACTTCATCGAGGACCGCGGCGCCCTGGCTCCGGCCGAGGCGGCCTCGCACCAGCTGCTCAAGGAGCAGGTCGAGGCGGTGCTCGACTCGCTGACCGGCCGCGAGCGCCGCGTGCTCCAGCTCCGGTTCGGCCTCGAGGACGGGCGTGCCCGCACCCTCGAGGAGGTCGGCAAGGAGTTCAACGTGACCCGTGAGCGGATCCGCCAGATCGAGGCGAAGGCGCTGCGCAAGCTCCGCCACCCGTCGCGCAGCCGCAAGCTCAAGGACTACCTCGAGTAGGCGCTCGACGGGGCCGGCGGCACGGCCGCGGGCGGACGCGGTCGCCACGCAGGCTGCGGGCGACGACGGTGGAGAGCGTGAGATGGAACTGAACGGGACGCTTGGCTGGCTCATCGGCAGAGGTGTCGTGCTGCTGATCGGCGCCGTCGTGCTGCTCGTGGTCTATCGGATCGGGGTCGGTGCCATCCACCGCTTCGTGCCGGCCCTGGTCACCGCGCAGGCGACGCACCTTCCGTCCGGGTCGAGCTCGGCCGACGAGGTCGGAAAGCGGACCGGGACGATCGAGGACCTCATGCTCAAGCTGCTCCGCGTGGCCGTTCTCGCCGGGCTGCTCGCCTTCGCGCTGGCCGTCTTCGAGCTCTGGTACGTCCTCGCCGCGATCGTCCTCCTCATCGTGGCCATCGTGTTCGCCACCAAGGAGGTCGTCCTCGACTACGTGATGGGGTTCCTGCTCCTCGTCGAGGGTCCGTTCTTCAAGGGCGACTACGTCGTCGTCCGTGACCTTCCCGGAGCCGAGGGGGTGGTCGAGGAGATCGGCCTGCGCCGGACGCTGCTGCGCGACGGGCTGGGTTCCTCGCACGCCGTCTCGAACGGGTTGGTCCGTTTCTCGTCCAACCTCACGCGCGAGTTCTCGGTCGCAGTCGTCGAGCTCCACGTCCTGCATGCGGCTGAGCTCGATCGGGCTCTCGCGACCGTGGCTCGGGTCGCGGGCGAGATGCGCGGGGACGCCGCCTGGGCCGACCGGTTCCTCCCGGATGCTCCGACCGACATCTGGGTCACCGGGATCGGCACGGACGGTGCCTCGATCAGGCTCCAGCAGCAGGTCCCGACGGGCACCCAGATGGCCGTTGCGAGCGAGCTCCGCCGGCGGTTGGCCGTTGCCCTGGTTCAGGAATCGATCGGCACGGGGCGCTGGGACACGCCGCTGCCGATCATCAACCAGCCCATGGTCTCGCCGCAGGGGGCCTAGTCACCGCGAATCCGGCCCCCGGCCCAGCCAGGCGACGGCCGCTATCCGGTCAGGCCCTTGGCTCGCTCGAGGACGAGCTTGGCCAGGGCGATCAGCTGGTCCTTGGACTGGGCGGTGGTCGGGATCCCGATATCGAAGACGAGCTTGCCCTTCCAGATGGCGATGCCGGCGTAGCCGCCCGGGATGTCGGTCCGGAGCAGGGCCCCGTCGGCATCCGGGAACGCGGCCTTGCCCGCGCCCTCGAAGTCGAGCATCGGCGCCGACGCCGCGTCGAACGAAGCCTGCGAGTCGGCCGTGCTGTCGGCCAGGAACGCGTCGAACTCGACGCCGCCCGTTCCGGCGGACTTCCCGGCGTACACGCAGTAGACATTGCTGTTGTCCGAGTTGTTCTCCGACGCCTTCCCGGTCCCGCCGACGCCGACCGCGGCGAAGTCACCCGGTCCGAGCAGCCCGCACAGGTCATCACCGGCAGCGACCGATCCGCCCGCTGCCCCACCACCGCCCGCCGCTGGCGTCGGGACGGCCGCCGATCCCACGGATCCTGCTCCGGTCGCCCCGGCGCCGGAACCCGCCCCGGCGCCGGGACTCGGCGCGCCGCCCCCGCCCGCCGCGCTGCCGGTCGCAGTGCTGCATGCCGCGACGAACAGGGCGATGACCGACAAGGCTGCCGCTCGCGATCGGATCGACATCTCTCGCCCTCCCTCGAACCCTACCTAGCGATCGTAGGCGTGACCCGTCCCCGAGGCAATGAGGCACTTGAACGGCCCCTCGCTGTCGAACAGCAGCCACTCGTCGCGACCGCCCACGACCGCCGACGCGAGCACCCCGATCCCGAGGTCGGCGAAGGCGGCCTGGAGGCGGGCCACCTCGTCCGCGGTCCGGAACGTGACGGCGATCCCCGCGATGCCCTCGCCGTTCGCGTCGAGGAAGTCGCGCCACGGGCTCGATCCCTCGACCGGCTCGACGAGCTCGACGTTGAGGTCGTCGACCCGGGTCTGGGCGAAGCGGACGCCAAAGCCGTCGACCGGCTCACCGCGGAGCCGGCACGCCGGACAGGAGCCCGGAGCGGCCGTCGAAGCGCGCCCACGGACCCCAGCCGAACGCGTCCTCGTAGGCGGCGACCCGATCGTCGAGATCGCGGACGACGAGCGTGACCTGGGTGATCGGGCAGGTCAGCCCGGTCAGCGGCGACGGACCGAAGACGGCGTCATCGGCTGGATAGACCTTGGCCGGCCGGACGAAGTCGATCGCGTGGCCGCTGCCCGACTCGATCAGGCAGCCGAAACGAGCCTCGGTGTCGAGGTAGTAGTACTCGATGTGGTCGCCGATGTCGGCCTTCATGCTGACCGGGATCCCGTAGCGGGCGAGGAACTCGCGCTTGACCGCGTCGCCGTCGGCCCGCTCGTGGAACATCGTCGCGATCGACGCGATGCCCTCGCCCCGCCGGTCGATCAGCTCGGACCAGAGGTTCGGTCCCTCGAGCGGCTGGAGCAGCTCGAAGTTGAGCGCCCCGACGTAGACCTCGGCGCCACGCAGCGCGTAGTGGACGGGTTCGCCGCGGAGCTCGGTCGCGTGATGGACCGGGAGGACGTGGTCGAAGACCTGCCACGGCGCCCAGCCGAACAGCCGGTGGTAGAGCTCCATCGTCCGGTCGAGGTCGCGGACCGCGAGCGAGATCTGGGTGATCGGGTAGTGCAGGCCGGCCAGCCCGGTCGTCGAGGGTGCGGTCATGACAGCGGCCCCATGCAGCGAACGACCTGGACCGGCTCGCGCCCGGCCACGACGCGATGCCCGAGCGCGGCCGCACAGGCGAACGTCTGGCCGCGGGCGATCGGCAGCCGCCCGAAGTCGCCCTCGACGGCGCCGTCGCCGGCGGTCACGACCCCGACGTAGAACCGGCCGTCGGCGACGTCGAGCTCGTCGGCCACGTCGAGCCGGGTCGCGTCGAAGAACCCGAGCACGTCCGGGTTGAACAGGCGGGTCTCGGTCGAAGCGCCGGACCGGCGGAGGAGCGTCGGCCGCTGGCGGGCCCGGTCGAACGTCGTCTCCGGGTCGTGCGCCGTGTAGTCGATCATGTCGAGCGCGAGGTCCCAGCCGAGGCCCATCGTGGCCGCCGCGTCGTCGGACCCGTCCGTCTCGGGGATCACGATGTGGTCGGACGGCTCCTGGACCTCGATGAACGACACCCGCGGCCCGAGGTAGTGGGGCACGCCGGCGTGGGCGACGTAGACCTCGCCCGCGGCGATCGGCGTCCGGTGGAGGGTCGACCGGACGGCGGCCCGGTCGTGGCGCCAGGACGGCGTCGCGGAACGCCGAGCGGTCGACGCCCGGCATGAACCCCATCCCGGCATAGGCCGGCTCGAACCCGTCGCCGGGCGTGTCGAGCAGGATCCACGCCTCGGTCTTGCCGTAGGGCGAGCCGAGGTGCTCGGCCGCCCAGCTCCGGCTCGGATGCGCGTGGAGCGGCACCTGGCCGGCCGGCGACAGGAGCTTGACGAGGACCCCGGTGACCGGCCCCCAGCGGCCGGCGAAGTGCTCCCGACCATCGCCTCGGGGAAGGTCTCGACGAGCTCGAGGAGGGTCACGGGCCCGACGCCGTCGATCTCGACCGCCGTCAGCCCCTGCGGCTTCCCGTCCGGGCCGGCGTTCCCGGCCACCGTGCACGAGCCGACCCAGTCCTCCGACCACCAGTCGTCGGGACGGTCCGGCAGCGCCGCGGAACCGGCGGGTCAACGAGCCGCCCTCGTAGAACCGGTAGAGCGGGTGGTACGGGAGCGGGAGCGGACGCCGGATCGCGTCGGCGAGCGCCGCGGTCGCGATCGGTCATCGACGGCTCACCGGCTCGCCGCGCCGGCGGCCGTCCCCAGGTCGATCGCCGCCACCCGGGCCGCGAAGCCGTCGATCTCGCCGGCGCCGGCCAGCGCGCCGATCTCGAGGTCGTAGCGGCGGACCTCGCCGGGTTCGAGCCACTGGAGCTCGCCGCGCTCGCGGGCGTCCCAGCGCCCGGCGTCGCGGTTCGTGCTCGGCTCGAGGGCCATCGCATAGGTGTCCTCGCCCATCATCCGCCAGACCGTGTGGTGGCCGAGCTGATCGAGCCGGAAGACCTGGTAGACGCCGAGCTCGGCGCTGGCGATTGACGACGCCGACCGGGACCGTCCCGCCCGGCTCCGCCGCGAGCTCGTGCTCGAAGCAGGCCTCGGTGAGGTCGGGGATCGGCGCGCTGAGCGTCCGGTAGCCCTCGATCGGGACGCCATAGTCGGTCGTCGTGACCCGGCTCGGAACGAGCAGCTCCGACCCGTCGTCGACGACCGGGAACCCGGCATTGCAGTGGTACAGGAACATGTGGCTCGAGCGGCTGTGGCCGACGTTCTCGACCTCGTCGTGGATCGTGAACCGGCTCTCGCCGACCCGCGTCTCGATCCGTCGCCGGAGCAGGAGGTGCTCGCCGAAGATCGCCGACTGGAGGACCTCGCCCTCGGCCCACAGGACGCATTCGTCGCCGTCCCAGCGCTCGCCGTAGCCGACGAGCCGGGCAGGCAGCCCGCCGATCCGGCCGTGGAGACCGTACGGGACCTTCTTGAAGATGTGCGGCTGGTGGAACTGCTCGGCGTCGTCCTCGCCCGGTCCGAGCGTGTGGTCGAGCCCGCAGGTCACGACCATCCCGCCGCCCCAGGCCCGGAACCAGCCCCAGTCGGTGTTCTCGTAGAACCACGGCCCGACGGTCCCCGGGTTGGCGATCCAGGCGAGCGGGCGTCCGCCGAGCTCGCACCGTCCGACGTCGAACGCGCGATCGACGACCACGTCGAACGCGAACCCGGTCCCGGTCCGGAACTCGAGCAGCCGGACGCCGCGGCCGAGGCCATCACCCAGGGTGACGAGCCGGACCCCGGCGACCTGGTCGAGCCGGCCGACCCGGCGCATGAGCTCGGCACGGGGGTAGGCCGTGCCCCATAGCGTGGTCATGGCGATCGCCTTTCAGCTTCGGGCGCGGGGATGGCGGCCGACGGGTTGCCGCCGCGGTCCGGCTGGGGGGTCGCGGCCCGTCGGCGGTCGGAGGGCCGCCGCCCGGACGTGGCGGTCCCGGGCGGCGGCCGTCGATGCGCGTAATCGGTCAGCAGGTGGCGGATCTCACCACTCGCCCTTGAGCGCCTCGATCTCCTCGGGGGTGGCAGGACGCTCTGCGGCGCCCTCGGCGGCCGCCTTCATCCAGTCCTCGTGACCGCTCGAGCGCAGGTAGGCGACGAGCACGAGCCCGAGGATGAACCAGAAGCCGACGAACAGCACGGCATAGTTGAACGGGGCCGCCGGGAGCGTCGGGCCATGGATCCCGAGTGGGTCACCGCCGATGATCCCGAGCGAGAACAGCAGGACGGCGACCATGCCCGAGCGTCGACAGGATCGGGAACACGGTGTGCAGCCAGACGCTGTACTCCGACCTGCGCTCGCCGTGATAGAGCCGCCAGGCCGCGATGTTGCCCATCGTGTAGATGATCAACACCACGTAGCCGATCATGTAGCCATCGATGTAGTACTGGTTCTGGTAGGCGACGGTCAGTGTCTGGCCGCCGGCATCGGCCGGGGTGGCCGTGTACGCGATCGTGGTGAGCACGAGGGCCGTGGCAATGGCCAGGACCCACTGGGCGATGATCGCGTTGGTCGGGGTCCGGCGCACCGGGTGGACCTTCCCGAACCACTTCGGGAACGCCCCGTCGGTACCCATCCGGTACCACATCCGGGTTGACATGTTGGCGCAGGCGATCGACACGGCGATCACCGAGCTGACCAGCATGAGCAGCAGGACCCCCCAGGCGGCACCCCAGAACTGCTTGGCCAGGGTGATGCCCGGGAGCTCGATGCCCGGCTTGGCCATCCCGGCGAAGTTGTCGGTGCCCCAGCCGATCATCACGCCCCACTGGACGATGACGATGAAGATCCCGAACAGGAGGACGGAGCCGATCAGCGCCCGGGGCACGTTCTTGGTCGGGTTCTCCGACTCCTCGGCCATCGGCGCGGAGCCTTCCCAGCCGGTGAACGCCTGGATGGCGAACACGGCGGCGATGAACAGGCCCGAGATGCTCGACGCGTTGCCGGGGTTGAACGGCTGGAAGTTGAGCCCGCCGGGCCCTGGATTGGCCAGGCCCCACAGACCGAGCAGGAACACGAGGATCAGCTCGATCCCGCCGGTGATGATCAGGGTCTTGCCCGACAGCTGAACGCCGAGGTACTGGATCCCGGCCACGATCGTCACGATGACGATCCCGAAGGCGAGCGGGAACCAGTCGGCCGCGGCGCCGGTCCACTCGAGCGAGCTCGAGATGACGTAGCCGCCGAAGACGGTGACGGCGCCGAGCACGAGCGGGGCATAGATGATGTTCAGCCAGGCGACCAGGAACCCGGAGGGCGGGTTGATCCCTCTCGAGACGTAGTTGTAGTAGCCGCCTGCCCCAGGGACCGCCCTGGCCAGCTGGGCCAGGACGATGGCGGTGAGCAGGACGATGATGAACGCGATCGGGTACGCCAGCGGCGCTGCGAGGCCGGCTTGGGCGACGACGACCGGGGTGTAGAAGAGCGCGGCGATGCCCGGGGCGACCATCGTCAGGCTCTGCATGAAGATGGACGGCAATCTGAGGGAACCGGCCTTCAGATTGGTCTCGGCGACCGTGGTCCCGGTCGCGGATCCGACAGCCATAAGTCTCTCCCTACTGAGGCGGGTCGAATTGATGGCAGATCCAGGTCTACGGGTCGATCGGCATGTCCTGTGGCTCTCTCCCTCCTGTATCGGCCCGGCCGTGGGCAATCGGCCGGGGCTAGGTCAGCCCCCTCGCGCTGTGGTCAGCTGATCGATCGGGTCGTCCTCCTCTCCCATCCTTCAGAAGATCGCGATCGGGTTCCACGGCGAGCCGGTTCCGCCGGGCAGGCGGAGCGGCAGGCCGACGACCATGAATTCGAACCGGCCCTCCTCTTCCGAGGCCTTCGCCAGGTCCTCGAACTGGAGGCTGTCGGACGCGAGCATCCCCATCGCCACGATCTGGAGCGGATGGATCGGGAAGAGCATCCCCTCGACCGTGCTGGGGACCGCCTCGCCGTCACCGTCGGGCAGGAACGCGGCGATCCGCCGCTCGTGCATCCACGGGACGGTGTCGACGTGGAGGCCGGCCTTGCCCTCGCCCGGCGGCTGGCCGTTGTCCCAGGCACCGAGCTCGAGCCGGCGCCGATGATGTCCGGTCCGGAACACGAAGATGTCGCCCTCGCCGAGCTCGGACGCCCTGGGCCGCTTCGCAGGCTTCGAGCTCGGCCCGGGTCACGGCCTCGCCCGGCTCGAGCCACTTGACGCCGCGGAAGCGCGGGATGTCGAGGAGCACGCCCCGTCCGACGAGGCCGTTCCCGTAGCTCGTGATGTCGAGCGTCGTCGCGCCCTTCGAGGTCAGCACCTCCTGGGCGGGCTGGCCGCCATAGACCTGGCCCTTGTACGAGACGTGGCACAGCGCGTCGACGTGGGTGTGGCAGTCGCCGTGGCAGGCCATCCCGAGGTAGTCGAGCCCGAAGCGCAGGCCGCCCGAGCCGATGTCGATGTCGTGGGCCTGGCTGACGAAGTGGTTGGCCGGGTTCGGGTTGTCCGGTCCGGCGACCGTGTTGATCGGGATCTCCATCGAGACCTGCCGACCCGACCGGACGAGACCGGCGGCCCGGCGGACCATCTCGGGGGTGATGTAGTTGAGGGTGCCGAGCTGGTCGTCCGGCCCCCAGCGGCCCCAGTTCTTGACCGACTCGAAGATCGTTTCGAACTCGGCGAGTGAAACGAGCGGTGGGTGGGTCGTGGCCGTCATCGTGGTCGCCCCCTTCCTAGCGCACGCCGCCGGGGACGAGCGGCGCGTCGAGCACGCCGGGCACCGGCAGCCCGACCGAGTACGCCCCGTCGACGACCATCAGCGCCCCGGACATGAACGAGGCGTCCTCGGAGCACATGAACAGGATCGGCCGGGCCATCTCGACGGACTCCGCGAAGCGGCCCATCGGGGTCCGGTCGAGGAAGACCTTCGACTGGACGGGATCCTTGATCACGAACCACGACAGCCGGGTGTTGATGATCCCCGGGGCGATCCCGTTGACCCGGATCCCGTACTTGCCGAGCTCCATCGCCGCCGTGTGCATGACCGCGACCTGGCCCGACTTGCTCGTGTTGTAGAAGACCCCCTCCTGCTCCGGCTGATAGGCGTTCGTCGAGGAGACGACGACCATCGCCCCGCCGTGGCCCTCCTTGACCATCTGGCGAGCGCCTCCTGGAGGGCGAGCCAGGTGCCCTTGAGGTCGATCCCGATCTGCTGCTCCCACGACTCGTCGGTCCCCTCGAGGAACGGCACGAAGTCGGCGATCCCGGCGTTCGCGACCATGTAGTCGTGGCGGCCGAACGACCCTGCGAGCAGGTCGCGACGGCCTTCTGGACGTCGGCCCGGTTCGAGACGTCGCCGACGACGATCTCGCAGCGGCCGCCCTTCTCGCGGATCCCGGCCGCGGTGTCCTCGAGCACGTCGGCGTGCCAGCCGAAGAGGACGACCCCGGCACCTTCCTCGGCGAAGCACTCGGCGGTCGCCCGGCCGATGCCGCGCCCGGCGCCGGTCACGACGGCGCCCTTGCCCTCGAATTGCTTGACGGTCATGGCGGTTCAACCTCCGTTCGGCCCGACGGGCTTCGGTCAGGCATTGATCAGGCCCCCGTGGCCGGGCCCGCGCGGGATCACCGGCCAGATGTCGACGACGATGTCGTCGTCCACGACGTGGAAGGCGTCGTACCAGTTGACGGTCGAGGGCGAGTAGCCCGGCACGAGCTGGACCACGTCGCCGACCTTGAGCGTCGAGCCGCCCGAGGCGTCGAACACCCCGTGCTCCTCGTCGAAGCGGAACGACGGGCAACGGATGACCGACGATCGTGGCGAGGTCGCCGGCACCCATCGACTTGCCGCCGGCGTCGACGATGACCCGATCCGGACGCCGGCTGATGACCGACGCCTGGACGGTCAGCGAGTGCTCGAAGCCGCCGACCATCCGGCCATGGAAGTTGTCCATGACCGTGTAGGTGCCCGCCTGGATCTCGGTCACGCCCGGGTAGGCGGCCGTCCAGTCCCAGGTCGCCGTCCCACCGGCCGACCGGATCGGACAGGGCAGGTCGTTCCGCTCGAACAGCTCGGCAACCTCGATGAGGAAGCTCATCGCCGATCGCTCCTTGGCCAGTCGCTGGTCGCGGTCGACCGTCAACGAGCAGTGTCCCTCGTAGCCGGTCACGCCGAGCAGGTCGAGCCCCCGGCTGTCCATCACCCGGCGGGCGAGCGCGAGCGCCTCCTCGGGCGTGTCGGCCCCGCAGCGGTCCATCCCGGTGTCGACCTCGATCACGATGCCGAGCTCGCTGCCGGCGGCCCGGGCCGTCGCCGACCAGGCGTCGACGTTGTCGAGGTCGTCGACCGCGACCATGACGTCGGCGTCACGGGCCAGCTCGGCCAGCGCCCGCATCTTCGGCGGCGAGGCGATCGTGTTGACGACGAGGATGTGGTCGAGGCCCGAGCGGACGAGGACGATCGCCTCCCAGACGGTTGCGCACGACAGCCCGATCGCGCCGGCCTCGACCTGGAGCCTCGACAGCTCGGGGCTCTTGTGGACCTTGATGTGGGGACGGAGGTCGGCCGGCAGCTCGGCCATCCGCTCGGCCATCTTGGCGATGTTCCGCTTCGCCGCGGGCAGGTCGAGCACGAGGGCCGGGGTCACGAGCTCGGACCGTGGGCGGCCGATCGCCGGGCCGTAGATCCGGCGGACCCGCTCGTAGGTGTCCGCGATGGGTGCTGGGACGTGGAGGAGGTCGGTCATCGGATGGCTCCTGTCGCGGCGGGGACTCGTGCGGCGGGCACCGACGGACCGGCGGCCCGGACCAGATCGAGCATGAGCATCGCGTTCTCGGCGGCGGCCGAACCGTCGAAGATCGCGCTTCCGCTCACGACGATATCCGCGCCCATCGCGGCGACCCGGTCGACGTTGGCCCGGGTGACGCCGCCGTCGACGCCCAGGAGGATCGGGCGACCCGACGCCTCGATGAGCCGTCGGGCCTGGGCCAGCCGGCCTTCCGCCGCGGGAATGAACGGCTGACCGCCCCAGCCGGGGTTGACGGCCAGGATGAGGACGTAGTCGGTCTCGTCGAGGAGCGGCTCGATGGCCCCGACCGGCGTGCTCGGATTGAGCGCGATTCCGCGGACGATGCCGCGCGCCGGGTCGTTCGCATTGGTCGCCGTGCCGAGGACCTGGAGGACGCGGTGCGGCTGGGCCGCCCCCTCGATGTGGAAGGTGATCAGGTCGGCGCCGGCCTCGACGAAGGCGGCGAGCTTCGGGAGCGGGTCGTCGATCATGAGGTGGACGTCCTTGAGGAGGGGCGTCCGGATCGCCTTGATGACCGGCGGACCGACGGTGAGCATCGGGCAGAAGACGCCGTCCATGACGTCGACGTGGACGAGCTCGACCCCGGCTCGCTCGAGCAGCTCCATCTCGGCGCCGAGGTGGAGCAGGTCGGCCGTGATCATCCCGACGGTGAGCCGGGGGCCGTCGCCGAGGAGGCGGGTGAGCGTCGAGCCGTCCATCGTCGCGCCGGCCTAGACCGTCGCCGCCGGGCGGGCGAACTCGCCCCGAAGGGCGCGGTAGACGTCGAACGCCTCGGCCGGGCTCATCCCCTCGTGGACGACCTTGCGGACCGCCTGGAGCATCGCGATCGGAGCGTCGCTCTGGAAGATGTTCCGGCCCATGTCGACGCCGGCCGCCCCGCCGTCGATCGCCCGCCGGGCCATCGTCAGCGCATCGAGCTCGGGCAGCTTCTTGCCACCGGCCATGACGACGGGAACCGGGCAGCCCGCGGTGACCTGCTCGAAGTTCTCCTCGCAGTAGTAGGTCTTGACGACCTGGGCGCCGAGCTCCGCGCAGATCCGGGTCGCCAGCCCGAGGTAGCGCGCGTCGCGGACGAGCTCCTTGCCGACCGCGGTCACCCCGAGGACCGGGATCCCGCGCCGGTAGCCCTCGTCGACGAGGCGGGTCAGGTTGTGGACCGACTGCGTCTCGTACTCGCCGCCGACGAAGACCTGGACGGCCATCGCCGACGCACCCAGCCGGACCGCGTCGTCGACGTCGAGGGCGATGTTCTCGTTCGAGAGCTCCTTGAGGATGCTCGGGCCGCCACTGGCCCGGACGACGAAGCCCTGCTGGATCGTCGGCGGCACGACGGACCGGAGGATTCCCCGGGTGAGCATCAGCGCGTCGGCGTACGGGACGAGCGGGAGGATGTTGATGTCGACCCGCTCGAGGCCGGTCGTCGGGCCCTGGAAGTAGCCGTGGTCGATCGCCAGCATGACCGTCCGGCCGCTCTCCGGCCGGAAGATCCGGGCGAGACGCTGCTGCATCCCCCAGTCGTAGGCCGCCGAGCCCTTCAGGAAGAAGACGTCGCTCCGCTGCGGCACGTCCTCGTAGAACTGCTTGGTCTCGCTGCTGTCGGCTTCAGGCATCGCGGTACGTCCTTTCAGACGGGAGAGACGGGTTCGGGGCTGGCGGCGTCCGCGCCGGCCGGCCACCACATCGGTCGGAGGAGACCGGTCTCGGACAGGTCGAGGATCCGGCCATAGAGCTCGCGCCAGCGGGTGTACTGCTCGTCGTAGATGGTCCTCGTCGCGGGGTCCGGCTCGAACGTGCGCTCGAACCGGACGAGGCGGTCGACGACGGTTCCGAGGTCGTCGTAGATGCCGGCCCCGAGACCGGCGTAGATCGCCGCCCCGAGCGCGGTCGATTCCTTGACCTTGGGGACCCGGACCGAGACGCCCAGGACATCGGCCACGATCTGTGGCCAGAGCTGACCCTTCGCGGCGCCGCCGGTGAACACGATCTCGTCGTAGGTCCGCCCGGTCAGCTCCTCGATGATCCGGAGATGACCACGCGCGGCGTAGGCCGCCTGCTCCTCGAGAGCCCGGATGCAGGCGACCCGGTTCGAGGCGGCCGGCCGGTCGACGTCGAACCCGAGGAACGACGGCGAGGCCTGGACCCAGCGCTTCACGTCCATGACGTTCGAGAAGATCGCGACGATCCCGTCGGAGCCGGCCGGGACCCCGGCGGCGGCCTCCTCCATCACGACGTAGGGGTCGATCCCGCGCCGCTCGGCCTCGGCGGCCTCCAGCTCGCAGAACGCGTCGCGGTACCAGCGCATCGCGATCCCGCAGTAGAAGCCGATCCCCTCGGTCATCCACTGGCCCGGGACCGCGTGGCAGAGCGTCCGGACCCGCGCCTGGGGATCGATGAGCGGCGCGTCGGTCACCGCGGTGAGCTGCCAGAAGCTGCCGCCGACGAGGGTCACCCGGTCGGGCCGGACGACGCCGATCCCGACCAGCCCGAGCTGCGTGTCGGCGCCGCCGACGACGACCGGCGTCCCCGCGGCGAGACCCGTCTCGTCGGCTGCCCGAGCGGTCAGCGGACCGACGACCGTGCCCGGCTCGAGGACGTCGGGGACGATCGCCGGGTCGAGCCCGACGAGGTCGAGCAGGGCGGTCGACCAGGTTCGCGCGCGCAGGTCGAACAGGTCCGAGCTCGAGCCCGACGTCGGGTCGGTCACGAAGCGGCCGGTCAGCCGATAGAGGACCCAGTCGCTGAGCATCCCGACGTGGGCGATCGCCGCGAACACGTCCGGCTCGTGGTCGCGGATCCAGCGGAAGCGGGCCGGCGAGGTGATCGCCACCCAGTCCCCGCCGGTCTCGAAGATCCGCCGGGCGTCCCCGCTCCGGACGAGCTCGGCGGCCTCCTCGCTGGCCCGCGAATCGACGTTCGGGCAGGCCCAGATCTCACGCCCGGCGGCGTCGTAGAGGACCATGCCCTCGCGCATGCTCGTGCTGCTGACCGCCGCGATCTCGGCCGCGGCCACGCCCGATCGGGCCAGGGCGTCGCGGATGCACTCGGCGATGAGCGACCAGTTCCGGGTGGTGTCGAAGACCTGCGAGCCGGGGAAGCCCGGCAGCGCCCGATGGGTCCACTCGCGCTGGCCGATCGCGATCTGCCGGCCGTCCTCGTCGAACAGGACCGCCCGGCAGCTGCCGGTGCCGAGATCGAGGGCGAGCAGGTAGCGCATCAGGCCGCCGATCCCGTCTTGGCCGCCGATCCCGTCCGGGCCGCCAACCCGGCGCGGTTGGCGAGGTTGGCGAGCGGCTCGCCGGCGAGCAGCCGCTGGATCTCGGCGACCGCCATCTCGCCGCCGTGGTGGAGGGTCTCGTACGTCGCCCCGCCGATGTGGGTCGCGATCAGGACGTTCGGGAAGTCGAGCAGCGGATGGCGTCCGGTCGTCGGGGAGGGGCTCACGACGTCGAACGCCGCACCGGCCAGCCGCCCCGAGGCGAGACCGGCGGCGACCGCGTCCTCGTCGATGAGCGTGTCCCGGGCCGTGTTGACGAGGTAGCTGCCGGGCTTCATCCGGGCGATCTCGGCGGCCCCGATCATGCCCCGGTTGTCGCTCGTCGCACGAGCATGGATCGAGAGGAAGTCGGCGCTCTCGAGCAGGCTGGCCAGGTCGACCGGCTCGGCCCCTGCGGCCACGATCTCGGCCGGTGCGACGAACGGGTCCGACACGATCACCCGCATCGCGAACGCTTGCGCCCGGCGGGCGACCCGGCGGCCGATCTGGCCGAAACCGATCAGGCCGAGGGTGTGCCCGGCGAGGTCGTGGCCGAACCAGTGGGCGCCCTCGTAGTTGTCGTGGCCGAACTCGCCGCCGGCCTCGACGTGGCGAATCACCTCGGGCAGGCGCCGGGCGAGGATGACGAGGAACGCGATCGTGAGCTCGGCGACCGCGTCGGCGTTCTTGCCCGGGGTGGTCACGACCGGGACGCCGCGGCTCGTCGCGGCGGCGACGTCGATGTTGACCGGACCGCCGCGGGCACAGCAGATGAGCCGCAGCCCGGGGGCCGCGTCGAGGACCTCGTCGGTCACCGGCGCACCCTGGACGACGAGCACCTGGTGATCGTCGAGCGCGGCGATGACCTGGCCGGGGCTCCCGAGATACTCGTGCAGCCCGAGCTCCGACGGTGTCTGCGGAAGCCAGCCCGGCTCGTCCGTGACGTCGACGAAGGTGACCTCGTGGTCGGTCGCGAGTGGTCGGAACGCCTCGCGGAACGCCGACGACGGGCAATACGAATCGCCGACGACGAGGATCCGGAGGGCGCCCGTCGGGTTCATCGCTCGACGGCATCCAGCCTGGATCGATCCGGGTCGGCAGCGAGCCGGATGCCTGAGGTGCTGGCCTGTCGATGGTCCACGAAACGCCTCCGCGGGACCCGGATCAGGACGGCGGGTACGTCCTGCTTGGAGTGAGATCGATCGCGTGACCGCTGCCGGACTCGAGCACGAACTTGAGCATCGGCTCCGTGTCGAGGTAGTAGAACTCGATCGTCTCGCCGATCCGGCCGCCCATCAGGACCTTCGCCCCGCGGGCCTCCCAGTCGCGCTTGAAGGCGTCCGAGTCGGCCTGGGAATGCATCATGCAGGCGATGTGCTGGACGCCCTCGCCGTGCTCGTCGAGCCACTCCTTGTAGATGCTCGGACCGTCGAGCGGCTGGACGAGCTCGAAGACGAGCCCGGGCTGGACCTCGCACTCTGCGCCGAGCATCGAGAACGCGACGTCCTTGCCGCGCAGGTGGGTGTGGTGGAGCTTCGGCGGAACGTGCTCATAGACGTTCCACGGTCCCCAGCCGAGCGTCTCGTGGAGCATCTTCATGCTGGCGTCGAGGTCGCGGACGACCATCGCGACCTGCGAGATGTGGGTCGGGGCCTTGACGGAATCCATGGCACACCCCTCCTGCGAGCGGTGGCCGCCGGTCAGCGCCCGCGAGCGAACCTGTCGTCACGCCCGGCGCCCGCAGCCGGAGCCCTCCATCAGCCGGCCGGGTGGTTGACAGAACGATTGTGCCAGCCTCGTCAAGACCTTGCAACGGGTGATATCGTCGTCGGACGAGCGCCCGCACAGGAGGCATGGTCGTGCGACAGCGGCAGGGCGCGGCCGCGGGGGCCGAGGCGCGGACGATCGACGTGCTGACCGAGATCGCCACGCGGTTCTACCTCGGCGAGGAGAGCCAGAGCGAGATCGCGCGGGACCTCGGCCTCGATCCGTCGACCGTCTCGCGTCACCTCAAGCGGGCCCGGGTCGAGGGCATCGTCCACATCGAGATCCGTCCGCCGCGCCGGGCCGACGTCGATCTCGGCCGGGAAGTCGCGGGACGGTTCGGACTTGCCCGGGTCGTCGTCGCCCCGACCGACCCGGACCTCGACGCGTCGCTCGGCCCGGTGGCCGCCGAGTTCGTCGAGGGGCTCCTCCGGTCCGGGCTGCGGGTCGGGATCAGCTGGGGGCGGACGCTGGCGGCCGTCGTCCGGCATGTCCGGCCGGGGATCGTCGGCGGTCTCGGGATCGCCCAGCTCGCGGGCGGCGTCGACGACCCCACGCCGGGGATCCAGGGCCACGAGCTCGTCCGGCGGATGGCCGAGCTGTTCCCCGGGTCGCGGGTCCACTACCTGCACGCGCCGGCGATCGTCGGCACCGACGACGCGCGTCGCGTCCTGCTGGCCGACCGGACGGTCAGGCGGGCGCTCGACGCGGCTCGCCGCAGCGAGGTCGCCCTCGTCGGGGTCGGCGCGATGGACGAGGCATCGACGCTGTACAGGGGCGGCCACGTTTCGCGCGAGGACTGGGCCCGGCTGCTCGAGGCCGGTGCGGTCGGCAACGTCAACACGCTCTTCTTCGACGCCGCGGGGGAGCCGGTCACGCTGCTCGACCGGCGTACGATCGCGATCAGCTGGGACGAGCTGCGCGCGATCCCGACCGTGGTGGCCGTCGCCGCCGGCGTCGAGCGGGCCGACGCGATCCGGGGGGCGCTGGCGACCCGCAGCATCGACATCCTGGTGACCGACGGGGTGACCGCCGAGGCGATGCTCGTCGGTGCCGGGCCGGCGCGCCGGGCGAGGACCGCCGCCCGGCCCAGGCTGACAGGAGACGAGGAGTGACCGAGATGGACGCACCGGGTCGAGTCGCGATCGTGACCGGCGGCGGCACCGGGATCGGGGCGGCGATCGCCCGCCGCCTGGCGTCGGCCGGCACCGCCGTCGCCCTCGTCGGCCGCCGTCCGGCGCCGTGCGAAGACGTCGCCGCATCGATCGCCGCCGCGGGCGGGCAGGCGTTCGCGATCCCGGCCGATCTCGAGGATCCGGCGGCTCCGGCTCGGATCGTGGCGGCCGTCCTCGATCGCTGGGGTCGTCTCGACGTGGTCGTCAACGACGCGGCCGTGATCAAGAACCTGCCGCTCGCGGAGATGCCGCTGAGCGTGCTCGACCAGCACCTGGCGGTGAACATCCGGGCCCCGTTCCTGCTCGTCCAGGCGGCCCTGCCGTCGCTCCGGGCGTCCGGGTCCGGCGCGGTCGTCAACATCTCGTCGTCCTCGGCGAGCCTGGCCATCCCCGGCCAGGCGGTCTACGGCCTGACCAAGGCCGCCCTGGAATACCTGACCCGGTCGTGGGCGGCCGAGCTCGCCCCCTGGCGGATCCGGGTCAACTGCGTCGCGCCCGGGCCGGTCGACACCCCGATCCACCTGTCCTGGGCGGCCGACATGGAGGCCGCCTACGTCGCGTTGCGCGGCGCGTCGCCGCTCGGGATCATCGCCGACCCGGACGACATCGCCCGCTGGGTGGCGGCACTGTGCGACCCCAGCGAGACATTCACGACCGGCGCCGTCTTCGCGATCGACGGCGGACAGACCCTCAACGGCTGGGCCTCGGCGATCGCCGACGCGGCCGGTCCGGCCAGCTGAGCGGAGGTGCCCGAGGGTGCTCAAGAAGCTGATCAACGATCCGTTCGACGCGGTCGACGAGATGCTCGAGGGGTTCGTGGCGGCCCATGCCGACCTCGTCCGCCTGGCCGCGCCCCGGGTCGTGGCTCGGCGGACGGCGGGTGGCCCGAAGGTCGGCCTCGTGATCGGCGGCGGATCCGGCCACGAGCCGGCCTTCGGCGGCTACGTCGGGACCGGGCTGGCCGATGCTGCCGCGCTCGGGAACGTCTTCGCCGCGCCGGGGCCGGACGTCTGCCTCGATGCGATCAGGGCCGCCTCGTCGGGTCGCGGCGTCCTCCTTGCCTACGGCAACTACGCCGGCGACGTCCTGAACTTCGACCTCGCCGCGGAGCTCGCGGCGGCCGACGGGATCGAGACCCGGACGATCCGGGTCACCGACGACGTGGCATCCGCGGCGCCGGGGGAGCGCGATCGTCGGCGCGGGATCGCCGGCGACGTCTTCGTGTTCAAGATCGCCGGCGCGGCCGCCGAGCGCGGCGACAGCCTCGACGAGGTGACCCGGCTCGCCGGCCGGGCCAACGACGCCTGCTCGAGCATCGGCGTCGCGCTCTCGCCCTGCGAGGTGCCCGGCGCCGGCCGGCCGACGTTCGAGATCGGGCCGGACGAGATCGAGATCGGGATGGGCGTCCACGGCGAGCCGGGCATCGAGCGCGGGCGGCTCGAGCCGGCCGACGCGGTGGTCGAGCGGATGGTCTCGGCGATCCTCGCCGACTGGACGGCGGGTGGGGTCGCCGGCGGCGAGGTCGCCCTGCTCGTCAACGGGCTCGGAGCGACGGCGTACCTCGACCTGTACGTCGTGTACCGGGCGGCCAGGCGGCTCCTGGAGGCCGCCGGCTGCACCGTCAGCCGGAGCCTCGTCGGGGAGTACGTGACGTCGCTCGAGATGGCCGGCGCCTCGATCAGCGTCCTCCGGCTCGACGACGAGCTGCGGCCGCTCCTCGACGCACCGGCTCGGACCGCCCGGCTCGGCTGATGGCGGCGACGCTGCGCGCGGCGATCCTGGCGGCGTGCGACGCGATCGAGGGCGCTCGCGAGATGCTCTGCGAGCTCGACGCCCGGACGGGCGACGGCGATCACGGGGTGACGATGACGATCGGCGCCCGCGGCGTGCGGCGCCAGCTCGACGCGGTCGAGTCCGAGGATCCGGCGGCGCTCGTTCGAGCAGCGGCGATGGGGATGGCCGGCGCGGGCGGGGCGATCGGCCCGATCTACGGCCGCGGCCTGCTCGCGGTGGCGGCCGAGCTCGCGGCCGCCGAGGCCGCTGCCGGTGACGACCCCGGCCGCGGGCGACGACGGCGCCGGGCTGCGCCTGCTGGCCCGCTGTGCCGCGGCGGCCGAGGCGGCGGTGGCCGCGCTCGGTCATGCCGCGCCGGGCGACAAGACGCTCCTCGACGCGCTCGACCCGACCGCGGCGGCGCTGGCCGCAGCGGAGCGCGACGGCCGCCCGCTCGACGCCGGACTCAGCGCGGCCCGCGACGCGGCCCGGGCCGGCGCCGAGGCGACGACCGACCTGGTCGCGACCGTCGGTCGCTCGGCCCGCTTCGGCGAGCGGAGTCGTGGGTCGCCCGACCCGGGTGCGACGTCGTTCGCCCTGATCGTCGACGCGCTCGTCGCGAGCAGCCTCGAATGACCGCGCTCATCGGCACGAGCTGGAAGATGAACCTGACCCCGACCGAGGCCGACGCCTGGTTCCGGGCGTTCCTGCCGCTCGTGGCGGACCTGGCCGATCGCGAGCTGTTCGTCCTGCCGCCGTTCACCGCGATCCCGGTCGCCCGGGAGCGGCTGCGCGGCACGCCGATCGCGTGGGGCGCCCAGGACGTCCATCCCGACGATGCCGGTCCGCACACCGGTGACGTGTCGGCCCCGATGCTGGCCGACCTCGGCTGCCGGTTCGTGGAGGTCGGTCACTCCGAGCGGCGCCGGGACCACGGGGAGACGCCCGAGCTCATCGCGGCCAAGGTCGCGGCGATCCTGCGCTGGGGGATGAGCCCGATCCTGTGCGTCGGGGAGGCACGCGACGGGCCACTCGAGACCGTTGCCCCGCTCGTTCTCGCCGACCTGGATGCGTGTCTCGCCGGTGTCGCGCCAGCCGACGTCGGGCGGATCGTGGTCGCCTACGAGCCGGCCTGGGCGATCGGCGTCGGGGCGGTGGCGGCCCCGGCGGACCGGGTCGGTGCCGTCCAGCGACGGCTCGCCGAGTGGCTCGTCCGGCGGGCCGACGGCCGGCCGCCGCGGATCCTCTACGGTGGTAGCGTGGACGAGGCCGCCGCGGGCCGGCTGCTCGCCGAGCCCGGCGTCGACGGCCTGTTCGTCGGTCGTTACGCGCTCGACCCGGAGCGGTTCGCCCGGATCGCCCGGGCGCAGGCGGTCGCTGAGGAAGGACGGGCGCGATGAGGATCGCGGTCGGGGCGGACCATCTCGGGCTCCCACTCAAGGATTCGGTCAAGCGCCATCTCGAGGCAGCCGGCCACGAAGTGATCGACTACGGGGTCAACGAGACGACCCCGGTCGACTACCCGGATGTCGCGGTCGAGGTCGCGCGGGCGGTCGCCGATGGCTCGTTCGAGCGAGCCATCCTCGTCTGCGGCACCGGGATCGGGATGGCGATCACGGCCAACAAGGTGCCCGGGGTCCGGGCGGCGAACGTCGCCGATCCGTATTCGGCGGAGCGCGCCCGCAAGTCGAACGATGCCCAGGTCCTGTGCCTCGGTTCGCGGGTCGTGGCCCCGGAGGTCGCGGCGATCCTCGTCGACCACTGGCTCGACTCGGAGTTCCAGGGCGGTGACTCGGCGCGAAAGGTGGCCAAGATCGACGCGCTCGACGCGGCGAACGTCGGGCGGTCGGGCGGCGGCTGAGGTCGCTGGTTCGTCGCCCTCCGGTCAGCGATCCGGCGGGGCCCCGGGCTCCGGGCCGGTCGCCACCGCCTCGCCGGCCTTCGACCAGTCGCTGTACGAGCCGACATAGAGGATCGGATCGGGCAGCCCGGCGAGCCGCATCGCCAGCGAGGCGTGGGTTGCCGACACCCCGCTCCCGCAGGAGGTCACGACCGGCGCGCCGGGCAGAGCGGCGCCGGCCGCGACGGCGGCCGAACGCAGGCTCTCGAACCGGGTTCGGAGCTCGGCCGGCGACCGGAATCTGCCGGCGGGCTCGACGAGGTTGCCGTCGGTCGGCGCGTTGACCGACGTCGGGATGTGCCCGGGGTAGGCGTCGATCGGCTCGACCTCGCCGCGGTAGCGGGGTGCCCCCCGGGCGTCGAGCAGGACGACCTGGCCGAGGCGTTCGTGCATCTCGGTCCGCTCGATGACGTTCGTCCAGTGGCCGGCGAGCTCGATCTCGGCCGGGGCCGCGGGCGGGACCGGTGGGTCCGTCGTGAGCCGGCCGCCGGCCGCCTGCCAGGCCTGGATCCCGCCGTCGAGGACCGCCTCGCCGCCGCGATGGCCGAGGTCGTCGAGCATCCACCACAGCCGGGTGGCAACCCAGCCCCCGACGTCGTCGTAGGCGACGACGAAGTCATTCGAGCCGATCCCGGCCCGGGCGAGGGTCGCGGCGAAGTCGGCCGGGTCCGGCAACGGATGCCGACCCGCCCGACCTGGCCCCGGCGCGACCGCCAGCTCGCCGTCGAGATCGAGGAAGATCGCGCCGGGCAGGTGGCCCTCGTCGTAGGCCCGCCGACCGGCCCCGGGTTGGCCGAGCGTCCAGCGCACGTCGACGATGCGCAGCTCGGGGTCACCGACGAGGTCGGCCAGCGCCTCGGCACTGATCAGCGGGGACGAGCCATGGTCCATCGGGCGAGTATGCCCGAGGCGCGGCGAGGCGGTCCGGCCGAGGGCCCGAGGGTGCCGGAGACCCAGCGTGCTATCCTCTCGGGCGGCGTGGCGCCGATCCGGCCCCGCCGTCGCGACCGCCCCGGCGGTCCTCGCTCCGGCGTAGCTCAGTGGTAGAGCGGGCGGCTGTTAACCGCTTGGTCGTAGGTTCGAGTCCTACCGCCGGAGCCACTCGTATACGGAATCCGACCGGTTAACACCCTCGTCGGTCGCGGCCCTCCAGACGGCGACAGCCTTCTCGTCGCGACTGTCGACGTCGATCCGCTCGAACAGGTCTCGGACCCACGCCACCCGCGTCGCCAACGGCGCGTGGTCGAGGATCCCGTTCATGTCGTCGATCGTCTGCCGAACGAGCCCTTGGCCCGCACCCGTGGCCATCGGCAGGCCGCACGGGCCGGCAGATGGGTCACGGGACGGCCGGCACCGACACCCTCCCAGCCTTGATGGCCGCGACGTAGGCGGCATGGTCCCGTTCGTTGACGGCCGCGTAGGTCTCGGAGAAGTCGGCGATCGCCCCGTCGAATTTGTCGCTGGTGCCGAGGTACGACGCGATGGCCGCGGCATCACCGGTCACGGCGTGGGCGCGCGCGAGTGACCAACCGCAGATCCCGCCGTAGAAGCCCAGGCCGACAGGCTCGATCGTGGTGATGTCCACCGAACCCTTCATGTCCCAGAGCTGTCGCAGGTAGAAGTCGCGGCCTCCCGGTCCGCGCGTCCAGCCAAGGAGGATGTCGGGGGTCGCCTGCATGCGTTGCTGTCCGACCACGACCCGCTCGGCATGGTTGGCGTGCGCGCTCTGGCCGACGAACGGCGCGAGGACCGACGCGCTGGCCTCCTTCGCCTGAAGGATGAGCGGGTCGCCCTCGTCTCGCCCCTCGAGGACGAGCACGAAACAGCGCGTCCCGACGCTGCCGACGCCGACGACCTTGAGAGCGAAGTCCACGAAGCGGTAGCGCTCCAGGAAGTCGCGCCGATTCTCGGGCATCGTCGCGCGGTAGTCAGTGAAGACCTTCTCCAGGGCCTCGGGGCCGCCCATCCCTTGGAGGTCTACGTGGGTGATGACAGGTGGGTCGTCGAGGATCACCCGGCGTCCGTCCACGACGGCCGTCAGCTTCTCGAAGGCGTGCATCCCGTCGCGCTGGCGGGCCTTGCTGAAGATGGCCTCGAGGTTCCTGCGGCGCGTGGCGCCCTCCCGGCCCTGGAGCCTTCCCGTCGCCTCGGCGGCCTCCCGGATGTCGGCCTCGGTGATCGCGGTGTACCAGACGGTCATGAGGCTCATTCCCGCGAAGCGGGCCATCCACTGGCGATAGCTGCGGACCGTGACCATCGCCGCATCGCGGTTCTGGGCGACGCTGAAGCCACGCGCCTGGCCGGCGATGACGACGCTCGCGGCGAGCCGCTTGACATCCCACTCCCAGGGTCCGGGCAGCGTCTCATCGAAGTCGTTGGCGTCGAAGACGAGCGTCCGCTCGGGCGAGGCGAACAGTCCGAAGTTGCTGAGGTGGGCGTCACCGCTGGCCTGGACGAGGATGTCCGTGCGGGGCGTGGTCCCGAGGTCGAACGCCATCACGGCCGCGGTCCCGCGGTAGTAGGCGAACGCCGATTCAGCCATCCGCTCGTGGCGGACGGGAACGAGGTCCTGGAGCCGCTCTGTCTCCTGGCTGGCCAGGATCGCGATCGGGTCGCGGCCGGGGGCGGGTTCGAAGGCGGCGTGGTTCACCCGCGGGACCCGCTTGCGGGCCGCCCTGCCGGCCGCGGACCGTTCGCTCGGAGGGACCCAGGGTCGAGCCGTCCACGTGGCGCCCTGGGCCGGGAGATCCGCCTGCCACGCCGCGTCGAACGCGGTCGGGGCTTCGTGGCCCGATGTCGTTCTGTGCGACCGTCGCACCGGTTGGGTTGGTTCAGTCAATGGGATGTCCTCGGAACGAAGGCCGACAGGAAGCCACCTCCATTTCAGGGCTTCGCGACGGCCGGAGCATCCTCCCATTCGGAGGACATCGCTCGATCTCGGCGACCATCATCAGCGCTCCCTCGATCGCGCCTTCCTCCGACGAGGAGGATGTAACCGTCCCGTGACACGGCCTACGGTGCGAACGTCCGGGTGGCCTCGCATGCGGTCGACGTGCCTGGACTGTCCTCTCGAGCGTGACGGGACCTTGCTGCGCACGAGGCGCGGTCCGCCGCCGGAGGGGGATGCTCGAGTCGACCGCGAGGAGCCGAGGTATCGATGTGACAGACCAACAGACGACCCCCGAGATGACATCGGCCACCGACGCCGACGACGCCGTCGTCGTGCGGGCCAGGTGGCGGACGAGCAAGGTGTGCTCGCCGAGGGCGCGGTCGCTGCTCAAGGGCCCCATGCGCTCATCGTCGCCCGGTTCGCGGACCCGACCCTGGCGATGAGCACATATGACGATCTCATCGACGCCGAGGTCGCGGGGTTCCTCGAGGTCGACGGCGTCCTTGTGGTCAAAGCGGACGAGAAGGGCCAACTCCACGTTCAGAAGATGACCGACCACAGCACGCGTACGGGCCTCAAATGGGGCATCGTCGGTGGTGTCGTCGCGGCGGTCTTCCTGCCTGCCACGATCGTGGCCGGCGCGGTCGCCCTCGGCGTGGCCGGTGCGGCGGCGGGCAAGGCGCGCAACCTCTACCACCGGGTCGAGGTCGAGAAGGAGCTCGCCGGCGTCATCACGCCAGGCACCTCCGGGATCCTGGCGTTGGTCTCGGCGCTGGATGCCGACGCCGTCGCGCAGAAGATGCCGAAGGCCGAGCAGGTCAAGACGGTCCCGGTCGATCGAGGAGACGGCCGGGGCGATCAAGGCGGCCGCGACCGCGGCAGCGTCGCACGACGCGCCCGCGATCCCAGTCTGAGTCCGCGGCGCGTAGGACCCGTTTGGCGTGCGACCGGCGCTGGACATCGGGGAGCAGGGTCGAAGGAGACATAGGGACATGGCAGACAAGCACGTGACCGGCCCGATCCAGGTGTTCGTGATCGGGTTCGACAAGTTCGAGGCGACCGGCCGGATCATGGCCGAGCTGCGCCGGGCGCGGAAGCGCGGCGTGATCCGCCTCGTGGACGTCATCTTCGTCCAGAAGAACCGGCACGGCGACATCGAGAACTCGATGCACCTGACCGACCTGTCCGAGGATGAGCGGATGCGTCTCGGCGCGATCGCCGGCGGGCTCATCGGACTTCATGCGGGTGGTGTCGAGGGCATGGCCGAAGGGGCCGAGCTCGGCGCCCTCGCCGTTGCCGAGCGGGACGCCGGCCTCTCGGTGGATCGCATGCAGGAACTCGCCGACTCGATCCCCGCCGGCAGCGCCGCCGCGATCCTCGTCATCGAGCACCACTGGGCGGCAAGCCTGCGCGACGCGATCGTGGACGCCGGCGGCCGGACGCTGATGCAGGCGATGATCGCACCCGACGCCCTCGTCCTCGTGGGCGATGAGCTGCGGGCCAAGATGGAGGCCGAGGACGCGATCGAGGCGGCCGAGGAGGTCAAGCTGGCCGCCGCGATGGAGATCGCCCAGACGCTCGTCGAGGCCGAGCTCATCGAAGAGGCCGCTATCGCCGAGGCGGCCGATGTCGTGGCCACGGCGCTTGCGGTCGAGGACGCCGCAGCCGAGGACGTCGTCGACACGCTCTTCGCAGGCCGAGCTCATCGAGGAGGCCGCCAAGGACGAGGCGGAGAACGTCGTCCGCATGTCCCTCGACGTCGAGGAGACCGCGACCGAAGAGGCCGAGGAAACCGTAGCCGCGGCGGACGAGATCGAAGCTGCCGCTGCCCTCCGTGCGGTCCGGGCGCTCATCGCGGCGGATCTCATCGAGCGGGAGGCCGCCCAGGAGGCCGTCGATGCCCTCGTCGCGGCCGACATGATCGAACAGGAGGCGGCCGACGAAGCGTTGGCCTCTGTCCTCGCGGCCGAGGCGGTCGGGGCTGGGGCGAGCTGACGAAGAGCGCACCAAGGTTCACTGGATCACGCCATATCAACGAAGGGAGATCTCAGATGAGTGACGAGACGAAGAACGCGGCGGCGCCAGTCGACGCAGCCGTGGCCACCGTCAGCGACGACGTCGGCGTCGAAGCCGTGGCCGGGATCGCCGTCCAGGGCAACCAGGCGCTCATCGTGGCGCAGTTCGCCGACATGGACTCCGCCAAGGCGGCCTACAACGCGCTGGTCGACGCCGAGGTCAACCGGGCGCTCGACATCGACGGCGTCCTGGTCGCCAACGCGGACTACCAGGGCAAGATCCACATCCAGAAGATGACCGACCACAAGACCCGCAACGGCTTCCTGTGGGGCGCCGTCGGCGGCGCCGTCATCGGCTTGATCTTCCCGCCGACCATCCTCGCCGGCGCAGTCGGCGTCGGCATCGCGGGTGCGGCCGTCGGCAAGGCGGGCAACGTGCTCATGAAGAGCGACGTGGCCGACGAGCTCGCCGGCGTCATCACCCCGGGCACGTCGGGCATCGTGGCGCTGGTGTCCATCACCGCGGTCGACGCCGTCGAGGCGACGATCCCGGACGCCAAGGTGGTCAAGTCCGCTCCGGTCAGCGACGAGGCCGCCGCCGCGGTCAAGCAGGCCGCCAAGGCCGGAGGCGACCAGGCGGCCGGCTGACGGCATTCGGGCGGGGAGGCCCGTCCGGGAGCTGAGCGAGCGATGGAGGCGACTCGGGATCGTGACGAACGACCCGGGTCGCCTCCGAGCCAAGAGAGCGGGGTTCCCCCCGGACCGACCGACGTGGTGTCGGTCACACGCGAACAAGGAGCTGCTACGAGATGAACAGCCTGGGCGATTTCCTGCTCTGGTCGATCGAGGTGTTCTTCCTGATCCTCGCGATCTGGGTCTTCATCGCGATCTTCTCGGACATCTTCCGCCGCACGGACATCCACGGCGGAGCGAAGGCGGGCTGGATCTTCCTGATCTTCATCCTGCCGTTCCTCGGCTGCCTGATCTACATCATCGCCCGCCCGAAGCTCACTCCGGGCGACGTGCAGCTGATGGCTCAGGCCGACGCGGCCAACAAGGCGGTCGCCGGCGTCTCCACCGCGGACGAGCTGGCCAAGCTCCAGCAGCTCAAGGATGCCGGCACGATCACCCAGGCCGAGTACGACTCGCTGAAGGCGAAGACGATCGCGAGCTGATCCGAGCCGCTCGCTGGCGCCGATCCAGCCGGCGGGAGTCGCCTCGCGCTCGGGCTCACACGGCCTCGGCTGACGCTCGCTCGCCCTGATACTCCCACTGGGTCCTGAGCGGGTCCGCGCGGCCGAACGCGAGGAGGGCGATGGCCCCCCCGACCACACCGACGAGCCCACAGAGAAGGAATGCGGTGTTCAGGCCGGCCGTGTACGCGTCGAGATATGGCCGGATGTCGGCAGACGCGACCGTCGTCGCCACCTGCGCGAACGACGGAGTGCCGACGGCCACCAGGACGGCTCGGAAGGCAGCGATCGCCGCCGCCGCATCGGCCGGCGGCAACCCTGCGACCGAGGCCGAGTAGGTCTCGATGGCTACCTGCGCGACGATGGCGCTGACGAGCACGATGCCGATCCGCCGTCCGACCGAGATCGACGACTCGTTCAGTGCTGCCGCCGACGCCGGCAACCCGTCCGGAAGGCTGGCGAAGATGATGGCCGTTCGGACGGTCGTCGCCACGACGAACCCGGCGCCGATCAGCAGGCACGGGAGGATGAAGGCGACGTATGACGGGGACTCGGTCGCGACGGCCGCGAGCACCAGGTTCCCGATCCCGACGAAGATGACGCCGCCGCCCACGAGCCAGCGCGGCGCGACCCGCTTGAGCAGGACCCCGGCCACGGGACCGGCGAGAAGCAGCGCGCCGGAGAGAGGGACCACGGCGACCGCCGCCAGCAACGGCTCGTACCGGAGCACGAGATGGAAGTAGAGCGGAAGGTTGAGCACCGCAGCCGTCTCGGAGATCGCGATCGTGATGCCGACGAATAGCGCGATCGCGACCCGACGCCGAATGATCAGGGCCAGGCTTGCGGTGCGCGCACGGCTGAGACGATGGTAACCGACCACGAGGGCCGAACCGCCGATGATCATCGCCCAGCGCAGCGGGTTGTCGAGGCTGCCACCGATCCACGTCACCCCGACCGTGATGGTAATGATCCCGAAAGCCCAGACGGCGACCCCGGCCACGAGCGGGCGCTCCGCCTGCGACGGCCGGCGCAACTCCAGGGTGCGGGTCCAAGCGAGGCGGATCGCGATCGCGCAGATGGCGATCGCGGCCAGCATCGCGGGCCATTGCTCTCCCGGCACCACCCGGAGCAGGATCGATGCGGCGGCGCCACCCGCCCCGAAGGCGCTATAGGCGACCCCGATCGCGGTTGCACGGACCGCACCGCGATAGCTCGTCGCAACGAGGGCGATGGACACCGGGATGACGAAGGCGGAACCGGCATGTCCAACCAGTCGCGCCGTCCAGAAGAGCAGTCCGTCGGGCACGAGAAGGGTGACGACACTTGCGAGCAACTCGACGCCGAGACCGGCGAGGATGACCGGCTTGGCTCGCCTCGAATCGCCGACGGCGCCGCCGAGGAGGATGAGCCCCGACGCAGCGACCGATGCCAGGAGGACGAGCGTCTCGAATCGTGGGTTCTCTCGGATGGCCTCCTGGATGGACGGCAGCGTCGGAGTCCAGATCTGCGGATCCATCGCAGCGGCGATCAGGGCGACGGAACCGGCGAGCAACGCGCCTCTTGCTACCGGATCAATGAAGAGGCCGGTGATGGAGGAAGGAAGTCCTGGGCGGCGCACTTCGGCCATGAACTCCTGGCGCTATCAGGGCGTCGGAGGGCTGACTGCGGGCGAGGCATGGAGATCCTCGCCTTGGGTTCAGTCCTCCACGGGGAATGGATGCTCGGTCATCGACGGGTCCTCGTCGGAAGTCGTCAGGGCTGGCGGCGCTGTCCCGTGACCACAGCCCGTTCGTCAAGGCGGGCATCCTAGCGGAAGCGCGAGGCCACGGTCGGCGCCCTGACAGCGCGTCGCTAGTTGGCTGGGCAAGTAGTCGCGAGCGTGGACTCGACAGCTGAAGCTGCCGTCTTGATCTGCTCGATCGCCGCCTTCACCTCGACAAGCTTTGCGCCGAGGCTCGGCTGATCGCCGAGTCCGGTCAGCGTGGTCTGGAGTGCCTGGACGGAGGTCAGCAGATCGCTGATCGGCTGGCCGACAAGCTCGTGCCCCGACACGGCGAGGGCCTGAGCGGCCGACTGCACCTCGGTGAGCGCCGCCGTCACGCCGCTTACGCCGACGGTGGCGAGCGTTGAGATCGGTCAGCGCCGTCATGGAGGCGCGGAAACGCGTCGCGTCAGCACAGATCGCGGCCGCGCCCGAAGCGGTCGGCGCTGCCGACGTCTCCGTCGTGGCCTGGGCTGTCGGCGCTGTCGACGTCTGCGACGTGGCCTGGGCTGTCGGCGTGCCCGGTGTCGGCGACGAGGAAGCCGCACAAGCGGCGACGGCGAGCGTCAAGAAGAGCACGGGGGCGAGGAGGCGAAAGTCTCTGGACATCGGTATTCCCTTTGGTCGGCGTGGCTTCGATGGACGAGCGTCGGTCACGAGACCGCACGTTGGTCAGGGACCACTGGCACGTTAGGTCGTACCCTTCGCGTACGGGTCGCCTCCACGGAGTCGACCGCCGTGCCGGAGACGATCCGCGGACGGCCCAGATCGGAACCCCGATCCGGGCGCGATTGGCGTTGACGTGAGCCCGCCGACCGCGTTTGCGACGAAGGGCCCGGTCTCGTCGACATCACCGCTGCCCATCTGGACGCTGGTCACGCTAGGACGCGAACTGGCGCACCGCATCCTCCCCGTCGGAGGAAGCAAGCTTGCCATCGTGCGGGCAACCGGCTAGGGCGACGATGTGATCAGCGACGCGCCGCCATCGGACCGCCGTCTCGTCCTTCCGCTAAGATGCTCGCCCTGACCACAGGGCCCGGTCGCTGGACCGCGCCGCCAGCCGGTAGACGCATGCCCCCTTCCACCTCCACGGTCGAGATCGAAGCGATCGAGCGTGGAAGCCTCGCGAGCGGCGACAGCGTCGGCGACCAGCTCGATCCTCTCCTCGAGGCCAGGCTTGTCGTGCCGCACCGGCACGTGGGGACGCTGCGCCGGACCAGGCTGTTGCGCCAGCTCCGGTCGGCCCGAGATCGACCTGTCATCTCGATCGTGGCGCCTCCCGGCTACGGCAAGTCGAGTCTCCTCGTCCAGTGGGCGACCGAAGACTTCGGGCCAGTCGCCTGGCTGACGGCCGACGACAGTGACAGCGATCCCGTCGTGTTCCTTAGCGATCTCGCCGCGGCGATCGACCGCCGCGAACCGCTCGGTGCGGAGCTCTTCAGTGCGATCGTGGCGGACACGGTGTCGCACCGGACCGTGGTCGGGCGATTGTTGGCAGCGATGTCCCGACCCCCGGAGCCGGTCCGGATCGCCATCGACGACGCGCACCGGATCACCTCACGGGCGTGTCTCGACATCCTTGCGGAGCTGGTCGAGCACCTGCCCGAAGGGTCGCAGGTGGCCATCGCCGGACGCGCACGGATGCGCCTCCCGTTCGCACGCTGGCGCGCCGACGGTTCGCTGCGCGAGATCGGGCCGACGGAGCTGGCGATAGACGAGCGTGAGGCCGTCGGACTTGGACGTGAACTCGGGCTGCGGCTGCCCGCCGAGACTGCGACGCGCCTGACACGAGAGACCGAAGGGTGGCCGGCCCTGCTGGCGCTCGCAATGCTCGGAGCCGCGACGTCTCGGGGAGGATCTCGTGGGATCGACGCCAGTACCGACCATCTCATCGACGACTACCTGCGATCCGAGTTGCTCGAGCGTCGCTCCACGGCCGAGATCACGTTCCTGACCCGCACGTCGATCCTCGATCAGCTGACCGCGCCGTTGTGCGATGTCGTGGCGGATCGTCACGGGTCGACCGATATCCTGCGTCACCTTGCACGCTCGACTCTGCTCATAGACGACTACGGCGGGTCATACCGCTACCACACGCTCCTGCGCGACTTCCTTCAGCGAGAGCTCGCAATCCGCGAACCCGAGCTGATGACCGCCCTCCACCTGCGAGCCGCGGAGTGGTACCAGGCGAACCACGCCATGGAGCGCGCCGTCGATCACGCCTTTGCCGCAGGCGACCCTGACCTCGTCGCCACGCTGGTCGGCAACGCCTTTGTCCACTATCACTGGTCCGGCCACCGTGCGACGATCCGAGCATGGGCCCGGCGTTTGGGTTCGGACGCTCTCGAGGCCCGCCCGTGGCTGGCCGTGCTGGCGGCCTGGGAGGAGATCGCCGCGGGCGACGTGGCAGCGACGATACGTTTTGCCGATGTCGCCGAGCGAGGGGCGTTCGAGGGCAGGCCGCCCGACGGCACGGCTTCATTCGAGGCCGGGCGAGCCATGCTTCGAGCCGGCATGGTTCGGCGGGGGGCAGACGACGCGCTGGCGAATGCCACCCGGGCGGTCGAGCTCGAAGGGGACGCTGGCCCGTGGCGAGACTTCGCGCGGTGGCAGCTGGCCTTCGCACGCCTCACGATCGGCGACCTGGCGGGGGCAGACACCGCATTGGCCGACGCGGCCGTCGCGGCCAGATCGTCGGGCGACCTCGCGGTCTTGTACTGCGTGCTCGGACACCGCGCTCTCGTGGCGGCCGAACAAGGCGCCTGGGATGCCGCCGCTGCCCTGATCGCGGAGGGCGACGCCATCGACCCGGCTCCGCAGATCGACGGATACCTCTCGAGTGTCCCGTCGCGCGCGGTCCGCATCAGGCTGATGATCCATCGCGGGGATATCGGCGGTGCCCGTCGCGAGCTGGCTCGCGCGACGGGCCTGCGACCGCTCCTGACTGCCGCGGCCCCGGCCGGAGCGGTCCAGCTCCTTCTCGCGTTCGCCCGGGCCCATATCGCGATCGACGACCCCGCCGGCGCACGCGCTCTCGTGGCCCAGGCGACCGAGGTGATCCACGATCGTCCCGATCTCGGCGTCCTTCCTGCCCAGGTTGACGCCGTCCAGGCGACCCTGGCCGCACGGGCGCCCGTGCGCGGCGGAGGCGCCACCAGCCTCACGGTCGCCGAGCTTCGCGTCCTGGCACTCCTGCCGTACTACCTCTCGTTCAAGGAGATCGGACAACGCCTCGGCGTCAAGGAGACGACGATCAAGTCGCAGGCGCTTGCGATCTACCAGAAGCTTGGCGCGGCGACCCGCAGCGACGCCGTCGACCTGGCCGTCGACGCCGGACTCCTCGAGCGCTTCTGGCCGGTCGAAGCGTCCTCGCCGCCGCATCGATCACCCTCCAGGGCCTGACGACGCGAGGTTGAGCGTCTCCTCCGAAAGGGAGGATGTTCCCGTCGTCGAGAGCAATCGCAATAGAGATCGAGCAAGGGCAAGGCACGCGTCTGCGACCGAAGCGAGACCCACATGCCGGAGCCCCGAGGTCGATCCGGCCCCTGACTTGCCGAACGGCGCCGGCGAGCCGACCACCGTTTGGGGAGAGTGAACGGATGACGTCGAAAACGAGAGGCCGGATCCTCGATGCCCAGGAAGCGGACCGCCTCCCTGATCTGGTTCCGCTCCGCCACGAGCGATTGGCGGAATCCGCGTTCGCGTATTACTCGAGGCTGCCTTCAGCAAGGCGCGGCGGAAGGACGGGTTGCGTGCGTTTGGGTCGCTCACCGCGATGGTCGATGGACGTCGCGTCATCGTGGACGACCCGCTGGCGATCGCCCATGTCGACCGCATCGGTCATGGAGCCGCACTTCCAGGCCAGTACGCATGCCAACCACGAGCAGCGCGTGGTGGTGGCCCAACCGGCCCGCAGGGACTAGCCGGAGCGATGGGACTTTCACGCCGCCAAGTGATCGGCCGCGGGCCGAGGCTCGTGTGCCGCTGATTCGGACCTGGCCGCGCAATGATCACGCCGGCGTGGCGTGGCGTGGCCCGTAGTGTCGCTCGTAGCGAAAGGGAGGTGTGGTCGATGAAGCGACGGTCAGCCCTGATCGCACTCGCTGGCGCCCAGTTCGTCATGGTGCTCGACCAGACGGTCATGGGGGTCTCGATCAGTCAGCTGGTGGCCGACTTCGACACGACCGTCACGACCATCCAGGCGATCATCACCCTCTACTGCCTCGTGATGGCGATGCTCATGCTCGCGGGCGGCAAGATCGGCGACATCATCGGGCGCCGTCGCGCCTTCAAGATCGGCCTCGTCATCTACGGCTGCGGCTCCGCCATGACAGCGCTTGCCCCGACGGTGGCGATCCTCACCCTGGGCTGGTCGATCCTCGAGGGCATCGGTGCCTCCCTGGTGCTCCCGGCGATGGTCGCGTTGATCGCCGGCAACTTCGAGGGCAAGGACCGCAAGGTCGCCTACGCCGTCATCGGAGGCGTCGCTGGCGCCGGCATCGCGGTCGGCCCGATCGTCGGGGGCTGGGCCACCACCGTGCTCACGTGGCGGGTGGTCTTCGCCGGCGAAGTCGTTCTTGTGATCGGGATCTTCGCCATGACCAGGTTCGTCGAGTGACGCCCTCCGAAGCGGACCCAAGCCTCGGCTTGACATCATCGGCGCGGTCCTGTCTGCGGCGGGTCTCGGGCTGATCGTCCTGGGGACCCTTCAATCCAGTGTGTGGGGCCTGATCCAGCCGAAGGACGCGCCGGTCGAGCCCTTCGGCCTTGCCCCGACCCTCTTCGTGATTGCCGGCGGCGGGGTCTTCCTGTGGGCGTTCGTGCGCTGGCAGCGCCACCGCGAGACGATCGGGAGCGACCCGCTGGTCCACCTCGACCTGCTCAAGATCCTGCCGCTCCGATCCGGCCTCGTCGGTCTCTTCACCCAGAACCTCCTCCTGATGGGCGTCTTCTTCACCATCCCCCTCTATCTCCAGCTCGTCCTCGGCCTCGACGCCCTCCAGACGGGACTCAAGATGCTGCCGGTATCGATCGCGATGTTCGCGGCGTCCGCCGTCGGGTCGCGCCTCTCCACCCGCTACTCCGTCCGTTCGATCACAAGGGTGGGGCTCATCCTGTCCGGCATTGCGTGCGGCATGCTGCTGGCGACGATCAAGCCCGACCTCGCCGACCTCGAGTTCGCCGCATCGATGGGCGTGCTCGGTGCCGGGATGGGCCTGATGGCGTCGCAGCTCGGCCTTGTGGTCCAGTCGTCGGTCGACGCCTCCGGTCGCGGCGAGGCTGGCGGGCTGCAGTTCACCGGGCAGCAGCTGGGCTCGTCCCTCGGGGTCGCCCTCATCGGCGCCATCGTCCTGGCGGGCCTGACGAACACGTTCGTCTCTACCATCCAGGCCGACCCGCGCATCAGCCAAGCTGTCGCCGGACAGGTCGGGACCGAGGTCGGCTCAGGGCTCGACTTCGTCTCGTCTGCAGCCATCGAGACCGCCGCTCAGAAGGCCGGGCTCGATGCGACCACGACGGCGGCGATCGTGGACGACTACGAGCAGGCCCAGCTCCGGTCGCTGAAGGCGGGCCTGCTAGCGGCGGCGCTCCTGGCCCTCGTCTCGCTCGCGTTCACCGGAGGCCTGCCGGCGAAGGTGTCGACAAGCACGGCGCCGCCCGGCGATGACGCGGCCGCCCCGGACACGGTCGCGCCGGCGACGGCATAGCTGAGGGTCGGGCGCGCCCGTCGTTTCGCAATCGCCACGGCCTCGCGCCGCGGGCCTCAATGACCATGGCGCGCTCGGGGAGGATCAGCCCTTCATCCGTCAAGGAGGATGCGCGGGGCGCCGTCGACGAGCCTACTCTGGCGTCACCCCGAGCCGGACCGGCCACCCAGAGGGCGATGAGGTCTGCCCGTCGGTCGAAGGGAGTTGACGATGCTCCGACAGTTGGTCCTGGCGATCTTCGCCGACGAGGCGTCAGCGGATGCTGCGGCCGAGGGTCTCAATCGATGGGCGGGACAGGAAGCCGCGGCCAAGATGATGGACACGCATCAGATCCAGGCGATGGGCGTCCTCGTACTCGACGAGAACGGCAAACTCAAGACCGAGAAGCTCGGCCCGCGAAGCATGGGGACAGGCGCCGGGATCGGAGTCATCCTGGCCATGCTCACCCCGATCGGCCTGGCAGTCGGGATCATCGGCGGCGGGATCCTTGGCGCTCTCCACCACAGGAGCCTGTTCAGCTCCAAGGACGATCGAGAGCGGCTCGGTCGCGAGTTGCAGGGAGGCAAGGCCGCGCTCGGGGTGATGACCGATAAAGCGAGCGCCGCCGCCATCTCCGCCGAGCTCGCCTCCCTCGGCGGTCAAGCCGAGATCGCGTGAGCTCGACGACAGCGCTGTCGCTGAGGTCGACGCCGCTTCAATGGCGGCTCCGGCCGACTTGTCGGTCAACACCACCGCATGACGAGTTCTCTCGATGGGCCTGATCGACCCGTCGATGAGGCCACGACCGACCAGCACGCCCGACATCTGGTTAGCGGAGGTCGCACATCCCGACCCGCCGAAGTCCTGCCGCTCGACCGCTTCAATGCGTTCACCGACGGCGTCTTCGCGATCGCGATCACGCTGCTCGTCCTCGAGCTCTCGGTCCCGGCTGTCGGCGGTCGCCTCGTGCCGGCCCTCGCCGAGCAGTGGCAGGAGTTCCTTGGTTACCTGATCAGCTTCGTGTTCATCGGGGGGATCTGGGTCAGCCACGCGGGAATGACGAAGCTGATGCGGCACGCCGACACCCTGGCGTACGGAATCGATCTCCTGATGCTGCTCTTCGTCGGCGTTCTGCCGTTCTCGACCAACCTCATGGTCACCCACCTGTCCGGCGCCGACGTGGAGGCCGCGGTCATCATCTACGGGGTCAACGTGCTCCTGGCGTCGCTCGCCCTGAGCCTGCTCATGTTCTACATCGCAAGTGAGCGATCGCTGGTGATCGACGGCGTCGCCGACGAGACCCTGGATGCGAAGGTCCGACAGCGATGGATCCTGATCGCTCTGAATGTCGCTGCCATCGCCCTCGCCGTGGTGGCGCCGGCCGCTGCCGTCGGGTTGTATCTGGTCATGACGTTCCTTGCGCTGGCCCTCCCGTTGATCCATCTTCGTCGGCGCCGGCACGATCGCTAAGCATCCGCATTTCATTCGTCCAGGGGTAGATTGGCCGGGATCTCTTGCGCGCGCCACGGCTGCCCGGCTCCTGGATCCCTTCAGCGAAGCGCGACAGTCCGGGCAACGTCGCTGGACAGGCGACCGTCGTAACCACGACTTGGTGGCACCGGGCGCACTTGACCAGCGCCGCCGCAAGCCACTCACGCGAGCGACCGGGGGAGGGGAGCGGGATCTCGCTCGCCGCGGTCCCCTGCGGATTCAGTATACGGCCGGCTCCCGCCCGCCGGAGCCACTCGTATAACAGGCGTAGCCGCGAGCAGTGGCGCCAGGGCGAGGAATTCCGCGACGGCCGCCAGCGTCTCGGATGGCCGTTCGGACTGCGGATTGTGGCCGGCCCGCTCGATGATCCGGAGCCGGGCGCTCGGGATGCCGGCGGCGAGAAGGGCCTGGCTCTCGGGCGGGAAAAGGAAGTCGTCGTGCCCGGCGACGACGAGGGTTGGCACGCGGATCTCGCCGAGCCGATCCATGACGCTCCAGCCCCGCATCATCTGGCCGCCGAACGTGAGCGCCTCGGGCCGCGCCTTCACCCGCCATCCCCCGTCGAGCGTCTCGCGAGCGAGCCGCAACAGGCTGAACCGGTGGTCGTACGCGGGCACGAGCCGAATCGCTGCCCGGAGGAAGTCCTTCGGGGCGATCCGCCCGTTGTAGAAGCGGCGAGCGACCGCGACCGTCTTCGGACTGAACCCGCGGCCGGCGAGGACCTCCGCCGCGTTCTCGTGCGACCATCGCGCGTCACCCGCGCTGTCGAGCAGGACGAGGCGGGACACCCGCGCCGGATAGCGGAGAGCGTACTCGAGAGCGACGTGGCCGCCGAACGAATGCCCGAGCACGGCCCACCGCTCGAACCCGAGCTCCTCCCGGAGCGCGTCGGCGTCAGCGGTCAGGTTCTCCCAGGTCATCGACGTCACCGGTGCGCCCGTCGACCGCCCGTTGCAGCGGTGGTCGTAGAAGACGACGGTGTGCCGGTCGGCGAGCTCTCGGAACGGGGTGAGCGACACGTGGTCGAGCCCCGGGCCGCCATGCATGAGCAGCAATGGCAGACCCTGCCCGACGACCTCGACGTAGAGGGATACATCTCGGATCCGCATCATCGTCATGACCCAGATTCCTCCACCCTCACTTGGCGTCCCTGGTGCAACCGGAGACAAGTGCCGTAGCGCCTGTTCCGGCCCGGCCGACGCGGGAAGGCCGCGCGTTGTGTGCTCGTCGGCGGTGTCCTTGGGGATGATGACCAACGGCACTTTGCGCTCATGGAGCACCCCGCGACACTGAGGCTGGCGGAGTCGGCGATGGTCACGTCGTGCGGTCCTTGAGAGCTTGTTGCGTCGGCTGCTGACCACTCGTTTGGTCGCTCCATTGGCGGTTCGCGTGATCCTCGCCTTCGCCCGGAGGAGGTGGACGCGATGACCACGATGACCGCGAGTCCACTCGAGCCGTCCACCCGGCGGGAGGAGCGGACGGAGCGGGCCGCGCCAGAGATCGCTCAGTTCGAGCTCAGGGCGAGGGTCGACGAGATCCTCAGCCGGCGGCCGGCGGTCGGCCTGGCGGTGGGTGTCGTCGGCGACGGACGGCTCGAGTTCTTCCACGGACACGGACTCGCAGATGTCGCGTCGAACACGCCGATCACCGAGGACACGGCGTTCCGCATCGCATCGATCACCAAGACCTTCACGGCGATGGCGGTGATGCAGCTGTGGGAAGGCGGCCTGGTCGACCTCGATGCTCCGGCCAACGACTACCTGCGCGCTTACAAGCTCGTGCCAGCCGAGGCCGGCTTCCGGCCGGCGACGCCGCGCCACCTGCTCACCCATACGGCTGGGATCCCTGACGTGCGCCGAGTCTCCGACCTGCTCCGCGCTGGCTTCACCCCGTCGGATGGGCGACCGCCGCTCCACAGCGTGGAATTCGGAGACTCGCTGCCATCGCTCGCCGAGTACTACCGCGGCGGGCTGCGGGTGGTCGTCGAGCCCGGGTCCGCCTTCGCCTACAGCAACCACGGCTACGCGACGCTTGGCCAGATCGTCGAGGACGTGAGCGGGATGCCGCTCGCACGCTACGTCCGCGAGCGCATCTTCGAGCCACTCGGCATGGCCGACAGCGATCTCGTCCGCTCCGATCGGATCGCTTCGCGGCTCGCGACGGGCTACGCGCTCGGACGCCACGGTCCGAAGCCCGTTCCGGATCGCGACTGGATCGGCCCCGGCGCCGGCGGGATCTACTCGACCCCACGCGATCTGGCCCGCTTCGTCGCGGCGCTGCTCGGCGATGGCGCCAACGAGCACGGGCGCGTGCTCGAGCCGGCAACGCTGGCGACGATGTTCCAGCCTCACTACCAGCCGGACGCGCGCCTGCCGGGGATGGGTCTCGGGTTCTTCCGCGCCGATGCCGCGGGCCACCGCCTCCTCTTCCACGACGGGATCCTCCCGGGCTTCAACTCGGAGCTCCTGGTGGCGCCCGACGACGGGATCGGTGTCATGGGCTTGACGAACGGTTCCGCCGGAGCCTTCGCCTGGCTGTCGGTCGAGCTCGGGCGGTTGGTCCGCGACATGCTCGACGTGCCGGAGGACTCCGTGCGCAACGACGTCCCGCACCACCCGGAAGTCTGGGCGGGGCTCTGTGGGCGGTACGTCTTCCCGCCGCACATCGCCGACCTTCGCCAGCGGCTCATGCTCGGCGGCGGGGTCGAGGTCTTCGTCCGCGGCGGACGGCTGATGATTCGGCTCCTGACGCCGGTCCCCGCGCTCTACCGCGGGCTTCCGCTCCAGCCCGACGACGAGACCGACCCGTACGTGTTCCGGCTCGACCTGTCGGCGTACGGGATGGCATCAGTCCGGTTGGTGTTCGCACGTGTCGTCGAAGGCCGGGCGACCCAGATCCACACCGATCTCGGCGGACAGCCGTGGTCGTTGATCAGGGTTCCGGACGCCGGGACGTGGCGTGCTTGGCTGGGGCCAGCGGTCGGCGCGCTCGGCGCGCTCACCGTCGTCAACTCCGTGAGGCTCATCCGGCGGCGTCGCGGGGGGTCAAGGGAGAGTTGAGGCGATGAAGATGCAGAGCGCAGACCTAGCCGAGCTCAAGCGGGACGCGGCCGACAAGATCATCTTCCACGCGACGCCCAGGGAGTGGATGCGCAGGGCCGGCCCCTGGGTGCTCGACCGCGGTGACGGATCGCTTCTCTACGACGGCGAGGGCCGCGAATACCTGGACGCCCTGTCCGGCGGCGTCTTCGCGGTGCTCGTTGGATACGGTCGCGAGGAGATCGCGCGCGCCATGTACGAGCAGGCCCAGCGCCTGCCCTACACGAGCCCGTACGGGACGACCAGCGTCGTCACAGTCGAGCTGGCGCGCAAGATAGCCGAACTAGCGCCCGGGGATCTGGGGGCCTCCTTCTTCTGCAGCAGCGGCTCCGAAGCGGTCGAAGCTGCCATCAAGCTTGCCCGCCAGTATCACGAGGCCGACGGCGAGGGCCGCCGGTACAAGGTCGTGTCGCTGCGCCGCGCCTACCACGGCGCGACGATGGGTGCCCTGTCGGCCACGGGGTGGAGCCCGGGCTTCGGAGCGCTTCGTCGGAGCGCCGATCCCTACGTTCCGGCGACGGGCTACACGAGCGCCATGCCGCCGTACTGCTACCGGTGCGAGCTGGGGCTGACCTTTCCGGCGTGCGACCTGGCCTGCGGCACGACGATCGAACAGGCGATCCTGGGGAGCGATCCGGAGCTGGTGTCCTGCGTCATCCTCGAGCCGATCATGGGCACGGCCGGCTGCATCGTGCCGCCCCCGGGTTACCTGGCGAAGGTCCGTCAGATCTGCGACCGCTACGGGGTCCTGCTTATCTCCGACGAGGTGGTCTGCGGGTTCGGCCGGACGGGCCGATGGTTCGGGGTGGACCACTTCGACGTGGTCCCCGACATCATGGTCGTGGCGAAAGGGCTCACCAGCGGATATGCGCCGATGGCGGCCGCCATCGCGCGGCGGGGAATCGCCGAGAAGATCCCGACCTTCTTCAACGTGCACACCTATGGCGGCCACCCGGTCTCCGCCGCGGCAGCGCTGGCGAACATCGAGATCATCGAGCGTGAAGGTCTGGTCATGAACGCAGCCGACGTCGGTGCGTACATGCTCGGGCTGCTTGACGGGCTCCGATCGCATCCCATCGTCGGGGATGTCCGGGGCCTCGGCCTCCTGATGGCTGTCGAGCTCACGTTGCCGCCTGGCCTCGATGGGGACGCCGCGCCCGGCATGGCCGTGGATAACCAGGTCGCGGCCGTTGCGCGGGAGATGGGTCTCTTCATGCGGCCCATGGGCGGCACGATTCTGCTCGGTCCCCCGCTGATCTTCACGAAAGCCCAGGCCAAGCGCACCGTCGAGGTCCTCGATGTCGCCCTGTCCCGGGTGGAGGCAGGTCTCGCGATCCCCGCTGCGGGCGTGCGATGAACGCGACCGCCACCAGCGGCCGCGCCCCGCACGAGCGCACGAGCCGGTCCCGGCGTCTCACGTCCCTGGACCTGATGTTTCTGCGCTTCGAGAGTCCGGCCTGGCCGTGCCACTTCGCCGGCCTGGCCGTGGTCGACGGCACGGCCCTCGTCGACGAGGCAGGCAGGCTGCGTCTCGCCGAGCTCACGGACCGCACGAGCCGCCGTCTGGCAGACGTTCCGGAGTTGCGGCGGCGCCTCCTTTTCCCGGGGATCCTGCGAGGCGGCCCGCTCTGGGTCGACGATGAGCGTTTCGACATTCGCAACCACATCCATCAAGCGGCGGCCGAGCCTCCGGGAGGCGAGGCCGAGCTCCTCGAGCTGGCTGCACGACTCGACGAACGTCAGCTCGACCGCGCTCGGCCGCTGTGGGAACTCTGGTTCCTCACCGGCCTGCGCGACGGTCGCGTCGGCGTCCTCCTGAAGCTGCACCACTGTGTCGCGGACGGGCTGGCAGCAGTGGCCCTGATGGGATCGCTGTTCGACGTCGAATCGGACGAGGGGGACCCTGATCCGACCCCTTGGGGGCCAGAACCGATCCCCAGAGGATGGGCGCTGCTGATCGATAACCTCGCCCACCAGACCCGGACCGCCCTGCAGGCAGCCGCGATGCTGGCTCATCCGAGGCAACTCGTGGAGGCGCTCGGTGTCCTGGTCAGCGTGCTTCGGCAAACGTTCGGGCAAGCCGCTCCGCCTACCTCGCTGAACCGACCCGTCCTCTCTGGGCGCCGAGTTCGCTTCCTTCAGCTGGACCTGTCGGCCGTGAGGGGGGCTGCGCGAGCCCACCACGCGACGGTCAACGATGTCGTGCTCGACCTGTGGGCTGGAGGCCTTCGGGAGCTCTTGATGGCCCGCGGTGAGCTCGTTCCAGGCCTCGAGCTGGTCGGCAGTCAGGCCGTCTCGTTGCGGTCGCGTTCCGACCGATCCATCGACAATCAGGTCGGGGTGATCAACCTGCCGCTACCCGTGGGTGAGCCTGACCCGCAGCGTCGGCTCGACGCGATGGTCCAGACGGACCATCGGCGAGACGTCCGAGCGCTCTCCGCCTTGACCATGCGAGTCCTGGCCGCACTGTCGGCGTTCCCGACCGCGCGATCCGGCAGCCGTCGCCAGCGCGCCGTCAATGTGAGGATCTCGACGATCTACGGTCCCCGCCGGCCGGCCTACATCTTCGGGGCTCAGGTTCTCGAGATCCTGCCGATCGTTCGCCTGTTCGGCAATGTCGGGCTCGCGTTGTGTGCCTTCTCCTATGTCGGACAGATCTGCCTGGTCGTGACAGCGGATTCCGCCCGCTTTCCTGACCTGGACACGCTGATGGATGGGATGGAGCGGGACTGGCATGCGCTGGTCGACAACCCTGTCCTTGAAGCGGCGTCCGCGTGAGCGCCCCCCGCGAGGGCATGCAGACGAACGAGAAGCGTGCCAGCGCCACGCGCACAGGACGGGTCATGGGCCGGCCGTGCCGAAGGAGCGATGCGATGATCGGCCGCAATCAAGGCCGGGCCAACGGCTGTCGCGGTCAGAGACCGGGCCCGTAAGGGATTAGGACTGCGACCTCGACCGCCTGACTGCATCGTGGCTTCGTGCGCGCTTCGCCGCGCGCCGGCACTCGCGGCAATGTCGCTGGATTGGCGACGTCCTATCGCCGATCCGATGGCACTGGGCGCACTCGAAGAGCGCGAACGCCATCCACTCGCGAGAGCGTCCGGGACGGGGAAGGGCGATCTCAGTCTCAGCGTTACCGCGAGGATTCAGTAACCGGCCGGCTCCGACCCGCCGGAGCCGCTCTTCGGAGCGAACGGCCCGATTCTGCGCTCCGGACCACTTCACGACCTGGCCGAGTCGCGCTCCCACGCGCGCCCGAGCACCCACAGCGCAATGTTCAGCGCGAGCACCCAGACGAACAGCACGCTAAGGGCGATGGCGGCAAGCAGCAGGACCGAGCGGATGCTGTCGACCGTGCTGTCGGCCTTGGCCTGCAGACCGGCGAGGTTGGTCGACAGGCCGTGGACGGCCGTGGCGCCGCTCGAGATCGCGTCCTTGACCGGGGTCGCGCGGGCCGCGAGGGCATCCGCCACGGCCTGGCCCGGTTCGGCGTCCACGAGGCTCGTCCCCGTCGAGACGATCGCGTCGTCGATCGTCTTGATCTTCGCGTCAACGGCGGCCAGCGTATCTCCCGCGCCTTCAGGGACTCTCGTACCGGGAATGAGCCGTGCGATCTGCTGGAGCGTCGACATGACGCCGACGACGTTCTCGCGGGCCTCGGCGTAGCGAACGCGTGCCTCGAGATATCGGTCCGAGATCTGCCCCAGCCGGGCCTGGAGATTCGACAGCCGTTCCAGGTCGGGGGTGCGGCTGGCAGCCAGCTCGGCGGCGTCGGCCCGGATCGCGTCGATCGAGGCGACGGCCTCGTCGAGCCGGCCCGCAACCGCATCGGTCGCCGTGATAGCGCGGTCGAACGCCCCATTGACGTCGGTGCCGAGGTCGTCCACGGCCCGCGAGACGGTCCCGAGCCCGAACCACACGACGACGATGATCAGCACGCAGATGACGACGCCGATGATGCCTGCGACCTTAGCGGCGACGGCCTTCCGCGGCGAGCTCTGGGTGGAGACGGGCTTGAACGTCGGGGAGGTCTCGGACATCGGGCGGTCTCGGATGCGAGTTGGGCCGCGATGATGACAGGTCCGGGCAAGCACCCGACCCTACGCCGCTCACGGCTGGGCCTCCACACCGATGTTTACGGCCGCCGGGGATTGCCAGGTCGACGGCATGTGTGGCACCCGACAGGAGTTAGCTGCGCGGATGCCAGACAAGTCCGCGTTCCGATCGATGGCGTTCAGGCGGGCCCGATCTGGGAGCAAGCGCTGATCCGCTGACGCGTCCTCGAACGCCGGCGCGGTACAGTGGGCCACGGAATCCCGCCATGAGACCATCGACATCCGAACCGACGTCCGAGGCGACAGCGCTCGACCGCGGTCGGGCGGCCTACGACCTCTGGGCCTGGTCTGACGCGTACAGCGCGCTGACCGAGGCTGATCGCGCCGAGCCTCTCGCACGGGCGGACCTTGAACGGCTGGCCGTGGCCGCGCACCTGCTCGGTCGGGACAACGAGAGCATCGATGTCCTCACTCGGCTCCACCGCGAGTCGGCCCGTGACGGCGACCTAGCGGGCGCGGCTCGGAGCGCGTTCTGGCTCGTGATGTTGCTGATAGGGAACGGCGACCTCGCACAGGCCAGCGGGTGGCTGGCGCGGGGCACCCGTGAGCTCGACGAGAGCGGGCTCGACTGCGTCGAACGGGGATACCTCCTCTACCCGGTTGCGCTCGGGCAGCACGAATCGGGTGAGCCCGCCGCCGCGCACCAGACGTTCGTTGAGGTCAGTCGAATTGCGGATCGCTTCGGTGATAACGACCTGGCGACGCTGGCCCGCCTCGGTCGGGGCGATGCGTTGATCGCCCTCGACGAGCCGCGTCGCGGCGTCCCTCTGCTCGACGAGGCGATGGTCTCGGTGACAGCCGGTGAGGTCTCGCCGGCTCTCGTCGGCATCGTCTACTGCTCAGTCATCGAGACCTGCGAGGGGCTGTTCGACCTGCGACGGGCGCAGGAGTGGACCGCGGCACTGACCCGCTGGTGCGAGGCACAGCCGGACCTCGTCCCCTATCGCGGCCAGTGCCTCCTCTTCCGCGCCGAGCTGAAGCAGTTCCACGGGGATTGGCAGGGGGCGATCGACGAGGCCCGCGAGGCTGGCGAGCGGACTGATGATCCCGCCGCCGAGGCGATTGCCGGCGGCGCGCGGTACCGGCAGGCCGAGCTACACCGTCTCCGCGGGGAGTTCCGGCAGGCCGAGGTCGCCTACCGCGACGCGACTCGGCTCGGTCGGCGGCCCGAGCCGGGGCTCCCGCTGCTCCGGCTGGCGCAGGGTCGGGGGGACCAGGCCGCGACCTCGATCCGTCGGGCGCTCGATGAGGTGCAGCGGCCCGCGACCCGCCCCCACCTCCTCGAACCGGCAGTCGAGATCCTGCTGGCGACTGGGGCGGTGAGCGAGGCGCGGGTTGCCGCCGATGACCTCGGAGCGATCGCCGCGGCATCGGATGCGCCGCTGCTCAGCGCGATGGCGGCTCGGGCCGACGGTGCCGTCAGCCTGGCCGAAGGCGACGCGCGTCGCGCGCTGGCAGCGCTTCGCCGGGCGCGGTCCGCCTGGCAGGTTCTCGACGCCCCGCACGACGGAGCCCGAGTTCGCGTGCTGATCGCACAGGCTTGCTGGGCGCTCGGCGACGAGGACGCGGCGTCACTCGAGCTCGAGGCGGCGAGCGAGGTGTTTGGGCGACTCGGCGCGCTGCCCGACCTGGACCGAATCGCCGCGCTCGAGGGCAGGCACCGCACGCAAACCTCCGTCGCGGGCCCGCTGACCGCACGCGAGCTCGAGGTGCTCCGGCTGATCGCGGCCGGCAAGACGAACCGGGCGATCGCGGCCGACCTCGTCATCAGCGAGAAGACCGTCGCGCGGCATGTCGCCAACATCTTCACGAAGCTCGACCTCTCGTCGCGCTCGGCGGCTACGGCCTATGCGTACGAGCACCAGGTGGTTGCGCCGGGGACGCGGTCTACATAGAAGCACCCATGTCGCGAGCCGGATCGGTTTGCACGGTTCGGCCGATGCGCTCGGGCGCCCCCGTCGCGCAGGCTGGTCGTGGCGACCGGCCGTTGCCGGTCGCCTCCGAACCGGAGACCCACGAGGAGGTGCCCCCAATGCAGCCCGAGCGCTTCGACGCGATCGTGATCGGTGGCGGACAGGCCGGATTGGCGACCGGGTACCACCTCGCGCAGCGGGGCCTGTCGTTCGTCATCCTCGAGTCCGCCGACCGAGTGGGCGACTCGTGGCGACGACGCTGGGAGGGACTGCGCTTGTTCACCGCTGCGCAATACGATGGCCTCCCGGGCGTCCGGTTCCCGGCGCCGCCACACAGCTTCCCGACGAAGGACGAGGTCGCCGACTTCCTCGAGAGCTACGCGGAGGGGATGGCGTTGCCGTTGCGGACCGGGGTGCGAGTCGATGCGCTGCGCTCGAGCCACGACGGCGACCGTTACGTCCTGCTTGCAGAGGAGCAACCATTCGAGGCGCCGGCGATCGTGGTCGCCACCGGCGCGTACCTGCGGGGCCGGGTCCCGGCGTTCGCCGCGGAGCTCGATCCGGCGATCCGACAATGCCACTCGGTCGACTATCGCTCGCCGGCGCAGCTGCGGGCGGGACCTGTGCTCGTCGTCGGCGCCAGCAACTCCGGGGCGGAGGTCGCGCACAGTGCTGCGCGCGACCACCAGACAACCCTGATCGGCCCCGACACCGGTCAGATGCCGTTCCCCATCGACAGCCGCCGCGCCCAGGTCTTCGATCGGGTGTTCTGGTACTTCATCAATCACTTCGTCACCCTGCGGACGCCGATCGGCCGACGGGCGTTGCCAGCCGTACGCGACCACGGCGGTCCGCTCGAGCGCGTGCGGTCGGCCGACCTGGCCGCGGCCGGGGTCGAGCGGATCGTGGGACGTGTCGTCGGAACGCGCAGCGGCAGGCCGCTCCTCGACGACGGTCGGGTCCTCGAGGTGTCGAACGTCGTCTGGTGCACCGGGTATCGGCCCGACTTCCGCTGGATCTCGCTTCCGGTGGCCGATGCCGAGGGTTGGCCGCGCCAGGTCCGGGGCGTCGCGACCGATGCGCCTGGGCTGTTCTTCGTTGGGCTGCCGTTCCTGTACTCAGCGGCATCGGCGCTGCTCGGGGGAGTTGGTCGCGACGCGGCCTATGTCGCCGCACAGGTGGAGGAGCGAGTTCGCGCAGTCGCGACGGCACAGCGGCTGGTAGCAGCCGGGGATCCGGTGGACGGGGCGGCGGTCGCAACCGAGTCGTAGGGGGCTTCAGTCCCGAGCCCTATCCAGGCGTCTCAAGCTGGACGGCATCGGCGTTCTCATCGCGATTGATTAGAACGAATGTTCGTGGCGCGCCCGACAGGACTGAGGCGTGCCTTACGGATCGATCCCAGGATGACAACACGCGCCGAACGCGGTCATGAGCCGACCCCGATCGCGAGACCGACGGCGTAGGTGAATCCGGCCGCGACGGCCCCGAGGCAGACCTGCCGCACGGCCCCGTACCAGGCCGGCCGGCGGGTAAGGGCCGCGATCCCCGCCCCGAGGAGCGCCAGCGCGGCCAGGCTGACCGACAGGCTGGCCACGAAGGCCGGCATCCCGGCGCCGAGGAGATACGGGACGAGCGGGATGAACGCGCCGGTCGTGAACGCGACGAAGGAACCGGCGGCGGCGGCCAGCGGCGAGCCGATCGAACGGGCGTCGAGGCCGACCTCCTCGAAGATGAGCTGGCGGACGGCATGGTCCGGATCGCTGAAGACGGCGTCGACGAACCGGTCGGCCTCGTCCGGGCCGAATCCCCGCTCGACATACAGCTTGGCCAGGATCGCCCGTTCCTGGTCGGGGGCCTCACGCAGTTGCTTGCGCTGGAAGGCCAGCTGGTAGTCGAGCAGCTCCCGCTGGCTCTGGACCGAGACGTACTCGCCTACGGCCATGCTGAAGGCGCCCGCGATGAGCCCGGCCACCCCAGCGAGCACGATGATCCCGTTGTCCGACGTCGCGCCGGCCACGCCCATCACCAGGGCGAGGTTGGACACCAGTCCATCGTTCGCTCCGAAGACGATCGGTCGCAGGACGCTGTTCGCTCGAGTCTCATGGGGTGCCGAAGCCGCCGGCAGCGATCGCTCGTCGACCGCCGCGCTACGCATCAGGGCTGTCCATCTCGTCTCCGCAAGATGTAGGACCTGTCCGCAGGCGCGGTCGAAGCCGGTCCGGGTCTGACGCTACTGTCTTCCACAGGCGTCGGCCAAGGGCCGGAGCGCCTGATTCGGGAGGGCCGATGTCGCCGATCGGTCCGATCGGCACTGCCGCCGAGCGTGTCGCGACGTTGACACTTGGGATCGTACCGGCCGACGTCGCCCCGACCAGGCCAGGTGCAACGAACCGGAACCAGCATCGTGAGCATGCTCCCAGCCGTCGGCGGAGTTCCGGGCGTCCAGATCGAGGACGTCCGCGCGCTGGACCGCGTCCGGGACCCATGGGCGGTCCGGGCTGCGGAGGTGTTGGACGCCCTCGGCTCCGATGTGGATCGTGGCCTCGACCCCGACGAAGCCCGGCGTCGCCTGATCGCGCACGGGCCGAACGAGCTGGAGGCGCGCGCCGGGAAGCCCGCCTGGCGCCTCCTGGCCGAGCAGTTCACCAACGCGATGATCCTCGTCCTCCTCGGCGCGGCCGCGATCACGACGGCGATCGGCGATCTCAAGGACACAGCCATCATCCTGGTCATCGTCGCGCTCAACGGGATCGTCGGGTTCGTCCAGGAGTACCGGGCGGAGCAGGCGATGGACGCGCTGAAGCGGATGACCAGCCCGTCGGCCCGCGTCGTGCGTGCCGGCCTGACGACCGCCGTCCCGGCGGCCGAGCTCGTGCCGGGCGACCTCGTGCGCCTCGATGCGGGGGACATCGTGACCGCCGACATGCGCCTGGTCGAGGCTCGATCCCTCCGGATCAACGAGGCCGCCCTGACCGGCGAATCGGAGCCCGCCGGCAAGGTGACAGCAGCGCTTCCCGATGTCACGGCCGCGCTCCTCGCCGACCAGCGGAACATGGCGTTCAGCGGCACGGCGGTGACCTATGGGCGTGGCCTGGGCCTCGTCGTCGCGACCGGGATGGGGACGGCGCTCGGACGGGTTGCCGAGCTCCTCGACGCGCGTGGTGCCGGCCAGACACCGCTCCAGCGACGGTTGTCGACGCTCGGCAAGCGGCTGGCGGTCGCGGCGTTCCTGGTGTGCATCTTCGTGTTCGTCAGTGGGGTCGCCCGTGGCGAACCGGCGGACGTGATGTTCCTGACGGCGGTGAGTCTTGCGGTGGCGGCCATCCCGGAAGGCCTGCCGGCCGTCGTCACGATCGCGCTTACCCTCGGCGCCAGACGGATGGCCCAGCGTCATGCCCTGGTCCGCAAGCTGCCGGCCGTGGAGACGCTCGGGTCGGTCACCGTGATCTGCAGCGACAAGACCGGCACCCTGACCGAGAACCGGATGCTCGTCGAACGGGTCTGGACCCCGGACGGCGACTATCGGGTGACCGGCGATGGGTACGCGCCGTCGGGCCGGCTCGTTCCCGAGCCGGCGAACGATACCGCCCTGGAACGACTCGCTCGCGTTGCCGTCGCCTGCAACGACGCCTCGCTGCACGCACCCGCCACCAGCGACGACCCGTGGACCACCACCGGTGATCCGACCGAGGCCGCCCTCCTCGCGTTCGCCGCCAAGCTCGACGTCGACCCGGACGATCTCGTCGCGACATGTCCCCGGGTCGAGGAACTCACGTTCGACGCTGAGCGGCGACGGATGGTGACGCTGCACACGGCGGGAGCGCAGGTCTGGGTCGCCGTGAAGGGCGCTCTCGAGGCGATCGGGCCGCTGCTGGACGAGGCGGACGCCGACCTTCGCCGGGAGGCCGAGCGGGTCGCCGAGCGCTACGCCGTGGACGGATACCGCGTCCTCGCGTTCGCCGAGCGCATGATCGCCGAAGTGCCGGCCCCCCTCGACGACGCCGAGCACGGCCTCCATCTCCTCGGGATCGTCGGCATGGCCGACCCGCCGCGCGAGGCATCGGCCCCCTCGATCGCGGCCTGCCGTGCGGCCGGGATCATGCCGATCATGATCACCGGCGATCACCCACTGACGGGCAACGCCATCGCCCGCCGGATCGGCGTCCTGCGCGACGGCGAACGCAGCCTGACCGGCGCCGAGCTCGAGCAGCTCGACGACACCGGGTTCGACGCGATTGTGGCCGATGTGGCCGTGTACGCGCGGACCAACCCCGAACAGAAGCTCCGCATCGTGGACGCGTGGCGGCGCCGGGGCGCCGTGGTCTCGATGACCGGCGACGGCGTCAACGACGCACCGGCACTGCGGCGGGCCGACATCGGGGTCGCGATGGGGGTCACCGGGACCGAGGTCAGCAAGGAGGCGGCCGACATGGTCCTCGCCGACGACGACTTCGCGACGATCGTCGCCGCCGTCGAGGAGGGTCGCCGGATCTACGACAATATCCGGCGCTTCGTGCGCTACCTGTTGACCACGAACTCCGCCGAGATCTGGGTGATGACGCTCGCGCCGTTCCTCGGTCTGCCGTTCCCGCTCCTCGCCGTCCAGATCCTGTGGATCAACCTCATCACCGATGGGCTGCCGGCCCTGGCCCTGGGGGTGGAGCCGGCCGAGCGTGACACGATGCGCCGGCCGCCGCGGTCGCCGTCCGAGTCGCTCTTCGCCCGCGGTCTGTGGCAGCACACGATCTGGGTCGGGCTCTTGATGGCGTCCGTCGCGCTCGCGGTCCAGGCATACGCCATCGGCCAGGACTGGCCGTGGCAGACGATGGTCTTCGCGACCCTGGCGCTCCTCCAGCTCGGGCATGCGCTGGCCATCCGGTCGGAGACGGACAGCCTGTTCAGGCTCGGCCTCCGATCGAACCTACCGCTGACGAGTGCGGTGGCGGCCACCTTCGTCGTGCAGATGGCCCTCATCTTCGTCCCGGCGTTGCAGCCGATCTTCGGGACGGTCGCGCTGACCCTGCCCCAGCTGGCATTGGTCCTGGTCGCCTCCACCCTTGGTTTCGCGGCCGTCGAGGTCGAGAAGTGGGTCGGGCGTAGGACGTCAGGGCCGCACGTCGGCCGGGCACCGCGAGCTTCGGCGCAGGTCCAGGGATCCGAGCGGCGCGCCAGGACATGGTGACCGTGCCGCTCCGCGAACCGGTTCGTGCGTGGGAATGGTCAACGTGTGGCGGGCCTAACTCTCAAGTCAGCGTCATCCACGCAGCACTCGGGCACGGGACTCGTCAAGTGCCTTGGCCGGCGGCCACTGGTTCCGCCTCGACCGGCAGGAGATCGTCCGCGATCGACCGCGCCCAAGTCTCGATCTCGGGCCAGTCGCGGAAGTCGCCGGCGGGCAGAGCGTCGCGGGCCGCCGGCATCAACGACATCGAACCGCTCGGCGAGCCCGACGGGCTTCCGATCCCGGTCGTAGGCCCCGAAGAAGACGCGGTGATCCCGCGCCTTGACGCTCGCTCGGAGCTCGTTCATCTCCTTCGGGATCGCCGCGACCTTCTGATCTCGACCCTGAGTGTCGAGGGCGTCGGTGCCGAGCGGCCCGCTGCTGAACAGCCAGACGGGCTTGTCGGCGAGGGTGGCCCTGTTGCGATGGACGAGATCGCCCGCCTCCTTCAGCCAGTGGAACATGTAAGCCGCGCTGCCGATCACGAACGCGTCGTACCCGGCGATCGACTTGACGTCGTGCGCGCGCGCGAGCTCGACATTGAGGCCGGCCTCGCGCAGCGTCTCTGCGATCCGTTCGGCGATCCCCTGGGTGGCACCGTGCCTGCTGGCGTAGGCGACGAGGACCTTCGTCCGTCCGGCTGTCTCAGGCGAGATCATCTGGATCCTCCCTTGCGGTTCATCGTTCGACGAACGCAGCGACCGCCGGCCAGTGCCGGACGGACTGATCCGCCACCCGACCGCGGAGGACGCCCGTCGCGTGCAGGGTCGGAGGCTCAGGCAGCGATCGCCGGGAGGTCGACGATGAGCTCGCGGGTGTGCGTGCCCGCACTGAGTGCGGCGAGAATGCGTGCGATCCGTCCGTCTGGGGCGTCGCCCACCGACGCGCACTCGAGCCACAGCCCGTCGGTGTGGGCGACGACCGACGTGGTCCGTCCGCAGCTGCAGAACGGCCGTGCGTCGGATGCGCGCTCGATCTGGTAGACGATTTCTCGATGGTTGTCGGTCATGATGATTCCTGTTGAATTGATACGATCCGTTCCGTATCATAGCAGTGTGCCTGACAGAATCAAGACGCCCCGTCTCGGAACTCTCCCGCCACCGGAGCGACACCGCCGCCGGCGGCACGGCGTGGCCGCCCAAGGAGCGACCGCGTCCACCGGGCGATCCTCGATGCCGCACGCGAGCTGCTGATCGAGGAAGGCTTCGCGCACCTGAAGCTCGAGCACGTGGCCGCCCGGGCCGGGGTCGGGAAGGCGACGATCTACCGTCGCTGGGATTCGAAGGAGGCGCTCGCCCAGGCGCTGCTGGCCGATCTGGCCGCCCCGCACATCACGATCCATCGGAGCCACGACACGCGGGCCGAGCTGTTGGCCGCCGTCGTCAACCCGATGCGAGCCGTCACGGAGACCTCCTTCGGTCCCGTGCTCCGGGCCTTGCTCTCCCAGATCGCCACGAACCCAAGGCTGGGTGACCCGTTCCGGGCGACCGTGGTCCAGGCCAGGCGCGACGAGATCGCCCAGGTGATCGCCCGCGGGATCGCCCGCGGGGACCTTCGCCCCGACGCCGATCCCGACGTCGCGAGCGAGCTCCTCGTCGGTCCGGTCTATTTCCGGCTCATGTTCGGGGGCGAGCTGAGCCTCGCGTTCGCGAATCGGGTGGTAGATGCGGTGCTCCAGGGCTACGCCGCGCCGCCCGAGACATCGGACCCGAGCCTGTAGGCCTGCTGCGGTCCGCTGCGGAGCGGACGCCAGGTGACGGCTCCGGTATCCGATTGGTCACCCGGTCCGAGTAGGACCCCGCGGCGCCGACCCCGATTTCAACATCGGTTGCGCCGGTGCACATAGCCCACCGGGGGACGAACAGTCGGGTTTCACGGCCCGCGGCGGCGGCTATGAATCACCTGCATTCATCAGCCTCGGTCTCCGAGGCACCCGCCCAGGGGTCGGTATCGGCGCCGGGGCCTCAGCGAGCAGAAACCACATGAAGAGACCGCGCCGCCGACGGGGTGTCCTTCGGCCGATTGTTTCCGCGCTTCTCATCAGCGGGATCCTCGGTGCCTACGCGTTCCCACTCGCCATGCCCGCTCTGGCGGCCGGGCATGGCCCGCTCGATTCGCTCGACGTCAGCCCGGAGACGCAGAGCGGCCCAGTCGGGACCACCTTCGTCCTGACCGCGGCCGTCTACGACGCCGACGGCAACCCCTACGCCGGTCCGGGCACCGACACGCAGGTACGCTTCTACTTCGTTCCCGGCAGCCCGAACGACCCGCACGGTGGAGGCAGCCCCGACCTGACCTGCAACACAGGCGACGACGGCGAGTGTTCCGTGAGCTACGAGGCGCAGGACACGGGAACCGACTACATCTGCGGCCTGGCGACGTCCGCGTGGTGGACCTGCATCGAGTCGGTCGGGGCTCACGAGCGTGACGACCTCGCCGACCTCGTCCGGCGGACCGTGACCCCAGCTCCTGATCCAACCCCGACGCCCAGCCCGACGCCGTCGCCGACGCCCAGCCCGACCCCGACGCCCAGCCCGACGCCGTCGCCGACGCCCGACGCCCGCACGCCCGACGCCCAGCCCGACGCCGACCCCGACGCCCAGCCCGACCCCAACCCCGACGCCTAGCCCGACACCGTCGCCGACACCGTCGCCGACGCCCAGCCCGACGCCGACGCCGAGCCCGACGCCGACGCCGACGCCCAAGCCGACGCCGACCCCGACGCCGTCGCCGAGCCCGACGCCAACGCCGACGCCCAGCCCGACGCCCAGCCGACCCCGACGCCGACACCCAAGCCGTCGCCGACCCCGACACCATCGCCGACGCCCAGCCCGTCGCCGACGCCCAGCCCGTCACCGACACCAACGCCCAGGCCACCGACCCCGACGCCAACCCCGACCGCGTCCCCGGTCGCCACGCCCGACCCGATCGCCACACCAAGTCCCGAGCCGCCGGCAACGGCCACCCCAACCCCCGAGCCAACGCCGTCGGTGACGCCGACTTCGGAGCCGACCGCGTCTCCAACGCAGACGCCCGCCGCGGTTGGCGCCGGTTCCACCGGTGGGGGTCAGGGTCCGACCGCCGGGCCCGCGCCGGATCCGACCGGGAGCGCGTCAGACCCGGTCACCGACCCGAGCGAGACCGTCCGCACGGCCGTCACCAAGGTCACCGACACCGTCGTCAGCGGCGTGAACCGGGTGGTCAAGCCGCAGGTCGCGGCAGCCGTCGCATCTACGTTCAGCTTCCCGCTGGCGCTGATGGTCTTCGTGTTCGTGTTCCTGCTCGCCCAGTCGCGCGTCGACCGGCTCGACCCGAAGCTCCGCGCACGACCCGATCCAAGTGCCGATCTGATGCTCGGCTTCGAGGAGGAGAACCTGCTGTGACGGCCCAGGCAACGGCCCCGGTCCCGACCACCCTCCCGGCCCTGCCCACCGCCTCGTCCCTGTCGGGTCCCGTGGCCCAGGCCTCGCGCGCGGACTTCTCGTCGCTGAGCGACCGGATGAGCTACATGCTCGTCCTGCGCTTTGCGATGGGCGCCATGATCGCGATCTGGGCGGTCCTCCGCCCCGAGGCGTTGACGGTCCCGCTCCAGACGCTCGGCAGCTGGACCGTCGCCTATCTCGTCGCGGCGGTCGCCGGTGAATGGGCGCGGCGCCGGACGACCCGGTTCGAGTACACGATCATCACGGCCCTGCTGCTGCTCGATGGGTTGTACCTCGCCTTCGCGCTGTACGCGACCGGCGGGACCCAGAGCCCGATCCAGTTCGTCATCTACCTCCAGCTCGTCGCCGTCTCGCTCCTGGCCTCGTATCGGACCGGGCTGAAGATGGCCCTCTGGGATTCACTCCTCCTGTTCGTGGTCCTGTACGCCCAGGCCGCCCGGCTCGTTGCGCCCGTCGACGTCACGCCGGGTGTCGCCATCCAGTTCGACCGGATGCCGGTGCTCAACGTGACTTCGTTCTGGTTGTTCGCGATCGCAACATCGATCTTCTCGGCCCTCAACGAGCGCGAGCTTCGCCAGCGCCGGGCCGACCTCCAGTCGCTGGTCGACGTGGGCGCGCGGCTCGACGCCGTCGCCGACGCGATCCAGCAGTCGGGCATCGTGCTCGAGGCACTGGTCGAACGGTTCGGGTTCGAGCGCGGCCTGCTCCTCGGCGAGTCCGATGGCAAGGTCGTCGTCCTCGCCAGCCATGGCACCCAGGATGCACCCACGACGACGAGCGACCCGGACTGGATCGTCCGCCGGGCCTGGGAGCGACGCCAGATCCTGCCGGTCAAGCAGCTCGACCCCGCGCGCGACCCGCTGCTGTCGATGGTGATGCCCGACGCGCGCAACGTGCTCGTCGCGCCGATGCTCGCCGACGGCCGGGCCGTCGGAGCGATCGTCGTCGAGCACCGGGCCAGGCGCCGGACCGGCATCGAGCGCCGGACCGCGGCGATGCTCGGCCAGTTCGCGTCGGTCGCCGCGCTCAACCTGCGCAATGCGGTCCTCCTCCAGCACGTGCAGGACCTGGCCGAGCGCGACTCGCTGACCGGCGCCGCCAACCGCCGCATGTTCCAGCTCGCCCTCGAGCGGATCCTCCACGGGGCGCCGGTCCAGCGCCGGGCGGATCAGGTCACGGCCGTCCTGTTCCTCGACCTCGACGACTTCAAGGTCGTCAACGACACGCTCGGCCATGCAGCCGGGGACGCCCTGCTCGTCGCGGTCACCGAACGGATCTCGGGCCTCGTCCGCGAGGGCGACCTGGTCGCTCGCCTGGGCGGCGACGAGTTCGCGGTCCTCATCGAGGACGACCCGGGGCTCACTCGGGCGCGGAAGATGGCCGGTCGCCTCGTCTACGAGCTGCGGGCGCCGTACATCTTCGGCGACAAGCACGTCGTCGTGACCGCCTCGGTCGGGATCGCCAGCGCCCGCGACGCGGTGTCCGGCGCGGCCGACCTCGTCCGCAACGCGGACGTGGCGATGTACATGGCCAAGGCCAACGGCAAGTCCGGGTTCGCGATCTTCGACCCGGGGATGCACGAGGCGATGCGCGAGCGCCACGAGCTCAGCGTCGATCTCCAGCGAGCGGTCGACCTCGACCAGCTCGGCGTCCTCTACCAGCCGATCGTGAAGCTCGGGACCAACCGGCTGGCCGGCGTCGAGGCGCTCGTTCGCTGGTTCCACCCCGAGCACGGTGAGATCATGCCCGACCGGTTCATCGAGATCGCCGAGGAGACCGGCTCGATCCTTCCGATCGGCCGCTGGGTTCTCCGCCAGGCGTGTGGCGAGGCCGCCCGCTGGCTCGAGGAGGGCTCGGTGCCCGCCGAGACGTTCATCAGCGTCAACGTGTCGGCCCGCGAGATCCAGCAGCTCGGCTTTGTCGACCAGGTCAAGGCGGTGCTCGGGGAGTCCGGGCTCGATCCGAGGCGGCTCGTCCTGGAGATCACCGAGACGGCGCTGCTCAAGGCCACGCCGACCACCGTGGCGACGCTCCACGCCGTGCGTGCCCTCGGCGTCCGCACCGTCATCGACGACTTCGGGACCGGCTACTTCTCGCTCAGCCACCTCCGCCAGTTCCCGGTCGACGCGCTGAAGATCGCGACGGAGTTCGTCCAGGACACCGATCAGTCGTCGAAGTCGTCGGCACTCGCGGGGGCGATCGTCGCGATGGGCCGCTCGCTCGACATCGAGACGGTCGCCGAGGGGATCGAGACCGAGGAGCAGGCGAACCGGATGCGCGACCTCGGCTGCCTGTTCGGGCAGGGCTACTTCTTCGCCCGGCCGATGCCCGAGCCGGAGCTCCTTGCCGGCTTCGGTGCCGCGGCCGGCGCCGTCCTGCCCGCCGAGGCAGCCACCACATCAGGCCGGCGCGAGGCGAACGGCCGGGCCGCGACCGCCTCACGCCGGCCGGCCAGCTCGACGCCGGAGCCGGGGAAGAGCGCGCCCCGGGCTCCGCGTCGGTCGCCCGCCCTCCGCCCGGCCAGGTCCTAGGGAATCGCCTTCGGGCTCAGCCCGAGCCACCGCCCAGTCACGCCCGAGATCGGCCACCGCCTTGCGGTCGATTGCGAAGATTGAGTCAAAAGCGCCTCTGACGCGCCCATAAGGCCAGAGGGCGTCGGCAGTCCGCCGGACCCCAGCGTGGATGGGCATGGATCAAGAGCTCGTGACCAGAGCACAGCAGGGCGACCAGGACGCATTCGCTGCCCTGGCGCGGGCGGTCGGCGGCCGGCTCCAGGCCGTCGCCGAGCGGATCCTGCGCGAGCCCGATCGCGCCGAGGACGCTACCCAGCAGGCGCTCGTCGACATCTGGCGTGACCTGCCGGCGCTGCGTGATCCCGATCGCTTCGAGGCGTGGGCCCATCGAGTCCTCGTCCGTGCCTGCTATGCCGAGGCCAGGCGAGCTCGCCGCGCGCCGAGCATCCGGCTCCTGGCGATCGATCCGCCGACCGGCGATGCCCTCGGCGTCGTGCACGATCGGGACCAGATCGAGCGTGGCTTCCGCAAGCTGTCGCTCGATCAGCGCGCGGTGGTGGTGCTGTACCACTACCTCGACTTGCCGGTGGACGAGATCGCAACCACGCTCGGGATCCCGGAAGGAACCGTTCGATCCCGACTGCATCACGCCCTACGCGGGCTGCGCGCAGCACTCGAGGCCGACGCTCGCTCGACCGTCAGCGAGGCCGTCCGATGACCGCGACCGACCGCGAGCTGGGTGGCCTCGTACGCGAATGGCTCGGCCCTGGCACGACGACCCTGTCCGAGGGCGTCTTCACGCGGGCGATGGCCGAGGTCTCGACCACCCCCCAGAGCCACGGGATCCCACCACTCCGACGCTGGCTCGCGCTTCCGCGGACCTCACGCTTCGCCCTTCTTGGCAGCACCGCAATCGTGATCGTCGCCGTCGTCGGGATCGGACTCCTCCTCGTGGGACCCGGACCAAGCGTCGGGCCGATCGTCGCGACTCCGCCCGCGAGCCCGAGTCCGACCGCGCCGCCCTCCGGGGTTCCCGACCAGACCCAGGCCGCCATCGACCTGGGCGATGGTCTCCGAGTCACCTTCGAGGTCCCCGCCGGATGGAGCCGGTACGGGGTCGCGAGTGTCGGAACCGAGGACCCCAAGGCACCTGCGGGCGCCGAGGTGAGCTTCTACGAGGCGGATGTGGTCTTCAAGGACCCGTGCAGCCTCGACTTCTTCATCACTCAGATCTCCGGGCCGACCGCGGCCGACCTGGTCGATACCTTCGAGAAGACCGGGAACTACAGGATCTCCAGGTCGCGCGACGTGCAGCTCGGGGGCTTTACGGGCAAGGGCATCGACCTGACCGCGCCCAAGGATGTCGATGCGTGTCCGTCGCGCGGCTTCATGATGTTCGCCGACGGTGGGCGGGTGGCTTCGGCGAGCTCGAACCAGCGCGACTCGCTGTGGATCCTTGACGTCGTTGACCTCCGCCTGGTGGTCGACGCGGTCTCGTTCCCGGGCACGCCGACCGATGCGCTCGTCGCCCAACAGCGGCTCCTCAACTCGATCCGGATCGAGCGGGTTGGTGCCAATCCACAGCCGACGGCGACGGCCGTGCGTCGCGGGACGATCGACGCGATCGACGGGTTGGCGATCTCGTTCGACATCCCCGAGGGCTGGTCGAAGACGGGCGAGACAGCCTTTGGCCGCTCGGTCGATCGTTATCCCCCGAGTCCGCCCGACGGGGTCGAGGTGAGCTTCTGGGAGGTTGACGAGGTTCGCCAGGTTCGCCAGCATCCCTGCAAGCTGAGCGGCGTAGTAACCGGCCCGGCGACGGGCACGACGCCGGCCGATCTCGCGGCCGCCTTCGAGCGAGTGACCGAGTACGACACGACGGCGCCAGCCGACACCACGCTGAATGGTCATCGTGGCAAGAGCCTCAGGATCACCCTGCCCGACCAGCTCGGAGACTGCGAGCTGCCGGGTCGGGCTCTGCTCTGGGAGTCGAATGCGCAGCCGCCGAGGTACGGGCTGCCCGGCGAACTTGACACGCTGTGGATCCTGGACGTCGAAGGCATTCGTCTCGTCGTCGATGCGACGTCGTTCGCCCAGACCTCTGCGGCCGATCAGACCGCACAGCAGCAGCTCGTCGACTCGATTCGGATCGAGCGGATCCAGACCCCCGCAGACCCGACGCCCCCAGCGAGCCCGAGCGGCCGCACGGGCACATGGGAGGCGATCGACGGGCTGACTATCACGTTCGATCTCCCGGCAGGGTGGTCGCAACCAGGAGGAACGGGGAGCTCGGACAACTATCCGACTCCGCACGTCGAAGGGCCCGATCCTGGTGTGGCGGTGAACTTCTACGACGACGTCGAGACCGTCTTTCAGAACCCGTGTCGTTCACTGGATCGACTATCCGGAAGCACAGGCTCGACGCCAGCCGACCTCGCGGCGAAACTGCGGTCTGCCAGTGGCTATTCGGCGACCGAGCCTGTCGACGTCACGCTCGTCGGGTTCCGCGGGAAGCGCTTGACACTCGAGATCCCCGAATCCCTGATCGGCTGCGACCCCCCGGGTATGAACGTCTCGGGCTCGGCGCAGGCCCCGCCCCCGCCCGGCCTCATGTTGTGGATCGGCCGCCCGACGGGATTCGGGTTGCCGAGCCAGCGAGACACGCTTTGGATCCTCGATGTCGACGGCAAGCGCGTGGTCATCGAGGCCGTGTCTTTTCCAGGGACCTCCGGCGAAGACCTTGCCGCCCAGCAGCAGCTGATCGATTCGATCCGGATAGAGCCGAACGCTGCATCAGCGCCGCCGGCTACCGAGCAGGGGAGGATCGACTCGATCGACGGGCTACGGATTACGTTCGACAAGCCGCCCGGGTGGGACTTGAGCTCGGCTGGTGCGAGTCCGACCGGTCAAGCATCCACCGAGGTCAGTGTGTCGTTCGGACTCGTCGAACGCGTCTGGCAACGCCCGTGTCGGATGCCGTACCTCTCGAACAACTCGCTGGCCGGTACGACGGCAGCCCAACTCGCCGCGAAGTTCAGGTCGGCCCAGGGATACACGACAACGAGGGCGGTCGATGTTGAGCTCGCGGGGTATCGAGGCAAGCGGATCCAGCTCCAGATGCCGACGAGCATGACCGACTGCTATTTGGGCGAAGCGGCCGGATTCATGGTCTGGATCGGATCACCGACGAAGGGCGGCGTGCCCGACCAGCGAGACGACCTTCGGATCCTCGACGTCGACGGGATACGGCTCGTCATCGACGCGATGTCCTTCCCCGCGACGACGGCCGAGCATCTCGCCGCCCAACAGCGACTCATCGATTCGATCCGGATCGAACGGGTCGCCACAGAAGCGCACCCGCTTCCCTGATCCGGTGACTCCCCGCCTGGGGTCAGGACGGGGCCGGTTCCAGTCGCGTAACCGAACCGACAGGCCGAGCCGCCGAGACTCCGGTCACGAGCAGATCGCGACGCACAGCCGTCCCGACTTCTCAACGTGAAAGGAGATCTCATGAACCAGAACGAACCCTTCGAGCCGATGACCTCCGCTGAGACCACCGTCGCGCCGAGCGCTCCGCGCCTGTCCGAATCGCGCCGGCTGATCGCCTCGGCCCTCCTCGCGATCGGGCTGCTGACCGTCGGCGGCGTCGCCGTCGTGAGCGCGGCGAGCCCGTCCCCGTCGACCGCTCCGAGCACGAGCGCCCCCGCCGGCGGTGGGAGCGGCACCCAGAGCCAGTCGGGCAACTGCCCGAACATGTGACCAGCGGCCTCGCCGGCTCGCCCGGTGGACCGCTGATTCGACAGGGCGGCGGCACCGACGCGTGCTGCCGCCCTGGTCTGCGCCCGGCGCCGGGCGACCCGCGCCACCCGAGCTCGCAGCCGGTCCTCAGGACAGTCTCAGACTCGTCGTGCGACCATGAGCCGCCGAGTCCGCACTCAGCGAGGGAGCGCCGCCATTCCGTCGACCTGATTCCGTGCCCGTGCCCAGGGGCCGCTGGAGGTTCCGATGACCGACCCGACCCGTGAGCTCAAGCCGGTGGCCGACGCTGCGCAGGCTCCTCACTCCCCGGACGCCCTCGACGGGCGAACGACGAGCGAAGCCGTCCTCTTCGAGATCCGGCGGGTGATCGTCGGCCAGGACGCGATGCTCGAGCGCGTGCTCGTTGCGCTGCTGGCCGGTGGCCACCTCCTCCTCGAGGGCGTGCCCGGCCTGGCCAAGACGCTGACGATCAAGACCCTTGCCGACGTCCTCGACTCGACGTTCCGGCGGGTCCAGTTCACCCCCGACCTCGTCCCGGCCGACCTCATCGGGACCCGGATCTACCGGCCCGACCACGGTGGCTTCGAGACGGAGCTCGGACCGGTCTTCTGCAACTTCCTGCTGGCCGACGAGATCAACCGCGCCCCGGCCAAGGTCCAGTCCGCGCTGCTCGAGGTCATGCAGGAGCGCCAGGTCACGATCGGCCAGCAGAGCTACCAGGTGCCCCAGCCGTTCCTCGTGATGGCCACCCAGAACCCGATCGAGTCCGAGGGCACGTACCCGCTCCCCGAGGCGCAGGTCGACCGGTTCATGATGAAGGTCGTCGTCGGCTATCCGACGGCCGGCGAGGAGGCCGTCGTCGTCGAGCGATCGCTCCGACCGGCGCCCGTCGTCAGCTCGATCCTCACCGCCGACGGGCTCGCCGAGCTGCAGGGCCTGACCGCCGACGTCTACGTCGATCGGGCCATCGTCGACTACGCCGTGGCCCTGACCGCCGCGACCCGCGAGCCGGCCCAGGTCGGCCTGGCCAACGTCAAGCCGTTCATCGCCTTCGGGGCGAGCCCCCGCGGCTCGATCAACCTGATCCACGCCGCTCGTGCGCTGGCCCTCATCCGGGGTCGCCGCTACGTGATCCCGTCGGACGTGACCGAGCTTGCCCACGACGTCCTCCGCCACCGGATCGTGCCGAGCTTCGCGGCGCTCGCCGAGGAGGTCTCGGCCGACATGATCCTCGACCGGATCCTCCCGTCGGTGCCGGCTCCCCAGCTCACGGCGGCCGACCCGGCCACGCTCGCCGAGCGGTCGGCATGACCGCGGCGGCGCTGTCCCGGCCGCGCACGCCGGCCCAGCCGGGGCCCGGCCCCACCCCGGAGGCGCTCCTCCGCGCGCTCGACGTCACGGTCGGACGGCGGATCCGCGGCCTCGTCCCCGGCGAGTACCGGGCCCACGACCTGGGCGGCGGCACCGAGCTCGCCCAGATCCGGCCGTACGAGCCGGGTGACGACGTCCGGCGGATCGACTGGAACGTGACCGCCCGGACGACGGTGCCCCACGTCCGGGTCCACGTCCCCGAGCGAGCGCTGACGACCTGGCTCCTCCTGGACGTGTCGCCGTCGATGACGTTCGGCACGGCCGACCGGCGCAAGGCCGACGTCGCCGAAGGCGTCGGGCTGGCGATCGGTCACGTCGCGACGCAGCGCGGCAACCGGCTCGGGATGCTCACCTTCGGCGGGCGCCACGACCGGCGGATGCCGGCGACCGGCGGACGCCAGGGCCTGCTCGCGCTCCTTCTCGCCGCCCGCAACGAGGGCGACGGCTCGGCCGGTGGGCCGGCCGCCGGTGGTCAGGGGCAGGTCCCGCTCGGGGCGGTGTCTCCGGCGGCTGCTCTGCGCCGGGTCGCTGCAGCCGCGCCGCGAGGCGGGTTGGTCGTGCTCGTCTCGGACTTCCGGGGCGGCCGCGATTGGGCGAGACCGCTCGCCGCGGTGGCCGCGCGCCACCAGGTCCTCGCGATCGAGATCCGCGACCCGCGCGAGGACGCCCTGCCCGATGTCGGCGAGCTCACCCTGATCGACGCCGAAACGGGTCGCGAGATCCGTGTCGACACCTCGTCGCGGGCGCTTCGCGAGCGGTTCACCGAGGCCGCCTCAGCCGAGCGCGGCTCGCTCTCTCGCGAGTTCCGGCGGCTGGGCGTCGGCCACGTCGTCCTGTCCACCTCCGGGAGCTGGCTCCGGTCGCTGGCCGGTCAGCTCCGCATGCTTGGGATTGCATCATGACGTTCGCATCGCCGGAGCTCCTGCTCGGGCTTCTCCTCGTCCCGCTCGCGCTCGCGGGCTACGTCCTGGTCCAGCGCCGCCGGACGCGCTACGCCGTTCGGTTCACGAACGTCGACCTCCTGTCGAACATCGCGCCGCGGACGCCGGCCTGGCGCCGCCACGTCCCGACGGCGCTCTACCTCGGCGCGATCGCCGCGCTCGCGATCGCCCTCGCCCGTCCCTCGATGGTCGTCGCGGTCCCGCGGGAAGAGGCGACGATCATCATGACCATGGACGTGTCGGCCTCGATGCGGGCAACCGACGTCGATCCGAGCCGCCTCGACGCCGCCAAGAAGGCCGCCTCCGACTTCGTCGACCAGCTCCCGGCGCGGTTCAAGGTCGGCCTCGTCGCGTTCTCGACGGCTGCCCGGCTCGTCCAGTCGCCGACCGACGATCGAGCGGCGATCCACCTCGCGATCGACCGGCTCCAGGCCGACGGCGGGACGGCCCTCGGCGACGCGATCGCGCTGTCGCTCGAAGCGGCCGGCGTGGGCCAGGCCGGCGCTCCGGCGGTCGCGGCGGGACGGATCCCGCGGCCGTCGGCCTCGGCCGACCCGTCGGCTCCGGGTCGGCACCGGGGGCCGCGGACGAACCGCCGCTCGTCGCGACCGTCCTCCTCTCGGACGGCGCGAACTCGACCGGCAGCCTCGAGCCGCAGGAGGCGGCCGACCAGGCAGCCGCGGCCGGCGTGCCGGTCTACACGATCGCCCTCGGGACCGCGTCCGGCGTGGTCGACGTCCCCGATCAGCAGGGGGTCATCCACTCGCTCGAGGTCCCGCCCGACCCGGAGACGCTGGCGGCGATCGCCGAGACGACCGGCGGTCGGTTCTTCGAGGCGCCGACGTCGGCCGACCTGGCCCAGATCTACGAGAACCTCGGCTCGAAGATGGGCAGCACCTCGGAGGAGCAGGAAGTCACCCAGTGGTTCGCCGCGGCCGGCCTCCTGCTCGTCCTCGGCGGCGCGGGCCTGGCGGCCCTCTGGTTCAACCGCTTCCCGTGATCCTGACGCCGCGTCGCTCGAGCCCGTGCGCGGGTGTCATGCACCGGCGGTCGCCAGCCCTGCCCGGGCGCCAACGACCTTCGACGCGAGTCGGTTCCCGGCGCAGGATCAGCCCTGGACGACATCCTCGGGGACGGGCCGACTGCTGTTGCGGACGACGAGCTTCGGCTGTAGCAGGACGACCCGCGGGGCCCCGTCGTCCGGCGCGCGGCGCTGGCGGGAGAGGCGGATCGACCGATCGATCTCCTGGACGGCCAGCGCACCGGCATCCCGAAGTGGCTGATGGACGGTCGTCAGCGACGGCCAGAAATGGGACGACTCGGACATGTTGTCGACACCGACGACCGACAGGTCGTCGGGCACCCGCCGGCCGATCCGATGTGCTCCGTGGAGCACGCCAAGCGCCATCTGATCGTTGCTGGCGAACACGGCGTCGAGGTCCGGGAGCCCTGCCAGCAGTCGCTCGAGACCCAGCTCGCCGCTCATCGCGCCCCAGTCGCCCTCGACCACGAGCCGATCCTCGGTCGGGACGCGGTGGCTGTCGAGCGTCTCGCGCCAGCCGTCGAGACGCTCCTGCGCCTCCCACCAGTTGAGCGGACCGGTCACGATGCCGATCCGACGCGCGCCGCCGGCAAGCAGATGCTCGGTCGCCAGGCGACCGATCGCCCGATTGTCGATCCCGATCGACGGGAGCGAGGTCTGGCCGGCCATGCTCCCGACGAGGGTTACCGGGACCGGCAGGTCGGGGCTCCCATCGTGCGACCAGGCACGATTGCCGCTGACCTCCGGGACTGCCCAGATCACGCCGTCGACCTGGCGGCCGACCAGGCTGCTGAGCAGCCCGTCGACGTCGTTGGTCTCGGGCTGATGGATCAGGCTCAGCGAGATCGAGTAGCCCATCTCGGCGGCCTGCTGCTCGATCCCAGTCAGGACCCGTGACGGGCCGAAGTACTCGAGCCCGAAGGCGACCACGCCGAGGATATGGCTGCGGCCCTGGGTCAGGCTCCGGGCGTGCATGTTCGGGGCGTAGCCGGTGTCGGCGATGATCTGCTGGACCCGCTCGAACGTCTCGGGCGCGACGTCCGGTCGATTGTTCAGGACGCGCGACACCGTCTGGGTCGAAACACCGGCCGCCTGGGCCACTTCCTTGATCGTCATTCGCCGCCGAGCAGTCATCTGCCCTCGCTCCGAGGATGCGTTTCGGTTCTTCTCTATTGACGGTCGGCTACCGACGATGTACCGTCCCGTCAGCGTTCCCGTTAGCGGTAACGGGAACGGTAACAGAGCGTCGGAACGCCCGCAAGAGTACGTCTCTCCAGACAGGAGACTCCACGGGAAGCATGCCGAGCGCGATGTCCTCGAGAGCATGTTCTCGCCGACTCCAGCCGGGTGCACCGAGGGACGACGCCCAGCTGGCAGCCGAACGACTGCCCTGGACGGCGCCGCTGGAGGAGGAGCCGAGCGGTGTCACGCAACCTCTGGGTGGATCGCCAGTGTCCCGAGGCAGAAGGGAGGTCTCTGCCGATAGCGAGAGCCTGTCTTGAACTGCCTCGGGAGTTGACCGGGGCCGAGAGTCGATGTCAGCGAGGAGGACTCCGATGAGTGGGTCTGGCACGTACCTTCGATGGCGGCTACCAGCGCTGGTGGCCGGACTGATCCTGGTGGTCAGCGCATGCGGTTCAACCAGCAGCCCCGCGCCCGCCGCGAGCACGGGCGCCGCCCCGACGACGGCCCCGGCCGCGAGCACGGGCGCCGCCGCGAGCACGGCCCCCGGCGGCGGTGCGGCGGACGGCCAGTTCTGTAAAGGGATGAAGATCGTCTTCTTCCCGGGCGGCACGCCGGGCGGCGGCTTCGAGACGGTCGTCTACAACGGCGCCAAGGCGGCCCAGGCAGCGTTCGGACCGGATGTGACCTACCAGTGGTCCGACTGGGATCCGAGCAAGATGATCACCCAGTTCGGGCAGGCGGTGGCAACGAAGCCTGATGGCATCGCGATCATGGGTCACCCCGGCGACGACGCCTTCGATCCGCTCATCCAGGATGCCGTGAAGCAGGGCATCCTCGTCACCGCCATGAACACCGAGCTCGCGAAGGCTGAGTCGGCGTACGCAGCGGGCGGGTTCGGCTACGTGGGCGCCGTTCTGAAGGATGCTGGCGCCGCGCTGGCTAACGAGGCGATCGCTCGCGGCGGCCTGAAGGCCGGCGATCGAGCGATGGTCTGGGGCCTCAAGGCTCAGCCGGGACGCGGTGAGCGGACCCAGGGCATCCTCGACGCGCTCCAAGCAGCCGGCCTGACGGTCGACTACTTCGAGATCGACGACGCCACGAACAAGGACCCGGCCAACGGCGTGCCGACCTTCACCGGCTACGTCACCTCCCATCCCGACGTCAAGGCGATGTTCATCGACCACGGGAATCTGACCTCGGCGATCCCGACGTTCATGAAGGCTGCCAACCTCGCGCCCGGCTCGGTGTACATGGCAGGCTTCGATGCCTCCCCGGCGACCGTGCAGGGGATCAAGGACGGCACCATCAACCTGGTCATCGACCAGCAGCAGTACCTGCAGGGCTTCCTTGCGATCGAACAGCTCTGCCTGACCAAGCAATACGGGTTCAGCGGCCTGTTCGTGAACACCGGCGGCGGCTTCATCGACAAGTCGAACGTCGACTTCATCGCACCGCTCGTCGAGAAGCAGATCCGGTAATGACCGACGGACCCGCCGTCGGAAGCGACCCGGCCGGCGAGCGCCCAGGCGTTCGCCGGCCGCCGGAGGCTGGTCCGTCGGCCGACGCCCCGCCAGCCACCTCTTCGACCGCCCCGCCGGAGCGTGCCCGGCTCGAGCTCCGCGGCATCTCGAAGTCGTTCGGAGGCGTCCACGTCCTCCGCGACGTCGACTTCCGACTGGGTCAGGCCGAGGTCGTGGGCCTGCTCGGCGACAACGGGGCGGGCAAGTCGACGCTCATCAAGATCATCACCGGCGTCCACCAGCCCGATGGGGGCGAGGTCTTGTTCAACGGCGAGCGCGTCGATCGGCTCGACGTCCAAAAGGCGCGCGCGCTGGGCGTGGAGACGGTCTACCAGGAGCGAGCGCTGGCCGAGCAGCTGCCGCTTTGGCGGAACATCTTCATGGGTCGCGCGATCAGTGGCCCGCTCGGATTCCTCAAGGTCGGTGAGATGCGCCGGGCGACCGAGGAGCTGATGGGCGAGTCGATGGGCTTCACGTCCGCAGCCCTCACCCCGGACACGCGCGTGACCGGCCTGTCGGGTGGTGAGCGGCAGGGGCTGGCGATCGTTCGCGCGCTCCACTTCGAGGCCGACATCATCATCCTCGACGAGCCCACGATGGGCCTTTCGCTCAAGGAGACCGAGAAGCTTCTCCACTTCGTGGAGAGCATCCGGGCAGCCGGGAAGTCGGCGATCTTCATCGACCACAACATCTTCCACGTCTACTCGGTAGCCGACCGGATCGTGGTCATCGACCGAGGGTCCGTGGCCGGCGAGTTCCCAACCTCGCGCTATTCGCTCGAAGAGTTGATGGACATCATGCGCGAGGTCGCCGCCCACGGCGCCTACACGGAAGCCGAGCGCTACCGGGCGCCCGATCGAGCCGCTCCGAGCGCCGGTCCAGACGGAGGCGTTGCGTGAGCGCCTCGCCGGCGACCACCGTCCGGGAGCGTCCGCGCAGCCTCACCAAGTTCGCCGCCACCTGGGCTTCGCAGATCGGCATCACCACGGCGTTCGTGCTGCTCTGGCTCGTGTTCATCGTCCTCGCCCCAAGGACGTTCCTCGACAATCGGATCTACCTCTCGTTCGCGCAGACGACTCCGTACTTCGCGATCATGGCCCTGCCCCTGACGATGGTCATCGTGGCGGGCGACATGGATCTCTCGTTCCCGTCGATCATGGCCCTGGGGATGGTGGGCTTCGCCGAGATCTGGCGTGGGACGGGCAGCGTCGAGCTCGGCATCGCCGCTGCGCTCCTTATGGGGGTCATGGCCGGCCTGTTCAACGGCGTGCTCGTGACGTTCATCGGGATCCCGTCGCTCGTCGTCACGATCGGCACCCAGTTCCTCTACCGCGGGCTGGCCCTCGTCATCGTGGGCGGACGGAGCTTCGCCCTGGTCACCACCAAGTCCTCTCCGGCCTACGACATCCTCGTCGGCAAGCTGTTCGGGATCCCGATGGAGTTCGTCTGGCTCGTCCTGGCCGCGGTCGCGACCTGGCTGCTGCTCAACCGGCATCGGCTCGGGCAGAACGCCTACGTGACCGGCGACAATCGCCAGGCCGCCGCGCTCATGGGCATCCCGATCCGGCGGACGCGGATCGCCCTGTTCGTGCTGGTCGGGTTCGCCGCGGCGTTCGCCGGCCTCATGAACAGCTTCCAGATCGTCAATTTCTACCCGACGATGGGCGACGGCTACCTGCTGCCGACCCTCGCGGCGGTATTCATCGGCGGGACCTCGGTGTTCGGTGGTCGCGGCAGCGTCTGGGGAACGTTCATCGGCGCGTTCATGATCGGCGGGATCACGGCCGGCATCGTGGCCGTTGGGCTCACCGACTACTACACGAGCCTGATCTACGGCGCGGTCATCCTCATCTCGGTCTCGATCCACGCGCTCCTCCGGCGACGGTTCGAGTACTGATGGCGCCTGAACGGCGAGCCTCGGTCATCGAGCTCCTCCTCCTCAGGGTCGGGTGTCGCCGAGACGATCGGCGCACCACGACCCTGACGGACGCCAGAGCTCCGTCACGGGCGTTCCGACACGAGGGCCGTGCGAAATGCGAACTCGGGAGTCACGCGTGAAGGCGTTGGGCCAGTTCGAAGTCTGGTTCGTGACCGGCAGCCAGGACCTGTACGGGGACGACGTCCTGCGTCAGGTCGCGGCGAATGCCGAGCGGATCGCCGCGACCCTCGAGGCCGCCGAGTCGATCCCGGTCCGGGTCGTCTTCCGGCCCGTCGTCGCGTCCGCGGAGTCGATCGCCGCGACCTGTCTCGAGGCCAATGCCACCGACGACTGCGTCGGCGTCATCGCCTGGATGCACACGTTCTCGCCCGCCCGGATGTGGATCGCCGGTCTGCAGGCGCTGTCCAAGCCGCTCCTCCACCTCCACACCCAGTTCAACCGCGATCTCCCCTGGGCCGAGATCGACATGGACTACATGAACCTCCATCAGTCGGCCCACGGCGATCGCGAGTTCGGGTACATCGAGACCCGAATGCGGATCGCCCGGAAGACCGTCGTCGGCCACTGGCAGGATCCCTACGTCGCGGACCGGATCGCGGCCTGGTCGCGAGCGGCCTGCGCCTGGCGTGAGGCCCGTCACCTCCGGGTGGCCCGCTTCGGCGACAACATGCGCCACGTCGCCGACACCGAAGGCGACAAGGTCGAGGCCCAGATCCGGCTCGGTGTCGCGGTCAACGGCTACGGGGTCAGCGACCTGGCCGCGGCAGCCCGGTCGGTGTCCGAGGCCACGATCGACCAGCTCGTCGAAGCGTACGGCGACGAGTACGACCTCTCCCCGGAGCTCCGGCCGGACGGTGCCCGGCGGAACGACCTGCGCGAGGCCGCCCGGATCGAGGTGGCGATGCGCGAGTTCCTGACCGCCGGTGGGTTCGGCGCGTTCACCGACACGTTCGAGGATCTCGACGGGCTCGTCCAGCTGCCGGGCATCGCGGCGCAGCGGCTGATGGCAGACGGGTTCGGGTTCGGGGCGGAGGGTGACTGGAAGAGCGCGGTGATGGTCCGCCTGCTCAAGGTCATGGCGACCGGCCTTCCGGGCGGGACCTCGTTCATGGAGGACTACACCTACCACCTCGATCCGGGCGGGCCGAAGGTGCTTGGCGCGCACATGCTCGAGGTCTGCCCGACGATCGCCGACGGTCGGCCGCGCTGCGAGATCCACCCGCTGTCGATCGGCGGGCGGTCCGACCCGGTCCGGCTCGTCTTCGACGCGGCGCCCGGGCCGGCGGTCGTGGCGGCGGTGACCGACCTGGGCGATCGATTCCGGCTGATGGCCAACGTCGTCGACATCGTCCCGGCCGAACCGTTGCCTCGGTTGCCGGTTGCGCGGGCGGTCTGGCAGCCGCGGCCGGAACTGCGGACGGCGCTCGAGACTTGGCTCATCGGCGGTGGAGCGCATCACACCGCGCTGAGCCGGGCCCTGGACCCGGAGCCACTGGCCGATTTCGCCGAGATGGCCCGGCTAGAGTTCCTCCTGATCGACGAGCACACAAGCGTGTCTGGCTTCGCCAAGGAAGTCCGCTGGAACCAGGCGTACTACCGCCTGGCCAGCGGGTTGTAGGCGGTCTCGTCCGGCCCGGACCGCTGGTCATGGCGCGCACTGGAGGAAGATGGATGGCCGCACCCGGATCGCCCGAGCTGCGCGACGCCGTCTGGCGGGCGAACCAGGCGCTCGTCCAGGGTGGTCTCGTGCTGCTCTCGTTCGGCAACGCCAGCGGGATCGATCGGGATGCCGGGATCGTGCTCATCAAGCCGAGCGGGGTCCCGTACGACGAGCTGCAGCCGGAGAATCTCGTGGCGGTCAGCCTCGAGGATGGGCGGGTCCTCGACGGCGCGGCCCGTCCGTCGTCGGACACGCCGACCCACCTGGTCCTGTACCGGGCCTACCCGGCGATCGGGGGCATCGTCCACACCCACTCGGAGGCCGCCACGGCCTGGGCCCAGGCCCGCCGCCCGATCCCGCCACTTGGCACCACCCACGCCGACCACTTTCACGGCCCGGTCCCGGTGACCCGCGAGCTGACCGAGACGGAGGTGGGGGCCGACTACGAGGCAGCCACCGGATCGGTAATCGTCGAGACGCTCGGCGAACTGGGGCTCGATCCCGAGGACATGCCGGGGGTGCTGGTCGCCTCGCACGGGCCGTTCACCTGGGGCGGCGACGCGCTAGCGGCCGCCGACAACGCGATCGCGCTCGAGACGGTAGCGGCTATCGCCTCCCGGACGTTCGCCCTCGACCCGAACGTCGAGCCGATGACCGACTACCTGCTCGATCGCCATTTCCGGCGGAAGCACGGTCCGGACGCCTACTACGGGCAGCGTCGTCGATGACGGCCGGGGTGGAATACGCCGATGTGGCCCGGCTCCACGGCCGACGGACGATCCGGGTCAGGCGCGAGCCGGTGGAGCCGCTCGCCGCCGGGGAAGTCCGCCTTCGGGTGACGGCCGTCGGTCTGTGCGGATCGGACCTCCACTGGTACGCCGAGGGGAGCATCGGTGACGCGGAGCTGAGCCGGCCGCTCGTCCTCGGCCACGAGTTCGCGGGTGTCATCGCCGACGGCCCGCGGGCCGGAGAACGGGTCGTCGCCGACCCAGCCGACCCGTGCGGACAGTGCGGACCGTGTCTCGACGGTCGGTCGAACCTCTGCCTCGCGATCCGCTTCGCCGGCCACGGCACGACCGACGGTGCGCTCCGCTCGATCATGCCCTGGCCCGAGCGGCTGCTCTACCGGCTGCCGGAGGCGATCGCCGCCGACGAGGCGGCCCTCCTCGAACCGCTCGGGGTCGCCCTCCACGCCGCCGACCTCGCCCATGTCCCGCCCGGCGGTCGCGCGGGTGTCTACGGCTGCGGCCCACTCGGTCTTCTCCTCGTCCAGGTCCTCCGGATCGCCGGCGCGTCGAGCGTCGTGGCGACCGACCGGCTGGCGCATCGGGTCGAGATGGCCAGGACGCTCGGTGCCGGTCCGGCGTTCGACGTCGACGAGCCATCGTCAGCAACCGGGCGCCGGTCGGCCCGAGCCACCGAGGTGGATGTCGCGTTCGAGGTGGCTGGAACGGACGAGGCGCTCGACGACGCGATCACCGCGGTCCGGCCCGGCGGACGGGTCGTCCTCGTCGGGATCCCGACTGGCGATCGGACCTCGTTCGCGGCCGGCGTGGCCCGGCGCAAGGGGCTGTCACTGTTGCTCTGCCGGCGGATGGTCCCGACCAACCTCATCCGGGCGATCGAGCTGGCCGCCAGCGGTCGGATCCAGCTCGGCCCGCTGGTCACCGCCAGGTTCCCGCTGGCCCGCGCGCCGGAGGCCTTCGCGACCCTCGCGGCACGGACCGGGGTCAAGGTGATCGTCGAGCCCGGCGAGCCGCCCGGACCCGACGACCGATGAGCCGCGCGCGCTACACGGTCGGCGTCGACTTCGGGACCGAATCCGCGCGGGCCGTGCTCGTCGACGTCGGCGACGGCCGCGAGCTCGGGGTCGCGGTCCATCGTTACGCCAACGGGGTGATCGATCAGCGCCTCCCGGCACCCGACGGGGACATCGAGCTTGGCCCGGACTGGGCGCTCCAGGACCCTCGCGACTACCTCGAGACGTTCCGGCATGCCGTGCCGGCGGTCGTGGCCGAGAGCGGGATCGATCCGGACGACGTGATCGGGATCGGGATCGACTTCACCGCCTGCACGATGCTCCCGACAACCGCCGACGGCACGCCGCTGTGCTTCCTCGACGCCCACCGCCGCGAGCCCCATGCCTGGGTGAAGCTCTGGAAGCATCATGCGGCGCAGCCGGAGGCCGACCAGATCAACCGCCTGGCGGCCGAGCTCGGCGAGCCGTGGCTCGATCGGTACGGCGGCAAGATCTCGTCCGAATGGTTCTTCCCGAAGGCCCTCCAGATCCTGCACGAGGCGCCGGCCACCTACGCCGCAGCGGACCGGCTGCTCGAGGCGGCGGACTGGGTGATCTGGCAGCTGACCGGCGTCGAGACGCGGAACAACTGCACGGCCGGCTACAAGGCGATCTGGTCGGCCGAGGACGGGTTCCCGGACGCGCGCTTCTTCGCGGCGCTCGACCCGCGCTTCGGGGCCATCGTCGACGACAAGATGTCCCGGTCGATCGTCCGGCTCGGGGAGCCTGCCGGGCGGCTGACCGAGCGCGCCGCTTCCTGGACCGGCCTCCGCCGGGGGATCGCGGTCGCCGTCGCCAACGTCGACGCGCACGTCTCGGTTCCGGCCGCGACGGTCACCCAACCCGGCACGCTCGTGGCGATCATGGGCACGAGCATCTGCCACGTCGTCCTGTCGGACGCGGCGCCGGCGGTCCCCGGCATGTGCGGGGTCGTCCGGGACGGGGTGATCCCCGGCCTGTATGGCTTCGAGGCTGGCCAGTCATCCGTCGGCGACCTCTTCGGATGGTTCGTCGAACAGGGCGTGCCACCGGCCTACCACGACCGGGCGCGCGAGCGGTCCATCAGCGTTCACGAAGTGCTGGCCGAGGCGGCCGCCGAACTGCCGGTCGGTGGGTCGGGGCTGCTCGCCCTCGACTGGTGGAACGGCAACCGGTCCGTGCTCGTCGACGCCGACCTGTCGGGGCTGCTCATCGGGCTCACCCTGGCCAGCGAGCCGCCGGAGATCTACCGGGCGCTGATCGAGGCGACGGCGTTCGGGACGCGGGTGATCATCGATGCGTTCGAGGCCGGCGGCGTGGCGATCGACCAGGTCGTCGCCTGCGGTGGCCTGCCGGAGCGGAACCGGCTCCTGATGCAGATCTACGCCGACGCCACCGGCCGATCGTGGCGCGTCGCGGCGTCATCACAGACGCCGGCCCTCGGGTCGGCGATGTTCGCGGCCGTCGCGGCCGGGTCGGCCGCCGGGGGCTTCGATTCGATCCGTGAGGCGGCCGGTCGGATGGCCCACCTGCGCGACGAGGTCTACCGGCCGATCGAGGCCAACCGGCAGGTCTACGACCTGCTGTACGCCGAGTACGTCAGGCTCCACGACCTGTTCGGACGGGGGATCGATCCGGCGATGAAGACGCTCAAGCGCATCCGCCAGGAGGCACTCGATGGCGTTCGAACGCCGGCCCCGACGGCCTAGAGCCGGGACAGGACCGGGATCCGCGGGGCGATCGCGTAGTTGAGCTGGACGAGCACGATGAAGGCGATGCTCAACGACGTGCTCACCACGCACAGCAGCATCCCGACGAAGTAGAGCGCCTGGGCCACCCGGATCCGCCGGCGCATCGCTCGCGAGATGTCGTCGGTGACGTTGTCGTTGTAGAGCCCGGCGCGTCCGGCATACGTCCAGCTGCCGTACAGGATCAGGCCGATGATGAAGATGTTCGCCCAGTAGGCGACCAGGGCGACCCGGAGCTCGATGAACTCGGCGAGCAGGCTGGTCGAGAACGGCATCACCGCGACGGCCGCCAGGAACGCCAGGAAGATCCAGGTCAGGTTGCGATCGCCCCGGGCGAGATGGTTGAGCTGGGTCTGCTGGCCGACCCAGAAGAGGCCCAGGGTCAGGAAGCTCAGCAGGTAGGTCACGAAGCGCGGCCCGAGCTCGCCGAGGGCCTCGAGCAGCTGCCGGTCGGTCTGGATCGGCCCGATGTCGGGCACCCGGATCTCGAGCACGATCAGGGTCATCGCGATCGCGAACAGCCCGTCGCTCAGGGCAGCGAGCCGGCCGAGGTCGCGAGCGGCGATCTGGTTGTAGGTCGGGGTCATCGGCGCTCAGCCTGTCGTGGCGAACCGGTCGGGGTCAAGTCGGTCGGCTGGCTGCCGGTCCGTGCTCCGGAGGGTGGTTCCAGCTGGCACCACAAACCCCGGCCGTTCGTTGCGACCCGGAGTAGCCCAGCCGTACTATCGTGACCCCAGTCGAGGATAGCCCGAATGTACCAAGACAGCGTATCGGCCGAACCGGGCTCGGAGCCCGGGGGGACGGTCGAGGCGCCCGCCGAGGACGTCTCCACCGACACCGACCAGACCGTCGTCAGCGAGAGCGTCGAGCCGCGCGAGTCGGCCCACGCCTTCCGCGACGAGCTCGCCCGCGCGATGCATGCGGCGGCCGAGCGAGAGCGGCTGCGGATCGAGGCGTCGGTCGATGACGATGCGACATCCCACATCGAGAAGGTCCGCGGTCGGGCGCTGGCCGAGGCCGGCGAGCTGAAGCGACTGGCCGAGGACGACGTCACCGGCATCCGGAGCTGGGCCAAGTCAGAGATCGAGCGCATCCGGGGCGAGGCCGACACCCAGATCACCGAGCGTCGTGAGCGCCTCGAGCAGCACCTCATCGGCCACGCCACGATCATCGACGGCGAGGTCGACCGCGTCTCCGAGGCGGTCGAGGGCTACCGCCACGAGCTCGACGTGTTCTTCGTCCAGCTGTCCGAGGAGCGCGACCCGACGGAGATCGCCCGGCTGGCCGACACGGTTCCCGCGCCGCCCGACTTCGAGGTCATCCGGGCCGTCGCCCGGGCCGAGGCGGTCGACCGGCTGTCGCGCCTGGAGACCGACGACTCGAGCCCGGCCGGGGCCGGCGCCGAGCCGGTCGTCGACGTCGCCAATTCGTCTGCCCCGGCCGCGTCCGCCGACAGCGCCGGCGATGCGTCCGAGGGCGAGCGCGAGCTCGTCGCGGTGATGGATCCGGCGCTGGCGTCGACCGACGAGCCCGCCGCGAGGCGAGCGTCGCGACCGCGGAAGCGGCCGAGACCGAAGGGGCCGCTCGGGGCGAGGAAGCGGCTGAGGCGGCCGCGGTCGTCGCTGCCGCAGTCGCCGCCGCGGACGCCCCGGTCGCCGACATGGCCGCGACCGCCGGGGACGCGGCCGACGGAGCAGGCCGCCGCCGAGCCGTCCGAGCCGGTCGGCGCCACCGCCGGAGCGACGACCGACTGAACCCCGCCAGTCGCTTCATCCGAAGCCTGACCAGCTGGGGCTCGGGCGACCACGGGAACGGCGACCAGGCCAAGTAGGCCCGCCGGTCAGCGACCGTCCGACGGGGTCGCGCGCAGCCCGATCCCTGGCCGACCCTCCATCTCCTCCGCGCTGGCCAGCCCGGCCAGCGCCCGACGCAGCTCCGTGTACCGCCGCGGCCCGAGCCGCCGGGCGGCCTCGGCCTCGACCTCGGCGATCGCCTGCCGGAGGTGGGCGATGAGCATGAGCCCCCGCCCGGTCGGCAGGATCAGCACCGCCCGTCCGTCCCGTGGATCGTCCCGTCGCTCGACGAAGTCGAGCAGCTCGAGCTCGCGGACGAGATCGCCCATCGACTGCTTCGTGATGCCCGCCCGATGGGCCAGCTCGGTCGCCCGCGCGCCGCTCCGCTCGAGGTTCAGCAGGAGGGCGAGGTGGCCGGTCCGGACGTCGCCGTAGCCGAGCCGCAGGAGTCGTCCCTGGACCTGTCGCTCGATCGTCCGGCTCGCCGCGAGGAGCTGCGCCGGGAGGTCGCCGCGGTGCTCGGCTCGAGGGCTCACGCGACCACTCCGTACCCGTCCGCTGTGCTCCAGCTGAGCACGAATCAGTCAGGTAACCTTACCTGATCCGGGTGTGGCGCGCCTGCACCACGCTGGCGCGGCGCTAGGCGGTCCGGAGGCTGACGTCGGGCCGGGCGCGGTCCTGGTCACCGGCGGCGAAGAAGTCGCGCCGGGTCCAGCCGAAGAGGCCGGCGAGGAGGATCGCCGGCAGCTGGGCGATCCGGGTGTTGTAGCGATAGACCTGGTCGTTGTAGAGCTCACGCCGGTCGGCGATGACGCCCTCGAGCCGCTCGATCTCCGCCCTGGAGCTTCATGACGTTGTCGGCCGACCGGAGCACCGGATAGTTCTCGACGACGGCGAACAGCGAGCGAACCGCCTGGCTCGTCTCGGCCGACAGGGCACCCTGCTCGGGCACCGAGCGATCGGGGTCGTAGGCGTTGCGCAGCCGGCTGACCTCCTCGAGGACCGCCTCCTCGAAGGCCATCACGTCGCGGACGGCCGTGACGAGGTTGGGCAGCTCGTCATGACGCTGCTTGAGGGCGACGTCGATGTTCGCCCATGCCTTGTCGATCCGCTGGATCAGGGCAATGACGTCGTTGTAGGTCGCGATGACCATGAACCCGATCACGACGACCACGACCAGGACCGCGAACCAGGCCGCTGCGGCAAACGGCATCAGAGCACGACCCCACCGCTCAGGGCGGTTGCCAGGGTGACCGCCGAGGCGATCGCCAGGATCGCCCCGAGCAGTCCGACGAGGAAGCGCGTCTCCTCGCGGGCCACCGCGGTGCCCGGGGTCCCGAGCGAGACGAGCAGGCCCGCTTCGGGCGACGCGGCCACGATGAGCGTCTCGGGCGCGATCTCGAAGGTGCGCTCGGCTCGTTCCGCTTCCGACGCGTCGGCGACCGGCAGGGGGGCGGCGTCCGGATCGAGCTCCGGCGTCCGAACCGGCCGGCCGATCCCGAAGCCCGGGATCGCGGCGTTGCCCCACGCCTCGGACGGATCGGTCTCGAGCATGCCGGCCGCCTGCGCCTCGGCCAGGTCGGCGGCGACCTCCGGGTCGCCGATGCCACCGGTCGCGTCGAGCCCGCCGTTGGCGCTGTCGGCACCGGTCGGGTCGGGCAGCTGATCGAACGGGAGGGCCATCCCGACGATCGTCACGACGTCACCCGGCTCGATCCGCGCTTCTCGATACTCGCGCCGGCCGCCCAGGTCGAACCCGAGCGACGCGAGCCCACCGGTCGAGCCATCAGGCGCGTCCGAGGGGTCGGCAGGGGGATGGACCGTGAGCAGCGCGGCGATCTGGGCCTCGCGATCCAGGATGCCCGACTGGTACGCGCCGCCGGTCCGGAGGCTGAGTCCGGGGGGCTCGTCGCCCATGATCCCGGTTCCCTCCTTGAACGCGTCCGGGACGAGGAAGCGGGCGCCGCGCGGGAACACCCGGACGTCACCGCTCGAATCGCGAACGCGGAACCCGACGGCGCGCTCGTCATCGAGGATGGTCCGCTCGGATCGGCCCTCCGACTCGCTGACCTTCGCCCGGTAGTAGACGCAGGTGCGGCTCTGGAGCGGCGAGGTCAAGGTGAGCTCAGCCGGCTCGACGACGCCGCTGATCCTGACCTCGCCGACGGCGATCGCGCTGATCGTCGAGGAGGCCGTGTCACCGATTCGGGCGGCCCGCCGCTGGCCGGCCATCCCCTGGACGAGGAGGGCGAGCCCGAAGGCGATCCCGAGCGTGGATCCGATCGTGAGTGGCGAGAGGTCGGCTGACATGCGACGGCCATCCTAGGCAGGCACGCCCGGGTCGTCGCTGGCCCGATGGTCCCGCCCCGGGGGGATCAGCCGCCGTCGCTCCGGCCGGGTCGGATCGAGCCGACGACGAGGGCGATCCCGATCACGACCAGGACGACCGGCCAGAACGCGCCGAGGTCGAGGTCCGGGGCGATGGTCTGGATCAGGAAGTAGCCCCCGAGCAGGACGAGGATGAGCCCGCCGATCACTGACCCACCGCCGCGCCGACGATGGCGATGGTCGCGCTCGGTCGACGACCAGCCCGTGGTCTCGTACGACCCGGTCGACGGCGGGGGAGGCGGCGTCCCGGCGAGCGGCGCCGATGCCGGTGGCGGCGCTCCCGGTGCGGCCACGTCCGGAATCGAGCCGGCTGCCCCGACGGCGGCCACGTCCGCAGCCGAGCCGGCGTCGTCGGCTGGCGAGCCGGCGTCGTCCGCTGGTGCCGGCATCGGCCGCGGGGCCGCCCTCGGCGGGGTCGGGGCTGCTGCTCGGCGGCTGGGTCGAGGCGAAGGCCGAGGCACCGGCAGCCGACGGCGCACCCCACCCGGGCACCGCCCCGGGACCCGGTTCGGTCGCGGTCGTCCAGCCGGCCCAACGATCGGCGCCGCTCGGCGCCTCCGGGACGACGATCGCCATCACCACGTAGAGCCAGAAGAAGAGGCTTCCGCTCAGGAACATCAGGACGATCCAGACGACCCGGACGAGCGACGGATCGAGGTCGTAGCGCTCGGCGACGCCGCCGGCCACCCCTGCGAACATCCGCTCGTCGCGCGAGCGGTACAACCGGTCGGTCATCGACAACCTCCCGTCGGATCGAGCGCCACGCTGCCGGCGTTCGCGGTGAGCGACAGGTCGATCTTGACCGGAGCAAGCCCGTAGCCGGGGCTCGTCCAGGTCGATCCGGTCTGGACGAGGCCGCGTTCACCGAAGTTGTTCGAGGCGAGGACCGAGCTCGACTGGATCCGGACGCCGGCCCCCGCCGGCAGGCACAGCTCGAGGCTCCCGGCGTTGACCGTGGCCGAGCCGGACAGGCTCGCGGCCGGCAGCGTGATCTGGGTCGAGCCGGCGTTGACCGTGTACGACAGCGAGCCGAGGGAGGCGCCGCTGAAGTCGACCGTGGTGTTGCCGGCGTTCGTCGTCCCGGAGAAGCCGGCGATGTGCATGCCCTCCAGGATCAGGCTGGCCGAACCGGCGTTGAGCGTCGTCGACAGGTCGAGGCTCGAGTCGGTCGGCAGGCCGACTCGCCATGTCTGGCGGGGCAGGCTGAAGATCGAACGCTCGGCGGACTTGACCCTCAGCCGGTCCGAGCTGGCCTCGATGTCGGGGACTCGACCCTCGGGCGTGCTGCCCGACACCGACCAGGCGTTGGACGACGTCGAGGCGACGCTCAGGTCCCCACAGGTCATCTCGATGTCGACCGACCCGCTGGGCCCGAGCACGCCACCCTGGTCCGGGAAGCTCGAGCCGGATCGATCGGACGAGCAGGCGAAGCCGAAGTTCACCCCGCCCGTGAACCCGCCGGCGAGCAGGCTCCCGAACATCAGCCCGAAGGTCGCCGCCACGATCAGCCCACCGACGAAGTGGAAGGCGGTCCGCCGGAGGAGCAGTCCGACGCCGATCCCGACGAGGATCAGCGGCCAGAACCGCAGGGCGTTGTCGACCGCGTCGCCCGAGATCCAGCCCTGGCTGGCGGCGAGCGGGATCGCGCCCAGCAGGATGAAGAAGACCCCCCAGTTGAGAAAGCGAGGGTCGAGGCGCATGGCGTCATGGTAGCCTCCGCGGGTCGATCCGACAGGGCCGAATGACACGCTTCGGAGGTCCGATGCTGCTCAGCCAGTGGCGCGCAGAGGGGTCACACCCGGCGGCCATGACTCCGAAGGTCGATGCCGTGCTCGCGCCGGTCCTCGTCGGGCTCGGCGCGGGCGACGATCCCGAATGCTGGGTGACCTGGGGGGACGAGCCGACCCGCTGGTCGCTGATGGCGCCGACCCCGGCCGGGCTCGTCCTCGCCCACGTCCGGGTCAGCGCCCCGCAGGAGGGGCCGCGAGCGTCCGGCAAGCTCGTTCGCTGGAACCGCGTCCAGATCGGCGACTACTCGATCGAGATGCACGCCGGCCATCGCCTGCTCAGCTTCCAGATCGAGAGCCAGGTCCTGCACGGCGTCGACGACGAGTGCGACCCGCTGTCCTCGTTCATCCTGCGCCTGCTGGCCACGCTCGACGGCCGGCCGCCGATCCGTCCCGGGTGAGTCGCCCCGCCCGGCGGTTCGCGGCGGTCATCTTCGATCTCGACGGCGTCCTCGTCGACGCGGAGATCTGGTGGGACGAGGTCCGGATCGAGTTCGCGCAGCGCCACGGTCGAACCTGGACCGAGGCCGATCGCGCGGCGATCATGGGCGCCAACTCGTTCGGCTGGTCGACCCTGATGCGGGATCGCCTCGACCTGCCGGACGTGCCGCGCGAGGTCATCGAGGCCGAGGTCGTGGAGGCGATGGTCGCCCGCTACCGCGCGGAGGGTGCGCCGCTCATCGATGGGGCGGTGGAGACCGTCCGCCGGGTGGCCGCCGCGCTGCCGGTCGCCGTCGCGTCGTCGGGCCATCCCGCGGTCATTGCCGCCGCCCTCGATGCGCTCGGGATCGCCGACGTCTTCGGCGCGGTGGCATCCTCGGACGAGGTGCCGATCGGCAAGCCCGACCCGGGCGTCTACCTCCTGGCCGCGGCCCGGCTCGGCCAGCCGCCGGCCGACTGCCTGGTCGTGGAGGACTCGCTCAACGGGGTGCTGGCGGGGCGGGCCGCGGGGATGACGGTCGTGCTCGTCCCGAACGGTGCCGTCCCGCCGGCCGCCGGCGCCCGCGAGGCGGCCTCGGTCGTGCTCGACCGGATCACGGCGCTCGACCTCGAGGCGCTCGAGGCGAGCCGACCTGACCCGGGCCCGTGCCCGAGTCCGGTGCCGGAGCCCCCAGCCCGCGGCTCGGCTCCGGTGGCGAATCGTCCGGCCGATTCCGACCGTGTGGCGCCATCGCCGGCCGGCCCCGGCCTCGTCGGCCGGGTTCGCAGGATCGTCCGCTACGGGCTCGCCATGGCGTTCGCCTCGCTCGTCGTCCGGGCGCTCTTCCGGGTGCGGGTGGAGGGTCGCGACCGGCTCCCGTCCGGGCCGGCCCTCCTGTGCTTCAACCACCAGAGCTGGGTCGACCCGTTCATCCTGATGGCGGTCCTGCCGTGGCGCCCGCGCCTGTACTTCTTCGGGCCGAAGGAGGAGGACATGTCGCAGGGAGGCCGCAACCGGATCATGAAGTGGACCGGGACGGCGATCCCGTTCAAGCCCGGGAAGAACGACCTGATCGAAGCCACCCGGCGGGTCGGCGCGATCTTCGCTGCCGGGGGCGTCGTGGCGATCGCCGGCGAAGGACGGATCCACGATGGCGAGCGAGAGCTCCTGCCGCTCAACGAGGGAGCGTCGTTCTTCGCCCTCCGGTCACGGGTCCCGCTGGTTCCCGTTGCGATCAACGGGACGAGCTGGCTCGCGTTCGGGCGTCGCGTCCGGGTTCGGATCGGCCAGCCGATCGCCCCGACCGGACGACCGACCCGCGACGCCGTCGCGGAGCTGAACGCGCAAGCCTGGTCCGCGCTTCACGAGCTCGTGGCCGACTACCCGGACCCGATCCCGCCACGCCCGGGCAGCCCCTGGTACCGCCTCACGGAGACGTTCAACGAGTGGCCGGAGGGAGGTCGTCCGGCGCGGCCCGAAGCGACGCGCGAGGACTCCGGCGGACGCTGAACCTGCGATACTCTCGGGCGACCGAACGAGTCGAGGAGGACCAGTGGGAGCGACGGGCCTGGCCGCGGATCCGGTCGAGTACCGGACCCGCCTCGGCGATCAGGACGACGCCCAGATCGACGCCTGGGCATCGGAGGCCATGCGCGACATGGCCATCCGGCGGGGCGTCCTCCGGGTGCTCACCGACTTCCGGTCCGCGGCCCGGATCGACGATCGCGCCCTCGAGCGCGTGTACGCGGCCGGTGGCGGTCCGCCCGCGACCCTCGGGCGCAACGGCCAGGGCCAGGTCATGATCCCGGCGATCACCCTCCATTGCCTCGTCGCCGGGATCCGCCGTGAGACGCCGGACGGACGCAACCGTCTGATCGACTACCTGGTCGAGAACTTCCACGACTTCGTCTACGTCTGAGCTGCCAGCGGCGCCCGGACCGGATCGGGTGCCTGACCCGGGCACGACCGGTCGACCGGACCCTGACCACCCGCCCGGACCGGGAGCACGGCTCGCCGGGCTCATCCGGCTGGGCCACCCGTTCCCGTCGCTGCTGGACGGGCTCGTCACGGCGGCCCTGGCAGTCGTCGCCGGCGCCAGCGGGGCGCGAGCCATCCTGCTCGGGCTGGCGATGGTCGGGCTCCAGGTGTCGATCGGCGCCCTGAACGACCTCGTCGACGTCGACCGCGACCGCGGTCACAAGCCCGGCAAGCCGATCCCCGCCGGCCTGGTCGGGCGGCAGACCGCCCAGGTCGTGGTCGCGGCGGGACTGGCGCTCGGTCTCGGCCTGTCGGCGCTGGCCGGCCTCCAGGTGCTGGTCGTGGCCGTCGCCGGGGTCGCGACCGGGTATGCCTACGACCTCCGGCTCAAGGCGACCGCCTGGGCCTGGCTGCCGTTCGCGATCGGCCTGCCGCTCCTGCCCGTCTACGCCTGGGTCGGGGCGACGGGGCAGGTGCCGGCACCGTTCGCCCTGCTCATTCCGCTGGCCGTCTGTGGCCGGGGCCGGGGTCGCGCTGCTGAACAGCCTCGTCGACGTCGACCGCGACCGATCGGCCGGCATCGTGACGCCGGCAATCAGGATCGGTCCGACCCGGGCCCGGGCGATCGCGACCGGCCTGCTCGCCATCGTCGCTGCGGGAGCGATCGGGTCACTCGTCTGGATCGGCGCCGGCCGGACGGCCTGGGTGGCCAGCCTCGCGGGAGTCGCGTTGCTCGCTCTCGGGATCGTCCTCGCCGGGTCGAACGCCGCTCCGAGGCGCGAACGGGGCTGGGAGGCGAGCGCGATCGGGCTCGGGCTCCTGGCCGCCGGCTGGGCGCTGGGCTTCACCGAGGCGGGTCTGCTCTGACCTCGGGTTCGTTGAGGGTCAGGCGGGCACCGGAGTGGCGATGGCGCTGGAGCCGGGTCCCTCCTCAGCCGAACGCGGCGGTCACTCCTGGTCGCCGCTCCGGACCAGCGCGATCGCATTCTCCAGGCGGAGCTTGGCGATCGTCAGGTACTTGGCGAGGTTCGCCCGGTCGACCGAGCCGATCGAGCCGAGGACATCCGGCGCACGCAGGACCGAGACGAGCTCGTCGACCGAGTCGGCCAGCTGCTGCTTGGCGTTGACGAGCGAGTCGTCGGTCAGGTTCCCGGAGCCCTCGCGGCCGATGCCGGTCCAGGCCACCTCGGCCTCCGCGGTCAGCCGATCGGAGCCCGATCGGGTCGGTCCGGCCGGTGTCGGTTCCTCGACGTCCTCGTCGACGAGCGCCTCCTCGGGCGGCTCGATGTCGACGACACGGCGCGGCCGGCGCCGGCCCTCGACGCGCTCGCGCAGCTTGACCAGGGTCAGCTCGCCCCGGGCCACCTGCTCGGCGAGTCGACGTCGCTTCCTCGGGTCTTCGACCTTGAGCAACTCGTAGGCGTGGGAGATCGTGTCTTTGCGCACGGACACCAGGTCCTGGATCTCGGGCGGCGCGCCGGCGAGGCGGAGCCGGTTCTCGAGATAGCCCTTGTCCTTGCCGAGCTTCTGGGCGAGCCGGCGAATGCTGTAGCCGTGCTCCTTGACCATGCGGTCGTACATCACCGCTTCCTCGAGCGGCGACAGGTCTTCGCGCTGGAGGTTCTCGATGATCGCGATCTCGAGCGCCGTGTCGTCGTCGAGCTCCTCGATGAGGGCGGGGATCGTGGCGAGTCCGGCGGCGGTCGCGGCGCGCCAGCGTCGCTCGCCCGCGACGAGCTGATAGCGATTCGTGTCGTCGATCGGACGGAGGAGCACCGGCTGGAGGATGCCGTGCTCGCGGATGGATGCCGTCAGCTCGTCCAGGGCGCCTTGCTCGAACCGCGTCCGAGGCTGATCCGGGTTCGGGTCGATCCGATCGATCGGGACGTGACGGACGCCGAGCGTCTTTGACGAGGTCTCGGCGGAGAGCAGGCTGAGAACCTGTGGTCCGAGCTCGCGCTCCTCCGACAGGCGCCGACCGACCGCCGCGCGGAAATCTGGTCTAGCCAAGGTCGATCACCTCCCGAGCGAGCTCGCGATAGGTCCGGGCGGCTTCCGAGTTGCCGGCGTATGCCGTGATCGGCCGTCCGGTGAGCGGCGCCTCGCCGAGCTTCACCGTGTTGCGCACGATGCTGTTGAACACATGGTGGTCGCCGAGCTCGCGCAGTTCGTCGAGCATCTCGCGACCGAGGATCGTTCGACCGTCGTAGAAGGTCGGGAGCAGACCGAGGACGCGCAGGTCGCGGTTCAGCTTGGCCCGGATCGTGTTGATGACCTTGACCAGGGCCGTCAGCCCCTTCAGCGCGTAGTACTGGGTCTGGACCGGGATGATCACGCTCCGGGCGGCGACGAGCCCGTTGATCGTCAGCAGCCCGAGCGTCGGTGGGCAGTCGATGAGGGCGAAGTCGTAGTGTTCGTCGACCCAGCCGTCGAGGACCTCGCGCAACGCGTGCTCTCGACCGATCGCGCTGAACAGCTCGACCTCGGTCGACGCGAGCTCGAGGGTCGCCGGCGCGACGTCGATCCCGGTCGTCTGGGTCGGGATGACGACCTCGGCCATCGACGCACGGGAATCGGCCAGGACGTCGGCCATCGATCGATCGACCGTACCGAGATTGATCCCGAGACCGACGGTCAGGTTCGCCTGCGGGTCCATGTCGATGCACAGGACGCGGAACCCTTGCTCGGCAAGCGCGCCAGCGAGGTTGATCGCCGTGGTGGTCTTGCCGACGCCACCCTTCTGGTTGGCGATCGCGATCACGTTGGTCACCGGAGAATCACCTCGCTCCTGTCGGCGGGGGTCGTCGCGCGCGCCGCGTGACGGCATGTCGGGCGCTCATCCTACTCCACCGTCGCTGCGCGCAACCACCGGACTTATCCACACGCAGCGGGAGTTGTTCACCGATTCTGTGGAAAAGCAGCGCGGGCACGAGCGCCGGTCGGCGCAGGGTCCAAGACTCCGGCGCCGCTTTCGTCGGCGACAGCGACGACTATGATGGAGGCGGAACACGACCCGGACCGACTGTCCTTGCGCAAAGACGTGGTAGCGCCGACCCGTCAGGGGAGGGGACCGTGACGACGAATCAGGCACGCATCGAGCGGCTCCGGAAGATGCGCGAAGAGTCCCTTCTCGGAGGGGGACCCGTCCGCATCGAGCGCCAGCATGCCTGGGGCAAGCTCACGGCCCGCGAACGGCTCGATCTGCTCCTGGACCCGGGCTCGTTCGTCGAGCTGGACGCGTTCGTCACCCATCGGGCGACGGAGTTCGGCCTCGACCGTCAGCACTTCCTCGGCGATGGAGTCGTGACCGGCCATGGGCTGGTCGATGGTCGACTCGTCTTCGTGTTCTCACAGGACTTCACCGTCTTCGGCGGTTCGCTCTCCGAGGCGTATGCGGAAAAGATCTGCAAGGTCATGGACCTGGCCATGAAGGTGGGCGCTCCGGTCATCGGGCTCAACGACTCCGGCGGGGCGCGGATCCAGGAGGGAGTGGTGTCGCTCGGCGGCTATGCCGACATCTTCCTCCGCAACGTCCTCGCGTCGGGCGTGATCCCCCAGATCTCGGTCATCCTCGGGCCGTGTGCCGGCGGCGCGGTCTACTCGCCGGCGATGACCGACTTCACGGTGATGGTGGAGGGCACGAGCTACATGTTCGTGACCGGCCCGAATGTCGTGAGGGCCGTGACCCACGAGGACGTCGACTCGGAGCGACTCGGCGGAGCGATCACCCACACGACGGTGAGCGGTGTCGCCCACCTGGCGGCCATGGACGAAGCGGAGTCGCTCGACCTCACCCGCCGGATCCTGGGACACCTGCCCCAGAACAACCTGTCGGATGCACCGCGCATCCCGTCGCACGATCCAGTCGATCGACGGGATCCGGAGCTGGACACGATCGTCCCGGACGATCCTCAGAAGCCGTACGACATGCACGGGGTCATCTCGCGGATCGTCGATGACGGGCAGTTCCTCGAGATCCAGCCCGGCTGGGCCGCCAACATCATCGTCGGATTCGCGAGGCTCGACGGTCGCAGCGTCGGGATCGTCGCGCAGCAGCCGGCGATCCTGGCCGGTGCACTCGACATCAACTCGTCGATCAAGGCGGCGCGGTTCGTTCGGACCTGCGACTGCTTCAACATTCCACTGGTCACGTTCGTCGACGTGCCCGGGTTCCTGCCCGGCGTCGGCCAGGAGCACGGCGGCATCATCAAGCACGGCGCCAAGCTGCTGTACGCGTACTGCGAGGCGACCGTGCCCAAGCTGACGGTCATCACCCGCAAGGCGTATGGCGGCGCGTACGACGTCATGAGCAGCAAGCACATTCGAGGCGACATGAACTTCGCCTGGCCCACGGCGGAGATCGCGGTGATGGGCGCCGAGGGCGCCGTCAACATCATCTTCAAGGATCAGATCGCCGAGGCCGAGGATCCGGTTGCGGAACGCGCGAGATTGATCGCCGAGTACGAAGCCGAATTCGACAACCCGTATGTCGCTGCGGCACGCGGCTACATCGACGACGTGATCCTTCCGTCGGACACGCGTCCCCGACTCATCTCGGCGCTCGAAATGCTTGCGGACAAGCGGGACACGAACCCCAGGAAGAAGCATGGGAACATCCCGCTCTGACGTCTCGCCGACGGATGTCTTTGCGCAAGGACGGCCGTTCGATCGGGTGCTCATCGCGAATCGCGGGGAGATCGCTCTTCGGATCATCCGGGCCTGCCACGAGATGGGAATGGAAGCGATCGCGGTGTACAGCGACGCCGACGTCCATGCCCAGCACGTTCGGGCCGCCGATCGGGCGATTCGGATCGGCCCGCCGCCGGCGGCCGAGAGCTATCTCCGGGCCGACGTCATCGTCGAGGCCGGCCTCGCCACGGCTGCCCAGGCGGTTCATCCCGGCTACGGATTCCTTGCCGAGCGCGCCTCGTTCGCGGCGGCGGTCGAATCCGCAGGGATGACGTTCGTCGGTCCCGACCACCGCGCGATCGCCGCGCTCGGCGACAAGCTCGCGGCGCGCCGGACCGCGACGTCGGTGGGCGTCCCGGTCGTGCCCGGGACGCTCGAGCCGGCGCCCGTCGATCGACCCGACCAGGTCGCCTCGATCATCGCGGCGGCCGAGCGAGGTCGGGTTCCCGCTCCTCGTCAAGGCCGCCGCCGGGGGAGGCGGCCGGGGGATGCGTCGGGTCACGAGCGCAACCGAGCTGCCGGCCGCCCTCGTCTCCGGCTCGCGCGAGGCGGCCTCCGCCTTCGGCGATGGGTCGGTCTACCTCGAGCGCGAGATCCTCCCGGCGCGTCACATCGAGGTCCAGCTCCTGGGTGATGCCGGCGGCCGGGTCGTCGCCCTCGGCGAGCGTGACTGCTCGCTCCAGCGGCGCCACCAGAAGCTCGTCGAGGAGGCGCCCGCGCCTGGTCTCAGCGAAGACCAGCGACGCGAGCTGCACGCCCTCGCGGTTCGGGTCGCCTCGGCGGCCGGCCTGCGCAACGCGGCCACCTGCGAGTTCCTGTATGACGCCGACGGCCGGTTCTGGTTCCTCGAGGTCAACACCCGGCTCCAGGTCGAGCACGGGGTGACCGAGCTGGTTTCCGGTCTCGACATCGTCCGCGAGCAGTTCTGGCTCGCGCGCGGCGCGCCGCTCTCGGAGGGCGCGATCGAGGCCGCCGGTCGAGCGGCGGTGCCGGCGAGTCACGCGATCGAGGTCCGTGTCTCGGCCGAGGACCCCGCTCGCGAGTTCGCGCCCGCTCCCGGCCGGGTCGGTCGCTGGGTGATGCCGGCCGGCCCCGGCGTGAGGGTCGATACCGCGGTCGAGCCCGGCGAGCGGATCCCCCCGGAGTACGATCCGCTCGTCGCCAAGCTGATGGTCCACGCCGGGGATCGACCGTCGGCGATCGAGCGGCTCCGCCGGGCGCTCGACGAGACCGAGATCGGGGGCATCCAGACGACCCTGCCGTTCGACCGCTTCGTGGTCCGCGATCCGTCGTTCCTCGCCGGCGAGCTGTCGACCGGCTGGGTGCCCGAGCGCTGGGACGGGCCGGCCGACCGGGCGAGCGCAGTCCGGCGCGCCCTCCTTGCGGCGGGCATCGCGGCGATCGGTGACGACGAGGAGGCGCCGAGCGGTGCGGACCTCGGGCCCGCGCCGACCGGCCGGGTCGCCACCGCCGGTCGCGACGGGACCGGCCATGGCGAGGAACCCAGCCACGGCGAGGAAACCTCGCGCTGGCGGACCGCCGGCCTGGTCGCCTCGAACGATCGATGGCCGGCATGACGAAGCCAACTGCAGGAGGCCGGGCCGGGGTCCGGTCGACCCCCCGAACCCGGGCAGCGACGAAGCCGGACGACGACCGCCGACGGACCGATCGACCCACGGGCCGTCCGGGTCGCGGTGGTCGCTGCGAACCGGACCGAGGGCGATCCGATCATGACGATCTCGCCGCCCCCGCTGCCGGTCCTCCGTCCGGTCGGCCACCTTGCCGGGACCGCGATCCTGGGTGGCATCCCGAGCCCGCCGGACGCGACGTCCGCTGGGAACGGGCGCCGCGCGAGGCGAGCCCCGAACGCCGGCTCCGCCCCGAACGCCGGCTCCGCCCCGAACGCCGACTCGACCGCGGTCGCCGATGGGGTCGCTCCGGAGGTCGAGTCCGCTCGCCGGCCGGGCCCGTCGGTCATGGTCGACGGTCGACCGGCCGACGTCGGCCTGGAGCGGCGCGACCCGGAGCACGCCGTGCTCGTCGAGCGGTCTCCCGAGGGCTCGACTCGAAGCCGGGTGACGCTCGGCCGCGAACGGCGCCGCGAGGCAGACGGCCTCCTCGTCCGCGAGCTCGTGATCGACGGCTGGCGGGTCGAGGTCGAGCTCGAGCCGGAGCGCAGGGCCAGCCTGCGCGAGCGTGCCCGACGAGGGTCCGACGTCGCCGGGCGCGGCGGTCCGGTCGAGGTACGCGCGATCATTCCGGGTCGGATCGTGGCCCTGTCGGTCGACCCGGGCGATCCCGTCACGGCCGGACAGCAGGTCCTCGTCCTCGAGGCGATGAAGATGCAGAACGAGCTCCTTGCCCCACGCGAGGGGACGATCGAGCGGATCGCGATCGCGGTCGGTGAGACCGTCGAGGTCGGTGACCTGCTGCTGGTGATCACGTGACCGAGGAGCGCAAGCGGACCCGGCCGGGCCCGCCAACCCCGGCTCCGGATCCGGCCCGGGACGCCTGGCGAGCCACCACCCGGGCGAAGGCGCTCGGGGCGGCTGCCGAGCGGCGGGAGCGGTTCGAGACGACCTCCGGGATCGAGATCGCCGACGTCTACACCGCGGCCGACCTGGCCGGCTTCGACCCGGCGACCGAGCTCGGCCTGCCGGGGGAGTACCCGTTCACGCGCGGTGTCCAGCCGACGATGTACCGGAGCCGGTTCTGGACGATGCGCCAGTACGCCGGCTTCGCGACCGCGACCGAGACGAACGAACGCTTCCGCTACCTGCTCGGGCAGGGCCAGACCGGGCTGTCGGTCGCGTTCGACCTGCCGACCCAGATGGGCTACGACTCCGACGCGCCGGAGGCCGCCGGCGAGGTCGGCCGGGTCGGGGTCCCGATCAGCAGCCTGGTCGACATGGAGACGCTGTTCCGGGACATCCCGCTGGGCGAGGTCAGCACCTCGATGACGATCAACTCGACGGCCCCGATCCTGCTCGCCCTGTACGTCGTGGCGGCAGAGCGGCAGGGCGTCGACCGGGCGGCCATCAGCGGCACGACCCAGAACGACATCCTCAAGGAGTACATCGCCCGCGGGACCTGGATCTATCCGCCACGACCGTCGATGCGCCTCGTGACCGACGTGTTCGAGTTCTGCGCCAGCGAGCTGCCGCGCTGGAACACGATCTCGATCAGCGGCTACCACATGCGCGAGGCGGGCGCGACCGCCGTCCAGGAGCTTGCCTACACGCTGGCCGACGCGATCGCCTACTGCGACGCGGCGGTCGCCCGCGGGCTCGACATCGACGACTTCGCCGGCCGGCTGAGCTTCTTCTTCGCGGCCTGGAGCGAGCTGTTCGAGGAGGTCGCCAAGTTCCGCGCCGCGCGCCGGATGTGGGCTCGGATCGTTCGCGAACGCTACGGCTCGACAAATCCCCGCTCGGCGACCTGCCGGTTCCACGTCCAGACCGCCGGCTCCAGCCTGACGGCCCGGTCGATCGACAACAACGTCGTCCGGACGACGGTCCAGGCGCTGGCCGCCGTCCTCGGCGGCGCCCAGAGCCTCCACACGAACTCGCGCGACGAGGCGCTCGCGCTGCCGACCGCCGAGGCCGCCCGGCTGGCCCTGCGGACCCAGCAGATCCTCGCCCACGAGTCGGGCGTGACCGAGACGCCCGACCCGCTGGCCGGCTCGTACTACGTCGAGACGCTCACGAACGAGCTCGAGCGTGCCGCCTGGGCCGAGCTCGACGAGATCGATGCCCTCGGAGGCACGATCGCGGCGATCGACCGGGGCTACCAGCAGCACCGGATCCAGGAGTCCGCCTACCTGGTCCAGCGCCGGATCGAGTCGGGTGACCAGGTCGTCGTCGGGGTGAACGCGTTCCAGGACGAGGCCGGCGCCAGCCCACCGCTCCAGCGGATCGACCCGGCAGGGGAGCGCCACCAGGTCGAGGGCCTCCGACGGGTCCGCGCCGAACGCGACCAGGCGGCCTGGGCGAGCGCCCTCGGCCGGCTCGAGGCAGCCGCTGCCGGTGAGGTCAACGTCATGCCCGCCCTGATCGAGGCGGTCCGTGCCTACGCGACGGTCGGCGAGATCAGCGATCGGCTCCGCTCGGCATGGGGTGAGCACCGCGAGCTCATCACGGTCTGACCCGTGGAGGTGACCCCGTCATGAACGCTCCCGTCCCGGACCATCTCCATCACCTCGGGCGAGTCCATCACGTCGCCGTCGTGGTCCGCGACCTCGAGGCGTCGCTCGGCTTCTACCGGGACATCCTCGGGCTCTCGCTCGAGACGGTCCTGCCGATCCCGTCGGACCGGGTGACGATCGCCTTCCTGCCGGTCGGCGAGTCGAAGATCGAGCTCGTGGCGCCGACCGACGACACGACCGGGGTCGCCCGCTTCCTCGAGGCGAAGGGGGAGGGCTTCCACCACGTCTGCTTCGAGGTGCCCGACCTGGCCGAGACGCTGACCCGGCTGGCGATCGATGGGGTCGAGCTCATCGACACCGCTCCGCGCAAGGGCGCCGAGGGACCCGTCGCGTTCCTCCACCCGCGCTCGTGCCACGGGGTGCTGGTCGAGCTGATCGAGGCGCCCGGCGGCCCGTCCTGGGGCGCGCTCGGCTACTGACCCGGATCGCGCGTCATCGGACGCCGGCGGTCCGCTGCGCCGGGCGTCAGCCGCCGGGGCCGATATCGGTCCGCGGGCTGGCCGGGTCCGGCGCGCTCAGCGGATCGACGACCGGAGCGGGCCGCGCCGGGGCTCGCCGGCTCATTCCCGCCGAGGTTCCGATCGCCGGCCGACCCGGCGCCGTCATCGCGGTCGACGAGCCGGTTGGCCAGGTTCATCGGACGATGCTTGGCCAGACCAGTGATGAACGCGGCGATGATCCCGACTCCGACGACGATGTAGAGGATCGTGAACGCCCGGCCGAACGGCGTCGTCGGATGGAGGTCGCCGTAGCCGACCGTGGCCAGGGTCACGACGCAGAAGTAGACGGCGTCGAGGAGCGACCACCCCTCGACCTCCATGTACACGACGCTGCCGATGGCGATCGTGAGCACGGCGGCGACGGCGATGATCCGCGTCTCGGGTTCGCGCAGCATCAGGCGAAAGGCGATGAACATGGCGCGATCTCCTGTCGAGTGCCGAACGGGCGGAGTGTAGCCCGGGGCCAGGGACCGGTCGAAGCGCCGTCAGCCGGTCGCCCGGGCCGTGAACCGGCCGCCGCCGGAGTCGACCCGGAGGTCGAGCCCGTAGGCGTCGGACAGCACGGACCCGGTCAGGGTCGTGCCGATCGGGCCGGCTGCGACCGCTCGTCCCCCGGCCAGGACGAGAGCGTGGCTGAACCCGGCCGGGATCTCCTCGACGTGATGGGTGACGAGCGCGATCGCCCCGATCGACGGGTCCGCGGCGAGCGCTCCGACCCGGCCGACGAGCGCCTCGCGGGCACCGAGGTCGAGACCGGCCGCCGGCTCGTCGAGCAGGACGAGCTCGGGCTCGGTCATCAGGGTTCGGGCGATCAGGACGCGCTGGCGCTCGCCGGACGACAGCGTTCCGAACGTCCGGCGGCCGAGCCCGGCCAGGCCGAGACGATCGAGCGCGTCCGCCGCTCGGGCCTCATCGGCCACGGTGAAGGCCGCCCACCACGGGGCGAGCGCGGCGTGCCGGGCGCTGAGGACGATATCCGCGGCCACCAGCCCCGGATCGATCTCGGCCGCCAGGGCCGCGCTCACGAAGCCGATCCGGCGCCGGAGCTCGCGCGCGTCGATCGTCCCGATCCGGGCTCCGAGGACGTCGACCGTTCCGCGACTCGGCCAGAGGTAGGTCGCGGCCACCCGGAGGAGCGTCGTCTTGCCCGACCCGTTCGGCCCCACGATCGCCCAGCGCTGGCCGCGCTCGATCGTCCAGTCGACCCCGTCGAGGATCCAGCGGCCGTCGCGGCGGACGCCGACGTCGACCATCCGGACGACCGTCGCCGGCGCGGAGCCCGTCGACCGGGTCACTCGCTCAGAGCGACCAGGCGAACAGGACGTCGGGTGCTCGCTCGGCGCTCCGGCAGAACGCGACGACCTGGCCGGCGAGCTCGCGGATCCAGGGCTTCTCCTCGCGCGGAAGCTGCCCGAGCTCCTCGTCGAGGAGGTCGAGCCAGCGGCCGGCGACGGCCGGGACCTCGCGGTCCGCCAGCCGGGCGATCGCCGCGACCCACTCCGGGTCGATCCGCTCGACGGTCCGTCCGGGGACGCCGGCCGGGCCGTCGAGCTCGCGCCTGGCGTCGAGGAAGTCGCTCGGCTCGCCGCCGCCGGTCACCGTGCGGACGGCCTCGCTGAACAGGTCGAGCCAGGTCGGATCGAGGCCGGCACCGAGGGACAGGTGAGCCTCGAACCGGCGTGGGTCGGACAGGCTGCCGACGTCCTCGCTCGAGATCGCCACGAGGATCGCCGTCGTATCGCCGGCGACCAGCTCCATGAGCCCGGCCATCAGCCGTCGTCCCGATACCCGGCGGCGCGGAGGATCGCCGGGATCTCGGTCGGCGAGTCGGCGACCCGGATCCCGGCCGCCTCGAGGGCGGCGATCTTGTCGGCCGCCGTCCCGGAACCGCCCGAGATGATCGCGCCGGCGTGGCCCATCCGCTTGCCCTCGGGGGCGGTCCGTCCGGCGATGAACGCGGCCATCGGCACGCCGCGCAGGTTGTCCGCGGCCCAGGCGGCGGCTTCTTCCTCGGCCGATCCGCCGATCTCGCCGATCAGCACGATCGCCTCGGTCTCGGGGTCGGCCGCGAACAGCTGGAGGACGTCGAGGAAGGTCGTCCCGATGATCGGGTCGCCGCCGATCCCGATGCAGGTCGACTGGCCGATCCCGGCATCGGTCATCGCCTGGACTGCCTCGTAGGTCAGGGTTCCCGAGCGCGACACGACACCGACCCGACCCTCGCGATGGATCGAGCCCGGGATGATCCCGACCTTTGCCCGGCCGGGCGACGTGGCGCCCGGGCAGTTCGGCCCGATCAGCCGTGCCCCGGCGGCCCGGACGACCTCGACGACCCTGAGCATGTCGAGCGCCGGGATCCCCTCGGTGATGCAGAAGATCGTCCCGATGCCCGCCCCGACCGCCTCGAGGATCGCGTCCGGGGCGCCGGGGCCAGGGACGTAGACGCAGGCCGTGTTGGCACCGGTCTGCTCGACCGCGGCGGCAACGGTGTCGAACACGGGGACTCGGCCGTCGACCGCGGTCTGGCCGCCCTTGTTCGGGGTCATCCCGGCGACGACCGCAGTCCCGTACTCGACCATCTGCCGGGAATGGAACTCGCCCTCGCGGCCGGTGATCCCCTGGACGACCAGCCTCGTCTCCCGTCCGACGAGGATGCTCACGGCCGGGTGGCCTCGGTCGCCTCGGCCGTCTCGGCGACCCGGGCCGCGGCGACGGCCTTGCGGGCCGCCTCGTCGAGGCTCGACGCCGTCTCGAACCGGGCCTCGGTCAGCAGCCGCCCGGCCTCCTCGGCATTCGTTCCGACGATCCGAACGACCATCGGCACGGCCCGTTCCTGGACGGCGCGGGCCTCGATGAGGCCGCGGGCGACCTCGTCGCCGCGGGTGATGCCGCCGAAGATGTTGACGAGGATCGCGCGCACCTTCGGATCGGCCAGGATCAGCCGCATCGCGGCCGCCACCTTGTCGGCCCGGGCACCGCCGCCGATGTCGAGGAAGTTGGCCGGCTCTCCGCCGGCCCGCTTGACCAGGTCCATCGTCGTCATCGCCAGACCGGCCCCGTTGACCATGCAGCCGATCGAGCCGTCGAGGTGGATGAACGAGATCCCCTGCGCCCGCGCCTCGGCGTCGGCCGGATCCTCCGAATCGGCGTCGCGGAGCTCCTCGAGCTCAGGGTGGCGGGGGAGCGCCGAGTCGTCGAGCGTGATCTTGGCGTCGAGGCAGACCAGCTGCTCGGCTGGGCCGCCGTTTTGGTCAGGTTGCCTGACGATCGCGAGCGGGTTGACCTCGACCAGGTCGGCATCGTCGGCGAGCATCGTCGCGACCAGGCCGTGGGCGATCCCGACGAATGCCCGGAGGTGCGGCCCACCCAGCCCGATGGCGAAGGCCAGCTGGCGAGCCTGCCAGTCGAGGAGGCCGAGCAGGGGATGGGCCTCGACCCGGTGGATGGCCCCGGGGTTGGTCCGGGCGACCTCCTCGATCTCGACGCCGCCCTCGGCCGAGGCGATGACCACGATCCGCCGGCTGGCTCGATCGAGGATCGCCCCGAGGTAGTACTCCTTGACGATGTCGGCGGCCGCCGCGACGAGAACCTTGCGGACCGGGATGTCCTTGATCGTGAGGGCGAGGATCGCCGCGGCGACCGTCTCGGCCTCGGACGCCGAGCCGGCGAGCTTCACTCCGCCGGCCTTGCCCCGGCCGCCGACCAGCACCTGGGCCTTGATCACGACCCGATCGGCACCGGCGGCGAGAATCCGCTCGGCCGCCGCCCGGGCCTCGGCCGGCGTCCGGGCGACCTCCCAGCCGGGGACCGGCAACCCCTGCGCGAGGAGGAGGGACTTGGCGTCGGCTTCCTGGATCTTCACGCGGGATCGGGCTCCATGAGTGCGGGCGGCCGATGGCCGGGGGAGGTCGATGGTAGCCCAGCCGTCGCCCGCCCGGGCGACGGTGGAAGCGAACGACGTGGGTCGTCTCGCCGAGCTCGCCGGTCACTGTCGTCCGGCGGCCGGCTCGCCCTCGAGCGGCCGGCCGCCGTCGCGTCTCGGGACCGGTCCGCTCGGCTAGAATGGGCTCATCACCCACCCGATGACCCGGTCCCCGGTCGTTGGCGCGCAACTCGGAGGCAGCACCCAGCCATGGCGGTCACGCGAGCGAGCACGACGATCCGGCGGACGCCGATCAAGCCGCCAGGGACCGCCGCCCAGGGCTTCGGGCGGACCTCGCGGACCGACTCCTGGGAGTGGGAACCGACTGCCGTGGCGCTCGGCTTCGGGGCCTTCATCCTCTACTCGATCTTCTCGGCCTTCCTGTGGGGTCCGCTGTTCGGCGTGGCCTACGAGGCCGACGGCTACCTGTCGCCGTTCTTCTCACCGCTGATCGGGGCTGCCGTCCTGCCCTGGTGGTTCTCGCCGGCGATCCTGATCCTGTGGATCCCGCTCGGCTTCCGGACGACCTGCTACTACTACCGGAAGGCGTACTACCGGTCGTACTTCGTCGATCCGCCGGCCTGCGCCGTCGGTGAGCCGGTCGTCCATCGCCGCTACTCGATGGAGACGGCGTTCCCGTTCATCCTCCAGAACCTCCACCGGATCTTCCTGTACCTCGCGTTCGTCCCGCTGTTCTTCCTGTGGCTCGATGCGATCCTCGCATTCCACCCGGACGGGACGTGGCGGTTCGGCCTCGGCAACGCGGTCCTGCTCGTCAACGTCGTCCTGCTGAGCGGGTACTCGCTGTCGTGCCACTCGCTCCGGCATCTCGTCGGCGGCCGGCTCGACTGCTTCTCGTGTACGGCCCGGACGAGGACCCGCTACTCGCTCTGGCAGCGGTTGACCGGCTTCAACGTGAACCACATGCGCTGGGCCTGGGCCAGCCTCGTCTCGGTTGCGCTCGCCGACCTGTACGTCCGGCTGCTGGCGATGGGCCTCTTCAACGACCCATCGATCCGGCTGTGAACGAGGCACCCGAGCGGCACCCCCACGACGTCCTCGTGATCGGGGCTGGCGGGGCCGGTCTTCGGGCCGCGATCGCGGCCGCCGAGGCCGGGGCCGACGTCGGGCTCGTCTGCAAGTCGCTCCTGGGCAAGGCCCACACGGTGATGGCCGAAGGCGGCGTGGCGGCGGCGCTCGGGAACGTCGCCGAGCAGGATTCGTGGCAGGTCCACTTCCGCGACACGATGGTCGGCGGGAAGCTCCTCAACAACCCGCGGATGGCCGAGCTCCACGCCCAGGAGGCCCCGGCGCGAGTGCGCGAGCTCGAGGCCTGGGGGGCGGTCTTCGACCGGACCCGGGACGGACGGATCCTCCAGCGCCCGTTCGGCGGCCACTCGTACCCGCGGCTCGCCCACGTCGGCGACCGGACCGGGCTCGAGATGATCCGGTCCCTCCAGGATCGAGCGGTCGCAGCCGGGATCAAGGTCTACATGGAATGCACGATCAGCCACCTGCTGACGTGGACCGACCGGGTTCGCGGGGCGGTCGGCTACTGGCGCACGACCGGCCGCCCGATCGTCTTCCCGGCCAAGGCCGTCGTGCTGGCGACCGGTGGTGTCGGCCGGGCCTGGGAGGTCACCTCGAACTCGTGGGAGTACTCGGGCGACGGCCAGGCCCTGGCCTACCTGGCCGGGGCCGAGCTGATCGACATGGAGTTCGTCCAGTTCCACCCGACCGGGATGGTCTGGCCGCCCGGCGTCCGCGGGCTGCTCGTGACCGAGGCCGTCCGGGGCGAGGGCGGGATCCTGCGCAACAAGGACGGCGAGCGGTTCATGTGGAAGTACCTGCCGGACGATCGCCGGCAGGAGTACGCAGCCACCGCGGACGAAGCCCAGGACTGGGTCACGGCGCTCGGGGCCGGCAGGGAGACCGACGCCCGGCGGCCGCCCGAGCTGTCGACGCGGGACAACGTCGCCCGGGCGATCTACACCGAGGTCAAGGAGGGTCGCGGCTCGCCGCATGGTGGGGTCTTCCTCGACATCAGCTACCTCCCGGCCGAGCACGTCCGGCGCAAGCTCCCGTCGATGTACGAGCAGTTCAAGGAGCTGGCCGATGTCGACATCACGAGCGGGCCGATGGAGGTCGGCCCGACCACCCACTACATCATGGGCGGCATCCGGGTCGACGCCGACACCGGGGCGACGACCCGGGCCGGCCTGTTCGCGGCGGGCGAGGTCGCCGGTGGGATGCACGGCGCGAACCGGCTCGGTGGGAACTCGCTCTCGGACCTGCTCGTGTTCGGACAGCGGACCGGGGCGGCGGCGGCAGCCGACGCCGCCACCCTCGACGAGGTCCCACAGGTCGACCCGGTCCAGATCCGGGCCGCGCTCGACGAGCTGGCCGCACCGTTCGGACCGGACCCGGGCGAGGATCCGTACCGGCTCCACGAGGAGCTCCGGGCGACGATGCAGTCGCTCGTCGGCATCTTCCGGACCGAGGCCGACCTTCACGAGGCGCTCGGCCGGCTGGCCGGGCTCCACGCCCGCTGGCCGCACATCCGGGTGGGCGGCGGCCGGGCCTACAACCCGGGCTGGGGCCTGGTCTTCGAGCTGCGGAACCTGCTGATCGTGTCGGAGGCGATCGCGCGCAGCGCGCAGCAACGCAAGGAGAGCCGGGGCGCCCACAGCCGGCTCGACTTCCCGGGACTGGACAAGGCCTGGGGCGGCCAGAACAGCGTGATCCGGCGCGACGGTGAGACGATGACGGCGAGCACCTCACCGTTGCCACCCCTGTCGGACGAGCTCCGCCAGCTCATCGCCACGGAGTGACCCGATGCCACAGGCCCACCTGAGCGTCTTCCGCGGCAGCCCCGGGACCGAGGGCGAGTTCGTCGACTACGACGTCCCGGTCGAGGAGGGGATGGTCGTCCTCGACGCGCTCCACTGGATCCAGGCGAATGGGGCGCCGGACCTCGCCGTCCGCTGGAACTGCAAGGCGGCCAAGTGCGGCTCGTGCAGCTGCGAGATCAACGGCCGGCCGAGCCTGTCGTGCAAGACCCGGCTGTCGGACTTCGACCCGGACGAGACGATCACGGTCGAGCCGATGCGCGCGTTCCCGCTCATCCGCGACCTGGTCACCGACGTCTCCTGGAACTACGAGGTCAACAAGCGGATCGCCCCGTTCAGCCCGCCGGCCGACCGTCCCCAGGAGGACTGGCGCTGGCAGCAGGAGGACATCGAGCGGGTCCAGGAGTTCCGCAAGTGCATCGAGTGCTTCCTGTGCCAGGACGTCTGCCACGTCCTGCGCAACCACGAGACCGAGCGTCCGTTCATGGGTCCGCGCTTCCTCGTCCGGACGGCCGGTCTCGAGATGCATCCGATCGACACGGCCGATCGGCGCGAGTACCTCAAGGACGAAGGCGGAGTCGGGTACTGCAACATCACGAAGTGCTGCACCGAGGTCTGCCCCGAGCACATCAAGATCACCGACAACGCGATCATCCCGCTCAAGGAGCGGGTGGCCGACCGCTACTACGACCCGATCCAGATCGTCTGGCGGAAGATCCGCGGCGACCGGGCCGACACGGGCTCGCCGCCGGTCCCGAGCGGATCGCTCGAGGTCCTCGGTGGCGGGCCGGGAGCGCCGGGCGTCGAGGCAGGACCCGGCGTCGAGTCCGGGGTCGGCGATGTGTCGGCCGGACCGGGTCAATCGGGCGCGACGGGCGACGGCGCCGGCAACGCCGGAGCGGCGAGCTGAGCCGGAGCGATCGCGAGCCCGATCCGACCTTCTGGCCGGCGCCGATGTCGACGCCGCTCGACGATGACCCCGATCCGCGCCCCGCGACCGAGACCGCCTCGATCGCCCCGGCGCCGGCAGCGTCCGGATCGGGCCTGCGCCTGATCGTCCGGACCGACGGGGCCGCCCGAAGCAACCCCGGGCCCGCCTCGGCCGGGGCGGTCCTGATCGATGCCGGCCAGCCGGGCGCCGGCGATCCGCTCGCCCCGCCGCTGGCCACGATCTCCGACTACCTCGGGGTCCAGACCAACAACGTCGCCGAGTACGAGGCGGTCGTCCGGGCACTCGGCCTGGCCGCCGACCTCGGGGCTCGAGAGGTCCACCTGCTGCTCGACTCGAAGCTCATCGTCGAGCAGGTCCACGGCCGCTGGAAGGTCAAGGACGCCAAGCTCAAGCCGCTCCAGGCCGAGGTCAGGGCGCGCCTCGCCGGCTTCGATCGGTGGACCGCCGTCCACGTCCCGCGAGCGCAGAACAAGGCGGCCGATGCGTTGTGCAACGAGGCGATCGACCGGGCGCTCGCCGGTGGTCCGGCGTCGGTCGTCCGCCGTCCCGACGGCCCGGGCGAATGACCGGGCAGCCGCACCCGGAGCTGCGCGGCCGGTTGCGGGCCAGCGGTGCCATCTCGGCCGAGGTCCTGATCGGGTCCCGCTCGAGGCGCTGGGCGATCACGGCGGCGCTGCTCGGCCTCGTCGCGCTCGTGGCGGCCGCCTCCGCGGTCGTCGGCCTCCCGTTCGCCGTCGGGATGGCGCTCGCGCTCGTGGCGACCCTGATCGGCGGCCTGTGGCTCGTCCTGGCGACGGCCCCGGCCCGGGATCGTCCGATCGCCGGTGCCTTCCTGCTCACCGGCCGGCGCGAGCTGAGCCGGTTCCGGAAGGCGACCGGCCGCCGGCTTCCACCGCGGACCGGCTGGGGCATGCGCCGCTGGCTCGATCGCGTCCCGGAGACGGCCGACACCCGGGCGGTTCGGGCGACCTACCTCGTGAACCTCGGGCGGTACGACGAGGCCGCCGACGTCGTCGGCCGGATCGATCCGGGCGGCCCATTCGAGCGGTTCCAGGCGGCCCGCCTGTGGGCGATCGTCGACTTCGAGCGGGGCGGAGCCGGCGACCTCGGCCCGGCTCGGTTGGCCTTCGCGGCGATCGACGATCCCGACGACCGGTCGATCGCGGCCTGGCAGCTCGCCGTCGAGGACGCTCGCCAGCGCTACGTGCTGGGCGGCGACTGGCGGGCGCCGCTCGAGGTCGCAGCCGGCGCCGGCGACCCGCGAGCCCGGTCGGTGAGGGCCTGGCTGCCAACCGTGATCTGGGGCGTGGCGCCGGCACTCCTGGCGATCTACGTGCTGGCCCTGGTCGTCGAGCTGGTGGCCACCGGCAGCGTCGTCTGACGAGCGGCCATCGGGGGCAGGGTAGAATCCGCCGGCCAGCGAGGCGACCGGACGGTCGCGGGTCGGGCCGGTCCGCCGGCCGGGCTCGAGGAAAGTCCGAGCTCCTCAGCGCAGGGTAGCGGGTAACGCCCGTCCGCCGTGAGGCGAGGACCAGTGCCACAGAGACGAGTCCGGCGGCTTCGGTCGCCGGGGTGAAACGCGGCAAACTCTACCCGGAGCAAGGCCAAATAGGAGGGCGCAACCCGGCGTGGCTGAAAGGCCGCGACGGGGGAGAGGTGCGCTGCCCAGCCCTCGGGTCGGCCGCATGAACCGCCGGGCGACCGGTGGTCTAGATGGATGACCGTCCCCGCGAGCGATCGCGGGACAGAACTCGGCTTACAGGTCGCCTCGCTGGCGACGACATCCTCCGCGCCGGGCGGGCGGGGTCAGTCCTCGTCCGGCCGGAAGATGTGAGCGGCCGTGCAGGCGTTGCAGATCGGGGTGGCCGACTCGAGATCGCCCAGCGGGAGCGGCAGTTGCCGCTCCGGGTAGAGGCACTCCACCTCGTACATCCGCTCGTGGGCGGCGTCGACCGCGATGAGCCGGCGGAACGTGCAGCGTCGGATGCGCTGTTCGGCGAGGCGATAGACCTCGTGCTCGGGAACCGCAATCGGCAGCTGGATGGCCATCGGGTCGGTCCGGATCCTCGTGAGGCGTTCGAATCGGTCGGTCCAGTGATCGTCCGATCACCGGTGGCGGAGCCTAACACCCGGTTGCAAGGCCCGGCAACGGCCGAAAGGTACTAGACTCCCGCCGTCGTCTGACCGGACGGCGGCCCTGCGTCGCACCAGGAGGACCCGTGTCCGACCCGATCGGAGACGCCGCCCGAGACCCTGGCAGCGGTCCGTCCACGGTCGATCTCGGCGACGCCGCAGGCACGGGCGAGGCGTTCGCCGCGGCGGATCGCAGCTCATCCCACGGCCCGGCGCAGGGCGCCGTGTGCCCGCTGCTGGAGCTGGTCGGGGGCCGTGGGCCGTCGGGTCCGCCGATCGAGGACGCCGGGAACCGGTGCGCCGCGTCGAGTCCGTCGGCCCCCGTCTCGATCCGCCAGCAGCGATTCGTCTGCCTCGACGCCGGTCACGTCGACTGTCCCCGGTTCGTCCGGGCGACGGCCTCGCCGCGCGCCGGTGGTGGACGCCCCGTCCGGGCCGTGGCCGTTCCGGCCGAGACCGCCATGATCGCCGGCGCCACGCCTGGTGCGGTCAGTACGGCGTCCGATCCCCAGCCCGCGGTCATGGCCCCGGGCTCGCCGGCACCGGCCACCGGCTCCGCGCCCACCGAGACGCCGGCCGACACGCCGGCCACCGGCTCCGCTGCGTCGAGTGCCGCGCCGGGCGAGTCGCCGGCCGCGGCGAGCCAGGCGGCCGTGCCGGCTGCGCCGGTCGCACCCGTGACGCCGGTCACCCGCAGCTCGCGACGGAGCGGTGCGCGGCGGGCCGGGTCGCGCCCGACGCCGACGATCGTTGCGGGCGGGATCCTGGCCGTGGCCCTCGTCCTGACGGTCGCGTTCGTCTCGATCCGGGGTGGCCTGGCGCTGCCCGCGGCCAGCCCGAGCGCGGCGGCACTCGCCAGTCCGAGCCCGATCGCCAGTGCCCCCCAGAGCGTGGCGCCGAGTCCGAGTCCGACGGCCACGCCGCCGCCAAGCCCGAGCCCGACGCCGAGCCCGATCCCGACCCCGACGGTCAGTCCGACGCCGGTGCCGACGCCGAGTCCGTCGCTGCCGGCCGCCTACCAGGGGCTCAGGCCGTGCCCCGACGCGCCGGCCTGCTATCTCTACCGGGTCCGGTCCGGTGACAACCTGACCTCGATCGCGGCGAAGTTCGGCATCACCGTGACCGCCCTCCGGAAGGCCAATCCCGAGATCGCCGACCCGAGCCTGCTCCACGTCGGCGACCGCATCCGGGTTCCGCTGCCGCCGTCCTGAGTCAGCGACCCGCTCGTCCGCCGGTCTGACCCCCGGCCGATCGGCCCGACCGCCCGCGTGCTGGCGCGGTCGCCGGCCGGATCGGCGTGGCCGCCACTCGGACCGCGCCGCACGAATTCCGTGCGTTTTCGGCATTGACGTGGGCGTTCGAGCATGTAGAATGCGCCGAAGTGGCACGAAGTGGTGTCAAGTGGGGAGCAGTACCACGACAGACCGATGGCCGGGCCGACGGCGGTCCACCGCCACCGGATCGCTCCTCGATCGCACAGCCAGCGCGCTTCGGCCGACTTCAGGACCGACCCCAGCGACCCAGACCAGGGCAGCAGCCCGACCAGTGCCCGACCTAAGGGGAAGCCCGACCAGTGTTCACCGGCGAGTACCGGCACTCGGTGGACGACAAGGGACGGATCGCCGTCCCGGCGAAGTTCCGCCTGCAGCTCGATGGCGGGGCCTACCTGGCCCGCTGGGTCGACGCCTGCCTGGCGATCTTCCCGAAGGCCGAGTTCGAGGCGCTGGCCGGCAAGGTCGGCGGGCTGGGGATCGCCGATCCCTCCGCCAGGACGTTCAGCCGGACGCTGTTTGCCAGCGCCTACGAGGTCGAGCTCGACCGGCAGGGCCGGATCGTCGTGCCCGCCTCGCTCCGCGACCTCCTCGGGCTGGCCGGTGACGCGGTCATCGTCGGCGCCCGCGATCACGCCGAGATCTGGGCGCCGGCGGCCTGGGACGACTACCGCAAGGCGATGGAGGCCCCCGACGCCCTCGCCGCCCACCTCACCGGCCTCGGGATCTGAGGACCGGATCGGACAACGAACCGGGCCGCGATCGGCCCCCACCACATGCGCTTCCAGGGTCCGCTCGGGACCGCCAAGGAACGGGAGACGAGATGAAGGAAGGGCACCTTCCGGTGCTGGCAGAGGAGGTCTTGACGCTACTCGCGCCAGCTTCCGGCAGCCTTCAGATCGACGCAACGCTCGGCGGCGGTGGGCACACCGAACGGATCCTGGGAGCGACCAGCCCTGATGGCCGCCTCCTCGGGTTGGATGCCGATGGGGCGGCCATCGCCAGGGTCCGGGCTCGCCTTGCGGCCCGGTTCGGCGACCGGCTGGTCCTGCGCCAGGCGAACTTCCGGGAGCTCGGCTCGGTCGCCCCGGCGGCCGGCTTCGACGCGGTCGATGGCCTCCTGTTCGACCTCGGCCTGTCGGGCTTCCAGCTGGCCGACGCCTCGCGCGGGTTCGGGATCCGGACCGGCGGCCCGCTCGACATGCGGTTCGATCCGTCGGTCGGCGTCCCGGCGTCCGAGCTCCTCGCGACCCTCGACGCACGCGAGCTGGCGGCCCTCTTCCGGCGCTACGGTGAGGAGCCGCAGGCCGGTCGGATCGCCCGGGCGATCGTCGAGGCCCGCCGGACCGCCCCGGTGTCGACCGCCGAGGAGCTCGCAGCCCTCGTCGAGCGGGTCGCGCCCGGCCGGCCCGGGAAGCGCCGGATCCACCCGGCGACGCGCGTCTTCCAGGCCCTCCGGATCGCCGTCAACGAGGAGCTCGAGGCGCTCGCGGCCGGACTCGCGGCGGCGGTCGACCTGCTCCGGCCCGGTGGCCGGCTCGTCGTCCTCAGCTACCACTCGCTCGAGGACCGGATCGTCAAGCGATTCATGGACACCGAGCGGAAGGGCTGCATCTGCCCGCCGTCGGTGCCGATCTGCGTCTGCGGCCGATCGCCCCGGCTGCGCCTGATCACGAAGTCCCTGACCGCCAGCCCGGCCGAGCTGGCCGCCAATCCGCGCGCCAGGAGCGCCAGGCTCCGGGCCGCCGAACGGACCGCTGCGTAGTGCCCGACGAGCCGACCGGGCCGACCGGAGCCCGGACCGAGACCCGACGACCAGGCCCCGTGGATGGGAGGACAGGACCAGGATGAGCAAGCGACACCATTCGAGCCGCCGCCGCTCGTACGGCCGGCGCCAGCACGAGCTCCGGGAGCGAACCGAGCGCCAGGATCCGGTCAGCGTCGCGGATCGCCGCTCGGAGTCGACCGAGGGCGAGCGCGACGGGTTCGCGTTCCTCGAGCTCGACCTCAGCGGACGCCGGCTCGGCTTCGCGGTCGGCGACTAGTGGCCGTCTACCAGGGCGCCCGATCGCGCCCGACCTTCCTTCCGCCGCGCGCCGTCGAGACGCCGACCCTCGAGCGTCGCCGGTCGCGCCAGACCGTCCGTGCCCGGCGCCGCCCGGGTCGCGTCGGGATCATGCTCGGCGGGATCGCCCTCGCCTTCCTGCTCGCGTTCTTCTCGCTCGTCCAGAGCGTCCGGGTGTCGGCGACCGGCTACGAGATCGACCGGCTCGCAAACGAGCGATCGACCCTCGATGCCCGCCGCCAGGAGCTGATCGCCGACCTCAACCGCCTCGGTCGGGGGCCGGCCATCCGCAAGCAGGCGATCGACCTCGGACTCGACCAGCTGGCCGAGCCCCTCGTCGTCCCCGCCCAGTAGCCGATCGACCGACGTGCCCGACGGACTGACGATGCTCGGACGAACCGATTCGCGCCGCCGCCTGCTCGTCGTCCTGGTCGTCTTCCTCGTCGTCGGCGCGTCGCTCTGCAGCCGCCTCGTCTGGTGGCAGGTCGTCCAGCACGACCAGCTGGCGGCCAAGGCACAGCGCCAGACGACGGTCCGGATCGACGAACCGGTCAGGCGCGGCACGATCTACGACCGGACCGGGACGGTCGTCCTGGCCACGTCGGTCGAGCGCTACCTCGTGGCGGCCTCGCCCGACCAGCTCAGCCAGAGCCAGCGGCGCGACGTCGGCAACGCGCTGATCGGGATCCTCGGGCTCGATCCGGATGCCGGCCGGGCGCTGAGCGACAAGATCGAGACCGACCGGCCATACGTGATCCTCGTTCGGGGTCTCGAGGACGACGTGGCGGAGCGGATCCGGCAGGGGATCTCGGACGGAACGCTCCAGGGCCTGTCGGTCGAGCCCGAGGCGGTCCGGGTCTATCCGCAGGCGGGCGGCGCCGCCGGCACGACCCTCGCCGCCCACCTGCTCGGGTTCGTCAATCGCGACGGCGACGGCCAGTACGGCGTCGAGGAGCGCTACCAGGCCGAGCTGGCCGGGACGCCTCGCGAGCTGCTCGCCGAGCGCGATGTCGTGGGCCGGCCGATCACCGACACCGCCCAGGTCGTCAGCCCCGGCGTGTCCGGGTCGGACATCCGGCTGACGATCGACACCGACCTCCAGCTGGCGGCGGAGCAGGAGGTGCTGGCCGCCTTCACCGCCGACGAGGCGGTCAGCGTCTCGGCGATCGTCATGGATCCGTCGAACGGGGCGATCCTGGCCGAGGCGTCCTATCCGTCGTACGACGCGAACGACTACCGGACGATCGCGTCCGAGGACCCGAAGCGGTTCATCGACCCGGTCGTCTCCTCGGTCTACGAGCCGGGCTCGGTCTTCAAGATGTTCACCGCCCTGGCCGCCCTCGAGAAGGGGACGATCGACCTGTCGACGAAGATCCTCGACTCGGGCTCGCTGTCGCTCGACCATGGCGAGGGCCGGGTCTACGACTCCGACAAGCACGCCAACGGCTGGATGGACGCGCGCGACATCGTGGCCTTCTCGCGCAACGTCGGCGCCGCCCGGATCGCCCTGGGCCTGGCCAGCACGACCGCCAAGGCGTCGAAGATCCTGGCCGGGACCTGGGTCAAGCTCGGCTTCGGCCAGAAGACCGGGGTCGACCTGGCCGGCGAGGCCCCGGGCCTGGTCCGTGACCCGGCGCTCAAGCACTGGAGCCAGGTCGACCTGGCCAACGGCTCGTTCGGCCAGGGCGTCGCCGTCACCCAGCTCCAGCTCGTCACCGGCTACGCCGCCCTCATCAACGGCGGGAAGCTCGTCACCCCGCACGTCGTGCTCGGTGTGGGCGATCGCGACGTCGAGCCGGGCGACCGCGGCCAGGTCCTGTCGGCCGGCATGAGCCGGACGATGGTCGACCTGATGGGCTACGTCGTCCACCGGGTGCCGTGGTACGCGGACAAGACGCTTGTCCACGGGTTCGAGGTCGGCGGCAAGACCGGGACGGCCCAGATCTGGGATCCGAAGCTGCGCCACGGCCGTGGCAACTGGAAGCCGAACCGCTACAACCACACGTTCGTCGGCTACATCGGGCGGAACAGCCCCGAGCTCGTGATCGCGGTGACGATCCACGAGGCCAAGCCGCTCCACATCGCGCAGGGCGACCTGCCGCTGGCGGTCGAGTCGTATGAGCTGTTCCGGCGGCTGGCGACCGACGCGATGACGATGCTCGACCTGCCCGAGCCGGCCGCCCAGGCCGACCGGTGAATGGCGGCTATGGGACACTGGCAGCCGTGACCGACGCACCTCCGCCGTCGGGCCCGCCCACCCCGGACGACGCGTTCGACGCCGCCGAGATCGCCCGGCTGACCGGCGGCCGGCTGGAGCGGTCGTCGGCCCGTCCGATCCGTGGCGCGGCGGTCGACTCGCGACGGGTCGAACCCGGCAACCTGTTCGTCGCGCTGCCCGGGGAACGGACCGATGGCCACGACCACCTCGTGGCCGCCGCCGAGGCCGGAGCCGCCGCCCTGCTCGTGAGCCGGCCGGGAGCCCTGCCGGCGGCGATCGGCGACCTCAGCGTGATCCGGGTCACCCGCCCGCTCGAGGCGCTCCAGGCGCTCGCCTCCGCCTGGCGCCGGCGGTTCGAGCCGCTCACGGTCGGGATCACCGGGAGCCTGGCCAAGACGTCGACCAAGGAGGCCGTCGCCGCGGTCCTGGCGACCCGCTTCCGGACGCTCAAGAACGAGGGCAACGAGAACAACGAGATCGGGCTGCCCCTGACCGTCCTCCGCCTGTCGCGGGCCGACCAGGCGCTCGTCCTCGAGATGGGGATGTACGTCGAAGGCGAGATCGCCGACCTCGCCCGGATCAGCCGGCCGCAGATCGGCGTCGTCACCAGCGTCCAGCCGGTCCACCTCGCCCGGATCGGCTCGATCGAGGCGATCGAGACGGAGAAGGGCCGTCTCGTCGAGGCGCTGCCGGCGGACGGGACGGCCGTCCTCAACGCCGACGACGAGCGCGTCCGGCGGATGGCCGACCGGACGGCCGCGCGGGTCGTCGGCTATGGGTTTGCGGCCGACGCCGACGTGCGGGCCGGGGCGGTCGAGTCGCTCGGTCCGGACGGGATGCGCTTCGAGCTCCAGGCCCCGGCCGGCCGGCGGATGGTCCGGATCCCCGGTCTCGGCCGTCACGCCGTCCACAATGCGCTGGCGGCCGCCGCGGTCGGCGGGGCCGCCCTGATCGACCTCGATGCGATCGCGGCCGGGCTGGCCACCGGCTCCGAGGCAGCGCACCGCGGCGAGCTCATCCGTCTCGCCGACGTGACGATCGTCGACGACAGCTACAACGCGGCACCGGCCTCGATGCTGGCCGCGCTGGACGTCCTGGCCGGGCTGCCCGGCCGCCGGATCGCGGTGCTCGGCGAGATGCTCGAGCTCGGTGCCGAGAGCGAGGCAGGCCACCTCGAGGTCGGCCGGGCCGCCGGCCGCGTCGCGGACCTGCTGGTCGTCGTCGGCGACGATGCCGGCGGGATCGTCGAGGGCGCCCTCGAGGCGGGTCTCGAGCCGGACCGGATCCTGTTCGTCGACGACGCCGAGGCCGCCCACGACGTGCTGCGCCCGCGACTGGTCCCCGGTGACGTCGTCCTCGTCAAGGCGTCGCGGGGGATGGCGCTCGATCGGCTCGTGACCGCCCTCCGCCGGGAGCTCGAGTCGTGAAGATCGGGACGGTCGAGCTGATCCAGGGCCTGCTCTTGTCCTTCATCATCGTGGTCATCCTCATGCCGCCGTTCATCCGGCTGCTGCGCTACGTCCGGTTCGGCAAGAACATCCGCGAGGAGGGCCCGGCCAGCCACCTGGTCAAGCAGGGCGTCCCGACCGGTGGGGGCATCCTGCTCATCCTGGTCGTCGCGGCGATCGCCTTCGTCCTCGGGGCCGTCGGCAGCGACACGCCGGACACCTACTCGCCACTGGCGGCGCTGGTGGGGGTCGGGGCGCTCGGGGCGTTCGACGACTATCGGAACGCGAAGACCGGAACCGGGATCAGCGTCCGCGGCAAGCTCGTCTGGCAGACCGTCGTGGCGGTCCTCGCCGCGCTCTACATCCAGCGCCACTTCGACATCGACGCGATCCGGGTGCCGTTTGCGGGCGACGTGACGATCGGGCCTGCGCTCTACGTGATCTTTGCCGCCTTCGCGATCGTCGCCTCGAGCAACGGCGTGAACATCACCGACGGGCTCGACGGGCTGGCCGGCGGCACCCTCGCCTTCAGCTTCGTGGCCTACATGATCATCGCCCTGCTCAACGTGCCCCATCAGCCGAACCTGGCCCTGCTCTGCGCGATCATCATCGGGGTGACGATGGGCTTCCTGTGGTTCAACGTGCACCCGGCCCAGGTGATCATGGGCGACTCGGGCTCGCTCGGACTCGGGGCCGCCCTCGCGGTCACCGCGCTGATCACCGGTCAGATCGTCGTCCTCCCGCTGATCGGTCTCGTGTTCGTCATCGAGACCGGCTCGGTGATCCTCCAGGTCGCCTACTTCAAGGCGAGCGGCGGCAAACGGATCTTCCGGATGTCGCCCATCCACCATCACTTCGAGCTGCTCGGCTGGGACGAGGAGAAGATCACCGTGCGGCTCTGGATCGTGGCGGTCCTCGCCGGACTGCTCGGCGTCACCCTGTTCATGGCCTCGATCAACTCGCTGGCATGACGACGATGACGACGCCACCGATGATCCCGGGGACCACGCTCGATCCGGACGCGCTCAGCCTCGACGACGTGCGTGCCGGCGCCCTGGCCGGACGCCGGGTGACCGTGCTCGGCTTCGCCCGGAGCGGGATCGCCCTCGCGCGCTTCTTCGTCGATGCCGGGGCGCTCGTGACCGTGTACGACCTTCGGCCGGCCGACGAGCTGGCCGGCGCGGTCGACCGACTCGAGGGTCGCCCGGTCCGGCTGCTGGCGGGGCCGGCCGCCGACCCCGCCGAGGCCTGGCGGGACGCGGCTCTCGTGGCGACCTCGCCATCGGTCAATGCCGACTACCCCACGACCGAGCCGCGACTTCGGGCCGCACTGACCCGGCTGCGGGAGGCGCGCGCGGCCGGCGATCGGAGCGCGCCGGCGATCGTGTCGGAGCCGGACCTCGTCCTCCGTCTGTGCCCCGCCCCGACCGTCGGGATCACCGGCACGAAGGGCAAGACGACGACCTCGGCCCTCGCCGCGGACCTGCTCGCCGCGGACCCGACCCATCGGGCGATCCTCGGCGGCAACATCGGTCGCCCGCTCGTCGAGCGCCTGCCCGAGCTCCGGCCCGACGATCGGGTCGTCATCGAGCTGTCCGAGCTCCAGCTGCCGACGCTGTCGCGGGGGACGACCGTGGCCGTGTTCACGAACGTGACGTCCGATCACCTCGACCGGCACGGGTCGCTCGAGGCGTACCGCGCGGTCAAGCGACGGTTCGCCGAGCAGGTCGACCCGGCCGGGGCCCTCGTCCTCAACCTCGACGACCCGGTCGTGGCGGGCTATGCCGGGCTCGGCCGGGCGCGGGTCGTCCCCTACCGGCTCGATCGGCCCGAGCCGGGCGGCCTCGGTCTCGTCGATGACTGGATCGTCGCCGCCGGCGTCGAACGTCTCGCGCTGGCCGCTGGCCTCCCGCCCGCCGGCGAGCTCGACGGGTCGTCGGACGTCCCGATCATGCCGCTCGCCGAGCTGAGCCTGCCCGGCGAGCACAACCGCTCGAACGCGCTCGCCGCGATCGCGGTCGCGCTGCTGTTCGGCGTGCCAGCGCCGGCGATCCGCGCCGCCGCCGGCGCGTTCCGCGGGGTCGAGCATCGGCTCGAGACCGTCGCCGTCGTCGGCGGGATCCGGTTCGTCAACGACTCGCAGGGAACCCAGCCGGACGCGGTCGCCGCCGCGCTCCGCGCGTTCGACCCGCCGATCGTCCTGATCGCCGGCGGCCGGGACAAGGGGATCGACCTGGCCGGCCTCGGTCCGGTCGTCGCCGAGCGCGTCGCCGCGGCGGTCCTGATCGGCGAGAGCGGACCCGACCTCGAGGCCCGCTTCCGGGCGGCCGGGCTGGCCGCAACCGAGCGAGCCGCCACGCTCGAGGCGGCCGTCCGCCGGGCCGCCGCGATCGCCGCGGAGCTGCGCGACGCTCCGGGCGGCGCGCCGGTCACGCCGACGGTCCTGCTCAGCCCGGCCGCGGCGAGCTTCGACATGTTCGTGGACTACGAGGCGCGCGGCCGCGCGTTCAAGGCGGCCGTCGCCAGCCTGGCCGAGGAGGACAGCGAATGACCGCCCCGACGACCGCCCTCCACGGGCAGACCCGGCGCCGGGTCGCCGTCAGTGGCCCGCCGAAGACCCTCCGTCGCGAGACCCACCAGCCCGACTACGTGATCCTCGTCGCGGTCATCGCGATGTCGGCGATCGGGATCCTCATGGTCTTCTCGTCGTCGGCGATGCGCGAGTTCGCCCGGGACGGGGACGTCTTCGGGGCCGTCGCCCCGCAGGTCGCCTGGGGTGTCGCCGGGCTGCTGGCGATGCTGGCGATGATGCGGGTCGACTACCGCCGGCTCCGGCTCGTGTCGATCCCGCTCTACGCGATCGCCGTCGTCCTGCTCCTGCTCGTGTTCGTCCCGAGCCTCGGCCAGGTCGTCGGCGGATCGGCTCGCTGGCTGAAGGTCGGCCCGCTGCCCGCCGTCCACCCGGCCGAGTTCGCCAAGCTTGCCCTGGTCGTCTACCTTGCCCACTGGCTCGCCAAGCGCGGGACCGGGATCGGCGGGCTGCTGGGCGGCACGCTGCCGTTCCTGGTGATCTTCCTGCCGATCGTCGCGCTCGTCCTCAAGGAGCCGGATCTCGGGACGTCGATGGTCCTGGCGGCGACCGGGATGACGATGTTCGCCCTGGCCGGCGGCAACCTCATCCACTTCGCGGTGCTCGTCGCCGGTGGCTTCGTCGGGATCGTGATGTTCGCCCTGCACGGCTACCAGCTCGAGCGGATCCGGGCCTGGATCGATCCCTGGGCCGACCCGGGCGGCATCGGCTACCACTCGGTCCAGGGGCTGCTCGCGCTCGGCTCGGGCGGCCTGTTCGGGCTCGGGCTGGGCCAGAGCCGCGGGGCCGGTGGGCTCTACCTCCCGAATGCGAGCAACGACTTCATCTTCGCCGTCATCGGCGAGGAGTTCGGGCTGATCGGGGCCGGGCTCGTCATCGTCCTGTTCGTCATCCTCGCCTACCAGGGCATCCGGATCGCGCTCGCCGCGCCGGACACGTTCGGGTCGCTCCTGGCGGCCGGGATCACGACCTGGCTGTGCGCCCAGGCGTTCATCAACATCGGCGTCGTGGTGGCCCTCTTCCCGATCACCGGGATCACCCTGCCATTCATCAGTGCCGGCGGTTCCTCGCTGACGATCAGCCTGGCGGCCGTCGGGATCCTCCTCTCGATCTCCCGAGAGACCGTCGAACGAGGCACCTGGAACGATGCGTCTGCTGATCGCGGGCGGCGGCACGGGCGGGCACATCTACCCGGCTCTGGCCGTGGCTCGATCGCTTCGCGCCCGTGACCCCGGGCTCGAGTTGAGCTGGCTCGGCGGTCGGCGCGGGCTCGAGGGGTCGATCGTGAAGAGTGCCGGGATCCCGTTCCGGCGGCTCGTCGTCCGCTCGCTCCGGTCGACCGACCGATCGATCCACCTCGTCCTCGACCCGCTCCGGCTGGCGCTGTCGGTGCCCCAGGCCGGGGCGATCCTGGCCCGTGAGCGCCCGGCCGCCATCCTGACCACGGGCGGCTATGTGGCGATCCCGGTCCTGGCCGCCGCCCGGCCGCTCGGCATCCCGGTGATCCTCTGGGAGGGCAACGTGATCCCCGGCCGGAGCGTCCGGGCGACGGCCCGGCTGGCGACCGCGGTCGCGGTGTCGTTCGCCGAGACGTGCGAGGCGCTGGCGGTCGCCGACGAGCGCTGCTACCTGACCGGGACGCCGATCCGCGACTTCGGGTCGATCGATCCGGACGCCGCCCGCGAGCGGTTCGCGATCGGACCGGGCGAGCGGCTCCTGCTCATCTTCGGCGGGTCGCAGGCGGTCCGTCGGTTCAACGCCGCGGTCGCCGACGCCCTGCCGGCGCTCCTCGAGCGGACCAACGTCATCCAGGTCACCGGCGACGCGGGCTACGCGGACGCCCTCGCCCGGCGCGAGGCGCTGCCGGCCGAACGCCGCGAGCGCTACCGGCCCTATCCGTTCCTCGGGGCCGAGATGGCCGACGCGCTCGTCGCCGCCGACCTGATCGTCGGCCGCGCCGGGAGCTCGACCCTGGCCGAGGCAACCGCCCTCGCCAAGCCGCTCGTCGTCGTCCCGTATCCGCACGCGGCCGGTCACCAGGAGGCCAATGCCCGCCGGATGGTCGAGACCGGGGCGGCCCTGCTCGTCGACGACGAGGCGTTCGACGCGGCGGCCCTGCTCGAAGCGGCGGCGATCCTCGACGACCCGGCCCGCCATGCCCGGATGGCGGCCGCCGCCCGCGAGCTCGGACGGCCGGGCGCCGCCGAGGCGGTCGCCGAGCTCGTCCTGGCGGCCGCGGAACGGCGACCGCTGCCGGAGCAGGCGGCGATCGATCGCCGGTCACGGGGGCTCGCCGCATGACGACCGGCCGCCGGCCGCTGCCGAGCCCGGGAGCCGCCCGATGACGGCCGCCGAGGTCGCGCGCGCCTTCGACCCGATCGCGCTCGGGACCGAGATCCAGCGCCGGATCGGGGTCAAGACGTCGCGCGACGAGCCGCTCGCCCGGTTCACGACGATCCGCGTCGGCGGGCCGGCCGACCTGTTCGCCGTCGCCCACAACGCGTTCGAGCTGCGCGCCCTGGTCAAGTTCGTGCGGAGCCGCGGGATCCCGCACGTCGTGCTCGGGCGGGGGAGCGACGTCGTCATCGCCGACGCCGGCGTGCGCGGGCTCGTCATCCAGGTCCGGGCCGAGGGGACCGACGTCAGCGACGACCGGCTGGTCGCCGAGGCGGGCGTGCCGATGGCGCGCGCGGCGACGGTCACCCAGACCGCCGGCCTGTCCGGGCTCGAGTTCGGCCTGGCGATCCCGGGCACCGTCGGGGGCGCCGTGTGGGCGAACGCCGGCGCCCACGAATCGGACGTCCGGGCCATCCTCGAGAGCGCCCTCGTGATGACCGCCGATGGAAGCGAGACCCGGCTCGACCCGGACGGCCTCGGGCTCGGCTACCGCGACAGCCGGCTGAAGCACGCCGGCCCCGCCGCTGGCGGGCCGGCCGATCGCGGCGAGGCCGGCGGCGCCACCGGGAGCGGCGCGGGCGACGCGATCCCCGAGGTCGTCGTCAGCGCCACGTTCCGGCTCGCGCCGGCGACCCCGGACGAGATCCGCGACCGGCTCGACGAGATCCGCCGCTGGCGCCAGGCCCATCAACCGCTCGGGATCCCGAGCGCCGGCTCGTACTTCCGCAACCCGGCCGACGACTCCGCCGGTCGGCTCATCGAGGCCGCCGGTCTGAAGGGGACGCGGGTCGGCGGCGCGTCGGTCAGCGAGAAGCACGCCAACTTCCTCGTCAACGACCGGAAGGGCACGGCGACCGACGTGCGCCGGCTCGGCGAACAGGTCCGGGCGGAGGTCGCCCGGCGGTTCGGGGTCGGGCTCGAGCCGGAGGTCGTGTTCGTCGGCGACTGGGGTCCGGGCTGGGCCGGGAGCGAGCCGGCATGACCGCCTCGCTGCCGCCGATCGTCGTGCTCCTCGGCGGGCCGTCGGCCGAGCACGACGTGTCGATCGTCTCGGGGAGCGCGATCGCCGACGCGCTCGAGGCGGCCGGGCATGCCGTCGACCGGATCCTGATCGACCTCGATGGCCGCTGGTGGCGGCTCCCGGCCGCCGGCCAGCGCGGCGAGCCGGCCACGGCCTTCGACGACCCGGGTTCGCTCGGCGCGACCGGACCGTCGTCGGCCGGGGCGGCGGTCGACGAGCTGGCGGCTCGCGATCCGGCCCCGGTCGTCTTCATCGCGCTCCACGGGCCGTTCGGCGAGGACGGCACGGTCCAGGCGATCCTCGAGGCGGCCGGACTCGCCTACACCGGCTGCGGGGTGACCGCATCGGCGCTCGGGATGGACAAGGCGATCTTCAAGCGGCTGGCCCGCGGGCTCGGCCTCCCGGTCGGCGACTGGCGCGAGGTGACGGCGTCCCGCTGGGCCGCCGACCGGTCGGGCGTCCTCGGCGAGCTCGAGGCGTTCGCGGCGGCGAACGGCGACCCGCGGCTGATGGTGAAGCCGGCCCGGCTCGGGAGCTCGGTCGGGATGACCCTGGCCCACGGACCGGACGAGCGGGCCGGCGCGATCGACCTGGCCCTGACCTACGACACGCTCGCCCTGGCCGAGGCCTACATCGCCGGCGCCCGCGACCTCGAGGTGTCGGTCGTCGGCAACGACCCGGCCCGGCTCGAGCTCTACGGTCCGGGCGAGATCGTGGCCGGACACGAGTTCTACGACTACGAGGCCAAGTACCGGCCCGGGCTGTCGCAGACGACGCCGACCGCGGAGGTCGATCCAGCCGACGCGGGCGACGATCCTCAAGATCGCCCGGGACGCCTACCGGGCGATCGGCGCCGAGGGCTTTGCGCGGGTCGACTTCCTGCTCACCGATCGAGCGGTCTATCTTTCGGAGATCAACACGATCCCCGGGTTCACCCCGATCAGCCTCTTCCCGGTCCTGACCGCGGCCGGTGGCTACACCTTCGGCTCGATCGCCGAGCGGATCGTCGAGCTCGCCGTCGAGCGCCGGGCCTCCGCCGTCCGCCGGCGGTTGACTCCGGCGGACCTGCCCCGATGAGCGCGCGCCGCACGGTCCGCGCCAGCGCCGGGGTGCGTCGATCCGGCAATCCGGCTCGGCGCGGATCGAGGATCCGGCGCGCATCGGCCGGCCTGACCCGGACCCGCTCGCTGGCGCTCCTCGCGCTGATCCTGGCCTCGCTCGCCCTGTACGGGGCCAATGCCAGCACGGCCTTCACGTACCGTCGGCTCCAGGTGGTCGGGGCCGGGTTCACCCAGGAAGCGACCGTCCGCCGCGAGCTCGGCCTGCCCGACGCGGCGAACCTGTTCAAGCTCACGACCGACGGCATGGCCGACCGGCTGCGGGCGCTGCCGGCCGTCGCCGATGCATGGGTCGAGGTGGCCCTCCCGGACACGCTTCGGGTCCACCTCGTCGAGCGCCAGCCGATCGTCGTCTGGCAGGTCGGCGACCGCCGCTTCCTCGTCGACGCGGACCGGTTCATCTTCGCCGAGGCCGGTCCGACGACCGATCTGCCGGTGATCGTCGACCGGCGCTTCCCGGTCAACGATCCGCTCGATCCGGATTCGCGCGCCGGCCCGGAGACGGCCGGGCTCGCCCGCGGGCCGCGGATCGGCGACGTCCTCGACCCGGTCGACTTCGACGCCGCGACCCGGCTCGCATCGCTCCGTCCGGTCGACGTCGGGAGTGGGGCGGCCGGGCTCCAGGTGACGATCGACGACGAGCACGGCTTCACCCTCGACACGGGCCCGGCGGGCTGGACGGCGGTCTTCGGCTTCTACACGCCGACGATCCGGCAGACCGACCTCATCCCGGGCCAGGTCCGGCTGCTGCGCAGCCTCGTCGCGGGTCGCGAGGCGACGGTCGGGACGATCCTGCTCGCGGATGACATCCACGGCGTCTACGCCCCGAAGGCCGCGCCGTGACCGAGCCCGCGGGCGTCGCCGGCGCGCCGAGTTGCTGCCGGTCCGCCGCGTCGGGTAGCCTTGCCGAAACGATCCGACCGGAGGGCGACGCCGCGTGCTCCTTCCCCTGGCGGGGCTCGTCCTGGGGGTCCTGCTCGGGCTACTCCTCCAGGTTGACGTCAGTTTCGAGTTCGCCCGCTACACGGCCGTCGCGATCGTCGCGGCGCTCGATTCGGTCCTCGGCGCGGTGCGCGCCGAGCTCGACGGGGTCTACGACAATCGGATCTTCATCAGCGGCTTCGCCACGAACGCGCTCGTGGCCGTCCTCCTCACCTTCATCGGCGATCGGCTCGGGCTGGACCTGTACCTCGTCGCCCTGATCACGTTCGGGCCACGGATCTTCAACAACGTGGCCCTCATCCGCCGCCACTTCCTGTAGTCGAGGGACAACGACATCGTGGAACGAGAAGCGGTCCTGGTCGGGATCGACGTCGGCACGACGAAGGTCACCGCGCTCATCGGCGAGGTCGGCCGGGACGGCGGGCTGACGATCATCGGCAAGGGCACGGTGCCGACCACCGGGCTCAAGAAGGGCGTGGTCGTCAACATCGAGCAGACGGTCCAGTCGATCGCCTCGGCGGTCGAGCAGGCCGAGCGGCTGTCCGGCTGGAAGATCGACCGGGCGTTCGTCGGCGTGGGCGGCCAGCATGTCGAGAGCCAGAACTCGCGCGGCGCGGTGGCCGTCAGCGGCCACGGCCGCGAGGTCGCCCGGGAGGACATCAACCGGGCCACCGAGGTCGCCCGGGCGGTCTCGATCCCGTCGAACCGCGAGGTCCTCCACGTGCTGCCCCGCCAGTTCATCGTCGACGGCCAGGAGGGGGTCAAGGACCCGCTCGAGATGAGCGCCATCCGGCTCGAGGTCGAGACCCACATCGTCACGGGCTCGGCGACCGCGGTCCAGAACCTGACCAAGTGCGTCGTGGCGGGCGGGGTGAAGATCGACGAGCTCGTGGCGAACTCGCTCGCGTCGGCCGAGGCCGTCCTGAGCGAGACCGAGAAGGAGCTCGGGGTCGCCGTCGCCGACATCGGCGCGGGGACGATCGACCTGGCGATGTTCGTCGACGGCTCGCCGTTCCACACCAGCGTCCTGCCGGTCGGCGGGAACAACGTGACGATGGACATCGCGGCCGTGATGAAGACGACCCTCCAGGTCGCCGAGGAGCTCAAGATCACGAACGGGACGTGCGACCTGCGCCAGGTCGACCCGGACGAGCAGATCAACGTCGAGATGCTCGGCGAGGAGGCGGGCCGGACGGTCAGCCGGCTCGAGCTGTGCCAGGTCATCGAGGCCCGGATGCGCGAGACGTTCGAGCTGCTCGCCAACGAGATGAAGGCGTCGGGTCACGGGATGCTCCCGGCCGGGATCGTCCTGACCGGCGGCGGCGCCGAGCTCGCCGGAGCGGCCGAGCTCGGCCGCGAGGTGCTCCAGATGCCGGTCCGGGTCGCCGGCCCGTCGGGCGTCGGCGGGCTCGTCGACAACCTGCTCACGCCGGCCAACAGCACCTCGATCGGGCTGCTCCGGTGGGGCGCCGCGGTCCTCGCCCAGGGCGAGCCGGGCCGCTACGAGTCGGCTCCCGCGATGGGCGGCTTCGGGCGGATCCGGGACGCGCTCCGCAGCATCTTCCCCTGACCGACGGACCGGACCGGGCCGGGTCCGGGGCGCGCCGGCACCGACATTGCGGTGGCCCGGCACCGCGATCGGGGTCCGATCTGGCCGCCCCGCTTGACCCAGCGCTATACTCGGCCGACATCTTCAGAGCGCGCTCTACCACCCCCTGACCGAAGAGCACCTTCCCGAGCCACCCGAGGAGAGGCGATGTCGCTGCGATCCGACTCCGAGAACTTCGCGCTGATCCGAGTCATCGGCGTGGGGGGCGGCGGGAGCAACGCCGTCAACCGGATGATCCGGGCCGAGATGATGGGCGTCGAGTTCATCGCCTGCAACACCGACGCCCAGGCGCTGCTCCAGAGCGACGCCCCGCACAAGATCCGGGTCGGCGACAAGATCACCCGCGGCCTCGGCGCCGGCGGCGACGCGTCGATCGGGCAGCGGGCGGCCGAGGAGGACTCGGAGAAGGTCGCCGAGGCCCTGCGCGACTCGGACATGGTGTTCATCACCGCCGGCCTGGGTGGCGGGACGGGCTCCGGTGCCGCCCCGGTCATCGCCCAGATCGCCAAGGAGATGGGCGCCCTGACGATCGGCATCGTGACCAAGCCGTTCGCCTTCGAGGGCAACCGGCGCAAGCTCGTCGCCGAGCGGGCGGCCGAGGAGCTCAAGGCCAACGTCGACACCCTGATCACGATCCCCAACGACCGGCTCAAGGACGTGGTCCAGAAGAACACCTCGATCGTCGATGCCTTCCGGGTCGTCGACGACGTCCTCCGCCAGGGCGTCCAGGGGATCAGCGACATCATCACCGTCCCCGGGCTCATCAACCTCGACTTCGCCGACGTCCGGACGATCATGAAGGACGCCGGCTCGGCGCTCATGGGGATCGGCCGGGCGTCCGGCGAGAACCGCGCCGTCGAAGCCGCCCAGCAGGCGATCGCCAGCCCGCTCCTCGAGGTCAACATCACCGGTGCCCAGGGGATCCTGTTCAACATCACCGGCTCCTCGAACCTCAGCCTGTACGAGGTCACCGAGGCGGCCGAGGCGATCAAGGCGGCGGCCGATCCCGAGGCGAACATCATCTTCGGGACGAGCTTCAACGACCGCCTCGGCGACGAGGTCCAGATCACGGTCATCGCCACGGGCTTCGACGCCGGTCGGAAGCGCGACAGCGCCCGCCAGGCGGCCGCCGCGGCCGGCTGGGACGCCACGGTGACGACCCGGCCGACCTCGCGCGACTTCCTCGAGGAGCTCGACCGCCAGCGCGCCGCCGTCGTGGGCGAGCCGGCCGATGCCGGCGGAGCGGTCCCGGTCAGGGTCGATCGAGCGACGGTCAACGTCTCCGCGGCGCCCGTCCAGCGAGCCCAGATCGACCCGGACGACCTCGAGATCCCGAGCTTCCTCCGCCGCGCCAAGTAGCCCGCGCCGGTGGCAGCCGGCGCCGGTCCCGGAGCCCCCTTCGCGCCGGATCCAGGTGCGATCGCGGTCATCGCGGCTGCCCGCGGAACGGTCCTCGCAGCGATCGCGGCGGCCTGCCGGCGAGCCGGCCGAGACCCCGGCTCGGTCCGGCTGGTGGCCGTCTCCAAGACCGTCGCGGTCGACCGGATCCGGGCGGCCGTCGCGGCCGGGCTGACCGTCCTCGGCGAGAACCGGGTCCAGGAGGCCGAGACGAAGGTCCCGCTGGTGACCGGCGCGACCTGGCACCTCGTCGGGCCGCTCCAGTCGAACAAGACCCGGCGCGCGGTCGAGACGTTCGACGTCATCGAGTCGGTCGACTCGGCCGACCTCGCGCGGCGCCTCGACCGGATCGTCCGCGACGTGCGCGGCGTCCCCGAGGCGGGGCCGGTGCCCGCTGTCGCCCGATTCCCGATCCTCCTCCAGGTCAACGTCGACGACGACCCGGCCAAGGCGGGCTTCGAGCCCGACGAGCTCCGGGCCGCGCTGCCCGCGCTGCTCGGCCTCGACGCGCTCCGGGCCGATGGGCTGATGACCGTCGGGCGGCTGGTCGACGACCCCGAGGCGGCCCGGGCGACGTTCCGCCGACTGCGCGAGCTGGCGGACGACCTGCGGGCGGCCGAGCCTCGCCTCGGCCCCGAGCTCTCGATGGGCATGAGCGACGACTACCCGATCGCGATCGAGGAGGGCGCCACCATCGTGCGCGTCGGCCGGGCGCTGTTCGGCGAGCGGCCGGCTGGGCCGTGACCGGTCCGAGCGTCCGGTTCGTCGTCCGGTTGACCCCGCGCGGCGGAGCGGATCGGATCGACGGCGTCGACGCGACCGGCCAGCTCCGCGTCCGCGTCGCGGCCCCGCCGGTCGACGATGCCGCGAACGCCGCCCTGGTCCGGCTCATTGCCGATGAGCTCGGCACGACCCGCTCGAATGTCCGGATCGCGGCGGGGACCAGGGCGCGGCGCAAGACGCTGGCCGTCGACGGCGTCCCGGCCGCCACGATCCTTGCCCGCTGGCCGGGGCTCGGGCTATGATCGATCGGCTCGGGCGCGATGCCCGATTGCGCTCCGGGGCGATTGGCTCAGTCGGTTAGAGCGCGCGGTTCACATCCGCGAGGTCACTGGTTCGAATCCAGTATCGCCCACCACCACGACCTGACAGAGGGCAGGGCCTTCTCGGGCCCTGGTCAGGCTCGACCCAGCGCCGCCAGTCGGCGCAGGACCGCCGGCAGGATGCCGCCGTGACGGTAGTAGTCGACCTCGATCGGGCCGTCGAGCCGGGCGATCGCCTCGAACCGGCGCTCGCTGCCGTCGTCCGGACCGCGGTGACCGTCAGGGTCGAGCGCGGCGCCGGGCCACCGGCGAGCCCGAGGATCGAGTACGTCTCGCGCCCGGTCAGCCCGAGCGCCGACGCCGTGTCGCCGGGCAGGAACTGGAGCGGCAGGACGCCCATCCCGACGAGGTTCGAGCGGTGGATCCGCTCATAGCTCTCGGCCAGGACGGCCCGCACCCCGAGCAGGCTCGTGCCCTTGGCCGCCCAGTCCCGCGACGAGCCGGAACCGTACTCGCGGCCCGCGATCACGAGCAGCGGCACGCCCTCTGACGCGTAGCGAACGGCCGCGTCGTAGATGAACGCCTCCTCGCCGTCGGGCAGGTGGACCGTGTAGGGCCCTTCCTTGCCCTCGACCAGGCGGTTGCGCAGGCGGATGTTGGCGAACGTCCCGCGGATCATGACCTCGTGCTGGCCGCGCCGGGCGCCATACGAGTTGAACTCGAGCGGCCCGACGCCATGCGCCTGGAGCCACTGGCCGGCCGGGGACCACGCTGCGATCGAGCCCGCGGGCGAGATGTGGTCGGTCGTGACCGAGTCGCCGAGGACGGCCAGGACGCGGGCGCCGACGATGTCGCGGACCGGGGCCGGCTCGGCGGGCACGCCGTCGAGGAAGGGCGGCCGGGCGAGGTAGGTCGAGCCGGCATCCCAGGCGAACCGGTCGCCGGCCGGGATCGGCAGCGCCCGCCAGCGATCGTCGCCGTCGAAGACCGTGGCGTAGGTCGCCCGGAACAGGTCCGGCGAGATCGACGTGCCGATGACCGACCGGATCTCGTCCGCCGACGGCCAGACGTCGGCCAGGAAGACCGGCCGGCCGTCATCGCCGATCCCGAGCGGCTCGTGGTCGAGGTCGATGTCGACCCGCCCGGCCAGCGCGAACGCGACGACCAGCGGCGGCGAGGCGAGGTAGCTGGCCCGGGCGAGCGGGTGGATCCGGCCCTCGAAGTTGCGGTTGCCGCTCAGGACCGCCACGACGACGAGGTCGTGGTCCTCGACCGCGCGGGCGACCGGCTCGTCGAGCGGACCGGAGTTGCCGATGCAGGTCGTGCAGCCGTAGCCAGCCAGGGCGAACCCGAGCCGTTCGAGCGGGTCCATCAGGCCGGCCGCCTCGAGGTAGCCGGTGACCGCCTTCGAGCCCGGAGCGAGCGACGTCTTGACCGTCGGCTCGACCGTCAACCCGCGGGCGACCGCGTTGCGGGCGAGGAGGCCGGCGCCGACCATGACCGTCGGGTTCGAGGTGTTCGTGCACGAGGTGATCGCGGCGATCGCGACCGAGCCCGAGCGGATCGTTGCCGACCGGCCACCGATCTCGATCGCGACGGCGCCCTCCGGGCCGTCCGCGGGGCCACCCTCGCCGTCCATCCGCGCCGCGTCGGCGCCGTTCGTCGCCGGCACCGTCTGCGGGAAGGCGGCGCGGAAGTTCTCCCGGAGGTCGCCGAGGAGGACCCGATCCTGGGGCCGGCGGGGACCGGCGAGCGACGGCTCGACGGTCGCCAGGTCGAGCTCGAGCCGGTCGTCGAAGTCCGGCCCGGATCCGGGCTCGCGCCACAGGCCCTGGGCCCGGGCGTAGCGCTCGACGAGGTCGATCAGCCCGGCCGAGCCGGCCGGTCAGCCGGAGGTAGGCCAGCGTCTCGGCGTCGATCGGGAACAGGGTCGAGGTCGCCCCGAACTCGGGGCTCATGTTGGAGATCGTCGCCCGGTCCGCCAGCGACAGCCCCGCCAGCCCGTCGCCGGCGAACTCGACGAATGCCCCGACGACGCCGAACGCGCGGAGCATCTCGGTCACGACGAGGACCAGGTCGGTCGCGGTCGAGCCGCGCGGGAGCTCGCCGTGGAGGCGGACTCCGACGACGCGCGGCATCGGCTGGTAGAGCGGCTGGCCGAGCAGGACCGCCTCCGCCTCGATCCCGCCGACGCCGTAGCCGAGGACGCCGAGGCCGTTGATCATCGTCGTGTGGGAGTCGGTCCCGACGAGCGTGTCGGGGAAGGCGACCGGGCCCTGGTCGTCGGCTCGAGTGCTGACGACGGTGGCCAGGTACTCGAGATTGACCTGGTGGACGATCCCCGTCCCGGGCGGCACGACCCGCAGGTCGCGGAACGCGGTCTGGGCCCAGCGCAGCAGGGCGTAGCGCTCGCCGTTGCGCTCGTACTCGCGCTCGACGTTGAAGGCGAACGCGGCCGGTGTCCCGAACCGGTCGACCTGGACGGAGTGGTCGATGACGAGGTCGGCGGGGACCAGCGGGTTGACCCGGGCCGGGTCGCCGCCGAGGTCGGCCATCGCGTCGCGCATCGCCGCGAGGTCGACGATCGCCGGGACGCCGGTGAAGTCCTGGAGGATCACCCGCGCCGGCATGAACGGGAGCTCGACATCATCGCCCGCGGCCGCCCCGGGGTGCCACCGGGCGAGTGCCTCGACGTCGTCGGCGCGGACGATCCCGCGACCCGCGTGGCGGAGGGCGTTCTCGAGCAGGATCTTGACCGTCACCGGGACCCGCCCGAGGTCGATGCCGAGCGGCTCGAGGGCGCTCAGCCGGTACAGGTCGGGGAGCGCCGGGCCGAGGCTCGCCCGGGCACCGAACGGGTCGGGAACGACCACGCATCATCCTTCGCTGGGGTGGCTAGACTCATCGAATGGAAGCGTACCGCGAACGATGAGGGCCTGGCGCGAGCGCGATCCGAAGGAGGAGCGCGACGCCGAGAAGGTCGCCGCATTGCGCGAGGCGGGGATCGACCTGGACCCGCCCCCGCCGGCCGCCCACGGGCGGGACGTCGCCGTCCCGACCCACGATCACGGCGACGGCCTGCCCCACGACCACGCCCATCCCCACCAGCGCTCGGGACCGGGCGAGCCGCCGATCATCGGCATCGTCGGAGCCGGGGCGGTCGGCTCGGGCCTCGGTCTCGCCCTGACCCGGGCCGGCTGGCCGATCGGCGCGGTGGCCAGCCGCGACCCGGTCCGCCGCGAGCGGTTCCGCGAGCTCGTCGGCGGCACCCGGGCGTTCGACCAGGTCACCCCGATGCTCGACGAGGTCGAGCTGATCATCCTGGCGGTCCCGGACGACGCGCTCGAGTCGGTCGCCCGATCGATCCGCCTGTACAGCGGACAGGCGCTCGTCCACACGAGCGGCGCCCTCGGCGTCGAGGTCCTGGAGCCGGCGATGGCGGCCGGGACGCAGATCGGCAGCTTCCACCCGCTGGTGGCGTTCGCCGACACGGACCGGGCGGTCGCGGCCCTCCACGGGGCGACGGTCGCGGTCGAGGGGGACGACCAGCTGGTCACGCTGCTGGCCGAGATGGCCACGGCGATCGGCGCCCACCCGGTCCGGCTCGCGCCCGGCACGAAGGCGGCCTACCACGCCGCGGCAGTCCTGGCGGCGGGCGGGTTCGTCGCCCTGCTCGACGCGATCGCCGAGCTCGGCCGGGTGGCCGGGCTGGACGAGGCCGGCGCGCTGGCCGTCTACGGCCCGCTGATCGAGCAGACCCTCGGCAATGCCCGCGCCCTCGGGATTCGAGCTGCCCTGACCGGCCCGATCACGCGTGGCGACGTCGGGACGCTGACCGCCCACCTGGCTGCGCTCGAGGCCCACGCCCCCGGCGTGCTTCCGCTCTACCGCGCGGCCGCCGAGCGTGAGATCGTCCTCGCCGAGGACCGGGGCGCGCTGACACCGGACGTTTCCAAACGGCTCCGGACCGCCCTTGCAAACACTCAATGACACGCTAGGATTGCGGACATGCAGCACTCCATCGCCGCCAAGTACGCGGCTCGTCCGGCGGCGCGCTTCGTGCGCGCATCCTCGCGAACGCGTGAGCCGCGACTCGGGCTGCGTACCGCCGCCACGTTCCGGGCCGTTCCGGCTCGGGCGACCGTCCTCCGGCGCCCCGACCTCGCCCCGCTGCTGCGGCTGCGGGCGAGCTCGCGGTCGATCCAGGCGGCCGGCCCGCGGCGATCTTCGCTCGGACTGATTCGACCGGTGGTGTCGATGCGCTGGTCGCGTCCGAGCGGTCCGGTCCGCGAGAGCCGCTCGAGCGCCGCGTCGGCGCCGTGGCTCGCCTGAAGCAGGCGACGGCAACCTCCGCCGGCGGCATCGTCGTCCGGTTCGAGGCTGGCATTCCGCAGTTCGTCGCGGGGCGACGCAAGGAGATCCACACCTGGACCCTGCCCAAGGGCACGCCCCATCCGGGTGAGTCGACCGAGGAGACGGCCCTTCGCGAGGTCGCCGAGGAAACGGGGCTCGAGGTCTCGATCGTCGAGCCGCTCGACTCGATCAGCTACTCGTTCAGCCAGCGCGGCGCCCGGATCCACAAGACCGTCCACTACTTCCTGATGCGTCCGACCGGCGGGGACCTGGCCGGTCACGATCACGAGTTCGACGAGGTTCGCTGGTTCGACCTGGCCGAGGCCGGCGGCGTCCTGACCTTCGAAACCGAGCGTGAGCTCATGGACCTGGCCGCCGCGCGCGTCGCCGCCGGGGCCGTCGACGCGACCGCCGGACCCGGACCGGGTTCCTGACCGATGGCCGGAGCCATCGACGACACCGTCCGGACGACCCCACTCCTGGAGCGCCATCGGGCGCTGGGAGCGAAGCTGATCGACTTCGCCGGCTGGCTCATGCCGGTCCAGTACAGCGGGATCATCGACGAGCACAGGGCCGTTCGCGAGCGGGCCGGCCTGTTCGACCTGTCGCACATGGGCGAGCTGTTCGTGGAGGGTCCCGAAGCCGGAGCCGCGCTCGCCGGCGCGCTCGTCAGCGACCCGCCCGCGCTCGCCATCGGGCGGGCCCACTACTCGATGATCGTCGCCCCGGACGGCGGGATCCTCGACGACCTGATCGTCTATCGGCTCGGCGAGGAGCGCTACCTCGTCGTGGCCAACGCGTCGAACGCGCAGCTCGACAGCGACCTGCTCGTGGAGCGGTCCGCCGGCTTCCGGGCGATCCTCGACGATCGTACGCTGGCGATGTCGCTCGTGGCGGTCCAGGGCCCGCGCTCGGTCGACATCGTCGGGCCCCTGACCGACGTCGACCTTGGCGCGCTCCGCTACTACGCGATCGCCGAGGGACGAGTGGCGGGGATCGACGCCCTCGTGGCGCGGACCGGCTACACCGGCGAGGACGGGTTCGAGGTCTTCGTCGAGAACGACCGGGCCGGCGAGCTGTGGGACGCGCTGCTCGAGGCCGGCCGTCCGCAGGGTCTCGTGCCGGTCGGGCTCGGCGCTCGCGACACGCTCAGGCTCGAGGCCGGCATGCCGCTCTACGGCAACGACCTCGATCCCTCGATCAGCCCGTACGACGCCGGTCTCGGCCGGGTCGTCAAGCTGGCCAAGCCCGGGGACTTCGTTGGCCGGGCGGCGCTCGAGCGGATCGCCGCCGACGGCCCGCGCCGACTTCTCGTCGGGCTGGTCGTCCGTGGCCGCGGCATCGCCCGGCACGGCTACCCGGTCTTCTCCGGCGAGCGCGAGACCGGCGCGGTCACGAGCGGGGCACCGAGCCCGACGCTCGGCGTACCGATCGCCCTGGCCTACGTTGCGCCCGGTGATGCCGAACCCGGTACGATGCTCGCGGTCGGGATCCGCGACGCGCTCGTCCCGGCCGAGGTCGTCCCGCTCCCGTTCTACCGGCGGTCCGGCTGACTGCTCTCCGCGCTGAATGGGCAGCGGGAGGGCCGCTAGAGGAGGTTCGGCCGCCGATGGTGCCCGCGGATCTGCGCTACACGAGGGACCACGAGTGGGTCCGCCTGACCGGGAACGATGCGACGGTCGGGATCACCGAGTACGCGGCGAGCCAGCTCGGGGACATCGTCTTCGTCGAGCTGCCCGAGGTGGGCCGGACCTTGACCCAGAGCGCTGCGTTCGGCGTGGTCGAGTCGGTCAAGGCGGTGAGTGACCTGTTCGCGCCGGTGTCGGGCCCGGTCGTCGAGGCGAACGCGGCCCTGACCGGGGAACCGGAGCTGGTGAACAGTGAGCCGTACGGCGCCGGCTGGATGGTCCGGGTGACGGTGACCGACCCGACCGAGCTCGACGGCCTGCTCGATCCGACGGCCTACGACGCGCTGATCGCGGAGGGCTGACGCGCCGATGCCCTACGGTCCGCACACCCCGGCCGACCGTGCCCGGATGCTGGCGACGATCGGCATCGAATCGGTCGACGAGCTGTTCGCCGACATCCCGGATGTGCTCCGTGCCAGTCCTCTCGACCTTCCCGAGCCGGAACCCGAGCTGAGCCTGGCGGCCCGGCTGCAGGGGCTGGCGGCCCGCAACCGGGTCGATCTGATCTCGTTCCTCGGCGCCGGCGTCTATCGGCACTACAGCCCGGCGGCGGTCGACCAGCTCCTGCTGCGCGGCGAGTGGTATACGGCCTACACGCCCTACCAGCCGGAGATCAGCCAGGGCACCCTCCAGTCGATCTACGAGTACGAGTCGCTGATCGCCGAGCTGGTCGGGCTCGACGTCGTGTCGGCGTCGCACTACGACGGGGCCGCCGCGACGGCCGAGGCGGCGCTCATGACCTGTCGGGCGACCCGCCGCGAGCGGGTCCTCGTCTCGCGGGCGGTCCACCGCCACTACCGGGAGACGATCGGCACGTACTTCCTCGGCGGCGGCCTGACCGTCGACGAGATCCCGCTCGTGGCCGACGGCCCGGCCGCGGGCACGACCGATCTCGCCGCCCTCGAGCGGCTCCTGGCCGACCCGGATCGCCCGGTCGCCGGCGTCGTCGCGGGCCAGCCGAACTTCCTCGGGCTGCTCGAGCCGATGGCCGACATCGGTCGCCTCGCCCATGCCGCCGGGGCGCTGTTCGTGGCGGTCGTCGAGCCGGTCTCGCTGGCCGTGCTCGCGCCACCCGGCGAGTACGGGGCGGACATCGCCGCCGGGGAGGGCCAGCCGCTCGGCATCGCGCCCCAGTACGGCGGCCCGTACCTCGGCATCCTCGCCTCGACCGATGCCCTCGTCCGGCAGATCCCGGGCCGGCTCGTGGGGATGACGACCGACCTCGAGGGCAAGCGCGCGTTCGTGATGACGATGCGCGCCCGCGAGCAGGACATCCGGCGCGAGAAGGCGGCCAGCAACATCTGCACGAACCAGGCCCTGCTCGCGCTCGCTGCCAGCATCTACCTTGCGACGATCGGGCCGCACGGCCTGCGCGATGTCGCGGCGCTCGGCGCGGCCCGCGCCGCCGAGCTCGAGGCCGCGCTCGCGGCGGTCGGCGCAGGCCGGCTCCATCCAGGGCCGTACCTCAACGAGTTCGTCGTCCGGGTGCCCCATGCCCCCGATGTCCACCGGCGCCTGCTCGAGCGTGGCGTGCTCGCCGGGCTCGTCCTGGCCGAGGCCGAGCCCGACGACCCGTCGCTCGCCGACGGCCTCCTCGTGTGCGCGACCGAAGTCACCACCCACGACGATGTCGGGCGGTTCGCGATGGCCCTCTCGGAAGTCCTGACCGGCCGTCCGCCGGTCGCGGTCGAGGCCGGGGCTGGGACCCCGCGCGCCGGCGCGGTGGCGGAGGCCCGTCGATGAGCGTCGCCGGCAACCGGCTCCAGCCGACGATCTTCGAGAAGTCAAGCCCGGGACGCGGTGGGGGAAAGATCCCGCACGCCCCCAAGGACGCCCTCGACCGGCTGCCGGCGGCCGCCCGGCGGGCGACCCCTCCGGCGCTGCCCGAGCTGAACGAACCGGAGGTCGTCCGTCACTACGTCAACCTGAGCCAGCTCAACTATGCGGTCGACACCGGGTTCTATCCGCTCGGCTCGTGCACGATGAAGTGGAACCCGAAGCTCAACGAGTGGGCGGCCCGGCTGCCCGGCTTCGCCGATCTCCATCCACTGGCTCCCGATGCGATCGCCCAGGGCACGCTCCAGCTGCTCTGGGAGCTCGAAGGCGCGCTGGCCGAGATCAGCGGGATGAGCGCGGTCTCCCTCCAGCCGGCCGCGGGGGCACAAGGCGAGCTGACCGGGATCCTGATGATCCGGGCCTACCACCGCCAGCGGGGCGACCTCGACCGAACCGAGGTCCTCGTTCCGGACAGCTCGCACGGGACGAACCCGGCGACCGCCTCGATGGCCGGCTTCACCACGGTGACCGTCCCGTCAGCGGCCGACGGTGGCGTCGACCTCGACGCGTTCCGGGCGGCGCTCGGGCCGCGGACCGCCGCTGTGATGATCACGAACCCGTCGACGCTCGGGCTGTTCGAGGCCCGGATCGGCGACCTCCTCGATGCGGTCCACGAGGCCGGCGCCCTCGCCTACATGGACGGCGCCAACCTCAATGCGATCCTCGGCCGGTTCAAGCCGGGCGAGGCCGGGTTCGACGTGATGCACTTCAACGTCCACAAGACGTTCAGCACGCCGCATGGCGGCGGCGGTCCCGGTGCCGGGCCGGTCGGTGTCGGGCCGAAGCTCGTTCCGTTCCTGCCGGCGCCGCGGGTGATCCGGGCCGACGACGGCAGCTTCCGCCTCGAGCGCCCTGGTGAGCGCCCGTCGTCGATCGGCCGGCTCCGCTCGTTCGTCGGCAACACCGGCGTCCTCGTCCGGGCCTATGCCTACATCCGGGCGCACGGTGCGAGCGGGTTGCGCGAGGTCAGCGACGACGCGGTCCTCGCCGCGAACTACCTCAAGACCCGTCTCGCCGGGACCTTCGACGAGCCATATGGGAACCGGCCCTGCAAGCACGAATTCGTCGCCTCGGCGGCGACGATCAAGAAGGCGACCGGCGTGCGGACCCTCGACATCGCGAAGCGACTGATCGACTACGGCTACCATCCGCCGACGATCTACTTCCCGCTGATCGTCGAGGAAGGGATGCTCATCGAGCCGACCGAGACGGAGGCGATCGAGACGCTCGACGCGTTCGCCGAGGCCCTGATCGCGATCGCCGCCGAGGCCCGGAGCGACCCGGACCTCGTCCTGGCGGCGCCCCACGACGCGCCGGTCCGCCGGCTCGACGAAGCCACGGCGGCTCGTCAGCCGAACCTGCGCTGGCGGCCGATGGCCGGGGCCGAGACCCCGTGTCCCGACTGACCGTCGGGCGCGCGTCACGCTCGAAATGAACCGTCTCCGCGCCGAGGGCGTATCTTCGGGCAGGAACCCGGTTCGATCGCCGCTGCCCGCCGCGGAGGAAGCCACTACGAGCGAGCCACTCGAGGACCCGACCCGCAGCCGGATTCGGGCCGAAGAGGCTGCCCTGCTCAAGCGCATGCAGTCGGACGACATCGACGCGTTCGAGGCGTTCTTCCAGCGCTATCGGACGCCGATCTACCGGACCGCCTACGGCCTGACCGGCGACCCCCAGGCGGCCGAGGAGATCCTCCAGGACACGTTCGCCCGCGCCTACCAGCGCCGGCACATCCTCCGGCCCGACGTGTCGCCGCTGCCATGGCTCCATCGCGTCGCGCTCAACCTGTGCTACTCGCGCCTCGGTCGTCGGCGGCTGCCGGCCGAGCCGATGGGCGAGGCGGTCCTCGGGCTCGTCCGCGATCTCGCCACCGAGCCGGCCGAGCACGCCGAGCAGCAGGAGCTGCGCCGGATCGTCCGCGACGGCGTGGCCGACCTGCCGCCGAAGCACCAGAGCGTGGTGATCCTCTACTACCTCCACGGGCTGTCGCTCCAGGAGACGGCCGAGCTCCTCGACGTCCGGCTCGGGACCGTGAAATCGCGCCTCCACTACGCGCTCCGCTCGCTGCGCACGCGGCTCGAGGGCGATCGCCGGTTCGGCGGAGCGTACGGCGACGCGAGCCCGGTCACGACCGACACCGAGGAGGCCGTCCCATGATGGGCCGCTCGACCGGCTGCGACGCGCAGCGGGCCGCGCTCCTCGGCGTACGCCGAGCGGTCCGAGCGCGGACCGGAGCTGGTCGCCGCATTCGAGCACCTCGATCGCTGTCGGCGATGCCAGGCCGAGCTGACCGGCGTCCTGCTGACCGTTCATGCCGTCCGACGAACGCTCGCCGAGGCGGTCGCGGTCGATCCGCCGGCAGACGCCTGGCCGCGCCTGCGGAGCCGCGTCCAGGGGCCGGTCGCGAGCGCCTGGGGCATGCGCTCGACCCTCGCCAGCGCGGTCGTCGGCGCCGGGCTCGTGGCGGCGCTGATCGGTCCGACCGCGATCCTCCGACCGGCCGACGCGGTCGGCCGCGAGCCGGGCCCGCCGGCCGCCGCGCTCAGGGCACGGACCGCCGCCGAGCAGCGGGCCGAGGCGGCATTCCTCAGTCGACCTCGGGCCGAGCGTCCGGTGGTGCGGCCGGTCGTGCCGGAGGTCGCCACCAACCCGGCCTGGTCGGGTCCCGACGGGCTGGGTCGGGTCGTCTCAACCGTCCGCATCGACGTCCCGCCGGAGCGCGTCGACTGATCGCCGGCCGAGTCATCGGCCGGGACCGAAGCAGGGAGGTGCCGCTGATCGTTCGGACGAGCGGTCCCGGGTTGGTCTGATCCGGTCGTGACGCCGCTCCGCGGCGGCGCCGGCGGTCAGTTGACACCACCCGGATGCGTCCGCATAGTACCGGCAGCGCAGGGACCGCAGCTCACCGTGCGCTCGTCATTACGCCCCCGTCGTTCGTGCCGGCGGCTCCGCCTGTGCAGCAGGGAGCCCGGGAGGACGGGGAGTCGGACGACGCAGGTGCGGTCCGATTGCGAATGGGAGTGACAGGGTCAAGATACCCAGGAGGACCGCTGATGCGGAATCGTCTACTCGGTCTGCTCGCGACCACGGCAATCGTGTTCGCAGCGTGCCAGGGCGCGCAGAGCACGCCGTCTGCCTCGACTGCACCGGCATCGCAGCCGCCACCGGCATCTGCCGGACCGCCGTCGGCAACGCCGGCCCCGACCCCGGTCGATTACGACCAGCTGCTCTACGGCTACAAGTACGAGCCGTCGGCCGGCACCCCGGGCGGCAAGGTGATCATCTCTGACTGGCAGGCCGCCAACCAGCTCAACCCGTACTTCTCGAACGCGTTCGCCAACAGCGAGGTCCTGGCGGCCACGATGCGAACGCTCCTGGTCGTCACCAACGACGGCCACTACAAGCCCGACCTGTCGGCCGAGCCGATCACCTACGCGACCAACGTGAAGGAAGATGGCGACTCCAAGGGTGGCTTCACCGTCCACGTCAAGATCAAGCCGAACCTGAAGTGGTCGGACGGCGAGCCGTTGACCCTGAACGACTTCGCCTACACCCGGACGGCGGTCCTCGACCCGGCCCAGGCCGGGATCAGCACCCTCAGCTGGGAAGAGGTCGACAAGATCACGGTCACGGCCGACGGTCTCGAGGCCGACGTCCACTTCAAGGAGCCGTTCGCCGGCTGGCTCGGTCTCGTCGGCTCGCAGCCGATCCTGCCCGAGCACTACATGAAGACGATCCCGATCAAGGACTGGGCCGCCAAGAGCTACCCGGTCTCGACGGCGGTCGCCAACGCTCCGACCAGCGGCCCGTTCAAGTACGTGACGGCGACCGCCGACACGATCGAGCTCGCCCGGGCCGACACGTGGGCGGGTGGCGACCACCCGGCCTACCTCGATGCGGTCACCTACAAGTTCTACCCGGACAACAAGGAAGGCATGATCGCCGCCTTCAAGACCGGTGACGTCGACGTCGCGCTGGACCTCGTCCAGGCCGACTACGATGCGATCAAGGACGTCGACCCGGCGATCGGGAAGGCGATCCTCGAGCCCGCCTGGCTCTACGAGCACTTCGACATGAACCAGGCCGGTCTTGGCCAGGGCAAGGGTCATCCGGCCCTCAAGGACATCGTCGTCCGCCAGGCCATCGAGCAGGCGATCGACAAGAAGGCGATGTGGGACACGGTCTTCCCCGGCTCTCCGTATCCGGACAACAACCCGTGCACCAACGCCACTCCGACCAACTACTGGCAGCTCCCGGACGCCAAGTGCCTGCCGTTCGACGTCGACGCGGCCAACACCGCTCTCGACACCGCCGGCTACACGAAGGGCGCCGACGGCATCCGCGTCGACAAGGCGGGCAACCCGCTCGTCTTCGAGCACTGCACGTCCACGGCCGGGTTCCGCACCCTCGGCGGCGACTTCCTCGCGAAGGAGCTGCTGGCCATCGGGATCAAGCTCAACCTGAACTTCGTCGACTCCACCACGATCCTGTTCGCCAACTGGCCGGACGTGAAGGCCGACACGAAGTGCAACCTGTCGCACGGCAACTACGACACGTCGGAGTTCGCCTACGTCCTGAGCTTCGATCTCTACGGCAACTACTACTACTCCTACCATTCCGAGCAGATCCCAACCGACGCGAACAAGGGCAACGGGTACAACTACCTGCGCCTGATCAACTCGGACATGGATGCTGCGATCGACGTGCTGAAGAAGGCGATCAAGCCGGCCGACCAGGTCCAGGCCGCCTACACGATCCAGCAGGTCTACATCGACCAGACGCCCGAGGTGGTCCTGTACTACCGCAACGAGGCGCGTGGTGTCGGGATCAAGGTCCAGAACTTCTTCAAGAACCCGTCAACGGCCTCCGATATGTGGAATATCGAAGACTGGTGGCTCAAGCAGTAGCCTCTGGCTAGTGCATCAGGCGGACGGCGGCTCTCCAAGAGCCGCCGTCCGCGTACTCGACCCCTGCCGGGAGGTCGACGCAATCATCCGTTACGACGTCGTCTCGCCAGCCAGCTTGAAGACACCCGGTGAACCACGATGACGAAGTTCATCATCCGACGTGCGATCGGCCTGATCCCCCTCCTGTTCGGCGTGGTGATCATCAGCTTCCTCCTGATGAAGGCGGCGCCGGGTGGGCCACAGGCCCAGTTCCAGGGCAACAAGCGGATCACCCAGGAGCAGATCGACGCCTGGCTCAAGCGCTGGTGCCTCCAGCCGACCGACGCGAATGCCCCGATCGTCCAGCAGGTCGGCAACTACTTCATCGAGTTCGGCGGCTGGTTCGGGATCCTCAACTGCAACAAGGCGGGCGCCCAGGCCTTCCTCTCCGACCAGGGCAGCCTGAACTTCCTGCCGGCCGCGCTCGGCGGCGGCACGAACGGGGTGATCCACGGCGATCTCGGCTTCGGGATCAACTCCGGCCGGCCGGTCACCGACATCATCGCCGAGCGGATACCCGCGACGTTCATCCTGGCCGGGACCGCGCTCGTCCTGTGGGTCGGGATCGCGATCTTCCTGGGCGTCTATGCGGCCGTCCACCGCTATTCGCTGTTCGACCAGGTCGTGACCTTGTTCAGCTACATCTTCTACTCGCTGCCAACGTTCTGGCTCGGCCTCAACCTGATCTTCATCTTCGCGGTCGCGCTCCACTGGTTCCCGACCGGCGGGATCATCACGACCCGCAACTGGCCCCCGTTCGGCACGCCCCAGTACTGGACCGCGTTCGGCGCGGCGCCGTTCGAAGCGATGGCCGACATCGGGCGGCACCTGATCCTGCCGGTGGCCTGCCTCGTCGCGGTCAACATCGCCGGTGACAGCCGTTTCGTCCGGGCCTCGATGCTCGAGTCGATCAACCAGGACTACGTCCGGACCGCCAAGGCCAAGGGTCTCCATTCCCGGGTGGTGATCGGCAAGCACGCGTTCCGCAACGCGATGCTGCCGGTCGTGACCAACGTCGCCCTCGAGATCCCGTTCTTGTTCTCGGGCGCGATCGTCACCGAGCGGATCTTCAGCTGGCCGGGCATGGGCAGCCTGTTCATCGACTCGATCAACCAGCGCGACTACTTCGTGATCATGGGCCTGCTGCTCGTCACGTCGATCATCACCCTGTTCGCGAACCTGCTCGCCGACGTCGTCTACGCTGTCGTCGATCCGCGCATCCGCTACGACTGAGCCGACGATGACCGACGACGTCCTGAGCACCCCGCCGGCCGCTCCCGAGGACTTCGAGGTCGCCCTCGAGTCGCTCAACCAGTGGCAGATCGCCTGGCGCCGGTTCAAGCGCCACCGGCTGGCGGTGGTCGGGATGGTGATCATCGCGATCATGATCTTCCTCGCGATCTTCGGGCCGATCATCTGGCCGTACGACCGGCTGGACCTCCACCCGCCGGCCAAGTCCGGCGGGGACCCGCCGGGCTGGCTGCGCAGCCCGCCCACGCTCGCCGCGCCGTTCGGGACCGACAACGGCGGCCGGAGCGTGTTCGTGCTGACCGTCAACGGAGCCCGCCTGTCGATGCTGATCGGACTCGGGACGACGGTCATCGCGGTGACGATCGGAGTCATCGTCGGCTCGTTCGCCGGCTTCTTCGGAGGGCGGACCGACGGCCTCCTGATGCGCTTCGTCGACCTGATGCTGACGATTCCGTTCCTGTTCGTGATCCTCGTCTCGGCGCGCTTCTTCGGCGCCGGCGACCCGATCACGTTGACGATCATCTTCGGGCTGCTCTTCTGGCCGGGTCTGGCCCGGCTCGTGCGCGCCCTGTTCCTGTCGCTCCGCGAGCAGGACTTCGTCCAGGCCGCCCGGGCGGTCGGGGTCAGCGACGCGCGGATCACGTTCCGCCACATCCTGCCCAACGCCCTGGGCCCGATCATCGTGTCGGCCACCCTGCTGGTCGCCGGCGCGATCGTCACCGAGGCGTTCGTCAGCTTCCTCAACTTCGGTCTGAAGGCCCAGGACATCAGCTGGGGCAACGCCCTGTCGAACTCCCAGCAGTACCAGATCGTCGGCAACTGGTGGTGGGCCTTCTTCCCGGGGATGGCGATCGCGCTCACCGTGGTCGCGATCAACTTCCTCGGCGACGGCCTGCGCGACGCACTCGACCCGCGGTCGAAGGAGTGACGGCTTGACCGTCTCGCCCCTCCCGGCCGGCAACGCCGGCGCCGTCGCCCGCGGGGCCCCGCTGCTCGAGGTCCGCGACCTGCGGACCTATTTCCACGTGATGGACGGCGTCGTCCGGGCGGTCGACGGCGTGACGTTCTCGATCCGGGCCGGCGAGACGCTCGGGATCGTCGGCGAGTCGGGCTGCGGCAAGAGCGTGACCTCGCTGTCGATCATGCGCCTGCTCGACATGCCGCCGGCCGAGATCCCGACCGGCGAGATCGTGTTCGAAGGCCGCGACCTCCTGGCGCTGCCCGAGGAGGACATGCGCAAGGTCCGCGGCAACGACATCGCGATGATCTTCCAGGAGCCGATGACGAGCCTCAACCCGGTCTTCACCGTCGGCGACCAGATCGGTGAGGCCGTGATCCTCCACCAGGGCCTGTCGAAGAAGGCGGCCTGGGAGAAGGCGGTCGAGTCGCTCAAGGCGGTCGGGATCAACAACCCGGAGCGGCGAGTCAAGCAGTACCCCCACGAGCTGTCCGGCGGGATGCGCCAGCGGGTCATGATCGCGATGGCCCTGTCGTGCGACCCGAAGCTGCTCATCGCCGACGAGCCGACCACGGCCCTCGACGTGACGATCCAGGCCCAGATCCTCGAGCTGATCCGGGAGGTCCAGGACCGGACCGGGGCCGCGCTGATGCTCATCACCCACGACCTGGGGGTCGTCGCCGAGACGGTCAAGGACGTCGTCGTGATGTACGCCGGGCGGATCGTCGAGGAGGGCCCGGTCTACGACGTCCTGCTCGCGCCGAAGCACCCCTACACCGAGGGTCTGCTCGGGTCGATCCCGTCGAAGGGCAAGCGCGGCGAACGCCTGAACGTCATCCGGGGGACCGTCCCGAACCCGTTCAACATGCCCAAGGGCTGCAACTTCGCCCCGCGTTGCCCGTACGCGTTCGAGCCGTGCGCCGAGCACGATCCCCTGATCGGCGACGCGACGCCGCCCGACGTTGCCTGCTGGCTGTACACCGCGGCGCCGGGCTCGCCGACGCCGCCCCGGGTCCGGCCGCGCCTCGACCTCGTCGAGGCGCTCCGATGACGCTCGAGACCGGGAGCGAGACCTCCAGCGCGGCCAACCCGCCAGCCGGGCCGCCGCCGACCGCGCGGCATGCCGCTCGTCTCGCGTCGAGAACCTGGTCAAGTACTACCCGATCGTGGGCGGGTTCCTGCGCCGCCACGTCGGCGACGTCAAGGCGGTCGACGACGTGTCGTTCGACGTCTATCGGGGCGAGGTGTTCGGCCTGGTCGGCGAGTCGGGCTGCGGCAAGTCGACCCTGGGCAAGACGCTCATCCAGCTCCAGCCGCCGACCGCCGGGGTGGCCCGCCTCGACGGCGTGCCGATCTTCGGCAAGAAGGGCAAGGACCTCAAGAAGCTCCGGCGCCGGATGCAGATCATCTTCCAGGACCCGGTCGGGTCGCTGAATCCGCGGATGCCGATCAGCGACATCATCGGCGAGGGGCTCCTCGCCCAGGCCGACAAGGAGAACCGCTGGGGCGACCGCAAGGTCCGGGACAAGCGGGTCGGCGACTACCTCGATGCGGTCGGGCTCCGGCGCGACTACACGCGGCGCTACCCGCACGAGTTCTCGGGCGGCCAGCGCCAGCGGATCGGGATCGCCCGGGCGCTCGCGCTCGACCCCGACTTCGTGGTCTGCGACGAGCCGGTGTCGGCCCTCGACGTGTCGATCCAGAGCCAGATCCTGAACCTGCTGCTCGACCTGCGCCGCGAGTTCAACCTGACCTACCTGTTCATCGCCCACAACCTGTCGGTGGTCCAGTACATCAGCGACCGGGTCGGCGTGATGTACCTCGGCAAGCTCGTCGAGCTGTCCGAGGTCGAGGAGCTCTACCGCCACCCGCGCCATCCGTACAGCGTGGCGCTCCTGTCGGCCGTCCCCGACGCGGACCCGCGGATCCGCAAGAAGCGGCTCGTCCTGAAGGGCGACGTCCCCTCGCCGGCGGCGCCGCCGCCGGGCTGTCGTTTCCACACCCGGTGCTGGCTGCGCGAGCAGCTTGGCAACCCAGAGAACTGCTCGACGATCGACCCGGAGTTCCGGGACATCGGTGGCGGCCACCTGGTCGCCTGCCATTGGGCCGAGAAGGTGCCGACGTCCGTCGTGGCAGCCGCGGTGCCGACCGCTGAAGCCACGATCGGGGACGCGATCCCAGCGCCTGCCGGGCAACCGGCCGACGTTCCGCCGAAGGATGCCGGTCAGCCGGTGGAGGAATCGACGTCAGGCGGCATCTGAGTATCATGCCCGGGTCGGCCGGGACGAGACCCGATCGGGAACGATCGGAGGAGGAGCTCCGTCCGCCGGGAAGAAACAGGAGGAGAGAGACGCGAATGCAACGGATTCGAACCGGAGCAGCCGTCGCCATCGTGGCGATCCTGTTCGCGGCCTGCCAGGGCACGGCGACGACGCCGGCGCCCACGGCGGCGCCGACCACCGCGCCGAGCACCGGCGCGGCGTCAAACGCACCTTCGGTGGCGCCGTCGACGGCGATCAAGGAGGGCGGCACGCTCGTCGTCGGCCTGCCCGGCGACATGGTCCTGGCTGACCCGAGCCTGGTCAGCGACAGCAACTCGTCGTACATCCAGCTCAACGTCATCGAGGGCCTGCTGGGGGTCAAGGCCGGCACCCTGGGCGAGATCGAGCCGGTCCTCGCCGAGAGCATGCCGACGGTCAGCTGCCGACGGCCTGACCTACACGTTCAAGCTCCGCCAGGGGATCAAGTTCCACGACGGCACCCCGTTCAACGCCGATGCCGTCGTCTACAACTACGATCGACAGAAGAACGCCCCGGCGGCGCTCCGCGACGCCTACAACTACTACTTCGGGGCGGTCTTCGGCTGGGCCGAGAAGTCGAACCTGAAGGCGGTCACGAAGGTCGACGACTCCACGGTCACCTTCACCCTCAACAAGCCCCAGTCGAACTTCCTGATCTCCCAGGCGCCGCTGCCCCAGTTCGGCATCCAGAGCCCGACGGCGCTCAAGGCGGGCGACGCGGACAATCCCGATCCGAGCAAGAGCAAGTACGCCCAGGGCCAGGGCACCGGCATGGTGGGCACGGGTCCGTTCAAGTTCACCGAGTGGGTCCCGAACGACCACGTCACGATCTCCAAGAACACCGACTACTGGAACAAGGACAAGGCCGCCCACCTCGACACGGTCATCTTCAAGCCGTTCGCGGACCAGTCGGCGGAGCTGAACGCCCTCCAGAGCGATGGCGGCATCGACTTCGCCCAGACGATCCTCCCGAACGACATCGCCAGCCTCAAGTCGGACACGAACTACCAGGTCATCGACCGTGGTGAGTCGTGCAACTACGGCGGGCTGCAGATGAACCAGACCCACAAGCCGTTCGACAACCTGCACATCCGGACCGCGATCGCGTACGCCGTCAACAAGCAGTCGTACATCGACGCGTTCTACGCCGGTCTGGCCGAGCCGGCCGACAACTGGATGCCGCCGGCAACCCAGTTCTGGAAGGCCCTCAACCTGCCGACCTACGACGTCCAGAAGGCCAAGGACGAGGTCGCGGCCTCCGGCCTGTCCGGCGACGCGCTGTCGCTCGACTTCTGGTATCCGTCCGACGTCGCCCGACCGTACATGCCGGACCCGAAGGGCCTGGCCGAAGCGATCGCGACCGACCTCGAGGCGGTTGGCTTCAAGGTCACCTTCCACACCGCTGGCTGGCGCACCGGCTACCTGGCCTCGGAGGCCGTCGGGAAGTACCCGATGTGGCTCCTCGGCTGGACCTGCGACTGGCCGGGACCGGACAACTTCCTCAACACGGCGTTCTTCCACTTCGACGGCGACAAGCCGAACCCGGAGTTCGCCTATGGGCCGCCGGCCCTGAAGGCCGCCTTCGACACGGCCGCCACCGCCCCCGACGAGGCAGCGGCCAAGGCCGCCTGGGAGTCCGCCCAGGACATCCTGGCCAAGGACCTGCCGACCGTTCCGCTCGTCCACTCCAAGCCGCCGGCCGCGGCCAAGGCCTTCGTCAAGGGCTTCCTCGGCGCAGGCAACCTGAACGAGCCGATGTATCCGGTCTGGCTCGACAAGTAACCGTCACCCAGACCAGTCACCCGTTCCCCCGGGGCCACGCACGGCTCCGGGGGAACGCGTCATTCGACGGACCTCCGCCCGTGCTGAAGTACATCGTCCGCCGGCTGCTCGGAGCGATCCCGGTCCTGCTCGGGCTGTCCGTCATCCTGTTCGCGTTCATCCACCTGCTGCCGGGTGACCCGGTCACCTCGCTCCTCGGGCAGCACGCGACGCCCGAGCTCCGGGCGGAGATCCTCAAGCAGCTCGGGCTCGACCGGCCGCTCTACGAGCAGTACCTGCTCTACCTCAGCCAGATCGTCCAGGGTGACCTCGGCAAGAGCATCATCAACAACCGGACGGTGGCTTCCGAGCTCGCGTCCGGTTCCCGGCGACGATCGAGCTGACCATCGGGGCGCTCATCTTCGCGGTCGGCCTGGGGATCCCGCTCGGACGGCTCGCGGCGCGCCACGTCCAGGGGTGGCAGGACGGCGTCGTGACGGTCATCTCGCTGCTCGGCATCTCGATCCCGATCTTCGTCCTCGGCCTCACGATGCAGTACATCTTCGCGGTCCAGCTCAAGATCCTGCCGGCGTCGGGTCGGATCGATCCCCGGCTCCACCTCGAGCTGTCGACCAACTTCGTCATGATCGACGCGCTGCGGACGGGCAACTGGGAGGCATTCATCGACGCGTTCAAGCACCTGATCCTGCCGGCGATCGCGCTCGGCTCGATCCCGCTCGCGATCATCACCCGGATCACCCGGGCGTCGGTGCTCGACGTCAACAACGAGGACTACGTCCGGACCGCCCGGGCCAAGGGGATCTCCGAGAAGCGGGTCGACTCGCGCCACATCATGCGCAACGCCTGGCTGCCGGTGGTCACGGTCATCGGGCTGCAGGTCGGCGGGCTGCTGGCCGGGGCGGTGATCACCGAGACCGTCTTCGCCTGGCCCGGAGTCGGGCGCTACATCGTCGAGGCGATCCAGGACCACGACTACCTCGTCGTCCAGTCGGTGATCCTCGTCTTCGCCCTGATCTTCCTCGTGGTGAACCTCGTGGTCGACATCGGCTACGCGTTCCTCAACCCGCGGATCCGGTACTCCTGATGGCCGCCGTCGCACCGCCCGTCGTCGCCGGTCGGAAGACCGCCCCGGCCCGCGCCTCGCGCGGGATCTGGCGAGACGCCCTGAGCCGGCTGCTCCGCAACCGGATGGCCCTGGTCGGGCTGTTCATCATCGGCGCGTTCGTCGTCATCGCGGTGCTGGCGCCGATCCTGGCCCCGTACGATCCGATGGCCGCCCATCTCGCGACGGGACGCTTCAAGCCGCCCTCGCCCGAGCACCTGATGGGCACCGACGGCCAGGGCCGGGACGTCCTGAGCCGGGTGATCTACGGGGCTCGGATCAGCCTCGTCGTCGGCGTCGTCTCGGTGCTCATGGCGCTGGCCATGGGCGGCACGATCGGGGCGCTGGCCGGTGCCTTCGGCGGGCGCGTCGACACGGTCCTGATGCGGATCGTCGACGTGCTCCTGGCGATCCCGGGGATCCTCCTCGCGATCGGGGTCGTCGTCTGGCTCGACCGCGGCCTCATCCAGATCATGTTCGCGGTCGCCCTGACCAACCTGCCGATCTTCGCCCGGATCCTGCGCGGCAGCCTGCTCCAGCTGCAGGGCTCGGACTACGTCGTGGCGGCGCGCTCGGTCGGAGCGTCGACACCGCGAATCCTGTTCCGGCACATGCTGCCGAACGCGGTCACGCCGCTCATCGTGGCCGCGACGCTCGCCCTGGCCACCGCGATCATCGACGTCGCCGGGCTCGGCTTCCTCGGGCTCGGGCCGGCCGATCCGCGGATCGCCGAGTGGGGCACGATGCTCACCGGCGCCACGAGCTTCTACCGCCAGGCGCCCTGGATCATCTTCTTCACCGGCGTCGCGATCTCGATCACGCGCGATCGGATTCAACCTGCTCGGCGACGGCCTGCGCGAGTCGCTCGACCCGCGGCTCAAGCGATGAGGACGGTCGCCGCGACCCAGGCCAGGCCGGTGCCGGCCGGCACGGCCGACGAGTCGCTCCTCCAGGTCGACGACCTGCTCGTCCGGTTCCGGACCCATGACGGAACGGTCTTCGCGGTCAACGGGATCAGCTTCGAGGTCCGCGAGGGGGAGCGACTCGGCCTGGTCGGCGAGTCGGGCTGCGGCAAGAGCGTCACGAACCTCGCGATCATGCGCCTCCTGCCGAAGCCCGCCGGGAAGATCGAGGGTGGCCGGGTCCGGTTCAGCGGCCAGGACCTGCTCCTCCTCCGCGAGGAGGAGATGCGCGAGATCCGCGGGCGCGACATCGCGATGATCTTCCAGGACCCGATGACCTCGCTCAACCCGGTCCTGACCATCGAGGAGCAGATGGTCGAGACGATCCGCGCCCACAAGAAGACGTCGAAGCAGGAAGCCCGAGCTCGGGCGATCGAGATCCTCGAGCTGGTCGGGATCCCCCGGCCGGACCTTCGGCTCAAGGACTTCCCGCACCAGTTCTCGGGCGGGATGCGCCAGCGGGTGATGATCGCCATGGCGCTCGCCCTCGAGCCGCGGCTGATGATCGCCGACGAGCCGACCACGGCCCTCGACGTGACGATCCAGGCCCAGGTCCTCGAGCTGCTCCACCGGCTGACGACCGAGACCGGGACGGCGCTCATCCTGATCACCCACGACCTCGGCGTCGTCGCCGGGATGACCCAGCGGATCAACGTCATGTACGCCGGGTTCATCGTCGAGACGGCCACCACCCCCGAGCTGTTCGCGACGCCGTCGCATCCGTACACCGTCGGGCTGCTCCACTCGATCCCGCGCCTGGATGCCGAGCGAACCGAGGAGCTCATCCCGATCGAGGGCCGTCCCCCGGACCAGCGATCCGAACCGGTCGGCTGCCCGTTCGCGCCGCGCTGCGCCTGGCGTCTCGAGCGCTGCTGGACGGACAACCCGAGCCTCGAATCGCTCGAGCCCGGCCTGCCGATCGTCACGAGCGGACCCGGGGCGACCCATCGGATCGCCTGCCACAACCCGCCGACCGGCGACGAGGCCGCCGCCGGGCGCCCGTTGCGCGACGGGTTCGTGGCCGCGCCGCCACCCGGGCCGATCGCCGACGAGCTGGCGGACGCCGGTGGGGACGAGCTGTCGACGCTCGACAAGGTCGGCCGGCTCGAGGCACCCGCCGGCGATTCGACTCGCGACGCCGTCTTCGATGGGGCCGACCCGACGCTCGAGAGCGGCTCGTCGGGGGCCGGCCTGCCGATCCCACCCGAGGACCTCCACCGGTGACCGGGCCGGCGCCCGAGCCCCGGCCGACGACGAACGGCGGGCCGCTCCTCCAGGTCGAGGACCTCAAGGTCTGGTTCCCGATCACCGAGGGGATCATCCGCGAGAAGCACATCGGCGACGTTCGGGCGATCGACGGCGTCAGCTTCGAGATGGCCCGCGGCGAGACGCTCGGGCTCGTCGGCGAGTCGGGCTGCGGCAAGAGCACGACCGGCCGGGCGATCATCCGGCTCTACAAGCCGACCGCCGGGCGGATCGTGTTCGACGGGCAGGACATCTCGGGGCTGTCGGGGAAGGCGCTGACCGGGATGCGCCGCCGGATGCAGATGATCTTCCAGGACCCGTACTCGAGCCTGAACCCCCGGATGAACGTGGCCGGGATCGTCGGCGAGCCGCTCGACATCCACGGCGTCGGGACGAAGGACGAGCGCCACGAGCGGGTGCGCGACCTGCTCGCGACGGTCGGGCTCAACCCCGACTTCGCGGAGCGCTATCCGCACGAGTTCTCCGGCGGCCAGCGCCAGCGGATCGGGGTCGCCCGGGCGCTCGCCCTGAACCCGGACCTGGTCATCGCCGACGAGCCGATCAGCGCCCTCGACGTGTCGATCCAGGCCCAGATCATCAACCTGCTCGAGAAGCTCCAGGGCCAGTTCGGGCTGACCTACCTGTTCATCGCCCACGACCTGTCGGTCGTCCGCCACATCAGCGACCGGATCGCGGTGATGTACCTCGGCCGGATCGTCGAGGTGGCCGGGTCGCGCGACCTCAACCGCGAGCCGCTCCACCCGTACACGGTCGCGCTCCTGTCGGCGATCCCGATCCCCGACCCGGTCGTCGAGGCGCGCCGGCGCCGGATCATCCTGACCGGCGACGTGCCCTCGCCCGCCGCGCCGCCGTCCGGGTGTCGCTTCCACACGCGCTGCTGGTTGCGCGAGCGGCTCGGCAACCCGGAGCGCTGCACGACCGAGGATCCGGCGCTCCGGCCGCTGGCCAGCGGCCACGAGGTCGCCTGTCACTTCGCCGAGGAGGTTGCCGGCTCGGCCGAGCAGCTCCAGGCGGCCGGTCGATCGGCGCGCGGTGCCGCGCCGGCTGCAGGTGCCGAGGCGCCTGCGGGCATCCCGGCGGCTCCAGCCGCCCTGCTGCCGACGACTCCGCCGGTGCCGCCTTCGGGTCCCGAGCAGCGTCCCGACCTGTCGGCGCCCGACCAGCCGGCCCGTCCGGTCCCGCCGGGCTCGAGCTGACGCCGGGTCGTCACCCACGGCCGTAGACTGAGCTCGTGCAGCCGCTCAGGATCGCCCTCGCCCAGATTGCGCCCAGGCTTGGCGGGTTCGACGAGAACCTCGAACGGCACCGGACCTTGCTCGGCGAGGCGCGCTCGAACGGCGCCGGGCTGGTCGTCTTCCCCGAGCTCGGTCTGACCGGCTACCTCCTGCAGGACCTCGCCGGCGAGGTCGCCATCCGGCTCGACGACCCGCGCCTGGCCCAGCTCGCCGCCGACACCGATGGTCTGTCGGCGATCGTGTCGTTCGTCGAGGAGTCGGCCGACCATCGGCTGTTCATCGCCGCCGCCCTGCTCGAGGACGGCCAGATCGTCCACGTCCACCGGAAGCTGTTCCTGCCGACCTACGGCCTGTTCGACGAGCGCCGGTTCTTCGCCGCGGGCGACCTCCTGCGGGCCGTCCCGTCACGGCTCGGGGTCGGGCTCGGGCTGGGGATCTGCGAGGACTTCTGGCACCTGCCGGTGCCCCAGCTGCTCGCCCTCGACGGGGCCCAGATCCTGGTCAACGTGTCGTCGTCGCCCGGGCGCGACCTGGCCGCGACGAACGAGGTCGGTCTCGGCACGGCGACCTCGTGGCGGACGCTGATGCGGACGTACGCCCAGCTGACCACGAGCTACGTGGTGTTCGTCAACCGGGTCGGGGTCGAGGAGTCGATCAGCTTCTGGGGCGGCTCCGAGGTGATCGGGCCGGATGGCGCGGCCGTGTTCAGCGCCCCGCTCTACGACGAGGGGCTCTACCCGGTCGAGGTCGACCTCGGAGAGGTCCGTCGCGCGCGGATCGCGCTGCCGCTCCTGCGCGACGAGCGGCCCGAGCTCGAGGTCCGCGAGCTCGACCGGATCGTGGCCGAACGGGCCGGCCTGGCGACCGATGCGACCGCCGACGACCGCGCCGAGCCCGGCCTCGACGTCGCCCCGTCGGCCGCCTCGATCGTGCGCAAGTGACGAGCGCCACGTTCGAGCTCCCGGCCGAGCTCGCGATCGACACCGACGTCGCCCGCCGGGTGATCGTCGAGTTCATCCGTGGCCAGCTCCGCCAGGCGGGCTTCGAGCGCGGCGCTCGTCGGCCTGTCGGGCGGGATCGACTCGGCGCTCGTGGCCTATCTCGTGACCGAGGCGATCGGCGCCGACCGGCTGCTGTGCGTCCTCATGCCGTACCGGACGTCGTCACCGGCGTCGCGGGCCGACGCCGAGGAGGTCGTCCGCCGGCTCGGCTGCGCCTCCGAGCTCGTCGACATCAGCCCGATGGTCGACGGCTACTTCGGGACCGACGACGCCGAGGGCGCCCTCGGCGCGGACGGTCGTGCAGGCCAGCCAGCTCCGCCGGGGCAACTTCATGGCCCGGATGCGGATGGCCGTCCTGTACGACCGGTCGGTGACCTGGCGGGGGCTCGTCGTCGGGACCGGCAACAAGACCGAGTCGCTGATCGGGTACACGACCCAGTTCGGCGACAACGCCAGCGCGTTCAACCCGATCGGCGACCTGTACAAGAGCCAGGTCCGCCAGCTCGCGGCCGCGATCGGCGTGCCCGACGAGATCATCGCCAAGGCGCCGTCGGCCGACCTGTGGCCCGGCCAGACCGACGAGTCGGAGGCCGGGTTCAGCTACCCGGAGCTCGACCGGCTGCTGTTCTGGCTCGTCGACAAGCGCCGCTCGCCCGAGGAGCTCGTCGCCAAGGGCTTCCCAGCCGGGCTCGTGACCTGGGCGACCCGCGCGGTCGCCGGGGCCGAGTTCAAGCGCCAGGTCCCGCCGATCGCCAAGCTCGGACCGCGGACGGCCGGGATCGACTATCTCTACCCGCGCCGGCGCCCGGGCTCGACCCGCCCGTGAGCCGGACCTCGACCTCGCCGACCGGGCGGTGAGCGAGCCCGCCGGCGGGCGGCTGTACGTCGTGGCCACCCCGATCGGCAACCTCGGCGACGTCACCCTCCGGGCGCTCGAGACGTTGCGGACGGTGCCGCTGATCGCGGCCGAGGACACCCGGATCAGCCGGCGCCTGCTCGACCGGTACGAGATCGAGACCCGGCTCGTGAGCTTCCACGCCCGGAATGCCGAGCGGCGGCTGCCGGAGCTGATCGAGCACCTGCGCGGCGGCCTCGACCTGGCGCTCGTCACCGATGCCGGGACCCCTGGGGTCAGCGACCCGGGCGAGGAGCTCGTCCGGGCCTGGGCGGGGGAGGGCGGCGTCGTCGTCCCGATCCCGGGAGCCTCGGCCGTCCTTGCGGCGGTGGTCGCATCGGGCCTCGCCGGGCCGCGCTGGTCGTTCGAGGGGTTCCTGCCCCGGACCGGCCGCGACCGACGCGATCGGTTGGCCCGGATCGCCGCCGACGAGCGGGGGTCGGTCGATCTACGAGGCACCATCACGCGCGGCCGCGACCGTGCGCGACCTCGCGGCCGCCTGCGGGGCCGACCGCCCGGCCGCCGTCTGCCGCGAGCTGACCAAGCTCCACGAGGAGATCGTTCGGGGCACCCTCGGCGAGCTCGCCGAGCGGCTGGCCGACGGGCGGATCACCGCCCGTGGCGAGTTCGCCCTCGTCGTCGGCGAGCGGCCGGCCGGGGCGGCGCCCGGCGCGGTCGAGAATCGGGGCGAGCGGCTCGCCGTCGCCCGGGCCGAGGTCGAGCGGCTCGTCGCGGCCGGCAGCGCCCGGGGTGACGCCGCCCGGCAGGTCGCGGCGTCGAGCGGGATCCCGCGTCGCCAGCTGTACGACGCCGGCACGGGTCGTTGAGGAAGCGCATGCGGAAGCTCGTCGTCGCGGCGGTCGCTGGACGTGACGAGGCGCAGTCGCTCGTAGACCGGGACCTGGGCGGCGCGTCGGCGGCCGATCGGCCCGCTACCATCGGGGGCCATGAGCGCCGCCGCCCCCGCGTCCAGCCTGCCCGTCCTGGGTCAGCTCTCGCCGATCGCGCGGGTGGTGGTCATCCTGACCCTGGTCGCGTCGATCCTCGCTGTGATCCTCGACTTCGGGCTCCATGCCGACGGGACCGTCGTCTTCGTCGTGGCGGCGATCGCGATCCTCGGGCTGGCCTGGCTGGTCGGGGTCGCGACCGAGCGGATCGGGGCGAAGACGGGTCCGCAGATGGGCGGGATCCTCAACGCGACGTTCGGCAACATCGCCGAGCTGATCATCGCCTTCTTCGCCCTCCAGGCCGGGCTGATCGACGTGGTCAAGGCGTCCCTGACCGGCTCGATCATCGGCAACCTCCTGCTCGTCCTCGGCGCGTCCGTCCTCGTCGGCGGGCTGCGCAACGGGACCCAGACGTTCAGCGAGCGGATCGCCGGGTCGAATGCCGCGCTCCTGACGGTGGCTGCGATCGGGCTGTTCATCCCGGCCATTTTCGCCCTGAACAGCGGTCACCCGAGCCCGGGCAGCCTGACCGAGGAGTCGCTGATCGTCGCCGTCCTGCTGATCGTCGGCTACGTCCTGTCGCTCGTCTACCAGTTCACGAACCCGGCCCAGACGCTCGGCGGCCACGAGCCCGCCGAGGGCCACGGCGGCCCGGCCTGGTCGACCCGGACGACCCTCTTCGTCCTGCTCGCCGCCGCCGGCCTGCTGGCCCTGATGTCGGAGATCCTGGTCGGCGCGATCGACGAGTTCATCGCCTCGTTCGACCTGTCACCGCTGTTCGTCGGGGTCGTCCTGATCCCGACGATCGGCAACCTGGCCGAGCATGTCGTGGCGGTCCAGCTCGCCTACCGCAACAAGATGGAGTTCGCGATGGCCGTGAGCTTCGGCTCGAGCCTCCAGGTCGCCCTGTTCGTCGCGCCGGTGCTCGTCATCGTCGGCGCGCTCATCGGTCAGCCGATGAACCTCGTCTTCGCGCCGCTCGAGGTCGCGGCCGTCGCGGCCGCGGTCGGGATCAGCGCCCTCATCGCGCTCGACGGCGAGTCGAACTGGCTCGAGGGCTCGCTCCTGATCATCGTCTACGTGATCATCGCCGGCTCGTTCTTCGAGCTCCGCTGAGGCAGGCGGAACGTCAGCCCGAGGCCCTGGCGAACGTAGTAGAGCAGCCCGATGAGCATCGCCGGGGTCATGAAGTAGAGCCGTGGCGTCGCGATCGTGACCGCCAGCACGACCGTCCACGGCCGGTCGGTCCGGGCGCCCCAGGCGACGAGCCCGGCCGCGATCAGGACTCGCGCCCAGAGGGGCATGCCGTCGCTCGGGCTCATGGTGCTCAGGAAGGCCGGCCACTCGAACCACAGGTTCGGCGTGTAGGCGAACGAGGCGAGCGCGATGACGCCGGTCACGCCGACGGCGATCGCCAGGTTCCGCCACTCTCGCCGGACGACGAACCAGACCAGGCCGACGCCGGGTGTGAGCTTGGTCAACAGGACGAACGACCAGAGCGCCGGCCAGCGCAGGCCCCAGACCGCAACGGCGACGATCAACAGGTTGACGTTGGCGGCGTTCAGCTCGGTCGCCAGCGGTGGCCACCAGATCACCAGCGGCAGGAACGGACCGGCCAGCGCGAGTGCCGCGACGAGCTCCGCCGCCCGCAGGAGGGCCACGAACGCCTCGAACGAGAGGAGCTGGAACGGGATCATGGCCTGGGCCGCAGCCGGCGAGTAGAGGAAGCTGTAGTCGTACTGCCAGTACGGGGCACTCGGCGACATCCGGTAGAAGCACCAGGCGTCGACCGGCTTGCCGACCATCGTGGTGAACGTCGCCCAGACCGTGACGGCGATCCCGCCGGCGAGCCCGTACAGCACGAGGAGCAGCGGCCGGCCGATCGACTGCCAGGCACCGCCAAGGGCGAGCCCCGGGAGCGTGGCGAGGCCGGCCATCCGACCGCGCGCCAGGGCGCGATGGACGTCGGCCGGGCGCTCGGTCTGCAGCGTCGTCACGGATCCGTCCCTCGAGGGTGGATCGTGAGTCTGCCAGAGGTACTATCCGGCGCCTAGCCCTTTGGTACCGGGACCGGTGCCCCGGATCACCACCCGCTCCGGGTCTGGAGCCGGCCATCGATCGCGACCTGCTGGCCCTTGCCGAGGTGCTGGCTGCGAGTCGGTCCAGGTTTCCAACTAGCCCGGTGCTACCCTCGCAGGTCATGGCTTCGCGGCACGACGTGGATGGTTTGATCACCGTCGGGACGCTGATGCGCCAACCGACGGGGTACCTGCCGGTGGCGATGTCCACTGGTGCGCTCGGGATGATCGTCTGGTTCGTGGCGGTGCACGGCGTCGTGCACCAGCCCGACGAAGGCGCCCAGGCCCATCTGTGGCAGCTCCTCGTCGCCGGTCAGCTCCCGCTCATGGCCTACTTCGCAGTCAGCTGGCTTCCGATAGCGAGGCGCCCAGCGCTCGTAGCTCTCGCCCTGCAGGTCGCCGCCGTCATCCTGCTGGCGATCGCTCCTCTGTGGGCGCTCGGCGGCCTGTAGCAACCCTGCTCATCCGGGCAGCGAGGCGAACGAGACGCGCCAAGTTGGCGCGCGAACGGGGCGAGCGTCCGAGGGGGAGAACGCCCGCCCCGTCGCGCGGGGAGGAGGGGAGCGTCGGTCGGCCGGCGGGTGGGGAGCGTCGGTCGGCCGGCGGCGGGTCCGGCGTCGATCAGGCGGCGACGGGCTCCGCGGGGATCGGATCGTCCGGGCCGGGCTCCTCGCCGAGCGTCCCGGCCTGGTTCTCGAGCGCGTCGGCCGCCGCCTGCGCCTCGTAATCCTTCTTCTTTCGCCCGGACAGCATCTCGACGTGATTCGCGACGATCTCCGTTCGCCAGTGGCGCTTGCCGGCATCGTCATCCCAGCTCCGGGTCTGGAGCCGGCCTTCGATCGCGACCTGCTGGCCCTTGCCCAAGTACTGGCCACAGACCTGGGCGAGCTTGTCCCAGGTCACGATCGTGTGGAACTCCGCCTTCTCCTTGCCGCCGCCGGCATACTCGTTCGTCGCGACGTTGAACGTCGTGACCGACTTTCCACTGGCCAGCGCACGTAGCTCCGGATCGCGGGTCAGGCGACCGGTCAACAGGACCTTGTTCATCGGTCCAACTCTCCTTCTGGGTCGGCCGGCGGGGCCGGTCCCGACCCTGCGTCATGCGGCGGGTCGATCCCGACGGCCGGCGGGAGCCGACGGGCATCACGACCGTAGCGGAGGGTCATCACCTGGGGCTTCGCTGCGGCTTCACCGCGCCTTATCCGGCCCGCCGACCACGCCCGCGCCGCCTCGCGACGTCGAACGTCGAAGCTCATACGGACGCTCCGCTGGCCGACGCGGGCAGCTCCGGCTGGTCAGGGACAGACGGGCGCGAAGACGTCCGGCGGCGGGCAATGCGCGCGCTGGACGGGCAAGCCGCTGCTGCCATCGATCACGGTCCGGCTGCCGAGGGGGTCCTGCAGCTTCGCGATCGACTCGTACGGAACGCCCTCGGTCGTCGCAGGTCCGAGCTGGATGAAGAAGGACCGAACGGTGATGGTGACCGTCGACGTCGTCTCCGTGACGTCCGTCACGCGTACCGATGCACCCGGGCCGCTGATCGTTTGGACAGCCAGCGTCCGCTCGTCGAGGACGCGGTAGTAGTAGATCCAGGTCGGGCTATCGAGCAGGCGGTACGCAACGAAGACCACCAGGAGCGCGACGAGGCCCACGACGAGCCAGCGTCGGCGCACCCTCGGGACCCGCATCCTCACCGACACACCAGGCTGTTCCCCGGCCCCCGAGCGAGCGGGCTCGGGTCGCGGCCTGAGTGTAGCCATCTCGCGGCGCGAGCCGGCCGGCGGGATGGAGCGTAGCGTTGACGTTCAGCGTGTCATCGGCGATGAATTGGTCGCCCTGTCGAGAAATCCGTAGCGAAGTCGCGGCCGCGACCGTTCGTCCTGGATCGAGGTGGAACATGGCAACCAGGTCATCGAAGACGCCGGGCACGCGGGGACCCCGCCGCTCGGCACGCGATATCGCCGAGCAGGCCGACCGCATCCTGGCCGAGGCGCGCGAGCGCGAGCGCGAGTACGAGCGGAAGGGGATGTCGAGCGTGACCCTGCCCCGCGACGAGCTGATCCGCAAGCTCAGTGGCAAGACGGCGCACTCGCCGTTCATCAGCTCGATCGGTTGGGGTGGCGCCGTCCGCGGATCGACCTTCGTCCTGATCTTCTGGCTCGTGAACCCCGACCCGAGGCCATACGAGATCTTGAACCTGGGCCTCTGCTTCTGCTACTCGGACGCAGGCGCCGTGACCGATCCCGGCCTGACGCTCCTGCGGGCGGAGCCGTCGATCGGGGTCCGACAGGTCGACATCGGCATCCTCAACTGGGCGCCGACGCCGTACTCCCTGTCCGCCAATCACCCGATCCCGTCCGGCTTCCGCGTCGGGCCGGCGGACCTGAACTGGTTCCTCTATGCGCCTGACTCGTTCGCCCAGGGCGCGCTCCTCGAGCGGGGGACGATCCGGGTCCAGGTGACCTGACCGGCGAGGAGCTCAGCCCTCTCGTTGCCGCAGCCGGCGCCCTCCGAGGCTTGGACGCCATGGGATGATCGGTCGATGACCGACCAGCCAGCGACTCGGTTCGCTCGCGACGGCGTGTTCGGTGCGCCCTCGCGATCGTCGACGACGTTGCCGCCGAGGACCTCCAGTTGAGGGTAGGCGTCCATGCCGGCGAGGTCGACATGCTCAAGGGCGTCCCTGGCACGTGGCCGGTGTTCGCGGTGCGCCGACCCGAGACGCACCAGGCGACCTCCGGAGGTCACGGTCCTGTCGCAGGTCCGGAGTAGCGTGGACGCCGCGATTCGAGCCCTCTTCACGCCTGCCCCGGGGATCGCCTACCTCGACTCGGCGACCTACGGTCTCCCGCCCGAGCCGACGGTCCGCGCGATTCGGGTGGCGCTCGAGGCATGGCAGGCCGGAACCGCCGACTGGATCGTCGACTGGGACCGCCCCGCGGAGGCCGCGAGGTCGTCGTTCGCCAATCTCATCGGAGTCGCGACGGACGCTGTCTCGCTCATGCCGGCCGTTTCGGTCGCAGTGGGCCTGATTGCAGCAGAGCTCGGTCCGGAAGACGAGATTGTCGTACCGGCCGACGAGTTCACGTCGGTCCTGTTCCCGCTGCTCCTGGCCAGAGAGCGCGGTGCAGTCGTCCGCGAGGTCGCCCTCGAGCGGCTCCCGGACGAGATCCGTCCGTCGACCACACTCGTGGCGACGAGCCTCGTCCAGATGCAGACCGGCCGCATGGCCGACCTCGGCGCCATCCTCGACCGGGCGGCCGCGGTCGGGGCGCGCGTCCTGGTCGACGCGACCCAGGCGATCCCGTTCGTCTCCGATCGCGTCCGTCATCGATCGGGTCGACTACATCGTCGCGGCCGGCTACAAGCACCTGCTGTGTCCGCGTGGCGTCGCCTTCCTCGCCACTCGGCCGGACCGCCTGAACGACCTGCCGCCGATCGTCGCGAACTGGCGCGCGGCCGACGATCCGTACGGACGCTACTTCGGGGGCCCACTGACGCTTGCCCTCGACGCGCGTCGGCTCGACGTTTCGTTGGCCTGGTTCCCGTGGATCGGCGCGGTCGAGTCGCTCCGGCTCCTCGAGTCGTGGGCGCCGACCGGTGCCTTCGCTGAGGCGCGCGACCTGGCTCGCGAGCTCGCCGAGCGCCTCGGCGTCGAATGGGGCGGGGCGTCTCTGGTGTGCGCTCCGATCGACGATGCCGATGCCGCCCGTTCGGCGCTCGCCTCAGCCGGCGTCCGAGCAGCCGTCCGCGGGACGGCGATCCGGTGCGCAACCCACGTGTACACGACCCGCGACGACATCGAGCGAGCGGCCCGGGCGATCGAGCCGCTCCTGGTCGGCTGACGGCCCGGTCACCTTGAACGCCGGCCCCGGCCGCCTCGAAGGCCGGCTCCACTCGCGTCAGGAGTCCGCGAGACCGCCTCGATATCACCGGCATTGCTATCGGGTTGGGTTCCGGGGCCCGGTTCGCCGCGATCCAGCTTCGGGCCTCGAGCTGCGAGCCCGCCGAGCAATGGCGCTGATATTCCGGCGCCCAGGCGGGCTGCTGACCCGATGCTGGGCGCTCAGGCTGCTCGGTAGCAATGGTGCTGATATCCGGGCGCTCTGAACGTCGCGCCTCTCCCCGAGCATGCGGTCCACCCCGCCACCGAGCACCGCTCCTCCCGCACGTCAGGCGGCCGGGTCCGGCGCGAAGTTCACCCGAAACTAGCCCGACGACAACGCCTCGTTCATCGAGCCTCCATACGGTCGGTTGCGAACCCGCCCCGCACCAGGAGGATGCACGTTGACTGAGCATTCGAGACCCCGCGCCACGCGTCGCCGGCTGTCGATGGTGATCGCCGCGGCCGCCTCGCTGGCGGTGGTCGCCCCGGTGTCGGCCGCGCCGCCGACGACCGCCACTGGCCCGAGCACGACCACCGCTCCATACGTCCTGCCCGTCGCCGATGACGTCCGGATCACCTCGGTCCTGACGGTCGGTGACGCCGGCTCGGCCGACAACGGCTACGAGCTCGTCGGCGTGCCGGACGGCCTCGGCGCGACGAAGAAGGACCACGACGTCCTGCTCTACGCCAACCACGAGCTGCGCGACGCCCAGGGAATCGTCCGGCGCCACGGCCAGACCGGTTCGTTCGTGTCGCGCTGGATCATCGATCCGAAGACGCTCGAGGTGGAGCGCGGATCGGACCTCATCGACCCGGGCGTCACGTTCTGGGACTACCCCAACGGCATGCCGGTCACCGCCGGTGCCAGGTTCGACGATCTCGCGGCCCAGGAACTGACGTTCGGACGGTTCTGCTCGGCGACCCTGTCGGCCCCCGGCGTCTTCTTCGACGAGCGAACCCGGAGCGGCTACCGGGGCCAGATCTACTTCGCCAACGAGGAGGACGGAGACACCGGCCGCACGTTCGGCGTGACCCAGGATGGCACGGCGATCGCGCTCCCGCGCCTGAGCCTGTTCTCGAAGGAGAACACGGTCCCGGCGGCCAACCGGACCCGGACGACCCTGGTCATCGGGGACGAGGACGGCCCGGGTGACGGCAGCCAGCTCTGGGTCTACGTCGGGACCAAGGGATGGTCCGGCAGCCCGCTCGACCGGGCCGGCCTGACGGACGGGCTCGACTATGTCCTCAAGGCGGTCAACGGGGCGGTCACCAACGATGCCCAGTGGCGATCGACCTACGGCACCGGGGTGCCCGCCGCGGTCGACCTCGTGAACGTCCCGTGGAGCCAGACGGGCGCCGTCCAGAACACGCTGGCGAAGACCCTGGGCCTGAGCCTCAATCGGATCGAGGACGGCCACTTCGACCCGCGCCACCGGAACGACTACTACTTCGTCACGACCGAAGGCGGTCAAACCGAGGGCGCCGGGCTCGACCTTCGCGACGGCGGCGGCCTGTGGCGGCTCCGGTTCAAGGACATCGATCATCCCTTCGCCGGCGCCACGCTGACCCTGCTCCTCGACGGGAGCGAGTCGCTCGGCGGCAGCGAGTCGAAGTTCAACAAGCCGGACAACCTGGCCATCGATCGGCACGGAAACATCCTCATCCAGGAGGACCCGGGCAACAACAACCAGCTGGCCCGGATCGTTGCCTACCGGATCAAGGACGGCGAGCTGGGCGTCGTCGCCCGGTTCAACGCGGCCCTGTTCGGTCCCGGCTCGGTCGAGGACCCGAACCGCCTGACGACCGACGAGGAGTCGAGCGGGATCATCGACACCGAGAAGCTCCTCGGCAAGGGCACCTTCCTGTTCGACGCCCAGGTCCACACGGCCAAGGGGCTGCCGGCCGGGACGGGACCGGGGACCGTTGCCGAGCTCGTCGAGCGCGGCCAGATCCTCCTCCTGAAGGTCAAGGACTGGGACGACGTGTACGGCGACTGATCGCCTGACCTGATCCAGACCGACCGCGAGGGCCGGGCTCGTCGCCCGGCCCTCGCTGCTATACTCGGGCGGTCTCGGAACGCGGGCCTGCCCCGCCTCACGGAGATCACGCCCATCGCTCGAGGAACGTTCGCCCGGTGAGACGAACGCCGACCGCCCTGGGGATCGCCGGAACGCCGGCGGCTCGACGAGGGGAGCAGTCTATCCCGGTCCTCGGCCACCCGGTCGGGGGCCTTTTCACGTCCCGGGCAGCCGCCTGATGCCGGCCACCGTGATCGTCGGGCTCCAGTGGGGCGACGAGGGCAAGGGCAAGACGACCGACTTCCTGGCCGAGCAGGTCGCGATGGCCGTTCGCTACCAGGGTGGCGACAACGCCGGTCACACGGTCGTCCTGGGGGACGAGGTGTTCAAGCTCCGGCTCACCCCGTCGGGCGTGCTCTACCCGCACATCGCCTGCATCATCGGCCCGGGGGTCGTGGTCAACCCGGAGACGCTCATCGGCGAGCTCGACATGCTGACCGCCCGCGGGATCGACACCGCCAAGGTCCGGGTCAGCCGGAACGCCCACGTGATCATGCCCTACCACGTCGCGCTCGACCGGGCGATGGAAGCCCGGCTCGACGGCGAGAAGGTCGGCACGACGAACCGCGGGATCGGGCCGACCTACGCCGATCGCGCCTCCCGGCTCGGCCTCCGGATGGAGGACCTGCTCGACGCGGCGACGTTCCGCCACCGGTTGGAGCGGGTCCTGCCGGACAAGAACACGCTTCTCGCCGCGATGGGCAGCGACGAGCCCTTCGAGGTCGAGCCACTCGTGGAGCGGGCGATGGCCTGGGGCGAGCGACTCCGCCCTCACCTCGCGGACACGACCTGGCTCGTCCAGGACGCCCTGCGCCGCGGCGACCACGTGATCCTCGAGGGCGCCCAGGGGACCCTCCTCGACATCGATCACGGGAGCTACCCCTACGTCACGTCGTCGAACCCGATCGCCGGTGGAGCCTGCACCGGGGGCGGCATCGGCCCGCTCCAGGTCGACGAGGTCATCGGGGTCATGAAGGCCTACACCACCCGGGTCGGCTCCGGGCCGTACCCGACCGAGCTGCTCGACGACATCGGGGCCGGGATCGCCGACCGGGGCCACGAGTTCGGGACCGTGACCGGGCGGCCCCGCCGGGTCGGCTGGTTCGATGCCGTGTCGCTGCGCTATGCCGTGGCGGTCAACAGCGTGAGCAGCATCATGCTCAACAAGATCGACATCCTGTCGGGGATCGACGAGATCCTCCTGTGCGTCGCCTACGAGATCGACGGGCAGCGGGTCGAGAGCTGGCCGTCGAGCGCCGAGGTCCTCGCCCGGGCGACCCCGATCTACGAGCGATTCCCCGGCTGGGTCGAGCCGATCAACGCCGTCCGGACGCTCGCCGAGCTGCCCGAGAACGCGCGACGCTACGTGACGGCGCTCGAGGAGGCGGCCGGCGTGCCGATCGTGCTGGTCTCGGTCGGGCCAGAGCGAACCCAGACCATCGAGCGTGCCTACCGTCCCATGCGTCATCGACCCACCGTGCCCGCGCCGGCAGCCGGCGTCGGCCCGTCACCCGGCGGTGGCCGCTCGTCGGGCCCGGCCGCCGGAGCCGTCCGGGCATGAGCCTGCCCGTCATGCCGACCCGGATCCTGATCGTCGGCGCCGGTGGCCGCGAGCACGCGCTCGCCTGGAAGCTGTCCGCCGAACCCGGCGTCAACCAGGTCGCGGTGGCGCCCGGCAGCGCCGCGATCGGTGCCGAGGGCCGCGTTCGCTGCCTGAAGGACGTCGATCCGCTCCTGCCCGAGGCCGTCGTCGGGGCCGCCCGGTTGACATCCGCCGAGCTCGTCGTGATCGGTCCCGAGGCGCCGCTCGCGGCCGGCGTCGCAGACGCGCTCGAGACGGCCGGGATCCCGGTCTTCGGGCCGTCGATGGCGGCCGCCATGATCGAGACGAGCAAGGCCTTCTGCCACGAGGTCGCGGCTGCTGCCGGTGTCCGGATGGCCCGCAGCCGGGCGTTCGCCGCGGGCGAGCTCGAGGCCGCCCGATCGTTCGCGGCCGAGCTCGGTGCGACCGGCCACGGCCTCGTCGTCAAAGCCGACGGCCTGGCGGCCGGCAAGGGCGTCTACGTGTGCGACGACGCGGCTGGGGCGGAGCCGTACCTCGCCGCGCTCCTGCAGCCCGTGACCGGCGCGGTCGACGGAGCCCGCGGACGACCGCGGGCCGTCCTCGAGGAGCGCCTGTTCGGACGCGAGGCGAGCGTCATCGCGATCGCCGATGGGCACGATGCGCTCGCCCTGCCGCCCGCCCGCGACTACAAGCGGCTGTGCGATGGCGATCGCGGACCGAACACCGGCGGGATGGGCGCGTACAGTCCGCTCGCCGACCTCCCGGACGGAGTGGCGGCCGGACTGGTCGACACGATCCACCGGCCGCTGCTGGCCGAGCTCGCCCGACGTGGCAGCCCGTTCCGCGGCTTCCTCTATGCCGGCCTCATGCTGACCGACGACGGACCGGTTGCTGCTCGAGTGCAACGCGCGCCTGGGCGACCCGGAGGCCCAGGCGATCCTGCCCCGGCTCGCCGGCCCGCTCGGGCCGGTCCTCCTCGCTGCGGCTCGCGGCGATCTCGGCCCGGTCCGGCGCGCGATCGAGTCCGACAGCCACGGATCGGATGCCGTCGGCCTGCCGGTCTTCCCGGGCGCAACCGTCGGGATCGTCCTGGCCGCGAAGGGCTACCCGAACACGCCCCGCCGGGGAGACCCGATCGCGGGCCTCGACGAGGCCGCGTCGCTCGGCGCTCTCGTCTTCCATGCCGGGACGATCGGCCGGCCAGGCGGCGGCTACGGAACGAACGGCGGTCGGATCGTGACGGTCGTCGGCCGCGGGCCCGACCTGGCGACCGCCCGGGCCGGGGCCGAGCGAGCGGCCGACGCGATCGCCTGGGATGGCCTCCAGCGCCGGCGCGACATCGCTGCCGACGCCCCTTCGCTGGCCGCTGCGGTGGGCCCCCGATGATCCCGCGCTACACGTTGCCCGAGATGGGCGCGATCTGGACCGAGGAGGCCCGGTTCGAGGGGATGCTCCAGGTCGAGCTCGCGGTCGCGCGCGCCCAGTCGGCCCGCGGCCTGATCCCGGCCGACGCGCTGGCCACGATCGAGGAGCGGGCGAGGATCGACGTCGAGCGGATCGCCGAGATCGAGCGGACGACCGACCACGACGTGATCGCGTTCGTCAGCCAGGTCGCCGAGAGCATCGGACCGGCGGGCCGCTATCTCCATCTCGGGCTGACCAGCAGCGACGTGGTCGACACCGCCCTCGGCCTCCAGCTCCGGGCCGCCGGCGAGCGGCTCCTGGCCGACTGCGACCGGCTCCTCGGCGCGCTCGTCGCGCGGGCCCGGGCCGAGGCGGGCACGCTGATGATGGGCCGGACCCACTCGGTCCATGCCGAGCCGACGACGCTCGGGCTCAAGCTGGCCGGCTGGGCGTTCGAGATCGACCGCGATCGTCGCCGGCTCGCCGAGGCGGTCGCCGAGATCGGGACCGGCAAGATCTCGGGACCGGTCGGCACCTACAGCCACCTCGACCCCGAGCTCGAGGCGGAGGTCCTCGACGCGCTCGGGCTGCGGGTCGACCCGGTCAGCACCCAGATCGTCCAGCGCGACCGCCACGCGGCGTTTCTCGGCGCGATCGCGATCACGGGCGGCTCGCTGGAACGCTTCGCGACGGAGGTGCGCAACCTCCAGCACACCGAGATCGGCGAGGTCCAGGAGCCCTTCCGGGCCGGCCAGAAGGGCTCGAGCGCGATGCCCCACAAGCGCAACCCGATCCTGTCCGAGCGGATCGCCGGCCTGGCCCGGCTCCTGCGCGGGTACGCCCTGGCCGCGCTCGAGGACCAGCCGCTGTGGCACGAGCGGGACATCAGCCACAGCTCCGCCGAGCGGGTGCTCCTGCCCGATGCGACGATCCTGCTCGACTACATGCTGGTCAGGATGACCGGGCTCGTCGAGGGGCTCGTCGTCCGGCCCGAGCGGATGCGCGAGAACATCGAGCGCGGGCTCGGGCTGCATGCCTCGTCGCGGGTCCTCGTCGCGCTCGTCGAGGATGGCCGGATGGATCGCGACGAGGCCTATGGGATCGTCCAGCGCTGCGCCCTGCGGGCGGCCGACGAGCGGCTCGGACTGCGCGACCTGCTCGCCACCGAGCCGGTCGTGGCCCGGAGCCTGTCGCTCAGCCAGCTCGATGCCTGCTTCGACGATTCGGCCTTCCTCCGCCACGCCCCGACGATCATCGCCCGGCTCGACCGGATCGAGGTTCCTGCCCGATGACCCTGACCGGCGCCTTCGTCCGCTCCGGCAAGGTCCGCGACCTGTACGAGCTCGACGACGACCGCCTCGTGCTCGTCGCCTCCGACCGGCTGTCGGCGTTCGACGTCGTCCTGCCGACCTCGATCCCGGACAAGGGCCGGGTCCTGACCGGGCTGTCCCGGTTCTGGTTCGCCCAGACCCGGCCGGTCGTCCCGAACCACCTGCTCGGAACGGATCCGGCCGATCTCCCGGTCGAGCCGGCCGAGCGCGCCGACCTGCGTGGTCGGACGATGATCTGCCGCCGGACACTCGTCCTCCCGGTCGAGGTGATCGTCCGCGGCTATGTCGCCGGATCCGGCTGGAACGACTACCGGCGGACGGGCGCGATCTGCGGCCATCGGCTGCCACCCGACCTCGTCGAGAGCGACCAGCTGCCGCAGCCGATCCTGACCCCCTCGACCAAGGCCGAGTCCGGCGTCCACGACGAGAACATCGACCTCGACGCGATGATCGACCGTCTCGCACCGCTCGAGATCGGCGGCCGCCGGCTCGGACGGGCGGCCGCCGGCGAGCTCACCGAGCAGGTCCGCGACGCGGCGCTGATGGTGTACGGCTTCGGCGCCCGGGTCGCGGCGGATGCCGGGATCCTGCTGGCCGACACGAAGCTCGAGTTCGGGCTGACGACCGACTTCCAGCTGCTGCTGATCGACGAGGTGCTCACGCCCGATTCGTCGCGCTTCTGGGACGCCGCCACCTACGCACCCGGGCGGGCCCAGGCGAGCTACGACAAGCAGTACGTCCGGGACTGGCTCGAGACCCAGCCATGGGCCAAGACGGCGCCCGGGCCGGAGCTGCCCGACGAAGTCGTCGCGGGCACCCGGGCCCGCTATGTCGAGGCCTTCGAACGGATCACGGGCGGGAGCTTCAATCGCTATCTCGAGGAGGACGTCATCGGCTCATGAGCACATCGACGGCATTCCGGTTCGCGGTCAACGTCACGCCGAAGGAGGGCATCCTCGACCCGCAGGGGCGGGCCGTCGAGAGCAGCCTGCCGCATCTCGGAGTCGGCGGCGTGTCCGGCGGTCCGGGTCGGCCGCCGGATCGAGCTGACGGTCGACGCCCCGACCGAAGCGGATGCACGAGCCACCGTCGACCGGCTGGCCGGCGAGCTCCTGAGCAACCCGCTGATCGAGTCCCATACGGTCGAGCTCCTCGGCGCGACGTCGTCGACGACCTCGGCCGACCCGGTCGACGGGGTCCCTGCCTGATGGTCCGGATCGGCGTCGTCGTGTTCCCGGGCTCGAACCGTGACATCGACGCGCTGAACGCCCTGCGGGTGGCCGGCGCCGAGCCGGTCGTCCTGTGGCACGAGTCGCCCGATCTGGCCGGGGTCGACGGGATCGTCCTGCCCGGCGGCTTCGCCTACGGCGACTACCTCCGCGCCGGGGTCATCGCCCGGTTCAGCCCGGTGATGCGCTCGGTGGCCGGCTACGCGGCGGACGGTGGGCTCGTCCTCGGGATCTGCAACGGCTTCCAGGTCCTGACCGAGGCCGGGCTGCTCCCCGGGGCGCTCCTCCGCAATCGCTCGCTCCGGTTCGTGTCGCGCCAGGTGGCGATCGGCCCGGCGCGGCTCGACTCGCCGTTCACCCGGGCGATCGGCGGGCTCGGCCCGCTCCGGATGCCGGTCGCCCACGGTGAAGGCTGCTACTTCGCCGAGCCGGCGACGCTCGACGCGCTCGAGGCGAGCGGCGGGGTCCTGTTCCGCTACGTCCGCGACGACGGGAGCGTGGCCGGCGGCGAGGACGACCGGGCGAACCCGAATGGCTCGCTCCGGGCGATCGCCGGGGTGACGAACGCGGCCGGCAACGTCGCCGGCCTGATGCCCCACCCGGAGACGGCGGTCGAGGCCGTGCTCGGCTCGGCCGACGGGCTTGGGATCATCCGCTCGCTGGTCGAGTCGGCCGCCGAGCGCGCCGCCGCGGCCCGGCCCGTCGTGGTCGTCGGCGCCCGATGACGGCGATGGCAGCGCAGGCCGTCGAGCTGCCCCTCCATCGCCGGCTCGGCCTGACCGACGACGAGCTCGTCGCGATCGAGGCCCGGCTCGGCCGGGACCCGAACGAGCTCGAGCTCGCGATGTTCAGCGTGATGTGGAGCGAGCACTGCTCGTACAAGAGCTCGAAGCCGCTCCTGAGGACACTGCCGACGACGGGCTCCGGCGTCGTGGCCGGTCCCGGCGAGAACGCCGGTGTGATCTCGATCGGCGACGGGCTGGCGGTCGCGTTCAAGATCGAGTCGCACAACCATCCGAGCGCGGTCGAGCCGTACCAGGGCGCGGCGACCGGGGTCGGCGGCATCCTCCGCGACATCTTCACGATGGGCGCCCGGCCGATCGCCGTCCTCGACGCTCTCCGGTTCGGGGACCCGGCCGACCCGCACACCCGGCACCTCGTCAACGGCGTCGTCAGGGGGGTCGGGGGGTACGGCAACTGCGTCGGGGTCCCGACGGTCGGCGGCGAGCTCGTCTTCGACCGGTCGTACGGCGCCAACCCGCTCGTCAACGTCATGGCGATCGGCCTGCTCGACGAATCGCGGCTCACCCTGGCCGGGGCGCCCGGGCCGGGCAACCTGGCGGTCCTGTTCGGTTCGACGACCGGCCGCGACGGGATCGGCGGCGCGTCGGTCCTCGCCTCGGCCACGTTCGGTGCCGACGAGCCATCGAAGCGGCCGACGGTCCAGGTCGGCGACCCGTTCGCCGAGAAGCTCCTGATCGAGGCGAGCCTCGAGCTCATCGAGCGTGGCCTGGTGGAGGGGCTCCAGGACCTCGGCGCCGGCGGGATCACCTGCGCCACGTCGGAGACGGCCGACCGGGCCGGGACCGGGATCGCGGTGGACCTCGACGCGATCCCGCGTCGCGAGCCCGGGCTGGCGCCGTTCGAGGTGATGATCTCCGAGTCGCAGGAGCGGATGCTGGCGATCGTCCGGCCGGAGCGCTGGGAGGACGTGCGCGAGGTCTGCCGGCGCTGGGGGCTGCCCGTCGCGATCGTCGGGCGGGTCACCGATGACGGCGACGTCAGCGTGGTCGGCGGGGGGCTCGACGCAGCCGGCCGGCCGGCTGCGGGCTCGGTTGAGCTCGCCCGGATCCCGGCGGCGGCGCTGACGAGCGATGCGATCGTCCACCATCGGCTGGCCGCCCCGCCGCCCCGCCATCGCGCGGCGCCAGCACCGGGCGCCGCGGTCGAGGCGAGCGACGGGCTGCCGGAACGGGGGATGGATCCCGGCGCCGTGCTCCTGTCGCTGCTCGGTGGGCCGAACCTGTCGAGCCGGCAGTGGGTCCACGAGCAGTACGACAGCCATGTCCAGGCGAACACGGTCGTCGGGCCTGGTCACGGAGCGGCGATCCTGCGGATCAAGGGCAGCTCCAGGGCCCTGGTGGCCACGACCGACGGCAACCAGGCCGTCGGCCTCGTCGACCCGTGGCTCGGCGCGGCACTCAGCGTGGCCGAGGCCACCCGCAACGTGTCGATCACCGGCGCCCGGCCGCTCGGCGTGACGAACTGCCTGAACTACGGTGACCCGACCCGGCCCGAGGCCTTCTGGCAGCTCACCGAGGCGGTCCGCGGACTCGGCGACGCGTGCCGCGCGCTCGGCCTGCCGGTCACCGGCGGGAACGTCTCGCTCTACAACGAGTCGCCGGCCGGGCCGATCGCCCCGACACCCGAGATCGGGGTGGTCGGCCTGCTCGACGACGTCGAGACGCGGGTCGGCCCGGCGTTCGTGGCCGAGGGCGACACGATCGTGCTCGTCGGCTCGACGACGCCGGGCCTCCTCGGCAGTGCCTACGCCGCGCTCGCCGGGGTCGCCCCGGAGGACGGTCCGCCGTCGCTCGACCTGGCCCGCGAGGTCGCCGTCCAGGCGTTCGTCCGCGAGGCCATCGCGCGCGGCCTCGTCGCGTCGGCCCAGGACGTCAGCGGTGGCGGCCTGGCCGTCGCGATCGCCGAGGGCTGCATCTGGGGTGCGGGCGACCGAGGCGTCGGCGCGGTCCTGCGCCTGCCGATCGCCGGGGCGCCGGCCGTCGAGCTGTTCGGCGAGAGCCCGTCGCGGCTCGTCCTCAGCTGCCGGCCGCGACATGCCCCCGCGCTCGTCCTGCTGGCACGGCAGCACGGGTTGCCGGTCGAGGAGCTCGGGACGGTCGGCGGCAGCCGCCTGTTCATCGAGCTGGCCGGCCAGGGCGCCACCGGGGCCGCCGAGGAGCGCGGCTCGCGGATCGCCGACGCGGTCGATGTCCCGGTGGCCGACCTTCGCCACGCCTGGGAGCACGGGCTCGCCCGCGCCCTCGGCGAGGACGGCCCGGCAGGCTCGCTCCCGGAGGATCGCTGAGATGTGTGGCGTGTTCGGCGTCGTTCTGCCAACCGGCGGTCAGGCGGAGGCCGCCCAGATCGCTGCGCTCGGCCTGTTCGCCCTCCAGCATCGTGGCCAGGAGTCGGCCGGGGTGGCGGTCAGCGACGGTCGCGAGCTCATGCTCTACAAGGACCTCGGGATGATCGCGTCGGTCCTCGACGAGCGCCGCCTGCCGAGCCTGCGCGGGAACCTCGCGATCGCCCACTGTCGCTACTCGACGACCGGCTCCACGGTCTGGGAGAACGCTCAGCCGACGTTCCGGCTCGGCCCGCGCCGGGCCGTGGCGGTCGGTCACAACGGCAACCTCGTCAACACCCGCGAGCTCCTCGGCCAGCTCCGCGGCGGCCGGGCCCGGCTGCCGGCCTCGACCGACACCGAGCTCCTCACGGCGCTGCTCGCCGACGAGCCGGCCGTCGACACGGTCGAGGCGCTGCTCAAGGTCCTGCCCCGGGTTCGCGGCGCGTACAGCCTCGTGATCCTCGACGAGCGCCGGGTCATCGGGGTGCGCGACCCGTACGGCTTCCGGCCGCTCGTGCTCGGCCGGCTGCCCGCCCCGGAGGCGGCCCAGGGGGCGATGGAGCCCGGCCTGTGGGGCGACGACGACGCCGGCGCCGGCTGGATCCTGAGCTCGGAGACGACCGGCCTCGACATCGTCGGGGCGGACTACGTCCGGGACGTCGAGCCGGGCGAGATCGTCGTGCTCGAGGCCGGCCGCCCGCCGCGCTCGGTCCGGTTCGCCGACGAGCGCCATGCGCTGTGCGTCTTCGAGCTCATCTACTTCGCCCGGCCCGATTCGTACATGGAGGGCCGCAACCTCTACGAGGCGCGCCGGCACATGGGCATGCAGCTCGCCGACGAGCATCCGGTCGCGACGGACCTGGTGATGCCGGTCCCGGACACCGGCGCCCCCGCCGCGGCCGGCTACGCCGAGCGCTCGGGCATCCCGTATCGCGAGGGCCTCGTCCGCAACCGCTACACCGGGCGGACGTTCATCCAGCCCTCGCAGACGCTCCGCCATCGCGGCGTGACGCTCAAGCTCAACCCGCTCCGCGAGGTCGTCCGGGGCAAGCGGCTGACGGTGGTCGACGACTCGATCGTCCGGGGCACGACGACCAAGCAGATCGTCGCGCTGCTCCGGAAGGCCGGCGCCGCCGAGGTCCACGTCCGGATCAGCGCACCACCGATCTACCACCCGTGCTTCTACGGGATCGACACCCAGATCGAGACCGAGCTGATCGCGGCGACTCAGTCGATCGACGAGATCCAGTCGTTCATCGGGGCCGATTCGCTCGGCTACCTGTCGATCGCCGGGGTGCTGGCGGCGCTCGAGCTGCCGTACGAGCAGTTCTGCTTCGCCTGCTTCGACGGCAACTACCCCGTGCCGGTCCCGTACGACGCCCGGAGCCGCAAGTTCATGCTCGAGGAGGAGCCCGGCACCGACCTGGCGCCGCCGCTCGTCCTGCCCGCCGTGCCGGGCCCGGCTGGGCGTGGCTGACCCGCGCCGGGCATACGTCCGGTCCGGGGTCGACGTTGCCGCGGGGGAGCGGACCGTCGAGCTCATCCGCGACGCGGTCGAGTCGACCCGGCGCCCGGAGGTCGTCGGCGGGCTGGGTGGGTTCGCCGGCGCAATCGGGCTCCCGGCCGACCTCCGCGATCCGTTGCTCGTCAGCTCGACCGACGGCGTCGGGACCAAGACCGCGATCGCCTCGGCGCTCGAGCGGTTCGACACGATCGGGATCGACCTCGTGGCGATGTGCGTCGACGACGTCGTCTGCTGTGGCGCGGCGCCGCTGTTCTTCCTCGACTACGTCGCCGTCGGCCGGCTCGACCCGGCCGACGTGGCCGTGCTCGTCGGAGGGATCGCCGCGGGCTGTCGCGAGGCGGGCTGCGCGCTGCTCGGTGGCGAGACAGCCGAGCACCCCGGGCTCATGGACGAGGATTCCTTCGACCTCGCCGGGTTCTGCGTCGGGGTCGTCGAGCGGGAGCGGGCGATCGATGGCTCGACGATCCAGCCCGGCGACGCGATCGTCGGGCTGGCCGCGACGGGCCTCCACGCCAACGGCTTCTCGCTCGTGCGGGCGCTCGTCGCCCAGTTCGACCTCGACCTCCGCTCGCCGTACCAGGAGCGGCTGCGCCGATCGCTCGGCGACCCGGCCACGGATGCCTCGCTGGCCGTCGAGCCCGGCCTCGCCCTGGCCACCCTCGGCGAGGTCCTCCTCGTGCCGACCCGGGTCTACGCCGGGGCAATCCTCCGGCTCCGGGCCACGCTCGATGCGGCCGGTCACGACCTGCGCGGGATCGCCCACATCACCGGCGGCGGGCTGCCGGGCAACGTGCCGCGGACGCTCCCCGACGAACTGGGCGCGAGGCTCGATCCCGGCCGCTGGCCGATGCCGTCGGTGATGCGGCTGTTCGGTGCCCTCGGCGGGCTCGAGGACGACGAGCTCCGGGCCACGTTCAACGGTGGCCTCGGGATGGTCGTCGTCGTCGCGCCCGAGGCCGTCGACGCGACGATCGCCGCGCTCGCGGTCGAGGACATCCCGGCCTGGCTCGTCGGCGAGGTCGTCCCGGCTGCCGACCTCGGTGGCCGACGCTACGTGGAGGGCGCAATCCGGTGACCGCCGCGGGGCGGCGGATCGCGGTCGGGGTGTCGGGTGGCGGCTCGAACCTGCGCGCTCTTGCCGCGGCCGGCGACCGAGGCGAGCTCGGCGGAACGATTGTCCTCGTCTTCGCCGACCGGGCCTGCCCTGCGATCGACTGGGCGGCCGAGCAGGGGATCGACACGGCGCTCATCCCGTCGGCGGCGCGGGACGATCCCGTCGGACGGGCCGCCGAGGACGCCGAGCTGGCGGCGACCCTGACCGCCGCGCAGGTCGATCTGGTGGTCCTGGCCGGCTACCTCCGGATCGTCGGCCAGGCCACCCTGGCGGCGTTCCCGAACCGGATCCTCAACACCCATCCGGCCCTCCTGCCGGCGTTCCCCGGCGCGCATGCCGTGCGCGACGCGCTGGCCCACGGAGTTGCCGTGACCGGTGCGACGGTCCATCTCGTCGACGCCACCCTGGACGGTGGGCCGATCGTGGCCCAGGAGGCCGTCCCGATCCTCGCCGGCGACGACGTCGACAGCCTCCACGAGCGGATCCGGGCGGTCGAGCACCGCCTCCTGCCGCGGGCGGTCGCGCTCGCCCTGGCCGGCGCCCTCCGGGTCGAGCCCGGGACGCGCCGGGTCGGGCTCGACGTCGACCGGGCCGAGGCGGCGCTGCCGATGCCGCGCCGGGCGCTCCTCTCGGTCAGCGACAAGACCGGGCTCGTCGAGCTCGCGCGCGGGCTCGTCGCCCACGGGTTCGAGCTCGTGTCCACCGGCGGGACCGCTCGAGTCCTTCGCGAGGCGGGTCTTCCGGTCACCGGCGTCGAAGCCGTGACCGGCTTCCCGGAGATGCTCGACGGCCGGGTGAAGACCCTCCATCCCCGGATCCACGGCGGGATCCTCGCCGATCGTCGCCTGGCCGACCATCGGCGTCAGCTCGTGGCTGCGGCGATCGCCCCGTTCGAGCTCGTCGTCGTCAACCTCTACCCGTTCGCCGCCGCCGCCGACCGTCCCGGGATCACGTTCGACGAGCTCGTCGAGGAGATCGACATCGGTGGGCCGACCCTGATCCGGGCGGCGGCCAAGAACCACGCCAGCGTGGCCGTCGTCACGAGCCCGGCGCGCTACGAGGCGATCCTGACGGCGCTGGCCGCCGACGGCAGCGTCCCGCTCGGGCTCCGCTCCGCGCTCGCGGTCGAGGCGTTCCGCCACACCGCCGCCTACGACGCCCGGATCGCGGCCGAGCTGCCCGGTCGGATGGCAGCCGCCGGCGTGGAGCTTCCGGACGAGCCCGGCCTTCCGGGGGCGAGCGATCCGTACCCGCCGACGCTGACGATCGGGCTCGACAAGGTCGAGACCCTGCGCTACGGGGAGAACCCCCACCAGACCGCCGCTCGCTACCGGCGTCCGGGCAGCCGGACCGACGGCCCGTTCGGATCCGGCCAGCCGCCGCTCCAGGGCAAGCCACTGAGCTACAACAACGTGCTCGACGCGGCCGCCGTCGCGGCCCTCACCCGGTCGTTGCGCGGGCCCGGCTGCGTCATCGTCAAGCACACGAACCCATGCGGCGCCGCCGAACGGCCGACGCTGCTCGCGGCCTGGGAGGCGGCCCTCGCCGGCGACCCGGTCTCGGCGTTCGGTGGCGTCGTCGGGCTGACCGGACCGGTCGATGCGAGACTGGCCGAGGCGCTCAGCTCGATCTTCCTCGAGGTCGTCGTCGCCCCGGCCTTCGAACCGGCCGCGCTCGAGCGCCTGTCGGCCAAGCCGAACCTCCGACTCGTCGTCGACCCGTCGCTCGGCGGGACGTCCGGCGAGGAGCCCGGGGACCCGGGGCCTGGCCCGCCCGATCCGCTCGGCTCGATCCGGACCGCCGGCGGCGCGGTGCTCGTCACGGCCGCGGACACCGCACCGGACGATCCGGCTGGCTGGACGGTGGCCACGACGCGCGCTCCGACGGCGGCCGAGTCGCGCGATCTCGACCTTGCCTGGCGGCTCGTCCGAGGCGTCACGAGCAATGGCATCGTCCTGGTCAAGGACGGGCGCCTCGTCGGGCTCGGATCGGGCCAGACGAGCCGGGTCGACGCGGCCCGCCAGGCGGTGGATCGAGCGCGGTCGATCTCGGGCCCGGAGTCGACCATCGGGGCGGCCTGCGGCTCTGACGCCTTCTTCCCGTTCCCGGACGCCGTCGAGGCCTGTCTCGCGGCCGGGGTCAGCGCGTTCGCCCAGCCGGGTGGCTCGGTCCGCGACGCCGACGTCGTCGCGGTCGCCGAGGCCGCCGGCGCGACGATGGTCCTGACGGGGGTCCGTCACTTCCGGCACTGAGGGAGCGCCTCCCGCGTCGGGGATGGGCTGGGACGGCGCCGAACGCTCGGGTATGCTCGGCCCGACGGAGCGCGGCAGGGGAGTCCAGATGGGCGTGAACGCGATCCCGATGACGATCGAGCCGTTGGCACGGTGAAGGCCAGTCGCTCGAAGGTGTCGCCCAAGGCCGGTTCGAAGTCGGCGCAGAAGGCCGAGCGCGCGGCCACGTCGAAGGATCGCGCCGTCCACCGCTGCGAACGTCGCGAAAGCGGCGGCCAAGCCCGGATCGAAGGCCGCCAAGGCCGCCAAGGCCGAATCGAAGTTCGGCAAGGGTCCTGAGGCCGAGCTGTCGAGGCTCAAGGCGCGTCTCGCCCAGCTCGAGTCGGTCGAGGGCGAGCACGTCGAGCGACAGCGGATCGAAGCCAGCCTGCTGAAGATCGCCGAGACGGCGACGGCCGTCCGCGACATGACCGAGTTCTATGCCGCCATCCACTCGATCGTCGCCGACCTGATGTACGCCGAGAACTTCTACATCGCGCTCTACGACGAGGCCACGAATCGGATCAACTTCCCGTTCTACGTCGACACTGTCGACACGGAACTGCCGGATCCCGCGGTCTGGGATGAGCTCGGGAAGGACGACGCCGGTGGGATCACCGGCTACGTGCTCCGGACCGGCGTCCCGCTGTTCCTGACCGAGCAACGCTGGCGGAAGCTCATCGATGAGGGCGAGATCACCTTCCTCGGCGCGCCGGCCGTCTCGTGGCTCGGGGTCCCGCTTCGATCCGAGGGCCGCACGCTCGGCGTGATCGCCGTCCAGAGCTACCGCGAGGACCGCAGCCACACCGAGCGCGACCTCGAGGTCCTGACGTTCGTCGCCCAGCACATCGCGTCGGCGCTCGAGCGCACCCGGGCGATCGACGAGACCCGCCAGCGAAACGCCGAGCTCGCCCTCGTCAACGAGATCGGTCAGGCGCTCGCGAAGCAGCTCGACTTCCAGGCCATCGTCGATCTGGTCGGCGAGCGGCTCCGGGCGATCTTCTCGGCCAGCTCGCTGTTGATCGCCCTCGTGGACGAGGCCCGCGCGATGATCGACATCCCGTACTCGATCGACGCTGGTGAGCGGCTCCCGGCGCCTTCGCTACCGATTGGCAGCGGTGTCTCGTCGATCGTGATCAGCACGATGCGTCCGCTCCGGTTCGGCTCCGCCGAGGAGGGCGACGCGCCTCGGAGCGGTCTTCTGGGGCGACGAAGATCGAGTCGTGGCTCGGCATCCCCATCCTCGCCGGCGGACGGGGGATCGGCGTCGTCGCGCTCGAGAGCACCGAGTGCAACGCCTACGACGACGCCGATGAGCGACTGCTGGGCACGATCGTCTCCAGCCTCGGCGTCGCCCTCGAGAACGCCCGCTTGTTCGCCGAGACGACGCCGCCTCCTGGCCGAGACCGACCAGCGCAATGCCGAGCTGGCCCTGGTCAACGAGGTCGGCCAGGCGCTCGCCAAGCAGCTCGAGTTCGAGGCCATCGTCGAGCTCGTCGGCGAGCGCGTCCGCGGGCATCTTCGACGCCGTCTCGATCTGCATCGTCCTGTATGACGCGGCGTCAGGGCATGCTCAGCGCGCCCTACTCGATCGACGGCGGTGAGCGCCTCGACGGAGGACCGCCGTGGCCGTTCGGAGAGGGCCTCACGTCGACCGTCATCCGGACGCGCGCGCCGCTGCAGCCTCGGGAACAGCCGAGGACGACCGAGGCGCACGGGGCGATCTTCGTCGGCGGCGTCGAGAACGAGTCGTGGCTCGGCGTGCCGATCCTCGCCGGCGACCAGGTCATCGGGGTCATCGCCCTCGAGAGCACCGAGCGCGGACGCCTATGACGAGGCCGACGAGCGCCTTCTCGGCACCCTCGCCTCGAGCATGGGCGTCGCCCTCGAGAACGCGCGCCTGTTCGCCGAGACGCGCCGGCTGCTGGCCGAGACCGACCAGCGAGCCGCCGAGCTGGCGATCATCACCAGCGTCCAGGAGGGCCTCGCGGCCGAGCTCGACATGCAGGCGATGTACGACCTCGTCGGCGACAAGATCCGCGAGATCTTCGACGCCCAGGTCGTCGACATCGCGATCCTCGACCGCGCCGCCGGTGTCTTCCACTATCCCGTACGCGATCGAGCGCGGCGTTCGATTCCCGGACGAGCCGATCTCGCTCCGGCGGCTTCCGGCAAGCGCGGTCATCGAGACGCGATCGCCTGCGCGTGCTGCAGTCGCGCCAGCCGATGCTGGTCGAACGCGATCACCGAGTCGCATATTCGACGAACCCGGTCGTCTGATCGGCGAGGAGCCCAAGGTCGGCGCTGTTCGTGCCGCTCGTCGTCGGCGACGACGCCGAAGGGCGTCATCTCGCTCCAGAACCTCGACGACGCGAACGCCTTCGGCGAGGCCGACGTCCGCCTGCTGATCGACCCTCGCGGCCAGCCTGAGCGTCGCGCTCGAGAACGCCCGGCTGTTCGACGAGACCCGCCGGCTGCTCGCCGAGACCGACCAGCGCGCGGCCGAGCTGGCGATCATCAACGGCGTCCAGCAGGGCCTCGCCGCAGCAGCTCGACACGCAGGCGATGTACGAGCTCGTCGGCGACAAGATCCAGGAGATCTTCGACGCCCAGGTCGCTCGACATCGCCGTCTACGACGACGCGAAGCCGCGACTGATCCGGTTCCCCGTACGAGATCTTGCCGCGACTGCCCGAGACGACGATCCCGTTGATCGGCTTCCGCAAGCACGTCTTCGAGACCGCCGAGCCGCTGATCGTCGACGACTTCCCGCGCCAGGCGCCCGACGTACGGCAACCCGGCGGTTGATCGTCGGCGAGCCGCCGCTGTCGGCCCTCGTTCGTCGCCGCTGAGCCGTCGGCGAGCGGGTCGAAGGCGTCCTGTCGCTCCAGAACCTCGACCGCGTCGGCGCCTTCGGCGAGGCCGACCTGCGCCTGCTGACGACGCTCGCGGCGAGCCTCGGCGTCGCCCTCGCAGAACGCCCGCCTCGTCGACGAGACCCGCCGCCGCGCGGCCGAGCTCGCGACCGTCAACCAGATCGGCCACGGCCGCGGCGACGCCAGCTCGACCTGCCGCGCTCATCGAGCTCGTCGGCGAGCGCGCCCGGGTCGCGTTCGACGCCGACATCGCCTATGTCGCCCTGCTCGACCCGGCTCCCGAGCAGATCGAGTTCCCGTACTACTGGGAGCGACGGGCAGCACGGACCAGACGCCCCGATCGCCCTCGGCGAGGGCCTGACGTCGCGGATCATCGCCGCGGGCCAGCCCCTGCTCCTCAACCGCGACGAGCATTTCGTCGAGCTCGGGACCCCGAGGCTCGGCGTCCCGGCCGAAGTCGTATCTCGGAGTCCCGATCCATGCTCGGCGACCGGGCGATCGGCGCGATCAGCGTCCAGAGCACCGAGGAGACCGGGCGCTTCGGCGAGGCCGACGTCCGCCTCCTGTCGACGATCGCCGCCAACGTCGGAACGGCGATCCAGAACGCCCGGCTGTACGAGGAGATGCGGCGCCGCGCCGACGAGATGGCCGCCCTCGTCGACGTCGGTCGCGAGATCTCCGGGAACGCTCGTCCTCGACCGCGTCCTCCAGCGGATCGCCGAGCGGGCGATGACCCTGCTCGACGCCGAGACGAGCGCCGCGTTCATGCGCGAGCCTGGCGGCGATGACTACCGGCGCGATCGTCGCCCTCGGCGACATCGCCGAGGCGATCATGGCCGACCGGATCGTCCCTGGGCGAGGGGATCATCGGCGACCTCGCTGCCCGGGCGCGTCCGAGTTCGTCAACGACGTCGCGCGGCGATCCGCGGACCGCCCAGATCCCCGGGCACCGAGGACGTCGCCGACGAGCGGATCATGGCCGCCTCGCTCGTCGGCCGAGACGGCGTCAGCGGCGTGCTCGCGGTCTGGCGGTCCGGTCCGAGCGAGCCGTTCACCCAGGCCGACCTCGACTTCCTCGTCGGGCTCTCAGCCAGCAGGCGGCGATCGCGATCGACAACGCCCGCCTGTTCGGCGCCACCCGCGACGCCCGCGAGGCCGCCGAGCAGGCCAACCAGGCCAAGAGCACGTTCCTGGCGGCGATGAGCCACGAGATCCGGACGCCGATGAACGCGATCATCGGGATGAGCGGCCTGCTCGCCGACACGACCCTCGACGAGGAGCAGCGCGACTACGTCGAGACGATCCGGACCTCGGGCGACGCCCTGCTGACGATCATCAACGACATCCTCGATTTCTCGAAGATCGAGGCCGGCCGGTCGACCTCGACATCGCGAGCCGTTCGCGCTCCGCCGGCTGATCGAGGGCGCCCTCGACGTCATCGCGCCCGACCGCCGCGGGCAAGGGGATCGAGCTCGCCTTCACGATCGCCGACGACCTCCCGCTGGCCGTTCGTCGGCGACCTCGGGCCGGCTCCGCCAGATCGTCCTCAACCTGCTGTCGAACGCGGTCAAGTTCACCGAGCACGGGCGAGGTCGTCGTCCGGCCGTCGACCGGCAGATCGGCGTCCAAGCGCTCGGACGTGCTGGGACGCTCCGGATCGACGTCCGCGACACGGGGATCGGGATCCCGCCGAGCAGCTGCGACCGCCTGTTCCAGAGCGTTCAGCCAGGCCGACGCGTCGATCTCACGCCGGCGCTTCGGCGGGACCGGACTCGGGCTCGCCATCAGCCGCCGCCTCGCCGAGGCGATGGGTGGCTCGCTCGACGGCCGAGAGCAGCCGGCTGTCGCGGGGCCGGGTCGCACGTTCCATCTCGTCGTCGCGCTCCATGAGACGGCCGAGCTCGGCCGACCTGGCGTCGGACCGGATCGTGCCGGTCGAGCTCGCCGGGCGGCGCGTCCTCGTCGTCGACGACAACGCGACGAACCGGCGGATCCTGACGGCCCAGCTCCGGCGCTGGGCGATCGAGGCCGCGCGACACCGGCGTCCTCGGCCGAGGCGCTCGCCTGGATCACGCGCCGGCGAGCGCGTTCGACGTCGCGATCCTCGACCAGCGCATGCCCGAGCATCGACGGGATCGACCTGGCCGAGGCGATCCGGGCGATCGGCCCGGACGTGACCTGCGCCGCTCATCCTGAGCTCGTCGGTCGGGTCGCTCGAACGGGCAAGCGACGCCGATCGACGCGCTTCCTGACGAAGCCGATCAAGCCGTCGGCGCTCCACGACGCGATCGATGACCGCGCATCGGCGAGCGGCGCCGGCCGTCGCCGGTCCGGTCGTCGCCGAGCGGACGTCGCTCGACGTCGCGATGGGCCGGCGTCACCCGCTCCGGATCCTGCTCGCCGAGGACAACCCGGTCAACCAGAAGCTCGCGCTGCGCATCCTCGAGCGAAGCTCGGCTACGCGGCCGACGTCGCCGAGCGACGGGCTCGAGGCGATCGCCGCGCTCGAGCGATCGCACGTACGACCTCGTCCTCATGGACGTCCAGATGCCGGAGCTCGACGGGCTCGAGGCGACGCGTCGGATCCGGGCGCGCTGGCCCGAGTGGCGGTCCGCGGATCGTGGCGATGACGGCGAACGCGATGGCCGAGGATCGCGAGGCCTGCCTGGCCGCCGGCATGGACGACTACCTGGCCAAGCCGATCCGCACCGCCGAGCTGACGGCCGCGCTCGATCCGGTCGCCGGCTGTCGGTCGGCAACGAGCCGCCGAGGAGGCACGGCGATGACCGGTCAGATCGACGACGCCGCGTTCGCCCAGACCCTCGAGATGGTCGGCGGCGACCTCGGGTTCCTCGCCGAGCTCGTCGCCGAGTACCGGACCGACGGTTTGACCCGGCTGGCTGACATGCGGACCGCCCTGGCAGCCGGCTCGGCCGAGGACCTCCGACGAGCCGCTCACACCCTCAAGGGCAGCAGCGCGTCGCTCGGGGCGAACGACCTCGCCGCTGCCTGTCGCGACGTGGAGGCCGCCGCCCGTGACGGCCGGCTCGACGGGCTGACGGCACAGGTCGACGCGATCGCCGTGGAGTTCGACGCGGTCGTCGTCGAGCTCGAACGCCGGGTCGGGACCGGGCCATGAGCGCGGGACCGACGGTCGGGCGGGTCCTCGTCGTCGACGACAACCCGGTCGACCGGGCACTCCTCGTCCGGTTCCTCGTCGGCGAGGGTCATGAGGCGATCGACACTGACAGCGGCGAGCGCGCGCTCGAGCTGCTGCGAGACGGCGCGCGTGATGTCGACATCGTCCTGCTCGACCTGCTGATGCCCGGCATGGACGGCTTCGCGACGCTTGCCGCGATCAAGGGCGACGAGGCCCTGGCGCACCTGCCGGTCATCGTGATCAGCGGGCTCGACGAGCTCGATAGCGCCGTGCGCTGCATCGAGATGGGCGCCGCGGACTACCTCCTGCGGCCGTTCAAGCCGCCGTTGCTCCGAGCCCGGATCAACGCCTCGCTGGCCGACAAGCGTCTGCGCGACCTCGAGCACGAGACGCTCGATCGCCAGACGGCGACGAACGAGGTGCTCAAGGTCATCGGCCGCTCGACGCTCGACCTCCAGCTCGTCCTCGATACCGTGGCCGAGACCGCCGGGAGGCTGTGCCGGGCCGATTCGAGTCACGTCTACCTGGCCGAGGAGGACGGCCTGTACCGCCTCGCCGCCGCCGCTGCGAGCCGGCAGGCCCACATCGAATTCGAACGGGCCAACCCGCACCGGGCCGGTCGGGAGACCGTGACCGGCCGGGTCATCCTGACCGGTCAGGCCGGTCGCACGTCGACGACGTCCTGGCCGATCCCGAGTACGACTGGCCGGCGGCCGCGGAAAACGGCATCCGGACCCTGCTCGGCGTGCCGATCCTCAAGGACGGTCGGGTCATCGGCGTGATCGGGCTCGGCCGCCGTGAGGTCCGGCCGTTCGCAGCCGCCGAGATCCTGCTCGTCACGACCTTCGCCGAGCAGGCCGCCATCGCCATCGAGAACGCCCGGCTCGTCGAGACGATCGACCGCCAGCGGACCGAGCTCGCCCGGTTCGTGTCGCCCCAGATCGCGGCGCTCATCTCGAGCGCCGAGGGTGAGCAGCTCCTGGCCGGACACCGACGCCAGATCACCGCCGTCTTCGCCGACCTGCGCGGGTTCACCCACTTCTCGGAGACCGCCGAGCCCGAGGAGCTGCTCGGGGTGCTGCGGGCCTACCACGGGGCGATGGGCGCCCTCGTCGTCGAGCACGGCGGGACGCTCGAGCACTTCGCCGGCGACGGGATGCTCGTCTTCTTCAATGACCCGGTCCCCCAGGACGATCACGCCCAGCGGGCGGTCACGATGGCGATCGCGATGCGCGCCCGCTTCGCCGAGCTCGCCGACGGCTGGCACAAGCTCGGCTACGAGCTCGGGCCTCGGGGTCGGGATCTCGACCGGCTACGCGACCCTCGGTCGGATCGGCTTCGAGGGCCGCTACGACTACGCCGCGATCGGCAACGCCGTCATCCTCGCCTCACGCCTGAGCACCGAGGCGAAGGCCGGCCAGATCCTCCTCGTCCCAGCGGACGTACGCCGCCGTCGAGGACGCTGATCGCGGTCGAGAGTCGGCCGGCGAGCTCGAGCTCAAGGGCATCTCCCGCCCGTCCCGGCCTACGACGTTGTCCGCGCCGTCGTCGGTTAGGCAGCCGATGTCGGAGACCGCGCGAGTCGAGACGGCCAAGCGGCTCGCCGAGCTCGAAGACGAGTATCTCGCGCGCCAGACCGCGCTCACCGAGGTCCTCAAGGTCATTCGTCGACTCGCAGATCTGACCTTCAGGCGGTCCTCGAGCGCGATCGTCGAGACCGCTGCTCGGCTGTGTCGGGCTGAGCTACGGGACGATCTACCTCCAGCGAAGGCGGCGTGTATCGAGGCGTCGCGGGAGCCGGTGTCGCCGGGCGGGCGCTCGTCGCCGAGTACGAACGTGACCACCCCGATGGACCCGGGCGGGCGACGCGTCGTCGGTCGGGTCCTGGAGACTCGACAGGCCCGGTCCATATCGACGATGTCCTGGCCGATCCCGAGTACGACTGGCCCGGGCAGCCAGCTGGCCGGCTACCGGACCCTGCTGGGCGTGCCGATCATCGGCGATGGCCGAGATCGTCGGCATCATCAACGTGGCCACGCAACGAGGTTCGGCCGTTCTCGAAGGCCGAGCGGGGCCTGATCGCGACCTTCGCCGAGCAGGCCGCCATCGCCATCGAGAACGCCCGGCTCGTCGAGACGATCGACCGCCAGCGGACCGAGCTCGCCCGGTTCGTGTCGCCCCAGATCGCGGCGCTCATCTCGAGCGCCGAAGGTGAGCAGCTCCTGGCCGGACACCGACGCCAGATCACGGCGGTCTTCGCCGACCTGCGCGGGTTCACCCACTTCTCGGAGACCGCCGAGCCCGAGGAGCTGCTCGGGGTGCTGCGCGCCTATCACGCGGCCATGGGCGCCCTCGTCGTCGAGCACGGCGGGACGCTCGAGCACTTCGCCGGCGACGGGATGCTCGTCTTCTTCAATGACCCGGTCCCCCAGGACGATCACGCTCAGCGGGCCGTCGCGATGGCGATCGAGATGCGTGCCCGCTTCGCCGAGCTCGCCGAGGGCTGGCACAAGCTCGGCTACGAGCTCGGGCTCGGGATCGGCATCTCGACCGGCTACGCGACGCTCGGTCGGATCGGCTTCGAGGGCCGCTACGACTACGCCGCGATCGGGAACGCCGTCATCCTCGCCTCACGCCTGAGCACCGAGGCGAAGGCCGGCCAGATCCTCCTCGGCCAGCGGACCTACGCCGCGGTCGAGGGCCTGATCCCGATGGAGCCCGCCGGCGAGCTCGAGCTCAAGGGCATCTCGCGCCCGGTTCCGGCCTACCTCGCCCTCGGCTGACTAGGCGACCGCGGCCTTGGCCAGGCCGCGCAGCCTGAAGGCCCCGTAGATCTCCATGATCCCGAGGATCACGAGCCAGATCCCGACGACGAGCGCCAGCGTTTCGAGCGAGGCGATCGGGTACTCGAGGATGATGAACCCGGCGATGATCGACACGACCCCGATGAAGATCGCCCAGTTCCGGCCTTCCTTTGTCGTGAAGGCGCCGACGAGCTCGATGATCCCGCGGGCGATCCAGTAGATGCCGATGACGAAGGCCATCACGATGACCGACTGGAACGGCTCGCGGAGGAGCGCGAAGCCGACGATCACGCCGAGGATCCCGACGATGACCGACAGGATCCGGGCCCCGGTGTCGACGCCGTGGCCGAAGGCCCGCATGATCGAGAAGATCCCGGCGATGAACAGCTCGATCGCGAACAGGATCGCGACGATCACGATCGTCCGCCCCGGCCAGAAGATCGCGGCCAGTCCGACGATGATGCTCAGGATCCCGAACGCGAGGACCATCCCCCATGACCTGCCGAGCTCGGCAAGCATGTCCCGGTACTGGTCGGGCGCTCCGGGCGCCGTGCTGGCTGTCATCTGAACCCTCCTCGCCACGTGGAGTGGTCGCGCGCACGGCAGTATCGCAGACGGATCGGCCCGATTCCAGCCTGCCGAACGAGCCCGCTGGCCTCTCCGACCGATCCGGTGCAGAATCAGCCGACCGATCGAATCGCCGCACGAGCCCGAGGAGGCCACGATGACCGACGAGTCCACGACCCCGCCCAGTGAGTCCGAGCACACGAATGGGGCCGGCGATGCGGGCGCCGATGCCGGCCGCGACCTCGGATCGGTCGTGACCGCCGTCGGCGTGGCCGTCTCCGGGCTCGCCCGGGACGTCGCCGAAAAGGCCGGCCCGACGGTCAAGACCGCGACCGAGAAGGCGAGCCCGACGGTCCGCGAGTTCGCCGCCCGGGCCGCCGACGTCGCGGCGAAGGCGGCCGACGCAGCCGGACCGTTCGCCTACAAGGCCGCCGACGTCACGACCGACGTCGGGAGCAAGATCGCCGAGCGGAGCCGCAGCTTTGCCGCCGACGTGAGGCACGCCGGTGAGGGCGCCGCAGACTCGGTCGGCGATGCCGTCGGCGGGGTGACGGACACCGTCAAGTCGAGCGTGCCCGGCCTTGGTGGGAACGGCAGCGCAGCGGATCACGTCGCCGATGCCGTCAGCGAGGCCGGCGACGCGGCCGCCGACGCCGTCGCGGACGTGGCGGACAAGGCGGCCGACGCCACGGACTAGCTCTCGGCCCGATCCCGACCGGCCGGTGGCTCCTGCTACCATCGGCCGGCCATGACCGCCCCGGACCGCTTCTACCTGACCACGGCGATCGCCTACGCCAACAACCGGCCGGGCCTGCACACGCTGTACGAGGTGATCGGGTCGGACGCGATCGCCCGCTGGCACCGGATGATCGGCGACGACACCCGGTTCCTGACCGGCACCGACGAGCACTCGGTCAACATCGCGGAGCGTGCGGCGGAGGAGGGGCGCTCGCCGCGTGCCTTCGTCGACGAGAAGGTCGAGCTGTTCAAGGCGGCCGAGGCCGAGCTGCTCATCGCCCCGGACCGGTTCATCCGGACGACCGATCCCGACCACGTCCGGTCGGCCCAGGAGATGGTCCGCCGGGCCTACGCGAACGGCGACATCTACGTCGGGACGTACGAGGGCTGGTACTGCCCGAGCGAGGGCTTCCGCACCGCGAACGAGGTCCTCGAGACCGCCCGCGGGACGATCTGCCCCAACCATCCCGAGGTCCCGCTCCAGTGGCTCTCCGAGCAGAACTGGTTCTTCCGCCTGTCCGCCTACCAGGAGCGTCTCGAGCGCCATTACGCCGACCATCCGGACTTCGTCCAGCCCGAATATCGGCGCAACGAGATGCTCGGGTTCATCCGCCAGGGGCTCGACGACTTCTCGATCAGCCGAGCCGGCGCGGGCTGGGGCATCCCGTTCCCGATCGCCGAGAACGGCGAGACCGCCGAGCGCGAGGATGGCACCTGGGACCCCGAGGCAGGCCGGATCTACGTCTGGTACGACGCCCTCATCAACTACATCACCGGGGCCGGCTTCCCGGACGATCCGGCGTCGTTCGCCCGCTGGTGGCCGGCCGACCTCCACGTCATCGGCAAGGACATCGCCCGGTTCCACACGATCTACTGGCCGGCGATGCTGTGGAGCGCCGGGCTCGAGGTCCCACGCCGCGTCTGGGTCCACGGGTTCCTGCTCGTCCAGGGCGAGCGGATGAGCAAGAGCCGGGGCAACTTCCTCGATCCAGACGCCGCCGTCGCGGCGTTCGGATCCGATGGCGCGCGGTACGTCGTCCTGCGCGAGGTCCCGTTCGACCGGGACGCGGACGTCAGCTGGGACTCGTTCGTGCGGCGCTACAACGCCGACCTGGCCAACGACTTCGGCAACCTCGTCAATCGGACGGTGTCGATGGCCAATCGCTACCTCGACGGGGCCAGGCCGGATCCGCGCCCGCTCGCGGATTCGCCGCTCGGCGCCGCCTGGTCCGAGCTGCTGCCGATCTATCGCGAGCGGCTCGAGGGCTGCCTCCTGCACGACGCGCTGGCGACCCTGTGGGACTTCGTCGGCCGCGCGAACAAGACGGTCGACGCCGAGCAGCCGTGGGTCCTGGCCAAGTCGGCCAGGGCCGGTGAGGCGGGCGCCACAGAGCGGCTCGGCCACGTGCTCGGCGACCTCATCGAGGCCTGCCGGCTGGTTGCCCTGGCCGCCGCGCCGTTCATGCCCCGGACGGCGCCGCGGGTCCTCGCCCAGCTCGGCTACTCGTACCCGTACGGCGACGACGGGAACGGCGGGCCGGCGCTCCTCGACGAGCTTCGCTGGGCCGCCCATGAGGGGGAGGCCGGGACGCTCGCCGCGCCCGAGCCCCTCTTCCCCAGGCTCGAGGCCGATCCCGCGGACGCCTGACCCCATGCGCCTGATCGACGCTCACGGCCATCTCCAGGCGGATCGCTTCAGCTCGGACGTCGAGCTCGTCATCGGCGGTGCGCGGCTGGCCGGCGTCGAGCGTCTCCTCGTGCCGGGTTGGGACGTCGGGTCGTCGGTCGATGCGCTGGCGCTCGTCGACCGCTTCCCATGGCTCGATGCGGCGGTCGGCGTCCACCCGCACGCCGCTGCCGAGGTCGACGACGCCGGCTGGGGCCGGATCGTGGCGCTGGCCGCGGACCCGCGGGTCGTGGCGATCGGCGAGACCGGGCTCGATACGGATCGCGGGTTCTCACCGCTCGATGCGCAGCTCGCGAACCTCCGGCGGAACCTGGCGCTGGCCGTGGCCACCGGCAAGCCGGCGATCCTCCACTGCCGCTCGAAGCCCGGGGCCCGCGACGCCCAGGACCGGCTCGTCGCCGAGCTGAAGGCGGCCGGGATCGGCGGCCAGGCGGCCCGACGCGCGTTCGGCGACCGACCGCCGGCCATCGTCCACTCGTTCTCGGGCCCGGTCGACTACGCCGAGACGGTGCTCGGGCTCGGCCTCGCGATCTCGTTCAGCGGGCTCGTCTTCCGGGCGGGAGAGGCCGCCAGCGCCGACGTCGCCCGGCTCGTCCCGGCCGATCGTCTGCTCGTCGAGACCGACGCGCCGTTCCTGTCGCCGCCGGGTGCGCCGCGAAGGCGGAACGAGCCCGAATGGGTGGCGGTCACGGCCCGCTGGCTGGCCGAGCAGCGCGGGGCCGACGCCGCAGCCGACAGGGGATGGCCTCGTGGCCGCGTACGATCGACTCCTCGGCCGTAACCGCGAGCGGCCCGGAACCGTCCTTCGGTCATGAACGTGCTGCCGCGCCCCTACCGCCGGCCGCTCGCGCTCGGGCTCGCCATCCTCGTCGTCCTGGCCGGCTGTGCGGGGTCGGGCACGAGCTCGGGCGAGCCCTCGGCGACGGCCTCGACGCCCGCCTTGACACCGGCCAGTCCGGCCGCCAGCCCCAGTCCGACGGCCCCGTCGTCGCCCACTCCCTCGCCACGGCCCACGCCGACGAGCAGCCCGGCCGGCCCGTCGGCCGCGGCCTGCACCCTCCCGACGCCCGGCCCGTTGGCGAGCGACACGCTCGTCGACGCGGTGCTCGAACGAACCTCGTCGGGCGCCCGGCTCGTGTTCACGTTCGGCGACCGGCCCCCCGAGGCCGTGGCCCAGCCGACCCTGACGGTCGTCTTCGACAAGCCGCCGTTCTCGATGGCCGGCAGCGGCCAGCCCGTGACCGTGACCGGCGATCGATTCCTCATGGTCCGGATGAACGGCATGGTCATCGGCCGCCCGAACGGCGATCCCGTCTACCAGGGCGAGCGCGATCTCCGCCTCGCCGGCGGGACGATCCCGGAGGCCGTGCTGGTCGACGAGTTCGAGGGAGTCGTCAGCTGGATCGTCGGGCTCGACGGTCCCGGCTGCCCGACCGTCACCCGGGGCACGAGCGGCGAGCGAACAGCTGGTCATCGCGCTCGATCGCTGACGGTCGGATCGTCGGACCCTTCGACCGACGATCCGTCTTGACGTCCGGCCCCGACTTGGGCTACAGTGCTGGCACTCTCACATCGAGAGTGCTAAGCGGCGTGACAGCCGGACCCAGACCGGGTCCGCAGGCCCCCGCGACGCGCTCAGGCACATAGGCACCGGGTCCCGGACGAGCCTGCTCCGGGATCGGCAGCCGATCGGTCGACGGCCCACCACCGTCACAGGAGGGATCGCACCTTGGCCACCGCCACCGCACGGAAGACCGTGAAGAAGCTCCGCCCGCTGGGCGACCGGGTCGTCATTCAGCCGACCGCCCGCGAAGAGATGACGAAGAGCGGGATCGTCCTGCCGGACACCGCGAAGGAGAAGCCCCAGGAGGGCCTCGTCCTGGCCGTCGGGCCGGGTCGCACGCTCGATGACGGCAAGCGCGAGCCGATCGACGTCAAGGAGGGCCAGAAGGTCCTCTACGCGAAGTACGCCGGGACCGAGTTCAAGGTCGACGGCGAAGAGCTCCTGATCGTCAGCCAGAAGGACATCCTCGCCGTCGTCGAGGACTAAGTCCTCCGGCCGATGCGCTCCACCGAGCGCGCTCGATCCTCCGGCCGATGCGCTCCACCGAGCGCGCTCGGCCGTCGGAGAGCGAGAATCAATCACCGTTGAGGTCCTCAACCAACCGAGTCTCTTCCAGGAGGGAACCACACATTGGCTAAGCAACTCATCTTCGACGAGACCGCTCGTCGCTCGCTCAAGAAGGGCATCGATCGCCTCGCCGATGCCGTCAGGGTCACGATCGGGCCGAAGGGCCGCAACGTGGTGCTGGACAAGAAGTTCGGCTCCCCGACGATCACCAACGACGGCGTCACGATCGCCCGCGACATCGAGCTCGAAGACCCCTTCGAGAACATGGGCGCGCAGCTCCTCAAGGAAGTCGCCACCAAGACCGACGACGTCGCCGGCGACGGGACGACCACCGCGGTCGTGCTCGGCCAGGCGATGGTCTCCGAAGGCCTCCGCGTCGTGACCGCAGGCGCCAACCCGATGGTCGTCAAGCGCGGCATCGAGAAGGCCGTCGACGTCATCGTCGACGAGATCAAGAAGCAGTCGCGCCCGGTCGACAACCGCGAGCAGATCGCCGCGGTCGCCGCGATCAGCGCCGCGGATCCTGAGGTCGGCGAGCTGATCGCCGAGGTCATGGACAAGGTCGGCAAGGATGGCGTGATCACCGTCGAGGAGGGCCAGTCGCTCGGCCTCGACAAGGAATACACCGAGGGGATGCAGTTCGACCGGGGCTACATCTCGGCCTACTTCGTCACCAACCCCGACCGGATGGAGGCGGTTCTCGAGAACCCCAAGATCCTGATCACCGACAAGAAGATCTCGAGCGTCCAGGACATGCTCCCGGCCCTCGAGAAGGTCGTCCAGCTGGGTCGGCCGGTGGTCATCATCGCCGAGGACATCGACGGTGAGGCGCTCGCCACCCTCGTCGTGAACCGGCTCAAGGGCACCATCCAGGCCCTCGCCGTCAAGGCGCCGGGCTTTGGCGATCGGCGCAAGGAGATGCTCCGCGACATCGCGGTCCTGACCGGCGGCACCGTCATCAGCGAGGAGATCGGTCGAAAGCTCGACTCGGTCACCCTCGAGGACTTCGGTGAGGCCCGTCGGATCGTCGCCACCAAGGACGACACGACGATCGTCGATGGGGCCGGCAAGCCCGATCAGATCAAGGCCCGGATGACCCAGATCAAGGCCCAGATCGAGGACACGACCTCGGACTACGACCGCGAGAAGCTCCAGGAGCGTCTCGCCAAGCTGTCCGGCGGCGTCGCCGTGATCAAGGTCGGCGCGGCCACCGAGGTCGAGCTCAAGGAGAAGAAGCACCGCATCGAGGATGCCCTGTCGACGACCCGTGCGGCCGTCGAGGAAGGCCTCGTCGCCGGCGGCGGCACGACGCTCCTCCAGGCGATCCCGGCGCTCGACAAGCTCAAGCTGGAAGGCGACGAGCAGGTCGGCGTGGACATCGTCCGCAAGGCGCTCGAGGCGCCCGCCCGCCAGATCGCCGACAACGCCGGTGCTCGTGGTGAGGTGGTCGTCGAGCAGGTCCGCGCCGCCAAGCCCGGACACGGCTTCGACGCGCTCAAGGGCGAGTACGGCGACATGTTCAAGAAGGGCATCGTCGACGCGGCGAAGGTCACCCGTTCTGCGCTCCAGAACGCGGCGTCGATCGCGGCCATGGTCCTGACGACGGAGACGCTCGTCACGGACATCCCGGAGAAGGCGCAGGCGCAGGCCGGCGGCGGACACGAGCACGGCGGCGGGATGGACTTCTAGGGATCCTCTCCCGAACCACCGAGAGCCGGGTTCTCCGTCCGCGGAGGCCCGGCTCTTCTGCTGTCCAGATCGCTACGCCATGGGGATCCGACGCCCGGACATCCTGTCCGGGCCCGTCAATTCGTGGCGGGCGGTACCATCAGCCCAGGGACGACCCGACGGCCGACCCGCCACGCTGCCGCACGGCCTGGTCATCTGGCCCCCGCGCAGCGTCCAGCGCCCTTGACCCGGCCCACGCCGGGTCCCCACAGACCGCATCACGGAGAAGTCTTCGATGCCCCGTCGCCTCCTGTTCGTCGTCGCCCTCGTGGCGACGCTCCTCGCCGCCTGTGGCGGCACCGCCAGCGCACCGGCGCTGACCGATCCCAAGGACATCCTCGCCAAGACCGCTAGCTCGCTCGATGGCCTCAAGACCGTCCACGTCAAGGCCAGCGTCACCGGCAAGATCGACTCCGGCGCCATGAGCGGCGGCGCGGCCGGCCTGCCGATCGACCTGACCGGCACGACCCTCGAGGGCGACATCGACGTCGCCGACAGCGAGGCCAAGGTGTCGGTCGCCGTACCCGCCCTGCTCGGATTCAGCGCCGAGGCGATCGCGACCGGCGGCCAGGCGTACGTCAAGACGAGCCTCAGCCCGGACGGCAAGTACCACAAGGTCGATACCGCTGCGCTCACCAGTGGCCTCCCGCTGCCGAGCCTTCCGGCCGGCATCGGGTCGCCCGATCCGAGTGCCGCGGCCGCCCTGGCCGACCAGGTCAAGGCCCAGCTCGACAAGCTCACCACCCCGCCGACGAAGCTCGCCGACGAGAAGATCGGCGACCAGGACTGCTACCACGTCCAGATGAAGGTCAACGGCACGGACGTACCCCAGGCGAGCGGTGCGCTCGGCGCAGGGTCCGTGACGGTCGACCTCTGGACCCGGAAGTCCGACTACCGACCGGCCCGGGTGACGATCGCCGTCGATGCCGGCGCCAGCGGGACGCTGGCGATCACGGTCGACCTGACCAACTACGATGCGCCGGTGACCGTCACGGTCCCGCCGGCCGACCAGATCAGCGACCAGCCGCTGTCGATCCCGGGGCTCACCCCGTAGATCCGGCTCCACGCGACGTGATCGAAGCCCGTCCCGCACCGGGGCGGGCTTCGTCGTGGACCGGCCGATGAGGCCGGCGACCTAGAATGGAGCGGTGAGCCCAAGTCGCCGAACCCGTCGTCCCGAGCCGTCCGCGGACGACCTCGCGACGGACCCGGCGAGCGACGAGGCCGTCCGGATCGAACCGGCCCGGGCCGCCGCCGGTCCGCCGGTCGAGCCGGACTTCCTCGTTGACGGGCCGCCGCCGCTCGACGATCCCGACGCGCCGACCAGGCCGCCGGTCGATCGCGCCGCGGCAGCTGCGGCGACCGCGGCGCTCGCCGAGCGGATCGTGGCCCGGCTCAACCCCGAGCAGGCCCGGGCGGTGACCACGACGGAGGGCCCGTTGCTGATCCTGGCCGGCGCCGGGAGCGGCAAGACCCGGGTCCTTGCCCACCGGGTCGCCTACCTGATCGGGGTCAAGGGCGTCCGGCCGTGGCAGATCCTGGCCGTCACGTTCACGAACCGCGCCGCCGGCGAGCTGCGCGAGCGGATCGTCGCGCTCGTCGGGGAGGCCGGCCGCGACGTCCAGACCGGCACGTTCCACGCGGTCTGCGCCCGGGTCCTGCGCCGGGACGGCAGCGCGATCGGGCTCGATCCGCGTTTCGTCATCTACGACACGGACGACCAGCAGACGCTGATGAAGCAGCTCCTCCGCGAAGAGGACCTGCCGACGACCGGCGAGTTCCGCCCGTCGGCCGTGCTCGGTGCGATCAGCCGGGCGAAGAACGAGATGCTCGATGCGGACGCGCTCGACGAGGTCGCCCTCAACCATCACGAGCGGATCGTCGCCCGTCTCGCTCGGGCCTACCAGGCCCGGCTCCGCGCGGTCGGTGCGCTCGACTTCGACGACCTCCTGCTCGAGGCGGTGCGCCTGTTCCAGGATGCGCCGGCCGTCCTCGCCCGCTACCAGGATCGCTGGCGCTACCTCCACGTCGACGAGTACCAGGACACGAACCGGGCCCAGTACCTGTGGGTCCGGGCCCTTGCCGCGCGCCATCACAACCTGGCCGTGGTCGGCGACGACGACCAGTCGATCTACTCCTGGCGCGGCGCCGACATCCGGAACATCCTCGACTTCGAGCGCGACGAGCCGAACGCGACGATCGTCAAGCTCGAGCAGAACTACCGGTCGACCCAGCTCATCCTCGACGCCGCCCACGCGGTCGTCAGCCGGAACGCGGCCCGCACGGACAAGAAGCTCTGGACGGAGAACACCGGCGGGCGGCCGATCCAGCGGTTCGAGGCGTACAACGAGGAGGAGGAGGCCGAGTGGATCGCGCGCCAGGTCGAGGAGCTGACCGGTGGCTCGCGCTCGGTCCTCACCCGGCGAGCCGACGATGACGCCGAGCGGCTGAACCCGCGCGACATCGCCGTGATGTACCGGACCAACGCCCAGAGCCGGGCGATCGAGGAGGCGTTCCTCCGCTACGCCATCCGCTACCAGCTGATCGGCGGGACGCGGTTCTACCAGCGGCGCGAGGTCAAGGACGCGCTGGCCTACCTGCGGATCCTGCGCAGCGACACGGACGCGATCGCCTTCGAGCGGGTGATCAACGTCCCCGCCCGGGGCATCGGCGAGAAGACGATCGCAGTGCTCCGATCGGCGATCGCGGCCGGTGCCGGGGCCGTCGAGCCCGGGGCGTCCACTGAGCGCGACGCGTCCGCCGGCGCGCAGGCGACAGCGGACGCGGCGCCACCCGTGGGGCGCGGAACGTTCTGGGGTGCGCTCCGGCTGGCCGCGGACGGCCGGCTCGACGGGATCGCCCCGCGCACGCGCGTCGCGCTCGCCGAGTTCGTCGCGTTCGTCTCCGCGATGCGTTCGCGGATCGGCGTCCTCGGGTTGCCCGAGCTGCTCGACGCGGTCCTCGAGCGGTCCGGCTACCGGGCGATGCTGGCCGACGGCTCCGAGGAGGGCGAGGATCGCTGGAACAACCTGCTCGAGCTGCGCTCGGTCACGACGCGCTACGACGACCTCGGCCCGGAGGACGCCCTCGACCGGCTGCTCGAGGAGACGGCCCTCGTCGCCGACCAGGATTCGTACGAGGGCGAGGCCGACGCGGTGACCCTGATCACGCTTCACGCCGCGAAGGGGCTCGAGTTCCCGATCGTGTTCATCGCCGGGCTCGAGGAGGGCGTCTTCCCGCACAGCCGCGCCCTCGACGACGAGCGTGAGCTCGAGGAGGAACGCCGCCTGGCGTACGTCGGGATCACGCGCGCGAAGCGCCGGCTCTACCTGTCGCACGCCTGGCGGCGGGCGACCTGGGGGATGGGCGGGGCGTCGGTCCCGTCTCGGTTCCTGCTCGAGATCCCGGCCGAGCTGATGGTCGGACCGTCGCTCGCCGTCGACGACGGCGAGCATGCCGATGGGCCGCTCGACCTCGACCTGGTGTTCGGCGCACGCCGGGCGACCCGGTTCGGGACGCCGATCCGGGCCGGTGGTGGCGCCTACCGGCAGGGCAGCGGCCGGCCCGGGGCCCCGCAGCCGGATGAGGGCGGAGGGTCCGGGTTCCGGCCGACCCGTGACCTCGCCGCCAAGCGCGAGGCGTACGCCGGCGGGGCACGCTCGGGCTCTCTCGGACGGGCGGCCGCAGTGCCGGCCTGGGATGGGCCGGACGACGGTGATTCGGAGCCGCCCGACGACCTGCCGGTCCGGCGGATCGAGGAGCGCCCGGCGAGTCTCGGGGCGGAATCCCCGCGGCCGGTGGTGCCGCCTCGGCCGATCGTGCCGGGGGAACGCCGCTACCGTGACGGCGATCGCGTCCGCCACGTCCGGTTCGGCGACGGGATCGTCGTGAGCGCCCGGCTGACTCGCGACGACGAGGAGGTGACGGTCGCCTTCCGCGACCCGGGCGCGGGTCGCAAGACGATGCTCGCCAGCCTGGCCAACCTCGAGCTGCTCGGCTAGACGATCGTGGCTGCCGACCCGGACCCGCGCGAGGAGCTCGAGGCCGCCACGGCACGCCACGCCGAGCTGGCCGCGGCGATCGACCGGGCGAACCGGCTCTACTACCAGGAGGACGCGCCGGAGCTCAGCGACGCGGAGTACGACGGCCTCTTCCGTGAGCTGGTCGAGCTCGAGACCGCGTTGCCCGTCCTGCGCACGCCCGATTCGCCGAGCCAGCGGGTCGGTGCCGGGCCGGTCGCCTCGACCTTCGACGAGGTCCGCCACGGCCGCCCGATGCTGTCGCTCGCGAATGCATTCAGCCACGACGAGCTGCGAGCCTTCGACGCCCGGGTCCGGAAGGGCCTCGGGCTGCCGCCACCACCCGAGCCGGCCCCGGACCTCGCTTACGTCGCCGAGCTCAAGATCGACGGCCTGGCCGTGTCGCTCCACTACGAGGGTGGCCGGTTCGTTCAGGGGGCGACGCGCGGCGACGGGACGACCGGCGAGGACGTCACCGCCAACCTCCGGACGATCGCCGCGATCCCGGCCCGCCTGGGCGAGCCGGCGACCCTCGATGCGCGGGGCGAGGTGTTCATGCCCAAGGCCGAGTTCGCCCGGATCAACGCCGAGCGCGAGGAGGCCGGCTTGCCGCTCTACGCCAACCCGCGCAACAGCGGGGCCGGCTCGCTCCGCCAGCAGGATCCCGCGGTCACCGCGAGCCGGCGGCTGTCGGCCTGGTTCTACCAGCTGATCGAGGATGGCCCGTCCACCGTCGACCGCCAGTCGGCGGCGCTCGATCGGCTCGCCGCGCTCGGCCTTCCGGTCAACCCGGATCGGGCGATCGGGCTCGACATCGATGGCGTCATCGCCTTCACCGAGCGCTGGCGCGAAGCCCGTCACGAGCTCCCGTACGAGACCGACGGGGTCGTCGTCAAGGTCGATCGGTCCGACCAGCAGAACCGGCTCGGGCTCGTCGCCCGGGCACCACGCTGGGCGATCGCCTACAAGTTCCCGCCCGAGCAGGTCGAGACCGTCGTGGAGGACATCGTCACCTACGTCGGGCGAACCGGCACGCTCACCCCGGTCGCCCATCTCCGGCCGGTCAAGGTCGCCGGCTCGACGGTCGCTCGCGCGACGCTCCACAACCTCGACGAGGTCCGGCGGAAGGACATCAGGATCGGCGACCACGTCGTCCTCCAGAAGGCGGGCGACGTGATCCCGGAGGTGGTCCGCCCGATCGTCGAGAAGCGGACCGGGGCCGAGCGCGAATTCGAGATGCCGGCGGCCTGCCCTGTCTGTGGCACACCGGTCGTCCGCGACGAAGGTGCGGTCCGCTCCTACTGCCCGAACCTCGAGTGTCCGGCCCGGGTCGCCCAGGAGTACGCCCACTTCGCCGGGCGGGGCGGGATGGACATCGAAGGAGCCGGCTGGGTCGTCCTCGAGCAGCTCCTCCAGCGCGGGCTGATCAGGCGCCGGGGCGACTTCTACCGGCTCACCGTCGAGGACCTCGAGACCCTCGATCGCTTCGCCCGCAAGAGCGCCGAGAACCTCTACCGGGCGATCCAGCGCTCGCGACGCCGGCCGCTCGAGCGGATCATCGCGGCGCTCGGGATTCCGCAGGTCGGCTGGACCACGGCGATCGACCTGGCCGGCTGGTTGGCCGAGCAGGTTCCGCCGCAGGACGGGGAGTCGCCGAGCGGCTCCGGCGGCTGGCTTGCTCGCGCCGCGGAGTTCCTGGCGACGACCGCCCGCGAGGAGCCCGAACGGTTCGAGGAGATCTCCGGCGTCGGCCCGACCGTCGCCGCCAGCATTGCCCGTTACTTCGCTGATGATGGTGGCGCCGAGATCCTCGCCGACCTTGTCGACGCGGGCGTCGAACCCGAGCTGCCGGCTCTCCGTCCGGCGGCGGCCGACGGCGGTCCGCTCGCCGGACGAACGGTTGTCGTCACGGGAACGCTCGCCGGCTTCTCGCGGCCGGAGGCGGAGGAGGCGATCCGGGCAGCGGGTGGCAAGCCCGGTGGATCGGTCTCGCGCAAGACCGATTTCGTCGTCGCCGGTGAGAACGCCGGCTCCAAGCTGGCCAGGGCCCAGGAGCTCGGCGTTCCGGTCCTCGACGAGGAGGCGTTCCACCGGCTGCTCGCGGGCGAGCTCGATCCCGACCCGGGACCCTAGCCGATCGCGTAGTTGAACTGGCCCCAGATCGCGCTCGGCTGCCAGCGGATCGGGGCGCCGCGGACCATCCGGACGAGCGAGCGCTCGGATCGCCAGCCGAGGTTCTCCAGCGCGGTCAGACCGGCGCGGTTCGCCTCGGGCAGGGCCGTCCGGGCCTCCGCACCGGCCGGCGTGCGGCTCCGCCGGTCCTCGAGCAACCGGACACCGTCGACGAGCTCGGGCGCGACGACCGGATGGGTGCCCCACGGCGTGCGGAGCTCGAACCCGACGACCCGGCCGTCCGGCCCGAGCGCGACGACGCCCGTGTGCGGGTCGGCGCTGGCGAGCAGGACGTGGGCGCGATCCTCGCCGCTGGCAGCCGCGTCGATCGCGAGGATCGCCGGCAGATCATCGGAGGTCAGGCCGCGCAGGCGACCCGGTAGTGGTCCGATGGCCTCGCCGGGGCTCCGGGCGGAGTCCGAGGTCGTTCCCAGGCCGGCCGCCGCGACGATCAGGTAGTCGAGCTCGGATCGGAACCCGAGCCGTTCGTAGATCGGCTGGCCGAGCGGGGAGGCGAGCAGGGCGAGCGACGCACAGCCGGCCTGCTCGAGCTCGTCGATCACCGCCTGGGTCAGGGTGGTCCCGATGCCGCGGCCGCGGAGCGCCTCGTCGACGAAGATCATCCCGACCCAGCCAACCGGGCCGTTGACGGTCGCAACGCCGGTCCCGACGATCCGATCGTCGACCACGGCCACGAGCGGGGCGATCGGCGCGTGCTCGACGCAGAAGCCGAGGAACTGGCGCCGGTCGCCCCAGCCCCCGTTGATCATCACCTCGGCCGCCGGTTCGACGTCCTCGGGCGTCATCGGCCGGATCGCGTGCTCGTCGATCATCACCCGATCGTAGCGACTCAGGGCATCGTCCGGCTGCCGGCCCGCCGGACAGGTCGGCTATCATCGGAGCGTGGCCGCCCTCACCCGCGACGACGTCGCCCATGTCGCCCATCTCGCCCGGCTCGGTCTGACCGACGGGGAGCTGGCCCGGCTCGAAGGCGAGCTCAACCACATCCTCGACCAGTACGCCAAGCTGGCCGAGCTCGACACCGAGGCGATCGCCCCGACGGCCCAGACGATCAAGCTCGAGAACATCCTGCGCGACGACGTCGTCACGCCGTCATTCCCGGTGGAGACGGTCCTGGCGAACGCGGCCGAGCATCGGGACGGCTTCATCGTCGTGCCGGCGATCATCGGCGGCGAATGACGCTCGCCCAGGCACCGGGCATGCCGACCGGCGACCTCGCCCCATGACCGACCCGACCCGCCTCCTGGCCCATGAGCTGGCCGGGCGGCTGCGCGCCGGTGAGCTGAGCTCGCGCGAGGTGACGCTGGCCGCGCTCGAGGCGGCCGAGGCCGGCAACCGTGCCCTCAACGCCTGGCTGACGATCGATCGTGAACGCGCCCTCGCCGAGGCAGACGCGGCCGACGCCCGGCTGGCCGCCGCCCGCCGGGCCGGCCCTGGCGCGCTCGAGGCGCTCCATCCGTTGCTCGGCGTCCCGGTCGGGCTCAAGGACCTCGTCTCGGTCAAGGGCGGCCAGTGCACCGCCGGCTCGCGGATTCTCGAAGGCTACGTCGCCCCGTATGACGCGCACGTCACCGAGCGGCTCCACGCTGTCGGCGCGGTGATCGTCGGCAAGACGAACATGGACGAGTTCGCGATGGGCTCGTCGACCGAGCACTCGGCGTACGGCCCGACGGCCAACCCGTGGGATCTCGATCGCGTCCCCGGTGGGAGCAGCGGCGGCTCGGCGGCCGCGGTGGCCGCGTTCCACGTTCCGCTCGCGATCGGGACCGATACCGGCGGCTCGATCCGCCAGCCGGCCGCCCTCTCCGGCATCGTCGGGATGAAGCCGACCTACGGCCGGGTCAGTCGCTACGGGATCGTCGCGTTCGCCTCGTCGCTCGATCAGATCGGACCGTTCGCCCGCGACGCGCGCGACGCCGCGGCCCTCCTCCACGCGGTCGCCGGCCGCGACGAGCGCGACTCGACGTCCGCGCCGGTCGCGGTGCCGGACGGCCTCCTGGCGCTGCCGGTCTCGGACGACGAGGCCGCGACCGGGCTGCGCGGCAAGCGACTCGGGCTCCCGCGCGAGTACTTCGTGGCCGGGATGGAGCCGGGCAGCGAGGCCCGCGTCCGAGGGGCGGTGGCCGCGCTCGAGGCCGCCGGGGCGACCGTCGACGAGGTGAGCCTGCCCCACACCGACTACGGGTTGGCGACCTACTACATCGTCGCGCCGGCCGAGGCGTCCGCGAACCTCGCCCGTTACGACGGGATCCGCTACGGGCCCGGCGTCCGCGACGGCGACGTCCTGGCCAACTACCTCGCGACCCGCGGGACGGGCTTCGGGGCCGAGGTCAAGCGCCGGATCATGCTCGGGACGTACGCCCTGTCGGCCGGCTACTACGACGCCTTCTACCTCAAGGCCCAGAAGGTCCGGACCCTGATCATGGCCGACTTCGACGCGGTCTGGGCGGCGGGCTTCGACGCGATCGTCGCGCCGACGAGCCCGGACGTGGCGTTCCGCTTCGGTGCCAAGATGGCCGATCCCGTGGCGATGTACCTGAACGACGCCTGCACGCTCCCGGTCAACATGGCCGGCCTGCCCGGCGTCTCGATCCCGTGCGGTCTGTCGGAAGGCCTGCCGGTCGGGCTCCAGCTCATCGGCGCTCCGTGGACCGAGCTCGAGCTGCTGCGCCTGGCCCGGGCCTACGAGGCGATCACCGCCAACGCCGACTGGCGGTCGCTCGAGCCGACCGATCTCGCCGCGAGCCGGGACGCGACCGGACCGACGCCCGCCGAACGCGCCGCTGCTCTGGCGGCCGGCGCCGGATGAACGGGGTTCGAGGTCAGGACACCCGTCGGGCCTCGTAGCCGCCGCCCTCGGCGACCCGGACCTCGTACGCCGGCTGGTCGTAGACGGCCGGGCCCCGTCGCCGCCGGCCGGTCGCCAGCTCGAATCGTGACTGGTGCCACGGGCACTCGATACAGCCGTCGACGATCCGCCCGCCACTGAGCGGGCCGCCGGCGTGGGCGCACTGGTCGTGGAGCGCATGGATCGTGTCGCCCTGTCGGACGAGCACGAGGTTCTGCAGCCCGAGCTTCGCCCTGACCGGGGCATCCTCGGGGAGCTCGCCGACCTCGAGCGGGGTCCACTTGGCTCCGGCCGGGCGCCAGGCGTGACGGTCGACCATGTTGCCGAGCGCGAACACGACGTCGCCGCCGACGAACGCCCCGGCCGACAGGATGAGGAAGGCGACGATCGACAGGCCGATCGGCACGCTGCGATCGGCCGGGGATCCCGAGCGAACGGCGAGCGAGGCGAGGTAGACGAGGAGCGCGATGACCATCAGCGTGCTGTGGACGGTCGCTCGCGACCGCGCCCTGCCGTCGGTCACCGAGTAGTCGGCAAACCCGACGACGGCCGAGGCGAGCATCGCGAGGATCCCGAACACGAGCGCGATGTCCGCCGCGGTCGGCTGGCCGAGGACGTCGAGCACGATGACGAGGAACAGCGCACCGATCGGCGCATCGGTCAGGACCGCGTGGAGCGGGTGGCCGAGCCAGGTCCCGTTGAGCAGGCTGCGGACGCGGACCATTCGCCCGAAGATCGCGTCGGCGAGCCGGTGGAGCCAGTCGCCGAACGGGCGTGCCCATGGCTCCTGCGCGTCGATCAGCCGGATGAACAGGCGTCCGAGCATCGACGTCACCTCCTCCCTCGTCCGATTGATGCTACGCCCAGGTCGAAGGGACGGATGCGGGCCCGGTCGTCAGAGCAGACTTCGGGTCGAACCGCCGGTCGGTCCCCTGATACGCTAGGTCCTCGAATGGGGGGTCGTCACCCGGACCATGAGACGCCTGGCTGCGCTGGCCGCGTCCTTTGCCCTGGTTCTTCTCATCGGCACGGGTCCGGCCTGGGCGGCCAGCCTGCCCCGCCTGAGCCCACCAGTCGTGCGCTTCGTCCAGGGTGGAGCCGCCACGACGAAGAGCGTGCCGGTGACGATCCGCTGGGATCCGGCCCCGAGCTCGGGGGCGATCTCGCGCTACCGGCTGCGGGTCACCCGATCCGGAGGCCCGTGGCGTGACGTCGCGCTGGGCTCGCCGCGGTCGCGCAGCGCCGGGTATCGACTCGCGTTCGGCGCGGCCTACCGGTTCGCGGTCACGGCGACGGGCCCGGCGGGATCGACCACGCAGGTCTCGTTCCCGGTCAAGGCCGAGCTCCTCAACGAGCGAACGCCGAGCATCGCCTACCGCGGACGATGGACGACCGCGACCTATGCCGGCTATCTCGGCGGTCATGTTCGGACAACCGTCGAACCCGGAGCGAGCGCGATCTGGACCGGAACGTCGCTCGGGGTGGCCATCGTGGCGACGCGCGGCCCCGGCCGGGGCGTCGGCGATGTCTGGCTCGATGGATCGACCACCGGATCCGTACGCCTGACCGCGACCCGGAACGCCTACCGACGGGTCGTGGCGGTCGAGTCGTTCGCGACCGAGACGGTCCACGCCGTCGGACTGGCTGCGCATGGTGGACCGATCCCGCGGATCGATCTCGACGGTGTCGTCGTCCTGCGGTCGGTGTCGCCCACGCCGCTGATCGCCGTGGGCGACGTGGCCGACTGCGAATCGGACGGCGACGAGCAGACCGCCTCGCTCGCCGGCGACCTGCCGGGACCCATCGCGCTCGTCGGCGACCTGGCCTACCCGACCGGCTCGGCGGCGGACTTCGATGCCTGTTTCGATCCGTCCTGGGGACCGCTCGTGTCGCGCGTTCATCCAGTGCCCGGCAACCACGAGTACCTGGTGCCGGATGCGGCGGACTACTTCGCCTATTTCGGGTCGCGGGCCGGGGTGGCGGGGCAGGGTTGGTACGCATACCGGGTCGGCAGCTGGGATGTCTACGCGCTCAACTCGAACTGCGCCGAGGTCGGCGGTTGCGGCCCGAAGTCCACCCAGTACCGCTGGCTCAAGGCGGCCCTGGCCGCCCATCCGCGGGCGTGCCTGCTCGCCTACTGGCATCACCCGCGGTTCAGCTCGGGGGCGCACGGGAGCCGCGCGACGATGGCGCCGCTGTGGAGCCTCCTCGCCGCGAATGGGGCGGATGTCGTCGTGGCCGGCCACGATCACGATTACGAGCGGTTCGCACCCTCGAACCCGGCCGGACATCCGGCCGTCGACGGCATCCGCGGGTTCGTCGCCGGGACCGGCGGGGCCGCGCTCCGGCCCTTCACCCGGGTCCCGCTGGAGATCACCCAGTTCCGGCAGGACACCAGATGGGGGCTGCTGTCGCTGAGCCTCGGCCTTGGTTCCTACGGCTGGCAGTTCATCGAGGCCGACTCGGGTGCGGTCCTCGACGCCGGGACGTCACGCTGCCATTGAGCGCGGGCTGAGTCTGCCGGGTCCGGATCCACGGAACCGGGCCGGCCCTCGGTCGCCCTCCGGTCGTAGAGCCGCTATCCTCGGCGGGATGGCCACCGACACGAGCCTGCCGACCGACCGACCGCCGCTCGCCGAGCGTGCCCTGAGCCAGCGCGTCCGCGACGTGCCACCGTCCGGGATCCGCCGGTTCTTCGACATCCTGGCCACCATGGACGACGTCATCAGCCTGGGCGTCGGCGAGCCCGACTTCGACACGCCGGCCGACATCGTCGAGGCCGGGGTGGCCAGCCTCATGCGCGGCCGGACGCACTACACGAGCAACTACGGCACGCTCGAGCTGCGCCGGGCGCTCTCCGATCACCTGCAGGCCAGGTACGACGTCCGGTACGACCCGGCGACCGAGATCCTGGTCACGGTCGGCGCGTCCGAGGCGGTCGATCTCGCCCTCCGGGCGACCTGCGATCCGGGCGACGAGGTCATCCTCCACGAGCCGTCGTACGTCGCCTACGTGCCGGCGATCACGTTCGCCGGCGGCATCCCGATCCGGGTCGCGACGCGGCTCGAGGACGACTTCGCGCTCGATCCGGTAGCGGTCGAGGCGGCGATCACCCCGCGGACGAAGGCGCTCTTCCTCGGCTACCCCTGCAACCCGACCGGAGCGGTCCTGCCGGACGGCGTCCAGGACGAGCTTGCGAGGATCGCCCGCGAGCACGACCTGCTCGTCTACAGCGACGAGATCTACGACCGCCTGGCGTACGGCTCGTACCGCCATCGGGCGTTCTCCGGGCTGCCCGGCATGCGCGACCGGACGATCCTCATGGGCGGCTTCAGCAAGGCCTACGCGATGACCGGCTGGCGGGTCGGCTACCTGTGCGCGCCGGCCGGGATCCTCGAAGGGATCGTCAAGGTCCACCAGTACGGGATCATGTCGGCGCCGACGATCGCCCAGGACGCGGCGCTCGCGGCGCTCCTCCACGGCGAGGCGGACGTCGAGCGGATGGTCGCCGAGTACGACCGTCGCCGTCGGCTGCTCGTCGACGGGCTCAACGCGCTGGGCCTGCGCACCTTCGAGCCGCGCGGGGCGTTCTACGCGTTCCCGGAGGTCAGCTCGGCGACCGGCCTGTCGTCCGACGAGTTCACCGAGCGGCTCCTGGTCGAGGAGCGGGTCGCGGTCGTCCCGGGCAGCGCGTTCGGCGCCTCGGGGGAGGGGCACGTCCGGATGTGCTATGCCACCGCCTACGACCAGCTCGAGGAGGCGCTCCGCCGGATCGGCCGGTTCGTCGGGCGCCAGCCCGCCTGACCGGATTCAGGTGCCGTCGGCAGGCCCCCGACGGTGACCTCGACCTGGATCTCGCCACCCGGTGTCCGGGGGAGCGGCACGACGTTGCCATCGATCGGTCGTCCGTCCACGACGAGCCGCGTCGCGGACGGTGATCCGTCGTCGGTCGCCGGCTGCGGCGGATGACGATCCGGTACGAGGTGCCGCGGAACCGGCGGACCACCTTGATCTCTCCCCAGTCGGCCGGCAGCCGGGGGTCGATCCGCAGTCCGTCGAGCTCGGGCCGGACGCCGACGATCCACTGGGTCGCGGCGACGTAGTTCCAGGCGGCGGTGCCGGTGAGCCACGAGTTCTTCGCCTCGCCGTGGGTCGGGGCATCCGGGCCGGCGATCATCTGGGCGTAGACGTACGGCTCGCAGCGATGGACCTCGGAGATGGGTTCACGGGCCGAGGGGTTGATCCGCAGGTAGTAGTCGAGGGCGCCCTCGGGGTTGCCCGCCAGCGCCTCGGCGATCATCAGCCACGGGTTCGTGTGGCAGAAGATCCCGCCGTTCTCCTTGTACCCGGGTGGGTACGACGAGATCTCGCCGAGCCGCAGCTCGTACCGGCTGAACGCCGGCTGCTGGAGGACGATCCCATGGGGCGTCGCGAGTCGCCCGCGGACGGCCGCCAGCGCCCGGATCGCTCGTCCGTCGTCCAGCCCGATCCCGGCCATGATGCAGATGCCCTGGGGCTCGATGAAGATCTTGCCTTCCTCGTTCAGCGCCGAGCCGATCGGCTCGCCGAAGAAGTCGTAGGCGCGTCGGAACCAGTCGCCGTCCCAGCCGTGCGCGTCGACCGCCGCGACCATGCCCGCGGCCGCCGCCCGCAGGCGCTCGCACTCGGGACCATCCCCCCGATGATCGGCGATCGCGGCCAGCTCGTTGGCCGCGATCACGAACAATCCGGCGATGAAGACCGACTCGGCGACGCCGCCCTCGCGGTTCTGGGTGGTCTGGAACGACTCGCCCGGCGTGTCCGAGAAGCAGTTGAGGTTGAGGCAGTCGTTCCAGTCCGCTCGTCCGATGAGCGGCAACCCGTGGGGGCCGAGCCGCTCGAGCGTGTAGTCGATGGCCCGCCTGAGGTGGTCCTCGAGCGGCCGCTCGCTGCCCGGGGCGTTGTCGTACGCGACCGGCTCGTCGAGGATGGCCAGGTCGCCGGTCTCCTTGAGGTAGGCCGCGACGGCCAGGACCAGCCAGGCCGGATCGTCGTTGAACCCCGACCCGACGGCGTCGTTGCCGCGCTTCGTCAACGGTTGGTACTGGTGATAGGCACCGCCGGTCGGCAGCTGGGTCGCGGCGATGTCGAGGATCCGCTCGCGCGCCCGCTCGGGGACCATGTGGACGAACCCGAGCAGGTCCTGGGTCGAGTCGCGGAAGCCCATCCCGCGCCCGATCCCGGACTCGTACAGCGACGCGGAGCGCGACAGGTTGAAGGTGACCATGCACTGGTAGGCGTTCCAGACGTTGACCATCCGGTCGAGGTGCGGGTTGCCGGTCTCGACCTGGAGCGACCCGAGCCAGCCATCCCAGCGCTCGCGGAGCGCGCCGAACGCCGACTCGGCCACAGCCGGATCGAGATGGCGGGCGATGACCGGGCGAACACGCCGCTTGTCGACCGTCCCGGATCCGGGCGGGTCGAACTTGGCGTCCTTCGGGTTCTCGGCGTAGCCGAGGACGAAGATGATGTCGCGCGTCTCGCCGGGCGCCAGCGCGAGCCGGACCTGGTGGGCGCCGATCGGCTGCCAACCGTGGGCGATCGAGTTCGACGTCGCACCGCGTTCGACGGCGACCGGCCGGTCCCAGCCGCGGTACGGCCCGAGGAAGGCATCGCGCGACGTGTCGAAGCCGGCCGTCGGCGCTGAGCAGGCGAAGTAGGCGAAGTGATCGCGGCGTTCGCGGTACTCGGTCGTGTGGTAGATCACGCCGTCCTCGACCTCGACCTCACCCGTCGAGTAGTTGCGCTGGAAGTTCGTTGCATCGTCCTGGGCGTCCCAGAGGCAGAACTCGACGGTCCCGAACAGCGAGATTCGGGCGGGAGTGGAACGCTCGTTCGTGACCCGCGCCCGCCAGACCTCCAGCGTCTCGCCGAGCGGCACGAAGTAGCGCGTCTCGACCCGGATCCCGGCTCGCTGCGAGCTGATGGTCGTGTAGCCCATCCCGTGGCGGCACTCGTAGTCGTCCAGCTCGTCCAGGGTCGGCTGCCAGCTCGGGCTCCAGGTGTCCCCGCTGTCCTCGTCGCGGACGTACAGGTAGCGGCCGCCGAGGTCGAGCGGCGCGTTGTTGTAGCGGTAGCGGGTCAGCCGTCGCAGGCGTGCGTCGCGGTAGAACGAATACCCACCGGCGGTGTTCGAGATGATGCCGAAGTAGTCCTCGCAGCCCAGGTAGTTGATCCAGGGCAGTGGGGTGTCCGGCCGGGTGATGACGTACTCGCGTCGCTCGTCGTCGAAGTGCCCGTAGTGCACAGTCCCTACTTCTCGACCCCGGTGATGACGACACCGCGCATGAACGCGCGCTGGGCCTGGAAGTAGACGATAACCGGCACGGCCATCGTCATCAGGGCCGAGGCCCGGATGAGCGTCGGTTGGCTGGCGAGAAATCATGAGCTTCGGCCGGCGTTCGCCGACCCGGATCCGCCATCGCCGGGGCGGCCGCGCACCGGCCGGCGTGGGGGTCCTGAGCAGTCCGCTGGAGATCTGACGGGTGACGGCTTGGGCGGCTATGAGAGACTGTCGCCGTGGGACCGGTGCTCATCGCCTGTGGCGTCGTCGCGACCGTCGTCGGGACATGGCGAGGTTACGTGGTGGCCCGTGAAGCGCTCGGACCGATGATCCATGACGACGGTGATCCGACTCGCCGGGCGATCGACGCGACCCGCCCGGTCCTGGCCCGGATGCGGGTGCGGACGTTCGCTCGCCGGACCGCGGTCGCGATCTGCTGGCTGATCGTCGCCAGCTACGGGCTGGCGCTGATCGCAGAGGGCCTCGCGATCCGATGAGCGCGAGCGCCGCGCCAGAGCCGGTCGAGGCCGGACCGCCCGCCCAGTCCGCGGTCCTCGAGCGCTGGGAGCCGGTCATCGGCATCGAGGTCCATTGCCAGCTGCGGACCGCGAGCAAGATGTTCTGCGGCTGCTCGACGGCCTACGATGGCGCGCCTCCGAACAGCCACACCTGCCCGGTCTGCCTGGGTCTGCCGGGCGCCCTGCCCACGATCAACCGGAGCGCGGTCGAGGGCGTCCTGGCGACCGGTGCGGCCATCGGCGCATCCACTCCGGAGGCGACCCGCTGGGATCGGAAGAACTACTTCTATCCGGACCTGCCCAAGGGCTATCAGATCAGCCAGTACGACCTGCCGCTCGCCGCCCACGGCCGGCTGACGGTCACGACCAGCGCCGGGCCGATCGAGATCGGGATCACCCGGGCTCATCTCGAGGAAGACACGGCCAAGCTCATCCACGCAACGGATCCTGATGGCCGGAAGGTCAGCCTGATCGACTTCAACCGGTCCGGGGCCCCGCTCATGGAGATCGTGACGGACCCGGACATCCATACCGCCGAGGGAGCGCGGCGCTATGCCGAGGAGCTCCAGCTGCTCCTCCGGACGATCGGCGTGTCCGACGCGGACATGGAGCGCGGCCAGCTCCGGGTCGAGGCAAACGTGTCGCTCCGGCGACGCGGCACGGAGGCGTTCGGGACCCGGGTCGAGGTCAAGAACATGAACTCGTTCCGGGCCGTCGAGCGGGCGATCGACTTCGAGATCGCGCGCCAGGCGGCTGCTCTCGAGGCCGGCGAGACCCTGACCCAGGACACCCGCGGCTGGGATGACGCCAGCGGCTCGACCTACGTCATGCGGTCGAAGGAGGATTCGCACGACTATCGCTACTTCCCGGAGCCGGACCTGCCCCCGCTCCGGGTCGAGGCGGCCTGGCTGGCAGCCATCCGCGAGGCGGTCCCCGAGCTGCCCGCCGAGCGGCGCGAGCGCTACGAGCAGTCGCTCGGACTGTCGGCCTACGACGCGGCCGTGATCGTCGTCGACCCGGCCATGTCGGCCGCCTTCGAGGCCGTCCTGCAGGCCGATTCGAATCTTCCGCCGAAGGAGGTGGCCAACCTGGTCAGCGGCGACTACGCCCGGGCGGCCAAGGCCACGTCCGAACGGACGGCGGCCGGCCTCGTCGGGCGCTCGTCGGGGACCGAGCTGGCCGATCTCGTGCGGCGCGTGGTCGGCGGCGAGATCAGCCGGGCGAACGCGCACGAGGTCCTCGACGAGCACGTCGCCTCGGGCAAGCCGGTTGGCGCGATCGTCGAGGCCCGGGGATTCCACCAGATCTCGGACACCGTCGCGCTCGATCGCCTCGTCGAGGAGGTGATCGCCAGCAACCCGAAGGCGGTCGCCGACTTCCGGGCCGGCAAGCCGACGATCGGCTTCCTCGTCGGCCAGGTCATGAAGGCGACCGGCGGCCAGGCCAACGCCGCGCTCGTCGGAGCGGCGGTGCGGCAGCATCTGGAGCCGGCGTCCGACGGGGACCCGGACAGCGGAGGCAGGCCCTGATGGGAGCGGTCAGTGCGGTCCTGATCCTGGGCGGCGCGATCCTCGTCGTGATCGGGCTGAGTCGTGCCCGCGGCCCATGGGAGCGCTATCGGGCGCTCAAGGCCCAGGACGCGAACATCGCCCGCTACGAGGCCTGGCGTGGCGGCCTTCGCGACGAGTCGAAGACCGGTGCGTCGGTGGCCATGGAGATCCTCCAGCGGCAGGCCCGGATGGGGGCGCTCGTCGCCATCTTCGGCGGCGTCCTCGTGCTCGTGGGCCTGCTCAGCCGCTGACGCCATGCCGTCCCCGCTCGTCGTCCGGCCGTACGCGGCCAGCGACGAAGCCTGGGCCGAAGAGGTCCTCGATCCGATCGGCGGCCGGAACCAGGCCCGGCGTGACGAGCTCGTCGACGTGCTGGCTGCGGGCCTCGGCTTCGTCGCCGAACGCGACGGGCAGACGGGCCGGGCTGCTCACGTACCGGCTCGAGCCGGACGCGATCGAGCTCAGCTCGCTCATCGCCGAGCCGCGAGGCACGGGTGCCGGGTCCGCGCTCGTGTCCGAGCTGCGGGCAGCCGCGACCGCCGCCGGCCGGCCGCGGATCTGGGTCGTGACGACGAACGACAACCTCGACGCGCTCGGGTTCTACCAGCGGCGCGGGTTCGCGATCATCGCAGTCAGGCCCGGGGCCGTGGACCGCGCCCGGGCCGAGCTGAAGCCGACGATCGGCCGAATCGGCGAGCACGGCATCCCGATCCGCGATGAGATCGAGCTCGTGCTGGAGGCCGCTCCTGGGCGCTGATCCGCCGGGCCGTCAGGTTCCGGCCGGACGGTCGCGCAGGCGGCGGTGCTCGATCGCCGTGCAGCGATCCATGACGACGTCCAGTCCAGCGGCCGCCGCCACCCGGGCGGCATCCCAGTTGACCACCCCGAGCTGGAGCCACAGGCAGCGGGCGCCTGCCGCGACGGCCTCCTCGGCGTGGGGCAGGCACAGCTCCGCGCGGCGGAACACGTCGACGATGTCGACCGGGCCGCTGGCGTCCACCGCCTCGAGCACCGTCCGGAAGGCCGGGATCCCGAGCACGTCCCGGGTGTTGGGGTTGACCGGCACGCATTCGTAGCCCTGGTGGATCAGGTAGCGCATGACCCCGTACGACGGCCGGCCCGGATCGGGCGACGCGCCGACGATCGCGATCCGGCGGGCTGTCCGGAGGACGGCGGCGATCCCGGCGTCGTCGAGGACCGGGACGGGCCCGCGGCCCTCCTGGAGGTCGAGGGCGGCCAGAGCGCGCCCCCGCTCGGCCTGCCGTAGATCCTGGGTCACGTCCTGGCCTCGCGCGTGTACGGCTTGCCAACGGCCGCCGGAGGGACGCTTCGGCCGACCGCCGCCACCAGGACCACCAGGGTGACGACGTATGGGAGCGCCCCGTAGAACTCCGGCGGGATGACTCGCAGGACGTCACCCAACCCGCCGGTCGGCGGGGTCAAACTGATCGCAACACGCAGGGCTTCCGAGGCGGTGAAGAGGAGGGCCGCCCCGAACGATCCGAGCGGCGTCCAGCGCCCGAAGATGACCGCGGCGAGGGCGATGAACCCCCGTCCGCTGGTCATCCCGTTCTGGAACGACCCGCTCTGTTCGAGCGTGAGGTAGGCCCCGGCGAGGCCGGCGAAGACGCCGCCGAGGACGACATTCCGGTAGCGCAGCTTGATGACGTCGATCCCGACCGTCTCGGCGGCCTTGGGGTGCTCACCGACAGCCCGGGTCCGGAGGCCCCAGCGTGACCGGAAGAGCCAGATCTGAAGGAACACGACGAGGAACAGTACCGAGATCGTGATCGGGCCGTGGGCGAAGGCCCCCCGGATGATCCAGCCGATGATCGGCAGATCGACCAGGAAGCCGGGGAGGGCGAGTGGCTGGAAGATGCCGGCGCCCAGACGTGGGTTCGGCGAGATGATCAACCGGTTGAGGTACCCGGTCAGGCCGAAGGCAAGGATGTTGATGATCGTCCCGCTGATGATCTGGTCGGCCTGGATGGAGATCGACAGCCAGGCATGGAGGAGCGACACGAGCATGCCCATTGCGACCGCCGCCGCCACCCCGACGAGGATCGGGATCGTCGCCCCGAAGATCGGCGACGGATTCATCGGTCCCATCGCCTGGGCTACGAGGGCCGCCACCAGGAATGCGGTGAACGCGGAGCTCAGCATCATCCCTTCGATCCCGATGTTCACGATGCCGGACCGCTCGTTCATGATCCCGCACAGCGCGCCGAGGGCGATCGGGGCCGCCAGCGCGACGAAGATCGGGGCAATAACCGGCACGGTCGTGACGAGGTAGCCGATGAGCTGGAAGAAGACGCCGATCACCGGCAGCGAGTCGAGGAAGGTCGCGATCTGGTCCATCAGGCCGCCCGCCCGGCGTACGAGCTGGTGACGGTCTTGAGGTCAGCGATCCCTCCGGCAGCCCGGATCCGGAACAGGCGCCGGACGACGATGTCGGCGGCAAGGAAGAGCAGGATGATCGCCTGGATGACGTCGATGATCTCGACCGGGATGCCGGCCAGGACCTGCATCAGTCCGGCTCCGGCGCGAAGGGCACCGAACAGGAGGGCCGCCGCGGCGATCCCGAACGGATGCGACCGGCCGAGCAGGGCGACCGCGATCGCGTCGAACCCGATCGCGGTCCCGTACGAGGGGATCATGAAGTGGCTGACGCCGAGGATCTCGATCGATCCGGCGATCCCGAAGAGGAGGCCCGACATCGTCATCGTGAGCATGATCAGGAACCGCGGCCGCATCCCCGCGTAACGAGCGGCGCTCGGGTTCGCGCCGACGCTCCGGATCTCGAACCCGAGCGTGCTCCGGTACAGCAACCACCAGACGACCGGCACGGCGAGGACCGCGAGGACGACCCCGAGGTGGACGTTGGTGCCGAGCACGATCGGCAGGACGCTGTTGCCGAGATCGCCGGTCCGGCCGAACGAGTAGCCCGGCGCCAGGAGCGGCCCGAGGATGAGGAAGCCGATCACCGCCGCCGCGATCGAGTTGAGCATGATCGTGGTGACGACTTCGTGGGCGCCGGACCAGGCCTTCAGGGCGCCGGGGATCCAGCCCCAGAAGGCTCCGGCGGCCATCCCGGCCAGCAGCGCTGCGGTGATCGCGATCGGCGCCGGCGCGGTCGCCAGAGCGGCGCCGACGCCGGCCGCTGCCGTCGCCGCGAGCAGGAACTGGCCGAGACCGCCGATGTTGAACAGCCCGGCCTTGAAGCCGATCCCGACGGCGAGCCCGCCGAGGACCAGGGGCGTTGCCTGAAGGATCGTGTTGAGGATGGCCGTCTCCGAGCCGATCGAGCCTTGCAGCAGCGCCGAATAGGCGACGAACGGCAGCGCCCAATCGATCGAGCCGGTCGTGACGACGCTCGACGCCAGGATGATCAGGCCGGCCACGACCAGGGCCAGCACCACCGACGCGACCGGCACGGCGGCGATCGCGAAGACCTGGCCCAGCCGCCCGCGCCGCCAGAACCGCTCGGCCGGACGGTCGTCGACGACGGTCACGACGCGGCCCTGGCTTCGGAGTCGCGCCGTCCGGTGGCCATCAACAGGCCGACTTCCTCCTTGCTGGCGCCGCGACCCTCGAGTGTCGCCACCAGCTCCCCGCGGTACATCACCGCGATCCGGTCGGACAGCTCCAGGACCTCGTCGAGCTCGGCCGAGACGAGCAGGATCGCCGCCCCCGCATCGCGCATCTCGATCGCACGGTTGTGGATGAACTCGATGCTGCCGACGTCGAGGCCCCGGGTCGGCTGGTCCAGCACGAGCAACTTGGGCTCGCCGCTGAACTCGCGCGCCACCACGGCCTTCTGCTGATTGCCGCCCGACAGGGTCTCGGCGATCACCGTCGCCGAAGGGGTCCGGATGTCGAAGCGTTCGATGAGCTCCTTCGCCCAGGCGTCGATCGCGGCATCCTGGCGGACCGGGCCCCGGGCGAACGGCGGCCGGTAATAGCTGGTCAGGACGAGGTTGTCCTCGAGCGGGAAGCTCATGATCATCGCCCAGCGGTGACGGTCGCCCGGGACGTGGGCGAGACCGGCCTCGTAGAGCTGGCGTGGACCCCAGCCGGTGACGTCGGTTCCGGACATGGTGACGCTCCCGGCACTCGGCTTGCGCAGCCCGGTCAGCACCTCGACCAGCTCGTCCTGGCCATTGCCTGCCACGCCGGCGATGCCGAGGGTTTCGCCGGCGCGCACCTCGAGGTCGACGCCACGAACCACCTCCCGCCCCCGGTCGTCCTTCGCTCGCAGCCCGCGGACCGACAGCACGACATCGGCCGCATGCGACTCGCCGCGATCGACCGTCAGCTGGACGTTGCGGCCGACCATCAGCTCGGCCAGGTCCTCCTCGTTCGTCTCGCTCGGGATGCGCTCGCCCACGACCCGTCCGCGCCGGATGACCGTGATCCGATCGGCGATCTCGAGGACCTCGTAGAGCTTGTGGCTGATGAAGATGATCGAATGGCCTTCGGCCGCCAGCCGACGGAGGACGGCGAAGATCTCCTCGGTCTCCTGCGGGGTGAGCACGGCGGTGGGCTCGTCGAGAACGAGGATCCGCGCCTTGCGGTAGAGCGCCTTCGAGAATCTCGACCCGTTGCTGTGAGCCCACGGACAGCGAGTCGATCCGGGCGTCGGGGTCGATCTCGAAGCCGAACTGCTCCCCAAACGCCTTGATCTGGCGGCTGGCCTCCTTCTCGTCGAGGAAGACCGGGTTGGCCATCGTCTCTTCGCCCAGGACGATGTTCTCGGCCACGGTCAGGACAGGGACGAGCATGAAGTGCTGGTGGACCATGCTGATCCCGCGATCAATCGCGTCGTGCGGACCGAGGATCTCCACCGGCTGACCGTCGATCAGGATCGAACCCTCGTCGGGCACCGCGAGCCCGTACAGGATGTTCATCAGGGTCGACTTGCCCGCGCCGTTCTCGCCGAGCAGCGCGTGGATCTCGCCCGGGCGAAGGTCGAGATCGATCGCGTCGTTGGCCAGGACGCCCGGGTAGCGCTTGGTGATCCCGCGCATCGAGAGCACGGGGGTGGCCTCGGTCACAGTCTCCACCTGGCTCGATGGTTCAGGCCGGATAGCGAGAACGGGCCGACGCGATGCCGGCCCGTTCTCGGTCGTTGACGTTGGCGATCAGGCTACGACTTGTTGTCGCAGGCGGTCGGCTTGCATGGATCGACGGTTCCGTCCTTCATCCCGGCCAGGGCCGCGTCGATCTTGGCCTGGATCTCCGGGGTGACGAGATCCTTGTAGTCGCTGCCGAACGGTGACAGCCCGACCCCGACCGGCGTGGTCGAAGCATCCCAGACGGCCGTGCCGCCGACGTCGGTCTTGTTCCCGATCTTCGTGATCGCGGCCGTCACGGCGTCGACGAGCTTCTTCTCGGCGCTCGTCAGGATGCACTTGGCCGACTGCGGCAACGACTTCGACTGGTCGACGTCGACGCCGATGCCGATCACGCCCGGCGTGGCGCAGGCGGCTTCGATCGCTCCGGCGCCGGACAACCCGGCGACCTGGAAGATCACGTCGGCCTTCTGGCCGATCATCTGCTGGCCGATCGACTTGCCCGTGCCCGGATCGTTGAAGGCCTTGGTGATGTCGGTCGACACGTAGGCAACCTTGACGTTCTCGGGCTTGATCCCGACCGACGCGGCGCCGTTGCGATAGCCGTTGATGTAGCGGACGACGGCCGGGATCGTGTTGATGCCGCCAACCGTGCCGATCACACCCGACTTCGAGACGCTGCCGGCGAGGACGCCGGCGAGGTAGCCGACCTGCTCCTCCTTGAAGACAAGACCCTGGTAGTTCGGCAGGAGCTTCTTCGGATCGCCCTTGCAGGCGAAGGTCGGGTCGCTCTTGCCGGTCTCGTCAATGCAGACGCCCTGGTCGACGCCGACGAACTTGACGTTCGGATACTGCTTGGCCGCCGCAGTCGTGGCGTCACCCATGGCGAAGCCGACCGTCACGATCGTCCCGTAGCCCTGGTCGACGAATGTCTTGATGTTCGCGGCGTAGTCGGCCGGTGCCTTCGTCACGATGTTGTTGGCGGTGCCGCCGATCACCTTGGCGCCCCCCTGGGCACCGACCCACGACGCCTCGTTGAAGGACTTGTCTTCGAGCGTCCCGACGTCCGTGACGAGACCGACCTTCTTGATGTCGGCCGACGACCCCGAACAGGCCGTGACGACCAGCGAGAGCGCGAACAGGACACTGAGCCCGATAGCTCGGTTGCGCATCGTTCCTCCTCGATGAGCCGGTGGGCGCTCGGCAGACCCGGGCCTCGCCGCTCGGTCGGATGCCGGCTGGCGCCGAGCGGCCGCAGAGGGCCGCATCGTAGCCGGGCGGATGTGGCCGCGGCAACACCGCCGCGCCGTGATCGAAGGATAGTCGGCCAGATGGTCCGATGCCAGCCACATTCGCCGATTCGGACCGACGCCTGACGCTCTCCGTCGAGCGGCGGACGGGTCTCGGGTGAGTGCGGCTAGCGGACGTTCGCCGGGGCGGTGAGCCCCGCTCCGCTGCGGGTCATCCGGTTGAGCCACTGGTCCTTCTTGGCGAGGCCCTCGATGTCGACGCCCTTCGACTCGAGGGCGATCAGCTCCTCGGCCGTACCCGGGCGACCGAGCAGGTAGCCCTGGCCGGCGCCGACTTCGAGCGCCCGAACGACGCGGAGCTGGGCGGCGGTTTCGATCCCCTCGGCGATGACCGAGGCCCCCCACCGTCGGGCGAGGTCCTGGAGCGCCCCCACGACCGACATCGACGACTCGGAGGCGGCGCCGCCCTGGACGAGCGACAGGTCGATCTTGACGATGTCGAACTGGAGCTGGCTGAGGAGCCGCAGACCGGCGTTGCCTGCGCCGACGTCGTCGGCCGCGAGGCGGAAGCCCGCGCTCCGACAGGCGGTCACGTTGCGGCGGAGGCGCTCCATCTCCTCGATCTGCTCGCGCTCGGTGAGCTCGAGGACGATCCGGGTGGGGTCGAGCCCGACCCGACGGACGAGCGCCACGAGCGATCCGGCGCTGAAGTCGTCGGCCTCCAACGTTCGCGGCGACAGGTTCAGGGTGAGGATCGTGTCCTCACCCATGGCGGCCGCCCCGGCGGCGACCATCTCGAGACAGGCGAAGTCCAGCTCGACCGTCCGTCCGGCCGCCTCGGCCGCCGAGAAGAGCTCGCCCGGATTGGCGAAGCCGGACCCGGGCATCGGCCGGATCAGGCCCTCGGAGCCGGCCACCCGGCCGGTCTTGAGATCGACGATCGGCTGGTACACCGGACGAAGGAGCCGCCGGGCGATGACCTCCGCGACACCGACCGACGCCTGCTCGACGGCGGGTGCGGCGGTCGGCGCGAGCGACCGATGACGGGCCGGATCGAACAGCTCGACGCTCGTCCGGCCGTGTCGCTTCGCCCAGTTCAGGGCGGCGTCGGCCTGGTCCATCAGCTGGCGACGGTCGGTGGCCAGCGCGGGACAGGCCGACACGCCGGCGGAGAACGAGCGCGGTGTTGGCTCACCGTGCCCGGGTCGGACATCCATCGACGTCGCGAGGAGCCGACGGGCGACGGCCGCGGCAGCGTCAGCCGTGGCGCCCGGCAGGAGCAGCGCGAACTCGTCGCCACCGGTCCGGAAGGCACGGTCCATCGGCCGCAGCGTGGCCTGGATGAGGCGGCCGAACGCGGCCAGCGCCTGGTCGCCGGCGGCATGCCCGCCGCCATCGTTCACGGCCTGGAAGTCGTCGAGGTCGATGAGGACGAGGCCGAGCGAGATCTGGCGGGATCGGGCGATGTCGACCTGGCGCTCGAACGCCTCCTGGAAGGCACGGTGATTGCCGAGCCCCGTGATGAGGTCGCGGAGTGAGTCGCCTCGAGCCAGCTCGTACATGTCCTGCAGCCGACCGCGCGATGCCGCGAGCTCCTGGGCCGGACGAAGCACCTGGCGGGCCATCCACAGGATCAGCACGGCCAGCAGCGTCACGAACAGCGCGAGCAGGCCGATGAGCGGCACCGGTGGCGCCGCCAGCCTGGTCGGGGCGACAAACCGGATCGCCCAGTCGGTGCGCCACGGGAGGCTCGCCGCCGAGGTCACGGTCCCGCCGGTCGGCGGCGCGGCGTCGGCTGCCGGGGCGACGGTCCCGCCGAACCGGTCCACCACGCGCGCCGTCCCGCCCGACAGCTGCTGGGCGCTGGCCAGCTCGACGAGTCGATCGAGCGAGAGCTCGACCCGGACGACGCCGATCGGCTTCGCCGACTTGGCGCTGCCCATCACGGGCGTGGCCAGCGCGATGTGCGCCGCGCGGTCCGCCCCGGTGACGACGTCGCCGACCTCGATCGCACCACGATCCGCCGAAAGGGCCGCCCCGACGAGGGGATCGACGACGGTCGCACCGGGCTTCACGATCTCGCCGCCGACCGCCCGGAGGAGCTGCCGGCCACGCGCGTCGAGCAGCGTCGCCACGACCGTACCGTCGGCCCCGCCGCCCGACAGGACTGCGAGCGCCGCCTTGGCGCCCGGCGAGGTGCCCTTGGTCCCGGCCGCAAAGCCGGCCACCGAGCTCGAGGCGCCCGTCTTCTCGAGGGTCGTGGAGGCCGCCGCGAGCCGCGCGTCGAGGACGCTGGCGACGCCCGCGGCGTCGCGATCGACCTGGGCCTGCTCCGCCGCCCGCTGGCCGTCGAGGGCGGTACTGAGGATCGGCGCCGTGACGGCGATCGGGACGAAGGCCATGGCGACGAGCGCGAGCGTGAGACGCAGCCGGACGAGCCGGATCGGTCCTGGGTCGGCGGCGAGGTCTCCCTCGATCATGGCCGGTTCTGGATGCACGAAGACGCCTTCCTCGAGGCGAGGCTTGATGTGCGCGTAGATATCCCATGCCACCGCACGAGCGCGAGGTCGCCCGAAGGTCCGGGGGGTCCAGGACGGAAGTGCCAGCGGCACGCTCGAGGCTGGCCTTTTGGCGGTGCCGGATGACACCGATCGGGTCAGTGACCGGTCCGACTCAGCTCGGCCAGGCGGGCATCGGACAGACCGAAGTGGTGGGCGATCTCGTGGAGCGTGGTCTCCTCGACCGCGTCGCCGAGCGACCGCGGGTCGCGATGGGCCCGGACGAGCGGGCCGCGGAAGATCGTGATCTTGCTCGGGACCGGGGCCGCGTCCGCTCCGAACGCCGTCCGTGGCACGCCCTGGTAGAGGCCGTACAGGCCGGCCGCGCCGACGCTCGCCAGCTGGGCCGGAGTCGGCTCGTCCTCGATGACGATCGCGACCGAGCCGAGTCGCTCGGCGAACGGTTCCGGGAGACGGGCGATCGCCCGATCGATGGCCGCGTCGAAGACCGCGTCGATCGCGTCGTCCTCGGTCGGCTCACGCCCGACGGGATCGCTCATCCCATGCCGCCGGCGAAGGCGTCCCCGACGAGGACCGGCACGAGCTCGGTCGCGTCAAGGTCCGTGGCGAGCTCGACGTCCGCCGCGAAGCCCGCGGCAACCAGCTCTCGCCCAGATGCCGACTCACGGAGGATGCGGGTCAGCGTCATCCGGATGCCCCGGAAGGCGGCGGCGGCCGCCCGCGCCTCGGGCGACAGGTCCGTCGATTCGACCGCGTTGAGGATCGCCCCCGCCCCGATCAGGTCCTCGACGGCCGGACGGAGGCTGCCGTCGGGCCAGGCCTCGCCGGCCGCGATCACGGCGACCGCACCGCCATGCGTCGCGACGAGCTGACCGACCGCGGCCGCATTGCGCAGGCAACCCGCCACGATCATCGGACCCGACCCGGCGGCTTCGACCGCGCAGCTCGCCCCGTTCGGCGAGGGAAGCACCACGGTGTCGCCGGGCCGCAGCGCAGCGAGGCTCGCCGGCGACAGGCTCGGGCCCGGGGCTCGCCGATTCGGGCTGGCCAGCGTCGCCCCGATCGAGCGGGCGAGCTCGGCAGCGGCCGGGTCGTGGGTGCGCCAGGGAACGACCCGGGCGCCCTGCTCGACGGCGATCGAGACCGCCGTCGAGAACGACAGGACGTCGACGATCACGACGAGATCGACGACCGGTGCCAGCGCCCGGACGCCTGCCAGCCCCCACTCGAACCGGGCCCGGAAGTCGTGCTGGTCGAACGGACCGGACGCCGGCCGGGCCGGGGCCGCGGGCCGCGGTCCGGACATCCCTGGCCGTCGGACGATGGCTGGAGCGTCGAGCGGGTCTCTCTGGCGGTCGGGCATCGTCCGGAGGGTACCGCGGACCTACGATCACCGGGTGGCAGTGGCAGCTCGCCGACGTGCGACTGGCGTCGCTAGGATGCTCGTCGATGGACGGCGATAAGCTCCGGTATGTCGCGCTCGGGGACTCCTATACGATCGGGACCTCGACGTCCGAGTCCGACCGCTGGCCGAACCAGCTCGTCGTCGCCATCGACGCCGGCCCGGCACCGGCAACCCGGCTCGAGCTGGTCGGCAACCTGGCGGTCAACGGCCGAACGTCGGGTGAGGTCATCCGGGAGCAGCTGCCGGCGCTGGACCGGCTCGCACCGGACTTCGTCACGCTGCTGATCGGGGTCAACGACGTCGTCCAGGGTGTCCCGGAGGCGAGCTACCGGGCCAATCTCGGGACGATCCTCGACCACCTGCTGGACCGGCTGCCGGTCGGCAGGATCCTCGTCGTCACGACGCCCGACTACACGGTGACCCCGGCCGGCGCCGACTACGGCGATCCCACGACCCAGCGCGCCGCCATCGCCCGGAACAACGCGATCCTGGCCGATGTCGCGGACACCCGGGGGATCGCCGTCGTCGACATCCTCGACCTGTCCGAGCGCGCAGGGGGCGACCGAGCGCTCGTCGCGTCGGATGGCCTCCACCCGTCTGGCGCGCAGTACGCACTGTGGGTCGGGCGGATCGCACCGGTCGTCCGCGGCCTGCTGGACGGGAGGTGAGGGCAGCTTGGACGTCACGGCCCTCGTCTTCCTCGCGACGATCCTGGCCATCAAGGAGATCGGGCTGCCGATCCCGGTCCCGGGCGACCTGCTCGTGATCGGGGCCGGCGTCGCGTCCAGCCAGGGTGGCCTGCCGGCGCCTGCGATCGTCGTCGTGCTCGTGACCGCAACCGTGATCGGCGGCGCCGTCCAGTTCGGGCTGGTTCGTGGACGTGCGCGGACCACGATCCTCAGGGTCCTGGCCCGGCTCGGGTTGGGCTCGGCGACCGTGGAGCGCGGCGCGGCTCGGCTCCGGAACGGTGGAGCCACGGCGGTGGCGGCCGCCCGGATGACCCCCGGGGTGCGGATCGTGGCGATCGCCTCGAGCGCCATCGCCGGTGTCGCCACGTCGTCGTTCCTCGTCGGCCTCGTCGTCGGGAACGGCGTGTTCCTGGCCGGGCACTTCATCCTGGGTGCCGTCGTCGGGCCACCGGCAGTCGGCCTGGCGACGCAGGCCGGACCGGCGCTCCTGGGGCTCGGACTCGCGTTCGCCGCGGTCGGCGCGGTGGGCTGGTGGCTGATCGCGCGGCGGCGGTCCAGGATCCAGGCGGTCGCGGGTGGCGGGACGGCCGCCGACGGGCTCGCGGTGCTCGACTGGACGGACGCCTGCTGTCCGGCGTGTCTCGCCCTGGCGGTCGTCGTGCCGGCGCGGCCTGTGGGGCCGAGCTGAGGCCGAAGGCCGTTCGGCTCTGTCGGGCACGGTCCGCCCGGCGCAGACTGGCGGGGCCAAGGAGGTCGCCATGACGCTCGCCGCCCAGAGGGCAAGCCTGCCGTTCAACGAGGACATCGTCGCCCGCACGAAGGGCAATTCGTACTTCCGCGAGGTCGTATCCACCGGACCCCACGCGCAGGTCGTCGTGATGAGCATCCCGCCGGCGGGCGAGATCGGCGAGGAGGTCCACACCGACGTGGACCAGGTCCTCGTCTTCGTCGAGGGCGAAGGCGTGGCCGTTCTCGAGGGGCAGCGCAGCCGGGTGTCGCCCGGTCGCATGGTCCACGTGCCCGCGGGCATGCGTCACAACTTCGTGAACGAGGGAACCGTGGACCTCAAGCTCTATACGGTCTACGCCCCGCCGGAGCACGCCCCGGGCACGATCCATCGAACGCGGGCGGAGGCCGAGGCGGACGAAGGCCCCGGTTGAGCGCCGCCCAGATCCGGCAACGGTGACTTGATGGCAGGGCCGCGCGCGCGATTCGTCGTGCTTACGATGCTGGGTCTGGCCGGAGTCGTCGCCGTGGTCCGCCACCGAGGGCGAGGCGCTTCTGGGCGAGTCGTGCCCGGTGGCGTGCTGATCGGCGACGCCGGACGCTACGACCTCCTCAGCCGGCTCGTATCCGGACCCTTGTTCCGGGGGATCGCCACCAACGTGGCGGCGTCCGTGCCGACGGGTGGGAGGGTCCTCGAGATCGGCTGTGGGCCTGGTCTCCTGTCGATCCGGCTTGCGCAGGCCCACGGCTTCGACGTGACCGGGATCGACCTCGACCCGGCGATGATCGAGCTGGCCCGGGCCAACGCCGTCAGGTCACGAATCGACGTGGGACGAACCCCGTCGTTCGTCGTCGGCGACGCCGCGGCCCTGCCATTCGGCGACGAGACGTTCGACGGGGTCGTCAGCACGTTCTCCATGCATCACTGGTCCGATCGAGCGCGAGGATTGGACGAGATCGCTCGTGTCCTGGCGCCCGGTGGGCGGGCGCTCATCTGGGACCTGAAGCCCGGGACGCTGCCGTTCCACCCCGCGCCACCCGATCCGGTCACGGAGCTGTCCGGCTCGTCGCTGACCCTCGTCGGCGCCGCCGACTGGCGCTGGCCGGGACCCCTGTCGTTCGCCCGACGGATCGAGCTCGTTCGCGGGCAGGGCTGACCTGGTCTGCGTCGGCGCAAGGATCGGCCCGAGGAGGAGCTCAAGACCTCGGACGTGCTCGGGGTCCAACTCGAGGTCCGCTCAGCGATACGGGCGCCCTTGCGGTGGGAACGTGGAGCCGTCGAACAGCATCCGGCCCCCGAGCGGCTCGCCCAGCTGGATCGGGACAAAGAGGCCCGAGAGGTAGCCGCCGACGATGGGCAGGGGGCCGTCGTGTGGGGCCTGCTGTGACGAGCAGTTCGCTGTATCCGGCGTGTCGTTCATGTGCATCGTGATGGTCACCGACCATGGCGTGTAGGAGATGATCGGGTCCGCGAGCCAGGGGCCGACGTCGATCGGAGCACAGCCCGGGTGCTCGACCTCGATCTGCACGACGGTCGTCGCCTGCGCCGTGGAAGGGTCGAGCCTGTGTCCGAAAGGGGAGCTCAGCTGCCAGCTGAGCAGCCGCGACGATGGGATCGACTGGGCCGGCACCATGAGCCGTACCGGGATCGAGGCGACCATCAGAACGGCGAGCAACCCGATCGCGGCGGTCGCGAGACGGCGGCCCACGACCCGAGCCGTCGCGAGGTGGCGGACCTCCCACAGGATGGCGAGGCCGAGCGCTCCGAGGAGAAGCAGAACGGGATAGAGGTCGAAGAGGGTCACGTGCTGGCCGCCTTCGGGTTGACGCCCCGGACGTCGTCCGCGATCGCCCGGAGGTCGGCGAGCACCCGCCAGTCGAACCTCGGTTCTGCCATGGCGTGACCGTTGCACGACGGGTCACGGACGCGCCATGCCCCCGAGGTCCTGAGGCCCGACTCGACTTTCAGACAGGTTCCCGACGGGCGGCAACTCGTGGAGAGTTCGGGGTCGCGGCTCAACCTCGAGGGGGGCGACGGGCTCGCGACCTAGGTTCCGCGAGTAACGCCGTGGACCTGGAAGCCGATCGCCAGTGCGGCAGTGCCGAGCTCGTCGTCGTGCGTCGCGAACGCCAGACCGTCGAGGCTCTCACGAACCAGGAGCGCGCTCGCCAGGTGGACGGCATCCAGGGAGCCGAGGGCGGTCGGAAAGGGCTCGGCCGCCCGCTCGAGTACGACCGAATCCAACGCGACCAGGCTGAAGGCGTCGATCGCCTCGAGCACATCAGCCCGGTAGTTGGCGATCTGTCGATCATCGAGGCCAAGGCGAACTCGGGCCCGATCGATCGTTCGCAGGCATTCGAGCCGGATCAGCTCGCTGGAGACCGGGTTGGTGATCTCTGGCCAGATCGCAAGTCGGTGCGGCTCACCCAGGACGACGCGGAGGAGGACCGAGGAATCCACATAGACGTTCAACGATCCCGTCGCTCTTCCAGGAGGAGCTCGGTGGACGGAACCGGCCAGCGTGCGCGCGCGCGGCGCCGATCACGGATCTCCGGAAAGCCACGACTGGGTTGGATCAGGCGAACGTGCCGGCCGGGCGGAGGCAGGGGAACGATTCGCGCAATGGCGCGGTTCCGATCCATGACGACAACCTCCGCGCCATTCTCGACCGCCCGAAGATGCTCGGACAAGCGATCCTTGAGCTCGGCGATCTTCACCTGTCTCATGGCTAGATCTAGCCACAACAGGCGTGAATTGTCAAACGCGCCGGCGGCGGGGCCATCGTGGGCCGTGCTCACAGCCTCGAGGCAGGTCCGGAGCCACGCCGGCTGTAGCGTGAACCGGTCGTCGGCCGAACGCCGACGCGATGCCCGCACCAGCCGCCGCTAAGTCGTCGCCGGGCTACCATTGACTGTCCCGTGACCATCGCCCCGAACGACTTCACGCACCTCCACCCGTCAATAGCTCCGAGTTTGCGCACGAGGACTTGAACCTGCGGGGCTCCTCGGGCGTCGTCGCTGTCGGTTGTCGCGCGTCTGGTGCTCTTTGGCGGGCCAGAGCAACAACGCTTGGTGAGGTTCCAGCGACTCGCGGTGGTCGTCGACAGGAGCCCGCGCGTCACACATCGTGTGACCGGATACAGCAGACTCAGGCCGTGAAACCACCGGACGTGTCGTACGCGCGAAGCGGCGACGTGGCCATCGCCTACCAGCTCGTCGGCGATGGCCCGATGGACATCGTCTTCCTCCGCGGGATCACCGGGGATCTGCTCTCGACCTGGGAGCAGCCGCTGCTCGTCCGCCACGTCGAGGGACTCGCTGCGTCGGGGCGCGTGATCATGCTGGACCGGCGCGGGACGGGCCTCTCCGACCGGGTCCGCGAGGTCCAGTCGCTCGAGACGACCATGGACGACATCCGGGCAGTGATGGACGCCGTCGGTTCCGAGCGCGCGGTCATCTGGACCGGCGGCACCGCGACCGGCATCGCCGTCCTCTTCGCGGCAACCTATCCGGAGCGTTGCGCGGGCCTCGTCCTCTTCGACCCTAGAGTGAAGGGTGTCCGTTCGCCGGATTACCCGTGGACCCAGACCGAGGACGACTGGCGGCGGCAGCTGGCCGAGGTGCGGACACGGTGGGGAGCGCGTGACTATCTCGAAGACCTCGCCCGGGAGTGGGCTCCCGAGGTGTCGGACCAGGCGGCATTCGTCGACTGGTTCGTCTGGCACATGCGCCGCAGCCTGAGTCCAGGTGCCGCCCTGACGTCGTTCCGGACCGCCATGGAGCTCGATGTGCGCGACGTCCTCGCGGCAGTCCGTGTACCAGCCCTCGTAATGCCACGGCCGGCGCTGCCCGGACCCGGGCACTACACGGCGGCTCGGATCCGCGGATCCGAGGTGGTCGAGCTGCCAGCCTTCCGAGGCGTCTACACGTGGGTGGATGACGATGCCCACGCCGCGACAATGGAAGCCACGGAGCGCTTCGTCTCGCGCCTCGCTGCTCCAAGACAGTCGGAGCGGGTGCTCGCGACGATCCTCTTCACGGACATCGTCGGTTCGACAGACCTGGCCGCCCGGCTCGGAGACGCGGCCTGGCGCGAGCTCCTGGAGAAGCATCACGCGATCGTTCGTCGCGAGCTCGCGCGGTTCCAGGGCCGCGAGCTCGATACCGCGGGTGACGGGTTCTTCGCGACATTCGACGGCCCGGCCAGGGCGGTCCTCGCCGCCGCGGCCCTCCGCGAGCCGCTGCGTGCCATCGGCATCGACCTGCGCGCCGGTCTCCATACGGGCGAATGCGAGGTGAGTAACGGCAAGCTTGTCGGGATCGCGGTCTCGATCGGGGCCCGCATCTCGTCGCTTGCCGACCCGGGCGAGATCCTCGTGTCGAGCACCGTCAAGGACCTCGTGGCCGGATCGGGACTCCGTTTCGAGGATCGCGGTGAACATCAGCTCAAAGGGGTCCCCGAGACCTGGCGCGTCTTCGTGCTCGCGGTCTGACCTCGCCGCCGGGGTCTCGGCCACCGGGCTACCATGGACCTCCCGTGACGACCATCGCCCCGAACGACTTCACGCAGCTCCACGCGTCAGTTGGTGGGAGTTCGCGCACGAACTGACGCGGGCCAGTGTCGGTGGGGCCAGCCCGCGCTGGTCGCGCAGGAAACGCGCCGACTGAGCTATGCCGGGCCGGGACTCACCTCGCCCGCTGGCCCAGCCCGCTCGGCAACGAAGTCCGCCCACGTCGCTCGGCCCACGACTCGGTCTGGGGTCAGGTTCGCGCCTGCCCGGACGGCGGCGGCCGCGCCGCCGATCGTTGGGACGAACACAATCAGCCGATGCCGATGGGTGGCCTGCAGGTAGATGCGGATCAGCTCGCCCATGCCAAGCACCTGCGGCCCGCCGATCTCAGGGACCAGGCCGGCCGGTTCATCGAGGGCCAGCTCGACGAGCCGCGCCGCGACCTCGCGGGCGTCGATCGGCTGGAATCGGAAGCCGCTCGGAACCGGGATCAAGGGCAACCTCGCCATTCCACGCGCGACAGACAGGAACGACTGCTGGAACTGGGTCGCGCGGAGCGTGGTCCAAGGGATGCCCGAGCCGGCCACGACCTGCTCCGCGGCCAGCTTGGACTCGAAGTAGCCGAACATCGCGCGGTCGATCCGGCTCCGAATCGGGATCCGGTCGGCGCCGACGACGGAGATGTAGACGAGATGCCGCGCCCCGGCCCGCGACGCTGCGCGGACCAGCGTCCGCGTCGTGTCGTCGTCACCGACACGACTGCCCGCGCAATGCGCGATGACCTCGGTCCCCTCGACCGCGGCCTCGACCCCTGCGCCTGACGCCAGATCGCCCATCACGAACTCGACGGCCGCGTCGGCGTCGGCCGCGCCACCATGCCGGCTGAGCACGCGGACGTCCCGTCCCGCTTCCCTGAGGCGGGCGACGACGAGCCGGCCGAGGGTTCCCGTGCCGCCGGTGACAAGGATCGGCTTGTCCATGGGTAATCTCCTTCGGTCACACCATCCCGCCTGGGCGGGTCAATGAGGTGACACGCCCGAACGAAGGAACGTGACCGAATGGACGCACAGGGGTTGCTCGCAGAGCGATTCGAGGCCCATCGCCGTCGGCTGGGCGGGATCGCCTTTCGGATGCTCGGCTCGCCCACGGAGGCTGAGGACGCCGTCCAGGAAGCCTGGATCCGGATCAGCGGGACTGACCAGAGCGAGATCGACAACCTCGGCGCGTGGCTGACGACGGTCGTCGCGCGGGTCTGCCTGAACATGCTCCGTGCGCGCAAGGCGCGGCATGGAGAGTTCCCACCCGGCCGTGTTCCCGAGCCGATCATCGACGGCCCCGACGGGATGGATCCTGAGCACGAGGCCCTCCTCGGCGACTCCCTCGGTCTGGCCCTCCTCGTACTGCTCGAGACGCTCGCCCCTGCCGAGCGAGTGGCGTTCGTCCTGCACGATGTGTTTGCCCTGCCGTTCGAGGAGATCGGCCCGATCCTCGGCCGGACCCCGACGGCCAGCAGGCAGCTGGCAAGCCGGGCACGACGGCGCGTACAGGGGGTCGCCCCGCCCCCCGATCGCGACCTGCGCGCCCAGCGAACGGCAGTCGATGCATTCATCGCCGCCGTCCGCAGCGGCGACTTCGAGGGGCTGATCGCCGTGCTCGACCCGGATGTCGTCCTGCGCGCAGACGGCGGCGCACTCTGGCTGGGAGCCACACGAGAGATCCGCGGAGCCGAGACGGTGGCGCGATCGGCTCTCACGATCACGCGACGGCTGACCGGCTTCGACGTGCAGCACGCGCTCGTCAATGGGTCGGCCGGCATCGTGTCCCGCGATGAGAACGGCGAGCCGTTCTCGGTGATGGGCTTCATGGTCCACGGCGGCAGGATCCTCGAGATCGACGTGCTTGCTGACCCCGAACGCCTGCGTCGGCTCGACCTCACTCGCCTCGGTCCAGCGGTCTCATGACGGACCGGATCCGGGTTCTCGTCGCCGGGCTACCATTACTGTCCCGTGACCATCGCCCCGAACGACTTCACGCACCTCCACGTCCACTCCGAGTTCAGCCTCCTCGACGGGCTGGGACGGATCAACGACCTCGTCGATTCGGCGGCGCAGCAGGGCTTCGACAGCCTCGCCCTGACCGATCACGGTGCGCTCTACGGCGCCGTGGCCTTCTATCAGGCGGCGACCGCCAAGGGGATCAAGCCGATCATCGGGGTCGAGACCTACGTGGCCCGCCGCTCGATGGCCGACAAGGAAGGCAAGGCCGACGCCCAGCCGTTCCACCTCATCCTGCTGGCCAAGGATGACGTCGGCTACGGCAACCTCTGCCGGCTGGTCACCGACGCCCACCTCGACGGCTACTACTACAAGCCCCGAATCGACCGCGAGCACCTCGCCCGCCACAGCCAGGGGCTCATCGGGCTGTCGGCCTGCCTCGGCGGCGAGATCCCGCGGGCGCTCGAGCTCGACGACTGGGAGCTGGCCCGGAACCTGGCCGGCGAATACGGCGACATCTTCGGTCGCGACGGGTTCTTCCTCGAGCTCCAGGACCACGGGCTGGCGGAGCAGCGCCGGCTCAACGAGCAGCTCGTCCGGCTCGCGCCCGAGGCCGGCCTGCCGCTGGTCGTGACCAACGACCTCCACTACGTCCATGAGGCGCAGTCGGAGGCCCACGATGTCCTGCTCTGCGTCGGGACCGGCAACAACCTCGACACGCCGGGCCGGCTGAAGTTCGACACCCACGAGTTCTTCCTCAAGTCCGCGGCCCAGATGGCGGCGCTGTTCCCGGATCAGCCCGAAGCCCTGCTCAACACCCGTCGGATCGCCGAGATGACCGGCGGCCTCAAGCTCCCGCTCGGGCAGCTGAGGATCCCGCACTTCCCGGTGCCCGACGGTGAAACGGTCGAGAGCTGGCTGGCGAAGGAGTGCCAGCGCGGCCTCGAGCTGCGCTACGGGACGGTGACGCCCGAGCTCCAGGAGCGGCTCGACTACGAGCTCGGGGTGATCACCTCGATGGGCTACGCCGGCTACTTCCTGATCGTTGCCGACTTCGTCCGGTTCGCCCGCGAGCAGCGGATCCAGACGACCTGCCGGGGGAGTGCCCCGGGCTCGATCGTGACCTACACCCTGGGGATCACCCCGGTCGACCCGATCCTCTACCAGCTGCCGTTCGAGCGGTTCCTCAACCCGGACCGGGTGACGATGCCCGACATCGACGTCGACTTCGAGGACGGGCGGCGCGAGGAGGTCATCGCCTACGTCGGGCGGAAGTACGGCCAGGACCACGTGGCCCAGATCATCACCTTCGGGACGATGCTCGCCAGGGCCGCGATCCGTGACGTCGGACGGGTCCTCGGGATGAGCTACGGCGAGGTCGACCGGATCGCCAAGGCGGTCCCGAACCAGCTGGGGATCAAGCTCGACGAAGCGCTCCAGGTCGCGCCCCAGTTCCGCGAGCTGGTCGAGGCCGATCCCCAGGTCGGCAAGCTGGTCGAGCTCGCCCGTCAGCTCGAGGGCGTGACCCGCAACGCCAGCACCCACGCCGCCGGTGTCGTGATCAGCCGCGAGCCGCTGACCGAGCTCATGCCACTCCAGCGCGCGACGAACTCGGACGGGCTGATGACCCAGTTCGAGATGCACGCCGTCGAGTCGCTCGGGTTGCTCAAGTTCGACTTCCTCGGCCTGTCGAACCTGACGATCCTGCGCCAGGCGGTCGAGCTGGTCCAGGCCAACCGCGGGACCCAGATCGACCTCGACGCGATCCCGCTCGACGACGCCACGACGTTCGAGCTGCTGGCGAGCGGCGAGACGACCGGCATCTTCCAGCTCGAGTCGGCGGGCATGCGGCGCTACATCCGCGAGCTCCGGCCGACGTCGGTCTACGACCTCGCCGCGATGGTCGCCCTGTACCGGCCCGGGCCGATGGACAACATCCCGGCCTACATCCGCCGGAAGCACGGCCAGGAGCCGGTCACCTACCTCCATCCGTTGCTCGAGCCGTACCTCGAGAAGACGTACGGGATCTTCGTCTACCAGGAAGACATCATGGCCTCGGCGATCGCCCTCGGTGGGTTCACCGGGCCGGAGGCCGACACGCTGGGCTACGCCATCCGCAAGAAGAAGTCGTCGGTCCTGCGCGCCCAGAAGGAGCGGTTCGTGACCCAGGCCGCGGAGCGCGGGGTCCCGGCCCAGACGATCGACGCCGTGTTCAAGGCGTTCGAGCCGTTCGAGCGCTACGGCTTCAACAAGGCCCATGCCACCTGTTACGGCCTCGTCGCCTACCAGACGGCCTACCTCAAGGCGAACTACACCGTCGAGTACATGACCGCGGTCCTCACCGCCGTCCGCGACACGTCGGAGCGGGTGGCGGCGGCGATCGCCGAGTGTCGCCGGCTCGGGATCGAGGTCCTGCCGCCGGACGTCCACCGATCCGACGTCGAGTTCACGGTCGAGGGCGACGCGATCCGGTTCGGGCTGCTCGCCGTCAAGAACGTCGGCCAGGGCGCGATCGAGTCGATCATCGCCGCCCGCCAGGAGGGCGGCGAGTTCCGCTCGCTGACCGACCTGTGCTCGCGGATCGACCTCCGCCTGGCGAACCGGAAGGTGCTCGAGGCGCTCGCCCGGGTCGGCGCCCTCAACGCGCTCGGCCACCCCGCCCAGATCCTCCTCGGCCTCGACGACGCGCTCGCCGCGGGCGGAGCCGCCCAGCGCGACCGGATCACGGGCCAGACGTCGCTGTTCGAGATGGCGATGGAACCGGCCGCGCTCGACGCCCCGCTGCCGGACGTGCCCGAGACGCCGACCCGGCTGCGCCTGAGCTGGGAGAAGGAGCTGCTCGGGCTGTACCTGTCCGATCATCCGCTCGGCGAGATCGCCGAGGCGATCGGGCCGTACGTCACCGCCTACTCGGGCGACCTGCGCGACGAGTCGCTCGACGGCCAGCGGGTCGTCGTGGGCGGGATCGTGACCGGCGTCCGGATGGTGATCACGAAGGCGCGCTCGACGATGGCGATCGTCAGCCTCGAGGATCTCCAGGGCGCGATCGAGGTCGTCGTGTTCCCCCGCCTCTACGAGGAGACCCGCCCGACCTGGACGGAGGGGCGGATCCTGCTGATTGCCGGCCGGGTCGATCACAAGGGCGAGGACGTCTCGCTGCTGGCGGACCTTGCCACCGACTGGGACGACGCGGCGACCCGCGGCCCCGAGGGGTTCGCGCGCGAGGTCGCGGCCGCCGATCGCTCACGTGGACGAGGCGGGCGCCCGGCCGGCGCGGGGAACGGCTACGGATCGGGGAACGGTTACGGGAACGGCGACCGACGGCCCGCCGGCCCGCCGGGGTCCCGAACCAGCGATCGGCAACCCGTCCCGGTCGGCCCAGGCCCGGCCGCGGTGCCCGCGAGCGGCGCGCCGGCGTCGCCGGGCCCGGCCCCGGTGGCGATCGTGAGCCCGCTCCGCCCCGGTGCCACCAGCTCCGTCCGCCCGAACGGTCCGGTCGTCGACCTCCCACGGATCGACCCGGCCCCGCCGGTGCCGAGCGACCTCGAACCGGCCGACCTCGGGCGACTCGGACCGGAGGACGAGGAACCGCCCCTGCCGGACGAGGCGACGGCGCTCGTGATCGAGGCCGCCGCCGCGGCGACCGTCCAGGTCGAGGCGGCCCGTGACCAGGTCCTCCACGTCCGGTTCGCCGGCGGCGCCGGTGCCGAGGGGGCGATGGAGACGTTCCGGCAGGTCATCCGTGCCCACCCCGGCTCGACCCGGGTGGTGATCCACGTCTCGGCCGGCCGAGGCGGCGACGATCTCCCGATGGAGCTGCGGACCGGCGTCGCCTATGACGCCGAGCTGCTGGCCGAGGTCGGGCGTCGACTCGGACCGAGCGCGGTCGACCTCCGCCTCGCCTGATCGATCGGCCCCGGCCGGGTCCGATCGTCAGTGCCTGGCCATCTCCGCCCGCATCGCCTTGACGACGGCGTAGCGGTCGGTGAACTCGGCCCGGACGCCGGCGATCGTGGCGTCGTCGAGCAGGAGCTCGTTGGCGATCTCGTTGAGGACGGCGCTCTCCTCGGCCGTGATCGTGTCGTCGACGGCGTCGACGAGGAAGCAGCAACGGAGCAGGGCAAGGCGCTCGTCGAGCGACGACCCTTCGACCCACTGGCGGGTCACGAGGTACCCCTCGGTGCCGCCGAAGAGGCGCTCCTGTTGCTTGGCGATCTCGACGACGAGGATGGCCTGGGCCTCGGGGATCTTGCCGTGCTCGATGACGATCTTCTCCATGAGCGCGGTCTCGTCGTCGCTGATGTCGCCGTCCGAGTTGGCGGCCCGGCCGAGGGTGTAGGCGAAGCCGGCCAGGTGCCGGGCCCGGTCCGGCGGCAACGACTCCAGCTCGCCGACGATCCGGCGGACCGTCTCCGTCTCGGAGGGCGGGGCCGGCGGGCGCTCCACGACCTCGGTCTGCGGGGTGGGGGAGCCGCCGAAGAATTGTCGCAACGCCATGTCGTGGATCTCCTACCTGGTGCCGTACGCCGGGTGATCGGGTCCGACGGTGATGAAGACTGAGGTGGCCGTGGCGGTCGTCACGCCGTTCGAGCTGAGGACCGCGTCGACGACGGCCCGTCGTCCCGTCGTCTCGGCGATCCGCGCGGTGATCCGGACGGGCTGACCGCTCGGGGTCGGCCGGTGGTACTGGACGCGCAGGTCGGCGGTCACCATGTCCGGCGGCCGGTCGAGGGCGCCCGCCACCATCATCCGGTGGGCCGCCGTCCACCACGAGTGGCAGTCGAGCAGGGTGGCGATGATCCCGCCGTTGACGATTCCCGGGAACGCCTCGATGTCCGGACCGGGTGTCCAGTCGGCGACGACCTCGTCGCCGACGAGCCGGCTCTTGATCCGGAGGCCGCGCGGGTTGCGCGGACCGCAGCCGAAGCAGACGTCGTCGGCTCCGTAGCGATCCTGGAGGGCGAGCTCGTCCATCCGGGCGAGTCTAACGGGCCTTGGGGCCGTCCGACCCTCGCGGCCGGCCTGCGGTGTGGTTGACTGGCCCGCGATGGTCCTCCTGACGGTCGTCGGCGCGCTCCTCGCCGCCCTGCTGGCGTTTCTCGTCGAGCCCCTGGTCGGGAAGCTGCTGCTGCCAACGTATGGCGGCGCGGCCGGCGTCTGGACCACGGCCCTCGTGTTCTTCCAGGTCGCGCTGCTCACCGGGTACGCGCTGGCCCATGTCGCGATCCGCTGGCTCGGCCTCCGGCGGGCCGCGCTCGTCGAGATCGCCGTCGTCGGGCTGGCCCTGCTGGCCCTCCCGGTTGCGCTCCCGTCGGATGCCGCCCCGCCCAGCGGGACGGCGCCGGCCCTGTGGCTGCTCGGCGTCCTTGCGGTGACGGTCGGGGCCCCGTTCGTCGCCCTGGCCACGGCCACGCCGACCCTCCAGCGCTGGCTGGCCGCGTCCGGGGGAGAGCGAGCGCGGGCGGGCGCGGTCCGCCTGTTCGCGGCGAGCAACGCGGGCAGCCTCCTCGCGCTCCTGGCCTATCCCACGATCATCGAGCCGAACTTCGATCTCGACGAGCAGGCCCGACTGTGGGCGATCGGCTACCTGGCGTTCGTGGCCCTGGTAGCTGGCGCCGCGCTCGTCGTCCTGCGCAGGGCTCCATCCGAGGCCCGTCTGGCGGCCGCCGCCGGTCCGCCGCCGTCCCGGTCGACCGTCTTCGGCTGGGTCGGGTATGCCGCGGTGCCGGCCGCCCTCGTGATCGGGACCACGGCCCAGCTGACGACCGACGTCGCCGCGGTGCCCCTGCTGTGGGTCATGCCCCTGGCGGTCTACCTCGCGACCTTCGTCCTCGCCTTCGCCGGGGCCTGGCCGATCGGGTTGCGGGTCGCCAACGCGTTGCTGCCAGCGCTCGCCCTTGGAGTCGCGATCGGCCTGATCGGCGGCGCCGCACTCCCCGTCTGGGCGCTGTTCGGCATGTCGCTCGGAGCGCTCGGATGCGCCGGGATCGTCTGCCACGGGCGACTCGCGATCGCCCGGCCGACTGCGGAACGGCTGACCGGCTACGACCTCGCGATCGCGTCCGGGGGTGCGCTCGGCGGGCTCCTCGCCGGGATCGTGGCGCCGCTCGTCCTCCCGGTCCCGATCGAGGGCGAGCTGGCCCTGGTCGCCGCGCTCGCGCTCCGCTGGGGGACCACGCCCGGCGCGAGCGCCACGGAGGCCGAAGCCGCGACTCCGGAGTCCGGCCCGCCCAGCCGGCGACGAGCCTGGCTCGCGCGTCTCCGCCAGATCCCATTCCTGCTTGGTTACGGGCTTGGTGCCCTGGCCCTCGTTGCCGGGCTGGCATGGCTCGGAGCGGACGTCCACCCGGGGGTCCTGCTCGGGGCCCTCCTGCTCGGCCTTCTGCTCGGCCTCGCCCGATGGCCGGTCGCCTTCGCGGCGGCGGTCGCGGCCGTCTTCGGCCTCGCGCTCGTCGGCGTGCCGCCCTCGATCGAGGAACGGCGCACGTTCTACGGCGAGCGTCGTGTCGTCGAAGATGCCGGGGGGCGTCACGCGCTCCTGGCCGGGACGACCATCCAGGGCGTCCAGCATTTCCGCCAGGTCGAGCTGAGGCGTGAGCCGGTCGGCTACTACCATCGGGGCGGGCCGCTGGCCGACGTCGTCGAAGTCGTCCAGGCCCGGGCGCCGGCAGCCCGGATCTCCGTCGTGGGTCTCGGGGCCGGGGCGCTCGCCGCGCTCGGACGGCCGGCCGACAGCCTGACGTTCTACGAGATCGACCCCGCGATCGTGGCCATCGCCCGGGATCCGAGACTGTTCACGTACCTGGCCGATTCGGCGGCGGCGACCGACGTGGTCGTTGCCGACGGACGGCTCGGCATCGCGTCCCGGACCTCGACCGAGGCCGATCTCGTCGTCGTCGACGCGTTCAACTCGGATGCCATCCCGGTCCACCTGCTGACGCGAGAGGCGATCGAGCTGTATCTCGACCGAGTGCGGCCCGGCGGCATCGTCGCCTTCAACGTCTCGAACCGCTACGTCGACCTCGAGCCGGTCCTCGCAGCGGCAGCCCGCGATCTCGGGCTCATCGGTCTCGCTCGGGTCGACGAGCCGGCGCAGGACGAGGCCGACGCGGACTCGTCGCATGTCGTCGTCCTCGCCCGGTCGCCGGACGATCTCACCGGGCTGGCAGCCCGCCCGGGCTGGCGGCCCCTCGTCGAACCGGCCGAGCGCGCCTGGACGGATCGCTCGAGCGACCTGCTCGGAGCCCTGCGCTGGCCGTGACGGTGGACCTCGGGTGTACCCTCCGGGGTGGAAGGTCGATCGGTCTCGAGCGTCGTCGCCATCGTTCACCGACCGGCCTGCGTGGGCCATGGAGCTGCTGATCTACGTGCTGGTGTTCGGGGTCCTGGCCAGGGCGCTCGTCCTCCTCGGGGGCGCCTACGGTCGATCGGGTCCGTCCGGCCTCCTGTCCGGGTTGTTCAACTCACCCGGCCTGGGCTGGCCGGAAGGCGTCCAGGAGGAGGATCGGGAGCGGGTCTGGAGCTGGGATCCGCCGCCGGTCGTGCCCGACGACGCCGACCTCATCGACGTGCCGACCGTGGGCGTCGAGCCGGCTCCGGTCCGGCGCGCCGGCTGACGGCACCGGACGATGCTCGGCCAGGCCTCGACGGGCTCGCGCCTAGCCGTCCCGCCCGTCGTCGATGGCGCGCGTCGCGTCGTTGACCAGGTCGTCCAGATCGCCGAATGTCATCGTCTCGAGGTCGAGACCGCGCTCGCGGGCCAGCTCGGTCGCCCGGGCGAGGACGGCCGGATCGGCCAGACGAGCCTGGACCTCGTCGAGGTACGCCTGGACCGGCGCGGCATCGCCCTCGGCCTCGGCTGGGACGTCGCTCGCGCTCGACGGCGCGGGGTCGTCCGGCGTCCCGGTCGGGTCGGCTGGCTGGCTCGAGGTCATCGGTGCGCGCTCCTGGACTCGTCGATCGGTCAACGTGGCGGTCGTCTCGAGACGGGCCGCATGGCCCATGGTAGGTCGGGTTGGTCAACGCGGGTTCGGGCCATCCGGCCCCGTCGGCGAGGGCCCTTCGCTACTGGTCCGCTCGCCTCGAACGACCACACTTCTGCGATCCGACCCGTGGGGCCGGACGAGGCGCATTCGCGGAGGTACGTGAGATGACCCGCGCCCTCGTCGTCCATCACGATCTGGACCTCGCCGGCCAGGAGACGGATGCGCTCCGTCGTCTCGGCTACGACGTCACCGAGTGCTCCGGCCGACCCGGAACGTCTGCCCGGTTCTCGCCGGACGGCCGTGCGACCTCGCCGAGCGCGCCGATGTGCTCATCTACGACGTGTGGGCGAGCGGTGATGCCGAGGGAGCCCGGGTGCTCATCGAGAACATCCGTGACCTCCACCCGGACACCCCGATCGTCATGACCTCACCCGGGCTCCAGCTGAGCTGGGAGGAGACGTCGGGGCCGCACGGCGTGACGACCCTCGCCGGACAGCCGACCGGCGCCCGGCTCCACGAGGCGATCCAGGCCGCGCTCGGGAAGGACGCCGACGCCAGCGGCTGAGCCTACGGCGCGATGACCGGGACAGCGGCGCAGGGTGGGACCGCGGTCGGGCGCGCGGAGCCGATGGCCGCGTACGCCTCGAACATCGTGGTCCAGGCCTCGAGACCGCCCGACTGCTCGAAGGCGACCTGCGGATCGACCGCGTTCGGAGCCTGCTTCGCGACCGCGACCTTGGCGGCCGTCATCGCCTCGAACGCGACGAGGACCCGATCGAGCTGGGTCATCGTCGGCGCGGCCGGTTGCCAGCCACGAGCGAAGACGACGTGCTGCCGGCCCGTCTCGAGGATGCCCGTGATCTCGGCACCAAGCCGGGCGGCGGTATCGCCGTCGTGGGCCGCCACCGCCTGATCGAGCGCCTTGCTCAGCTCGGAGCCCTCGGCCGTGTCCGGGTTGCCAACCGCGCGGAACATCGCTTCGAAGGCCGAGCAGAAGCCGACCGCGTACTCATCGAACGAGGTTGCCGCGGCGACCTTGGACGGGCTCGGAGCCTGGCTGGGCGCACCGGTGGAGCACGCAGTGGTCGTCGCCGCGATCAGCAAGATCAACCCGATCCACCTTCGACCCTGGCCCATGTCTGTGTCTCCGATCCAGCGGGGAGTATCGCCGTCAGGGGTGAGACGGGCTGGTCACGAGCTCGTTGCTGCGGCGGCTCGCGTCAGTATTCGCGGCCGCCGCGCTGCGCCCATCTGATCACGCGGATCAACTAGCCAATCCACTCCTGCCACTGTGGCGGCAGCGCCCTTCCCATCGCCCGAAGATAGACGCTCGCCTTGCCGTAGAAGATCAGCAGCGCCTCCCGGTAGATGTCCAGCTGGACCGGTGGCAACGGCGCGAAGTCGTCGATATCGAAGTCGTTACGGACGATCCTGCGGTTCGCGACGTCATCGTCGGACAGGCTCTCGAGGACCGCCATCAGCTCGCGGTCGAGTGCCGAGTACCACGCTGACAGCGCCGCGACACTGCTCTCGAGCTGCGGGTCGGGGTTGCGATATCCGAAGTCCTGTCTGAACGTCCTGAACGACACGACATAGGACTGCTCGATCTCGCCGATCTCCCGACAGAGCGCCCCGAGGCTCGTGGTCCCGGTCCCCACGCGAAAGCCAAGGTCCGCGTCCGCCAGAATCTCCAGCAGCTGGTCGCGCAGGCCCTGGTACTCGCGGAAGTAGGTGGCCGCCAGGTGCTCTCGGACGATCGAGTTCACGACTCCGCCTCCGTGAGCATCGTACGCTGCGCTATCCCCACCATGAGCGATGCCTACCGGTTCCAGGGACACGCCTCGGCGAGGTGGAAGGTCAGCTCATCCAACGGACCCGGCTGCTCAACGTGCGGGAACCCATTCGGAAGCCGCATGAGCGCCGTGAGGCCGTCCTCGGCCATGCCGCCGGGGAAGAGCGCGAGGTCGGCGAGCTGCCTCGCCGGGTCCCAGCGAGTGATGAACCCGAATGCGCAGTTGCCACCGGGCATGAGCGCATGAACCTGGGTGCCGATCCTCAACCTGACGGCGACCATTCGGGCATCCCCGTACTCTCAGGGCAAGGATAGCGCCGCCGAAGCCGGGACTTGAACCCGGACGGCCTTGCTGTCAACGGTGTTTGAGTCGCTTACGCTCAATCGATGCGGTACGTCGAAGCGATTGGTCCCGGAGGAGGGAGTCGAACCCTCATGCCCTTGCGGGCAATCGATTTTGAGTCGATCGCGTATGCCATTTCGCCACTCCGGGCCGAGTTCCAGTGTAGGCGAGTACGGCGGTCGTTCTACCTGGCCAATAGGGCGTAGAGGCCCCCCGACCGCGCACGAGGGGTGGTCACCGTGGTCGAGCTTGTCGACGCCGACTGATCTGACTCCCCCCAGCCCGGCTGACCAGCGGCCGCCCGCCACCGAGCCGATCCGGGGACCCGGACACCGATGTGACGGTAAGCGACCCGATCGACCGATCCTCGGCTCGGACGAGGCAGTTCCGACCCGCATCCGTTCGGATTCCGTCATCGACCGTCTCAGCCGAATCGCCCTTCCGGCGGGGCATCCGCCACGGGTCCTCGAGGATGTACGCGGCTGGCGGTCAGTCCACGACCACGAGAGGGCGCATCATGTCGTGCTCCTCGTGGTCGAGGATGTGACAGTGCCAGACGTACTCCGCGCCCGCGATGCCGTAGTCGTCCCGGAGGCGCGGGCTGGCCGGAACGGTGAAGGGCACGGCCGGCAAGTCGAACTTCATCCACACCCGGGTCACTTCGCCGGGGTTCATGCGAACCGTGTCTTTCCAGCCGAGCTCGTTTGGATCGGGCCCGATGGCGTGACCGGTGTACGTCGGTCGACCACCGGCATATGACTGGGCGTCGAACGGCCGGCGGGACAGGACCTGCACGTTGACGAGATGAAAGTGGATCGGGTGGGTGTCACCGGTCACATTGAGGATCTCCCAGACCTCCGCACTGCCGGCCCGGACGATCTCCGTCGGCCTGTTGCCGTAGGCCTGGCCAAACTCCGGCGTCGCGTTGACCGGCTTGTCTGTGCCGAGGAACTGGATGAGGCGGCCGTGATCGTCGAACCCCTCGTTGAGGGTCAGCCGCCGCACGTGGGTGTGCCGGGGGACCGGCGTCGGGCCACGCGGCTCCTGGCGAAGCACGAACGGGTCGGTCGGCGTGAATACCGCCGGGAGCGTGATCGGCGGGTCGGCGGGTCCGCTGCGCCGCTTGACCCGGACCTGGAGCAGCGTCCGGGTGTTTGGACCGAAGCCCGGCCGGGACGTCGGAGTGGCCGGGTTGCCGGGATAGAAGTCGTTCCTCGCGTCCCCGTCCGGATACGGCGCCGGGGCGTCGGCCACGAGGAGGAGGTTCGCCCCTGCGGGCACGTCGCGGAAGTCGACGATCAGGTCTGCTCGCTCGGCAGGCGCCAGAAGCAGCTGGTTCCGGGTGGGGCCGCCCGGCGCGGCGGGCGACGTTCCGTCCAGGTAGACCGGGGCGGGCAGGAAACCGCCCTCGGTCCCGAACTGGATGAATGCTGGCCCGGCGTTCGAGCCAGGCTCCGTCGTCGTTCTTACGCGATGCATAGACGAGGCGCGGGTTCAGGAACCGCGCTTGGCAGGCGTTCAGCAGCCGGAAGCGGTACTGGCGGCGCTCCACCTCCAGGTAGGGGTACACGAGCCCGTTGACCAGGATCGTGTCGCCGAACATCTCGGGCACAACAGACGGGTCGGGCGGTGGACCAGCTGGCTGGTCTGGGGAGAGGTCCCAGCGGTCCGACTCGTAGACGTGCGGGTACCACAGGTCGCCGGCGCGCGTCTTGGGCATCACCGTCGACCACGTCGGGTCGCTCTTCTCGATGCGCTCGGAGACGAAGACCTTGTCCTGGAACACCAGGTAGACGGTCCGCGGGTCCAGCGGCCCCGGAAGATGGTTCACGGCGACCAGGGCCAGCTCGTAGTCGTCGTAGATCACGCACGCCGACGCGATGCCCGCATAGGCGTTGAGCCGAGTCGTGCCGATCGAGTGGTCGTGGTACCAGACGAGGCGCGCCCCCTGGTTGTTCGGGTAGTAGTACTCAGCCTCGTCACGGGGCACGTGTCTGCCCGGCCGCAGGACCTGATTGTTGATGAAGCTGGGCCCTTTGTGGCCGTCGGGATCCCACCAGGCGTGAGGCCCGCCGTCGCTGGTCCAGGGGACCAGGCCGCCATGAAGGTGCACGGCGGCCCGGTTGTCCTCGTTCTCCGTGCCCATGATCGTCCGGTCGACCGGCAGGATGTGGCGGGCCGGAAGGTGGTTTCGGAACGTGATCTGGACGGGAGTGCCCCGCTTGGCCGCGATGATCCCGCCGAGGTGCCGGAACGTCTCGGCACCTCCCTGACCGTAGCCCCACAGCCGCGTCGCGTAGGGCAGGTCCGGATGGAGCTGGTCGGCGAACTGGCGAATCCCGATGGTGTAGTGGGTGACCCCCGGCTGCCACCAGGGCTTCGCGTCGGTATCCGGCTGGGCGATCGGCATCCCCGCACCGCCGACGCCGCGCAGCGGCTGGATGAACTTGCGGAGCCTGTCGCTCCTGGAGTAGGCGGCGACCGCCGATATCTCCGAGAGCCACCGAACCGGCGCTACAAGTCCGGCGCCGGCAATCGCTCCTGCCTTCAGCAACGTCCTTCTCGTAAGACGTGTGGTCAACACTGGACGCTCCTTCGCGCGATGACCCTTGAAGGCCAGGCCAAGACCCGGCGGCGCGAGCCGGATCAAGACCGCACGACATTCCGCCACTTCGGCCCGTGGCCGGCTCATCGTAGCCGCTCGGAACCGGTCCGGACCGTTGGACGTCAGCCGGACCGACGATGCTAGACTCGCCGCGCCTCATCCAAGCCGTCCGGAGGTGGCCCCCGAGCGTGGAGGAACCTCGCCCGAGCGCGGCAGCCGACGACCCGGCCCAGCGCCGGGACCTGATCCTCATCGAGCGTGCCCGCGCGGGAGATCTCGACGCGTTCAACGACCTCGTCGTGCTCTACCAGGACCAGCTGTTCGCCCTCGTCGCCCGGATGGTTCCGGATCGCGACCAGGCCTCGGACGCGGTCCAGGAAGCCTTCTTCTCGGCCTACCGGAACCTCGCCGGGTTTCGGGGCGGCAGCGTCAAGTCGTGGCTCAACCGGATCTGCGTCAACGCCGCGATGGACGCCCAGCGCGCGCGACGACGGCGACCGGTCCAGCCCTACCCCGAGCTCGAGGACGACAGCTGGCAGCCGCCGGCCGGCGAGGAGGCCGACCCCGAGCGCCAGGTGCTGACCGTCGAGCGTGAGCGGGTCCTGGCCGACGCGCTCAGCCGGATCACGGACGAGCAGCGTGACGCCATCGTCCTGTTCGACGTGCAAGGCTTCGATTACGCCGAGATCGCCGAGATGACCGGCGTGTCGCTCGGCACCGTGAAGTCCCGGATCCACCGTGGACGCCTCGCCCTGAGACGCCTGCTCGAGGACCGGATGGAACTGTTCCGTGGCTGAGGTCGTCTGAGAACCGTGCCGAACCTGCCTCACACCAGCCCCGACCACGACGAGCTGCTCATTGCGCGCCTGGCCGTCGACGATCTGCCGCCGACGGAGTCCGCCGGCCGGCTGGCCCGATCGTGGGTCGCCGATTGCCCGGCCTGCGCCGAACTGCTGAGCGACCTCAAGGCGATCGCCGCGGCCACCGCCGCTCTGCCCGCGCCTCGACGCACGCGCGACTTCCGGTTGACCGAGGCCGATGCGGCCCGACTCCGGCCGGCCGGCTGGCGGGGTCTCGTGGCTCGCTTCGGCTCACCGACGTTCGCCTTCACCCGACCGCTGGCCGCCGGCCTGGCCACGCTCGGGATCGCCGGCCTGCTGCTGGCCACGATCCCGGCCGGCTTTGGGAGCGCGTCGTCGAGCTCGGGCCTGCTGAGCCCGGCCGGCGGCAACGGGGCCGAAGCGCAGGACTCGAGCGGGGAGCACGCCACGTCGGCCCCTGCGTACGGCGGCGGAGCCGGTCCCGCGGCCGCGCCGCCGGCCGCGTCCGAGGCACCGCCGTCGGCCGCGGCATCGGCCGCTCCGGCACCGGTTGTGGCTCCTTCCGGCGACGGTCGCAACTCCGGCTCCGCGCCGCCGGTCGTGCCCGCCCCCACGTCGGGCGTCGGGGTCACGACCGAGAGTGGGGGATCGAAAGGGCTGGCGAGCCCGGCCGCTGACACCGCCAGCGCCAACCCGACCTCGAGCCCGGCGGGGCCGACGGCGGCCGCCCGTGAGAACACCGGTGGTGGCCCATCGCCGCTCGTCGTCGGCTCGCTTCTCCTCCTCATCGCCGGGCTCGGCCTCGGCGCGCTGCGGATCGTCGCCCGCCGGGTCGCCTGACCCCGCCCGCCGAGCCGCCCGGGGGGCCTCGCCGGGTACACTCAACACGTTCACCCGCACCCTGCCGAGGCTCGCCGATGGAACGCCTGATGCTGCTCGACGGCAACGGGCTGATCTACCGCGGATACTTCGCGCTCCCGCCTCTGACGACGTCGAAGGGCGAGCTCGTGAACGCGGTGTTCGGCTTCTCGAGCATCGTCCTCCGCGGCTTCCAGGACATCCGGCCGGACTACGTTGCGGTCGCCTTCGACCTGTCCGGGCCGACCTTCCGACACGAGCGGTTCGCCGACTACAAGGCGACCCGGCTGCGGATGCCGGATGACCTGCGTGACCAGTTCCCGAAGGTCCGCGAGGTCGTCAAGGCGCTCCGGATCCCGGTCTACGAGCTGGCCGGCTACGAGGCGGACGACGTCATCGGGACGCTGACGGTCCAGGCCGAGCGCGACGGGCTGGACACGACGATCGTGACCGGCGACCTCGACATGCTCCAGCTCGTCACCGATCACACCCGGCTCATGACGACCCGGTCCGGCGTCCAGAACACGATCATCTACGACCCGCCGAGGATCGAGGAGCGGTACGGCCTCCGGCCGTCCCAGATGATCGACTTCAAGGCCCTCAAGGGCGACTCGACCGACAACATCCCGGGCGTGCCCGGGGTCGGTGAGAAGACCGCTGCGAGCCTGATCCAGACCTTCGGCAGCCTCGAGGGGCTCTACGAGCGGATCGACGAGGTGTCGAAGGAGAAGCTCCGGGCGGCCCTCATCGAGGCCCGCGACCGCGTCCTCGAGAGCCGCGAGCTCATGACGATCGTGCGCGACCTGCCGGTCGAGCTCGATCGTGAGTCGGCCCGGCTCGGCGACTACGACCGCGAGGGCGTCATCCGGCTGTTCCGCGAGTACGAGTTCCGGACGCTCATCGAACGGCTCCCGGCCCTGTCCGGCGAGCGAGCCGAGGAGACGGTCGAGGCGCTCCGCACGGCCGACGCGGGCGAGCCGATCCGGGCGGCCCAGGTGGCCGGCCGGCCGACCGGCTGGGGACCGGCGCCGGCGGGCGCTCGGGCGGGCCAGGGCGGCCCCGGGGGCAGCGGTGGGTCACTGGTCGGGCAGGGCACCGGCCTCCAGCTCTCGCTCGACTTCGGGGCGATGGACGGAGCGGCCGCGGGCCAGCGCACGGCCGCCGTCCCGGTTCCGACCGGAGCGTCGCGCGCGTCGAGCGGACCCGTCGAGCCGGCCGCGGACCTGCCGAGCGCGCTGGCCGCGGCGATCGCCGATCCGGGCGGACGGATCGAGCTGGCCGTGGCCGACGGGATCGACGCGCTCGAACCCTGGCTGGCCGGCCAGCCGATCGTCGGCGCCGCGCTCGTCCTCGACGACCCGCGCCCGCTCGCCGGGAGCGCCCTGGCGATGGCCGTCGCCGGGCCGGACGGTCGGACGGTCGCGGTCGAAGGGCCGGATGACGCAGCCCGCCTGAGGCACCTCGTCGAGCGGATCGGGACGCCACTCGTCGCCCACGAGGTGAAGCCGCTGGTCGTCGCCCGGTTTGCCGAGGAACTTGCGGCGCGGCCACCGACGATCGGGTTCGACACCCAGATCGCCGCCTACATCCTGAATGCGAGCCTGCGCAGCCAGACGATCGCCGACGTCGTCGCCGAGCAGCTCGACCTGATCCTGCCACCCGCGGTCGAGCTGCCGCCATTCGCCCGGGCCGGCCTCGAGGCGCTGTCGGCGATCGCAGCCCGCGAGCCGTTGGCCGCCGCCCTCGAGCGCGAGGGGCTCGACCGCCTGTTCCGCGAGATCGAGCTCCCGTTGATCCCGGTCCTGGCCCGGATGGAGGCCGTCGGCGTCGCTCTCGACCGGGCGGCCCTCGCCACCCTCGACGTCGAGTTCCGGGCGGAGATCGACCGGCTCGAGCGCGAGATCTACGCGAGCGTCGGCCACGAGTTCAACCTCGGCAGCCCGAAGCAGCTCGAGCAGGTCCTGTTCTTCGAGCTCGACCTGCCGAAGGGCAAGCGGACGAAGACCGGCTACTCGACCGACGCGTCGGTCCTCGAGGACCTTCGGGCGGCCCACCCGATGGTCGACGGCCTCCTCGAGTGGCGGACGTACACCAAGCTCCGCTCGACCTACGTCGAGGCCCTGCCGAGCCTGATCGCCTCGGATGGACGGCTCCACACGACGTTCCACCAGGCCGTCGCCGCGACGGGCCGCCTGTCGTCCTCCGACCCCAACCTCCAGAACATCCCGATCCGGACGCCGCTCGGCCGGCGGATCCGACGGGCCTTCGTGGCGGGCGCCCCGGACGTGACCCTGGTGGCCGCCGACTACTCGCAGATCGAGCTCCGGATCCTGGCTCACGTCTCCGGCGACGAGCATCTCCGTGACGCGTTCGCCCGGGGGGTCGACATCCACCGGGAGACCGCCGCCCGCGTCCTCCACAAGGCACCCGAGGAGGTCACCGCCGACGAGCGGTCGATGGCCAAGATGGTCAACTTCGGGATCGCCTATGGGATGAGCGACTTCGGGCTATCGAGCCGGGCGGGGATCCCGCGCAAGGAAGCCCAGGACTTCATCAACACGTACTTCGCGACGTACTCCGGGATCAGCTACTACATGCTCCACATCAAGGAGACCGCCAGGACCCAGGGCTTCGTGGCGACGCTCCTCGGGCGGAAGCGCCAGATCCCCGAGCTCCAGGCCCGCAACCCGAGCCTGCGGGCCGCGGGCGAGCGGATGGCGATCAACATGCCGATCCAGGGCACGGCGGCGGACATCATCAAGATCGCGATGATCCGGCTGGCCGAGCGGCTCGCCGACGGCGGCTTCCGGGCGCGCCCGCTGCTCCAGGTCCACGACGAGCTGCTGCTCGAGGTCCCGCGCGACGAGGTCGACCGGCTCGTGCCCGTGCTGCGCTCGACGATGGAGTCGGCACTCGTCCTCGACGTCCCGCTGACCGTCGACGTCAAGGTCGGCGACGACTGGGAGTCGATGACGCCGCTGACCCGGGCGGACGCCGTCGCGGCCGAGGCCGACGAGCCGGTCGAGGTCCAGGCGGGATGAACATCGAGGTCACCGATCCGATCGGCGCGATCGTCCTCCTCGCGGTCGGGCTCCTGCTGTTGTGGCTGATCTCGTACAGCGCGGCCCGGTTGGCCACCGAGGACCTGCGGACCGTCATCCTGTCGGTGTCGGCGGTGGACGGGCCGACGGTCAGCCTGGAGATCGCCAACGACGGGATGAAGACCGCGTACGCCGTGACGGTCCACGGCTTCGGCGCGCCCCTGGGTGAGCCGCTGGCGAGGGCCGGTGACATCCGTCCCGGGGCGATCGCGAGCGTCGAGGTCGAGCGATCTGCGTTGGTCGGCGAGTCGGTCGGATCGCTCCCCGCGATGATCCGGCTGGTCTGGCGGATCGACGGGCCACATGGGTCGCTGAAGTCGAACAACTTCGGGCTGGGCCACCCGAGCAGCAGCGCCGGTGCCTGAGCTCCCCGAGGTCGAGACCGTCGCCCGGGATCTGCGGCCACGGCTCGTCGGGGCGACGATCGTCGGGGCGCGCTGCTCGTGGCCCCGAACCCTCCGGACCCACCAGCCCGAGGCCTTCGCCGCCGAGGTTGCCGGTCGCCGGGTGGAAGCGGTCGGGCGACGGGCCAAGCTCGTCGTGATCGACCTGTCCGGGGACGCGGCGCTCACGATCCACCTCAAGATGACCGGCCAGCTGTTCATCGTCCCGGCCGCCGCGCCCGTCGACCCGTATGTCCGCCTCGTGCTCGAGCTTGCCGACGGCCGTGAGCTCCGCTTTCGCGACATCCGCAAGTTCGGCAGGGTCGGGCTCTACCCCCGCGATCCGGCAACAGGGGAGCTCATGACCGAGCCGGGTGGCGTCGCGGTCTTCGCCGGCCACGGGCCCGAGCCGCTCGATCCCGGGTTCACGATCCGCGCCTTCCGGTCGCGTCTTCGGGGGCGGAAGGCGCGGCTCAAGCCGCTCCTCCTCGACCAGGGCTTTCTGGCCGGGATCGGCAACATCTATGCCGACGAGGCCCTCTGGCTGGCTCGCCTCCACCCGCTGCGCTCGGCGCGGAGCCTGCGGCCGGCCGACGAGCGACGGCTGTACCTGGCGATCCGCTCGATCCTGGCCGAGGCGGTCGAGCAACGCGGCTCGTCGATCGACGACTACACCGCCCCCGACGGCGACGGCGAGATGCAGGAGCGGCTGAACGTCTACCAGCGGGTCGGCGAGCCATGCCCCCGCTGCGGGCGGCCGATCCGGCGGATCGTCCTCGGTGCCCGGGCGACCCACTTCTGCTCGTGGTGCCAGCGGCTGCCGGCCGCCGACCGGGCAGGCGCGGCGCGGGTCCTGGCGACGATGACCGGCGGGTCGGCGGGACGGGCCGGTCGGCGCGGGCGGCGCTGGACCGAGCTCGCCGGGGACGGCGCCCTCGGGCTGACGCCGGCCGAGTCCGAACGGGCGGCCCAGAAGGCGCGGACGGATCGAACGAAGCGGGCGGCGGCGCGACGCCGGGCGGCCGCCCGGGCGGCGATGGCGACGGCGAGCAGGTCGCTCGGGTGGCGATCCGTGAGCCTGCTCCGGTTCGAGCGGGTGACCCGCGAGATCGGCACGTTCGTGATCCTCGACGAAGTCAGCGCCGCGGTCGCGGTCGGCGACCGGATCGGTCTGGTCGGGCCGAACGGGGCCGGCAAGACGACCCTGCTCCGGCTCGGGGCGGGTCTCGACGAGCCCGACCGGGGCTCCGTCATCCGGAAGCGTCACCTCAGCCTCGGCCTGCTCGCCCAGGAGTCGCACTTCGATGCGGCGTTCATGGCCGCGCCGGACATCCGGACGGCGGTCCGGACCGGAGCGGCCCATCTCGATGCGCTGGCGGCCGAGCTGGCCGAGCTGGAGCGTGCCCACCGGGTGACCGAGGCCGCCTACGCCGACCTCCAGCACCGGTACGAGGTGCTCGGCGGCTACACCCTCGACCAGCGGGTGGACGCGACCCTGTCCGGGCTCGGGTTCAGCCGTGACGAATGGGCGAAACCGCCGAGCGCGCTGTCCGGTGGCGAGCAGACGCGGGCGGCACTGGCCCGTCTCGTCGTCGCCGATCCCGAGCTGTTGATGCTCGACGAGCCGACCAATCATCTCGATCTCGATGCCCTCGAATGGCTCGAGGAGCACCTCCGGAGGCGGGCCGGCTCGCTCATCGTCGCCAGCCACGACCGGGCGTTCCTCGACGCGACCGTCAGCCGGGTCTGGGAGCTGCGGGACCGGAAGCTGACGGTGTTCCGGGGCGACTACAGCCAGTACCGCCGTCAGCGGGACGAGCGGGACCTGCGGCTGGGCAAGGACGTCGCGTCGCAGGCCGACGCGATCGCCCGCGAGAAGGAGCTCGTCCAGCGCTATCGGAGCCATCGCAAGTTCAGCAAGATGCACGAGCACGAGGCCCGTCTCGAACGGCTCCAGGCAGAACGGATCGAGGCGCCCAAGCCGACCCGCGGGTTCAAGCTGGCGACGCAGGCGCTGACCGGCGCGGGGCCGGCTCGCTCGGGCGAGGTCGTCGTCCAGGCGGAGGACCTCGTCATCGGCTACCTGCCCCGGCTCCGGCGCGAGTCGGCCGCCGACTCGGGCGAGCAGCCGCCGCTCGAGCCGCTGGTCGTCGCCCGGGTGCCGTTCCTGGCCGCCCAGCGCGGCGAGCGGATCGGCATCGTCGGGCCGAACGGGGCGGGCAAGACAACCCTGCTCCGGACGGTGGCCGGCGAGCTCCCACCGCTCGACGGCGTCCTGACGATCGGCGGCGGCGTGTCGATCGGCTACCTCGCCCAGCTGCGCGGCGCGGCCATCGCCGGCACGACCGTCCTGGACGCGATCCTCGAGGCGATCCCGGTGACGCCCGGCGAGGCGCGCGGCTATCTCGCCCGGTTCCTGTTCCGCGGCGACGACGCCCTCAAGGAGGTGCGGTCGCTGTCCGGCGGCGAGCGTTCGCGGCTCGAGCTGGCCCTGCTCGGGATCCTGCCGGCGAACCTGCTGCTGCTCGACGAGCCGACGAACCACCTCGACATCCCGGCCCGGGAGGCCATCGAGGCGTTCCTGCGCGAGACCGCGGCGACGCTCCTCGTGGTCAGCCACGACCGCCGCCTCCTCGAGACGGTCTGCGAGCGGCTGTGGGTCGTCGACGGGGCAGCCGCGGTGGCGTTCGACGGCGGCTATCGCGCCTGGCGCGCAGCGGTCGCCGACGGCTGGACGGTCGCCGGGGCGATCGCGGCCGATGCCCGGCGCCTCCGGACCGGTGGCCGCCCGGTGGCGGGCACGGTCGTGGCCGGGGTCCTGGGCGAACCGGTCCGATCGACCAACGGCCGGGCCCCCGACCCGAAGCCGGGTCGGCCGGCGCCGGCCCCGGTCGGTGCCGCGCGGACGGCCCGGCCGGCGAAGGCGCCGAGGCTCTCGAAGGACGCCTACCGCCGCCAGCGCGCCACGCTCGACGCCGAGCTCACCCGGCTCGGCCTGCGCAAGAGCCACCTCGAGCTGGCGATGGGCGATCCGGCGATCTCGGCCAACTTCGTCGAGCTGCGCCGGATCTCGAGCGAGCTGGCCGACGTCACCTCGGCCCTGGAGACCGCCGAGCAGTCGTGGCTCGAGCTCGAGGAGCGTGCCCCGTGACCCGCGACCGGCGGCCCGGTCCGGTCCGGATCGGGTTGACCGGGCCGATCGGCTGCGGCAAGTCGGCGGTCGCGGCCCGGCTCGGCGAGCTCGGGGCGATCGTGATCGACGCCGATCGCGTGGCTCGCGAAGCGACTGCGCCGGGCGAGCCCGTGCTGGCCGCGATCGCCGGGCGGTTCGGCCCGGAGGTGATCGGCCCGGACGGGTCGCTCGACCGGGCGGCCCTCGGGCGGCGCGTCTTCGACGACCCGGACGAGCTCCGGGCGCTCGAGGCGATCACCCATCCGGCGATCCGTCCCCGCCTTCTCGCCGCCCTCGACGCCGCCTCCCGCGAGGACGTCCCGGCGGTCGTGCTCGAGGCGATCCGGCTCGTCGAGGGGGGCTACGCCGACGACCTCGACGAGGTCTGGCTGGTCGTCTGCGACCCGGCGGTCCAGCGGGCGAGGCTGGCCGGCCGCGGGCTGGATCCGGCCGAGGCGGAACGTCGGATCGCCAGCCAGGCCGAGCTCGTCGGGCGGGCTCGAGCGGTCGCCAGCCGCACGCTCGACACGAGCGGCAGCCGCGACGCCACCCGGATCGTGGTCGATGCCGCGCTCGACGAGGCGCTGGCCGCGGCGGGTCCGCGACCCGATCGGCCGGGCTAGGGAGCGGCCGGGGAGGCGGTCGGCGCGGGGCTCGGGGACGGACTCGGCGTCGGGCTGGGTCGAGCGGCGCCCGTCCCGGGCGGATAGGGCCGCGGGACCGGCAGGCCGTAGCGCTCGATGATCAGGTTCGTCGTCTCGCCGAGCCGCGAGGCGTCAACCGCCCGATCGTCGGCCGGCGGACGCAGGGCGAGGCTGAACGCGGCCGCACCGCTGGCCTGCAGGTGGCTGACCTCCTCGGCGATCGCCGCCGGGACCTTCATCACGTAGAACGTGCTCGCCTTGGCCAGCACGACGAGGTCCTGGTAGGTGATCTTGGTCGACTTGTCCGTGTAGAACCGGCCGGTGGCGGCGATGTCCTCCGGGACCGAGACGGTCGTGGTGACGAAGACGTCGACGGTGTCGCCGGGCCGGACGAGGCCGCCGACGGCGCGGTCGTCGGGAACGGTGAGCGAGACCGCGCGCCAGCTCTCGCTGTCCGGCCCGATCGTCTCGCCGGGCCCGAGGATCGAGAACTGGCCACCCTGCGACTGCGAGGCGAGGAAGTTGGCGTAGACCGGCTGGCCCTCGAGGATCGTCACGCCGGGGATGAGCCCGATGATCTTGGTCGGGTCGGAGAACACGCCCTGGGCGTTCGTCGGGTCGAGCGGGACCTCGCGGATCGCGACGTCGGCTGCCTCGATCGGCTTCCGAGCCGGGATCTGCCGGGCCGCGACGACGATCGTGACCTTCGCTCCGGGCTGGGCTGCCTGCTGCTGGGCCTGGCTGATCAGGAAGAACGCCGCGCCACCGGCCACGACGGCCAGGATCAGGCCCATCACGATGACGAATCGCCCGCGTCCGCGATTGTCGTCGAACTCCATCTCCACGGGTCAGGACTCCTCGGGGAAGGCGACGGTGGGTCGGTCCGGCGCCCTCGCGCGGTCCGGACGCTCGGCATCCGGGCGGGCACCTGCCTCGACCGCCAGATCGTCGCCCCGATCGGCGCCCGGGCCTACTCGTCGGAAGTACCAAGCCGGATCCACGTTCGGCCGAGCGGCGGGTCGTCGGTTCAGGGGAGGACCAGGTGGACCGGGTTGCCCCGAATCGAGGCCTGCCAGGTGGTCGTGTCGGTGGTCGTGCTGTCGAACGTGTAGCGGATCTTCCACCAGCCGCCGAGCGTGCCGGCCGGCTCGCCGGGGGGCAGCGGCGCGGTGTACGTCTTGGGCAGCGGGATCGTCAACGTGACCCACGAGTTGTTGTACTGGCCGGAGCCGCTGATCGTGGTCCGCAGCGAGGTGACGTTCGTCCCGCTGCGCGAACCCGACGCGTTCGAGTCGGCGGTGTAGCTGAACGTGGCCGGGACGTAGCCGCTCGTCGTCGGCTTGAGCACCTCGATGCTCGAGTTGCCCGACGCGTCGCCCGGGTCGAACAGCTGGATCACCATCGTCTTGCCGGCATGGACCGCCTCGATCCGGCCGAGGTAGAACAGGGTCGTCCCGTTCGCCACGTTGGCGTAGATGATCATCTTGCCCAGGCCGTAGACGTAGGCCTTGTAGGTCGGGTCGCTGCTGATCGCCCGCAGCGCCCACATGTTCTCGGCGCTGGTGCCCTTCTGATCGTTGAGATTGGCCTGGTTCGTCGTCGTCACCTGGAGGCGATACACCCCGGGGCTGGTCACGGTCGTCATCGTCCACCACCGGTTGTGGTAGGCGTCGCTCGTGCAGTCGGGCAGGCTCCAGAAGGCGTGGCCGGGCCAGCTCGCCGAGTTCTCGCGGAGCGCCGCGCTCTTGTCGACCTGGCGCTTGTTCTCGAACAGGGTGCCGGTCGAGGCCACGACGACGTCGTCCGAGTAGTCGAGCGGGGTCGAGGCCGGATCGGACCAGAGGGTGTAGTAGGTCGACACCGCCGGCCAGCCGGTCAGGTCCCAGTTGATCCAGTGGTCACCGGTGCCCTTCTGGTCGTCGACGGCGCAGAACGTCGGATCGTAGAGGTCGATGTTCGTCGAGCCCGCCCCGGCCGGGACCTCGATGGCGTACTGGTAGCCGTTCTTGTCGTACTGGTTGTTCTGGGTCGGGTTCGGGTTGTAGTACGTCCCGTAGGCGTCGCCGGCCGAGCGGTTCGTGCCCTGGGCCTCGCCGGCGGCCCAGAAGAAGCCCGTGTTGTCGCCGTACGTGCTGAGCGGGCTGCCCATCGGCACCGGCAGCGTGTACTCGGCCGTCGCCACCCGGCTGATCCGGACCGAGCTCATCCCGACGATCCGCATGAAGTAGGTCTGGAAGGTCTGGGTCACGGTCACGTCGAGGCGCCGGTTCGACTCGAGGTTGACCGCCGGCGTGATCGTCGCCCCGGTTGCCGTTCCGAAGCCGTTCTTGGTGGCCTCGGCGACGGCCTTGGACGATGCCGTCGCGAAGTCCCCGGGCATGTACGGGACGCCGGCCAGGGCCGCGGCCTCGGCGGCGTGCTGGACGTGGAGCGACGCGTTCCAGATGTTGCCGACATCGACGACGATCGCCAGCACCCCGAACAGGAGCGTGGCCGACATGGCGAACATGACGAGCACCTGGCCGGCCTTGCGAACCGATCGGGCGTCCCGTCGATCGCCGCCGGTCGTGGCTCGGCGTCGTCGGCTCCGGGTCGAGCGGATCAGGCGGGCGGCGGGTCGTCACGGGGTGGGCTCCAGGTGCATGACCGTCACGTCGACCATCGGGATCGTCGTGTACGGCGGGTTGCCGCCGAAGAACAGCCCGAGGAGCTGCCCGAGCGGCGTCGTCGGGTGGAAGTCGTAGCGGACGCCGACGCCGATCGAGTCGCCCGACAGGCCGACGGCCCGGCTCGTCGCCGGCCAGCCGGCGGTCCCGACGAGGGTGCCGAACCGGTCGTAGCGGTTGATCGCGCCGCCGACCGGCTTGCCATCGGAGCCGGCCTTGAAGATCTCGATCGAGGTGATGTTCTCGACCAGGATCGGGTCGGTCAGGCCGCGCTGGACCGCGGCCAGGATCGTCGGGTCGACGGTGTCGGGATAGGACCCACCGTTGCCGAGCGTCGCTCCGACCCGGGCCCCTTCGCGGACGGCGTAGGCCATCGCGGTCCGGTGGTCGAACGCCGACCCGAACTCGAGCATCCCCATCAGGATCAGCAGGAAGACCGGCAGGATGAGGCAGAACTCGACGAGCGCCTGGCCTCGTCCGGACCGACGTCGGTCGCTCACTGCTTCGGCTCCATCCGGAGCGATGCGCCGTCCGACACCGGCCACGTCCGGCCCGAGCCGATCGGGGTGATCCCGGCATAGAGATAGCCGATCCGGACGCCGACGACGTCGAGGCCCTCGGCGAGCGAGTCGTGCCGGTCCGCCTGCGGATAGCCTTCGCTGCCGACGATCGTGTACGGCTCGGATTCGTCACCCGGGCAGTCGAGCGTCCCGGTCCGGGCGTACTGGTTGATCGCCCCCGGGATCGGGTCGCCGTTGGCGTCGGACTTGTAGATCTTGACCGACGTCACCCGCGACTTGTCGATCGGGGTGGTCAGCGCTCGCTCGACCGCCTTGAGGATCGAACAGTCGGCACCGTCGACGCCGCCCGCCTGGGCCGCCGCGCTGACGCCCTGGCGCGCGGCGTACTGGACGGTCAGGATGTTGTTGTAGAGGAAGCCGAACTCGAGGACGCCCATCATCACGAGGACGAAGATCGGCAGCGTGAGGGCGAATTCGACCAGGCCCTGACCGGCCTGGGTCGATCGGTCGACTCCTGTCCGGCGGCTCGTTCCGCCCATTCCCCGCCAGTCCTCTCCGCGCTGGGCGGCCGGCGTGCCAAACGGACCGCGCGCACGCCACAACGGCCCCGGCCCGGAGCATGCCATCGCGCCACCCGGAACCCGAGGGGCTGATTAGTCCCGAACGCTCCTTGCGTTCGTACGGGCGTGGTGCCGACGCACCGCCCCGGAGGCGACGGCTGTGGTCGAACAGGCGTTCGGTTTCGGTTGATTCGTGTATCCTCGAACCATGCCCGACTTCAAGCTGGTGGCCGACTTCGAGCCGACCGGAGATCAGCCCCAGGCGATCGACCGACTGGCCGACGGACTGGCCAGGGGACTCCGTCACCAGACGCTGCTCGGAGCGACGGGCACCGGCAAGACGTTCACGATCGCCAAGGCGATCGAGCGCCACCAGAAGCCGACCCTGGTCCTGGCCCACAACAAGACCCTGGCCGCCCAGCTCTACGCCGAGTTCCGGGAGTTCTTCCCGGACAACGCGGTCGAGTACTTCGTGAGCTACTTCGACTACTACCAGCCGGAGGCGTACCTGCCCCGGTCGGACACCTACATCGAGAAGGACTCGAGCCGGAACGACGAGATCGACAAGCTCCGCCACGCGGCGACCCACGCCCTGTTCGAGCGGCGCGACGTGATCATCGTGGCCAGCGTCAGCTGCATCTACGGCCTCGGTGCGCCGGTCGACTACGGCGCGACCGTGCTCCGCCTGCGCCGCGGCGGCCAGTACCGGCGCGACGCGGTCCTCCGCCATCTGGTCGATCTGCAGTACCAGCGCAACGACCAGGCCCTCCAGCGGGCCCGGTTCCGGGTCCGCGGCGACACCCTCGAGATCGGACCCGCGTCGGACGATCGGATCGTCCGGGTCGAGTTCTTCGGCGACGAGGTCGAGCGGATCACCGAGGTCGACCCGCTGACCGGCGAGCTGCTGGCCGAGCGGAACGACGTCAACGTCTACCCGGCCACCCACTTCGTCACGCCGGGCGACAAGCTCAAGGAGGCGCTCGTCGACATCGAGGCCGAGATGGAGCTGCGGGTCGGTGAGATGGAGGCGCAGGGTCGGGTCCTCGAGGCCGCCCGGCTCCGCCAGCGGACCCAGTTCGACCTCGAGATGATGCGCGAGCTCGGGTACTGCTCGGGTGTCGAGAACTACAGCCGGCACCTCGCCCGGCGCGCCCCCGGCTCGCGGCCCTGGACGCTGCTCGACTACTTCCCGCCGGACTGGCTGCTGGTCGTCGACGAGAGCCACATGTCGATCCCGCAGGTCGTGGGGATGTACAAGAACGACCGGACCCGGAAGGAGATCCTGGTCGACTTCGGGTTCCGCCTGCCGTCGGCCCTCGACAACCGCCCGCTGACGTTCGAGGAGTTCGAGGCGACGGTCCGCCAGGCCGTCTACCTGAGCGCCACGCCGGGGCCGTACGAGCTCGAGAAGAGCGAGCGGGTCGTCGAGCAGCTCATCCGGCCGACCGGCGTCGTCGACCCCCAGATCACGGTCCGCCCGACCGAGGGTCAGATCGACGACCTGCTCGAGGAGATCCGCGGCCGGGTCGAGCGCGGCGAGCGGTCGATCGTGACGACCCTGACCAAGAAGATGGCCGAGGACCTGACCGACTACCTGCGCGAGCTCGGGGTCAAGGTCCAGTACCTCCACAGCGAGGTCGACACGCTCGAGCGGGTCCAGATCCTGCGCGATCTCCGGCTCGGGGTGTACGACGTGCTCGTCGGGATCAACCTCCTGCGCGAGGGGATCGACCTGCCCGAGGTGACCCTGGTGGCGATCCTGGACGCCGACAAGGAGGGGTTCCTGCGGAGCGCCTGGTCGCTCATCCAGATGATCGGCCGCGCCGCCCGGAACATCGGCGGCGCCGTCGTCATGTACGCCGACCACGTCACCGAGTCGATGCAGGCCGCGATCGACGAGACGAACCGGCGGCGCGAGGTCCAGGTCGGCTACAACACCGCCCACGGGATCGAGCCGACGACGATCGTCAAGGAGATCCACGACATCAACGAACGGCTTCGCGCGGTGGCCGAGACGAGCGAGGTCTACGTCGCCGGGGCGGCCGCCGGCCGCTACGGCCCGCGCGATCTCGGCGCCCAGAGCGTCGCCCAGGTCGAGGCCCTGCTCGCCCGGATGGAGGCCGACATGCGGGCCGCCGCCAAGAACCTCGAGTTCGAGCGGGCGGCCGTCCTGCGCGACGAGGTCCAGCAGATCCGGCTGCGGATCCTCGAGCAGGACGCCTCGGTCGAGGTCGGCCGGGCCGCCGAGCGCGCCGGTCGCGCCGGAGACGGTGCTTCGCCGCGCGGCGCGGCCGGCTCGCGGGCGACGTCGACCCGTCGACCCGGTCAGCGCGCGCCGGAGCCGAGCGCCCCGACGCTCGAGGTCACGACCGTCACCGTGCTGTCGTCGGGCGGCGAGGAGCCCACCGATGCCCTCGGCGAGGCCGCCGCGGAGACGGCAGCGGCGACCGCCTCCGACTGGCTGCCGGGCATTCGTGACGAGCACGACGACGACGGCGGCTGGCAGTCGCGCTGGCTGGACCGGCCGACCTGGGATCGGACCGTCACGCCGAACGTCGTGAAGCGGACCGGGGGCCGGCCACCTCGCCGCCGGCGCTGACCAATCGGGCGGGGCAACTACCTGGTCCGGCTGCGGGGCTTCGGCCGGCGGTGGTGCAGAACGGCAAACGCGATCAGGCCGACGACCGAGGCAACGGGGACAGCCGGCGAGTCGACAGGGCGGAGGTTGTCCTCGGTCACGGTCGACGTCGGCGGGGGAGTGACGCCCTGCGAGCCGCTGCCCAGGGTCGAGACCGTCGCGCTCACGCTCATGGTCTGGGCGTCGTCGACGCCGGCGCCCACGAGGACGTAGTACCACACGTTCGGTCGGGCATGGACGGCGAGGTGGGCCTCGTCGACATCGTTCCGGGCACAGGCCAGCCAGCGGAACGCCCCGCCCGACCGCCGGCCGACGTGGATGTCCGGGGTCGACGTCCTGAGGAGGAGGGCGACGGTGCCGTCGAACCCGAGCCGGAACCGATACCAGAGCGTCTTGAGTGGGTGGGCCGTGCCGTGACAGACCGCCGGGTCGTCAGGACCTTCGGTCGCCTTGTCGAGGACGACCTCGTCGCTGAACAGGGGGACCCCGTCGGGATCGGCGATCGTCGCCAGCTCCGTCGGCGTCGCGTTCTGCCACTCGTCGTTGGCGACCGCCGGGACGATGTCGACGACGCTGATGGACAGGGTCCCGGGAACGTCGTCGGCCAGGCCGAACACGAGGTCGACGTTCGAGGGCAGCTGCTGCTCGAAGGTCTGGCTGTTCCCGAGGCCGTTGTAGCGGCAGATCGTCGTGGCCCCGATCACGAACAGGATCGGTCGGCCGGGGGCGTCGACCTGGATCCGGACGGTCGTCGGACCCGCGGCGTAGTGGTACCAGACGGTTCGGAATGGCGCCCCCGGCAGGCTCGCGCTGTCACAGGTCGGGTCGTCCGAATCCTTCGTCGCGTCCGTAAGGTCCACGCTGTCCGAGAAGGGCAAGCCCGAGATGGCGATTGCGCTCGCGCGACCGTCGTTGACCGGAACTGCCGCAAGGGCGATCGCCGGCGAGGCCAGCTCGACGACACCGACGATGGCCATTAGCCAGCACGATCGGCGCAGGACCGCATGGTCGAACATCGCAAACTCCCCAGGCAGGAACACTCGAGCTCGCGCCATCCTGCGCCGTGACGGTCACTGGAGCGTCTCGCGGCCTCCGATGAGCTGCGAGAACGCCTGTTCTGTTTGATCCCGATCGGCTACACTTGACCCGAGATGCCCCAGGATCAGATCGTCGTGCGCGGCGCACGCGAGCACAACCTCCGAAACGTCACCGTGGCCTTCCCGCGTGACCGGCTGGTCGTGATCACCGGGCTGTCCGGGAGCGGCAAGAGCAGCCTGGCGTTCGACACGATCTACGCCGAGGGTCAGCGGCGCTACGTCGAGAGCCTGAGCGCCTACGCGCGCCAGTTCCTCGGCCAGATGGAGAAGCCGGACGTCGACCAGATCGACGGCTTGAGCCCGGCGATCTCGATCGACCAGAAGGGCGCCAGCCGCAACCCCCGCTCGACCGTCGGCACCGTGACCGAGATCTACGACCACCTCCGCCTGCTGTTCGCCCGGATCGGCCACCCGCACTGCCCGAACGGCCACGAGATCCAGCGTCAGACGGTCCAGCAGATCGTCGACCAGGTCCTGGCCCTCCCGGAGGGAACCCGGCTGCTCGTCCTCGGCCCGTTGATCAAGGACCGCAAGACCGAGGGGGACCGGGTCTTCGAGGCCGCCCGGAAGCAGGGCTTCGTCCGGGTCCGGGTCGACGGCGAGCAGTACGACCTGTCCGAGGCGCCGACCCTCGACAAGTACAAGCGTCACACGATCGAGGTCGTCGTCGATCGGTACGTCGTCCACCGGGCGGAGGACCCCGAGGGCGCGGCGCACGATCCAGCCGGCCGTCCGCTCGATCCGGAGACCGGTGCGCCACTTCGCGATCCCGATGCCGCCCGGCTCGCCGACTCGATCGAGACCGCGCTCCGGCTCGGCGAGGGGATCGTCGTGATCGCGCCGGCGCCCCGCGACGACGAGCCGCCGGCATTCGAGGAGCGACGCTACTCCGAGCGCTACTCCTGTCCGTACGACGGGTTCACGATCGACGAGCTCGAGCCGCGCAACTTCTCGTTCAACTCACCGCACGGAGCGTGCCCCGATTGCACCGGGCTGGGCACCCGACTCGAGATCGACCCGGAGCTGGTCGTCCCGGACCGCACGATGTCGGTCGCGAAGGGCGCCCTGCTCCGACCGTGGGCGCGGATGCCCATGGCCGATTCCTGGTTCAGCAAGGTGGTCGAGGCCGTGACCCGAGCGCACGGCTGGGATCCGGACGTCCCGGTCAGTCAGCTCCCGCCCGAGGCGCTCGACTACCTGCTCAACGCGCCAAAGGGTGAGCAGGTCGTGATCGGCTACCGCCACGAGCGTGGCGAGAACACGTACACGGCGAGCTTCGAGGGGATCATCGTGAACCTCGCCCGCCGCTACCGCGAGACCGACTCGGAGTACGTCAAGACCGAGCTCGAGCGGTTCATGGTCAGCCGGCCGTGCCCGACCTGCGGCGGCAAGCGGCTCCGGCCGGAGGTGCTGGCGGTCACGATCGACGGCCGGAGCATCTGGGACGTCTCGACGCTGTCGATCACCGACGCGCTGATCTGGATCGAGACGCTCTCCGGCCGGCTGACCGAGCGCGAGGCGGCCATCGCCCGACAGGTCGTCAAGGAGATCGCATCCCGCCTCGGCTTCCTCGTCGACGTCGGGCTGGACTACCTGACGATCGACCGGACGAGCCAGACGCTGTCCGGCGGCGAGGCCCAGCGGATCCGCCTGGCGACCCAGATCGGAGCCGGCCTGATGGGCTGCCTGTACATCCTCGACGAGCCGTCGATCGGGCTCCACCAGAAGGACAACGCCAAGCTGATCGCGACCTTGACCCGGCTGCGCGACCTCGGCAACACGGTCCTCGTCGTGGAGCACGACGAGGAGACGATCCGGACGGCCGACTGGGTGGTCGACATCGGACCCGGGGCGGGCGAGCACGGCGGCGAGGTGATCGCCAACGGCCCGCTCGAGACCCTCCTCGCGGAGCCGCGCTCGATCACCGGGGCCTTTCTCCGCGGCGACCGGGTCGTTCCGGTCCCGACGAAGCGGCGGAAGGGCAACGGGCGTGACCTCGTCGTCCGCGGCGCCCGCGCCCACAACCTCAAGGACATCGACGTCCGCTTCCCGCTCGGCCGGTTCATCGCCGTGACCGGCGTGTCCGGGTCGGGCAAGAGCACGCTCGTGACCGAGATCCTCTACCGCGAGCTCGCTCGCCGGCTCAATGGAGCGCGCGACGAGCCGGGACCTCACGACGGCGTCGATGGCGTCGATTCGATCGACAAGATCATCGAGATCGACCAGAGCCCGATCGGCCGGACGCCGCGCTCGAACCCGGCCACCTATACCGGCCTGTTCGGGCCGATCCGCGAGCTGTTCGCGGGTGTCCCGGAAGCCCGGGTCCGGGGCTACAAGCCCGGTCGGTTCAGCTTCAACGTCAAGGGCGGACGGTGCGAGAACTGCAAGGGCGACGGGATCCTCAAGATCGAGATGCAGTTCCTCGCCGACGTCTACGTCCCGTGCGAGGTGTGCAAGGGCAAGCGCTACAACCGCGAGGCGCTCGAGATCCACTACAAGGGCCGCTCGATCGCCGACGTGCTCGAGATGACGATCGAGGAGGCGAACGAGGTCTTCGCCGCGGTTCCCAACGTGGCCTCGAAGCTGCGCGTGCTGTCCGAGGTCGGTCTCGGCTACGTCCATCTCGGCCAGCCGGCCACGACCCTGTCGGGCGGTGAGGCTCAGCGCGTGAAGCTGGCGACCGAGCTCAGCCGGCGGGCCACCGGCCGGACGCTCTATCTGCTCGACGAGCCGACGACCGGGCTCCACTTCGCCGACGTCGAGAAGCTCCTCCAGGTCCTTCACCGGCTCGTCGACCAGGGCAACACCGTGCTCGTGATCGAGCACAACCTCGACGTCATCAAGACGGCGGACTGGATCGTCGACCTGGGACCTGCCGGCGGGTTCCGGGGCGGTCGGGTCGTGGCTGAAGGCACGCCGGAGGCGGTCGCCCGCGTCCGCGACTCGGCGACCGGCGAATACCTGGACCGGGTGCTCCGCGGCGAGCCGCTCGTCCCGCTCAGTGACGTCACGTTCGCCGACGAGGCGGGGCGGGGAAGCCGGCAGGATGGCAACGGCGCGCGGGAGGCCATCCCGGTTCCGATCGCGCCGAGCCGGAAGCGCGCCGCCGCTCGACGCTGACGATGGCGAGCACGGTTCCGAGTCGACCACGTCACGAGCTGCCGGCTATCGACCAGGCCGCGCTGACCGCCGCGCGGAGCGCGGATCGACTCCTCGACGCCGCCCGTGACGCCGGGTCCCACCGCTGGATCGAGTATCTCGAGCCGCTGCCCGGCCGATTGCGCGACGACCCGGTCCCCGAGCTTCGTGCCACCGCCCGCTGGGCCCGGTCCGCGTTCGGCGCCAAGGATTCGATCGCCGAAGTGTTCCCGACCGAACTGACCCGGCCGTTCCGGGACGACCTCGACCGACTCCTCAAGACGCTGGCCCGCGCCGAGATCGAGCCGGAGTGACCGCCTCCCGACGAACCAGGCTCGTCCGCGTCAGGCGGCTGCTACGCCCAGTCCGACCGATCCTCCTGCCGATCTGGAGTCGCGTCCGTCGGTTCGTCGAACCTCCCGTCCCCGCGCCGACCTTGCCTGCGGTTGTCGATCCGCCGACGCCCGGGACGATTCGCCCCCTGCTCAAACCGGAGTTCGACCGGCTCGCTGCGCGCTACCCGTACTACCGTGGACGCTGGGACTACGTCTCGGTGGCATGCGAAGTCGCCGGCGATCTCATCGACCGCCATCGGCTGCGGACGGCGCTCGAACTCGGCCCTCACATACGATCGATCGTCGTCGGCGCCGACGTGATGGACCTGCGAGCGCAGCCTGAGCTCGAGGCGGAGGGCCGCCTCCTCGTCCACAACGCGACCGTCCTGCCCTGGCCCGTCGCGGACCGGGCATACGACCTGTTCGTCGCGCTCCAGGTGTTCGAACATCTCGGCGACCGGCAGACCGAGGCCTTCCGTGAAGCCTGCCGGGTCGCCCGGCACGCAATCATCTCCCTGCCGATCGACTGGGACATGGACGACCCGACGAACATTCATCACCAGATCTCGAACGAGAAAGTGCTCTCGTGGTTCGACCCGGTCGTGCCCACTCGGGTGGAGGTCGGGAACCCTGGGCCGCGAAAGCGTCTCGTCTATGTCTTCGAGGACCTCGGCGCGTAGTGGCCCCCTGGCCGGTCAGGGAACTGTCGGCGTCGGGTCAGGTGTCGGCTCGGGCGTGGGGTCAGGTGTCGGCTCGGGCGTGGGGTCCGGCGTCGGCTCGGGGGTGGGATCCGGTGTCGGTTCGGCCGTGGGGTCCGGCGTCGGCTCGGCGGTCGGCTCGGGTGTGGGCTCAGCTGTGGGCTCAGCTGTCGGCTCCGCGGTCGGATCGGCCGTCGGAGCAGGCGTGGGCTCAGGCTCGGTCGTCGGGGCTGCCGTCGGGCCGGTCGACGGATCGGTCGTGGGGTCCGATCCCGGATCGGGACTCTGCCCCGGGTTCGACGGGGAGGGCTCGGGCGGCGTCGGATTGACCGGGTCCGTGGGGGGCGGCGTCGCGTCGACCGGCCGATCGTCATCCGTTGGATCGGTCGGAGCGATCGAGCCGGGTGCCGGGCCAGCCCTCGCGGCCTGGGAGCGGCCCGGGCAGGTTGAACGGATGCGGGACCGTGTGACCCGTTCGCAGCCGATGAACGTGTCCTTGCGCGCACCGAAGCAGGCGTCGATGCCCAGCCCGCCGTCGAGGCGTTCCCCGCCGCCCCCCGAATGGTGCCGCTGGTCGGCCAGCCAGGTCCGGACTCCGACGACCTCATCGTCGTCCTCGTCGTCGTCATCCTTGTGGCGATCGGCGATCAGGATGTCTCGACCGTCTCCCGCCGAGCGTCGTCGTCACTTGGGGCGATCGGCGATCTAGGATGTCTCCGTCTCGCCGAGGGAGCACGTCCCGTCCCTTGCTCCCGACGAGGATGTCGTCGCCGTCGCCCCCGACGAGACAGTCGCTTCCGTTCCCGCCTTCGAGCGTGTCGTTGCCGGCGAGGCCGAACACGAGCGCGCCACCATCGCCGGCGGTCAGACGGTCGTCACCGGGAGTCCCCACGACGACTCGGGCGAACGTCAGCTGGGCGCACTCCGGCGGGACCGGTGGGAGCGGCGGCGGGACCGGTGGCTCGTTGACCCACGATCCGGCGACCGCGCTGAAGGTGCCGGACGGTCCCGACGTCCGCCCGTAGGCAAGGCCCACCGTGGAGGCGGCCACAAACAGGGCCGTTGCGGCAAGCCAGCCGAACCGAACGGACGTGAAGCGGTGCACGATCAGCCCTTGGTCGTCCGCCTTCGACGGAGCGCGCGGAGCTCATAGGCGAACCAGGCAACGGCGGTCAGGACGACGATCGCCAGGAGGATCTCCCGGAAGATGCCGGCGCCGAGGACGCCACCGACCGACGGCAGCGTGGCGAAGACAAGGACGCCACCGACCGACGGCAGCGTGGCGAAGACAAGCCCGCGGAAGCGATCAGGCTCGACCGCTTGGCCGTCGCGGGTCGGGTTCGCGTCGCCCCTGGTCAGCAGCAGCCGGCTCGTTTCGGTCGTGACCGCGCCGGTCGTCGAGTTTGTCGTGTTGACGTTCACGTCGATCACGCCGGCGACCCGGTGGACGACCGTGACGGGCGTGGTCTCACCTTCGACGAAGGCGACGATGTCGCCCTGGTGGACGGCGCTGATGGCAACCGGCCGGGTCAGGACGAGATCCCCGTGATTGAGCGCCGGGGCCATGCTGTCGGACGCGACTGCGAGCGCATGGAAACCGAGGAACTGGGTCGCGACCAGGGCAGTGATGAGGGCGGCCACGATCAGGCCCGCGATGATCGCCGCGAGAAGACCGGCGATGAACCGCGTCCGGCTCCGGTGGGCCGGACCGACCGACGGCTCGGTCGCTGCCACTGCATCCATGACGAGTTCTCCTTCGGGCACTCAGTCGAGGAGGAGCGAGTGCATCCCGCTCCCCCTCGATAGGACGACTGCTACGTGCTGACGTTGACCGTCAGGGTGTAGTAGATGTCGTTGCCCTGGCAGGAGTCGTTGGCTGCGTTGGTCATGATCAGTCGGCCGTACCACTCGCCACCGACGGTCTGCGGCGGGATCGGCGCGCTGTTCGTGACGACGACGTCACCGGTGATGGTCGAGTAGTTGCACGCGCCATTGCTCGTGCCGTTCACGGCGACGCTGCCATTCGTGATGGCGACGGCGACCCCGGGGTTCGCGGGCGTGTTGTTGGCGATTCGCCCGTAGATCACGTTGATCGGGTTTCCGGTGGGATAGACCTGGTTCGGGATGTAGCCGTAGCCACCCGTGAAGTCGAGGGCAACGCTCAGGCTGCCGGCCGACGCGGTGAAGTTGTTGCTGGCACTGCTCGTCCAGGCGACGGCAACGCCGACGACCACGGCGAGCGTCGCGGTCGCCATGAAGACGAACGCGAAGACCTTACGCATGATGGGTTTCTCCTGGTCATGCCAGAGCGCTGCTCGCGGGCATGACGACACCTGAGGAAGGGCACCCCTCCGGTGACCGCCCGATGCGGCCGACCGTGGGCATGGGTGAACGCGCGCTTGCGCTCAGGTCATCAATCGACGAGGGATCGTATCGGCCGCCCCCTTTCCGACTCCGATCCGGGCGGAAATGCCGGATCCCTTCGGTCAACGGGCGCGTTCTGGTGGGCTAGGAAGCCTGACCCGAGCGGCGAGCGGCCTGTCGATGCAGTGTAGGGCCTTCTTGTGAACATTGCTATACAAATGTTCACTCATCTGAACACTTTCGTCCTCACACTCACGCTCAGACTTCTTGCGTATTGAACGAGACACCCCTGGTTCTAGTCGTTGCGCTGGCAAGCGCTTTCTCAGCGCCATGACCTACTACACGATCCGCGTACGAACGCGCTCGCTGGCGTTTCGTGTCCCGCGATCCCAATGCTCAACTCATCCCGACGTTCCTGTATCCGGCCGCTTGCGCGTAGCTCCGTCACCACTCGACTTGACTACAACTCAGAGATCAAGTGCTCGATGGTCGACTGGTACTGGTGCCGAACCTCATTCGTCGCGAGGAGCCTCAAGCGTGGAAGCCGGAGATCGTCATCTTCGAGTGTGACTGAACCGTCATCCACACGTATCTCGCCCTTGCACTCCTAGCGCGGCTTCTCGGGCGTCCATCGTCGTCGAGTTTAAGTGAGGTTCGAGCAGCGAGCAGCGGATCCCGCTCGTGCGGCCGTGGTGTGGGTGCTCGGCGACCGTTCTTCCGACTGGCGTCCGGGTTCGTCATCCATTCGGAGGCCGACCGAGGCCGTTGAAGGCGCGCTACCGACTCGGTTCGCGGCCATGCGTCCTCATTCCTCTGGTCCGTACGATCACCACGTCTCGCAACATCCAACCGTTCTCCGCCCCGGTTACTCGCCGCGCAGCTCCCACCGGGGCGCTGAACTTGCTGTACTTCGCATCATTCGTCCATACAAAGAGTGAAGATCTGGTCACCGCCTTCGTGCCCTCACCACGACGATGTGCAGCGCTACTGGTTAACCGTGGTCGTGAAACCTGGAAGCTGATCTACTCGTCAGATGATCCAGAGCAGCCCTCATCGCTCGCGATTACGCTGGTCAACCGCTTCGTGACGACGACGAAGTAGCGGCACACTTCGCTGGTGCCGACGCGGTGGTCTGCCCTACCATCGCTCGTCCGCGAGCGCGACCGCCTAGGCGCATGCAGTGCCTCTTGGACGCGTCGCGCCGTTGTTGCGTTTTCGTAACCTCATGCCCGGAGGTGAGGCCAAGCTCCTCGGCTCATGTACCAGGAAAGGTCCTTCCCGGCGCCGTCGCAGTAGTCGAGCTGGTTCGCAAGGACGGGGATCACTTTGTCGCCGTGAGCCGCCGCGATCCTGAGCACGCGGTCGAAGTTAGTCCAGTCGAAAGACCGTTTGGATACGAAGAAGTTCTGGAACGCCCAGAAGCGAACGACGGTGCCTTTGGGCATCCTCGAGAGCGGGACCCCGACGTCTGGGTAGAGCGCCCCACCGCAACTCGAAGGCGTTCCGCCGCTGGCGGCCATGTAGATGTTCATCCCCGTGAAGCGGTACGGCTGCCCGCTGAGCATCAGTCTCGTACCGCTCTGTTTGACCAATCCCGAACTTGCACTCAGCTTGGAACGAGCCGGCGCCGGCGACGCTGCGGGGTTGGTATTTCGCGCGGGCCGCGCGTTCCGCGGAACACCGACGAGCGGCGCTCGGCCCTTTGGCTTGACGGTGGCGGGCTCGGAGGTCCGAGTCGGTGGGTGGAGGCGATGGCCGCCCGCGAGCCGGGCTGCGCGTCCGTCGCGCCGATCCCGAAGCCGTGGGCCCCAAGAGCCGGAAGGACAAGAGCCGCACCGATGAGGACGAGGATCGAAACGGTCCCTACCCAGCGGCGAAGGCGTAGCCGCTGCCCTCTGTTCGATGGGCTAGGCTCCAGAACCCATCGCTCGCCATCCCAGAACATGGAATGGGATTCCTTTCGGCAACCCGGCTGACTGCAGGAGTCCCGTGGCTTTGCGGCCCCGCCTCGCGGCGGGTGTGCCATTTCGAGGGCTCGGACCACCGAGCGCTCCAGTTCCGTGGCGAGCGTAGCGGTCCGCTGACCGATCGGCGATGGCGCGAAGGTCCCAGAGGGTGGACCAGTGATCCGCGATCGGCCGTCGGCCCCGTCAGTCGGCTGGGGTGAGCTTCTCCTGTTGAACGCCTCACGCAGGAACGCGGACGGTGCCTCTGGGTCATAGACCAGCGTCAGCGAGCGGCGAGCGCGGGTCCACGCCACATAGGCCAGGCGGCGCTCCTCCTCGAGGGCACGGACCGGGTCATCGGCGTCGTCGAGCGAACGCTGGCTCGGGAACCGCCCGGCGTCCATGTCGACGACGGCGACGTGATCGAACTCGAGTCCCTTCGTCGAATGGGCGGTCGCGAGCGTCAGCCGGGCATCGTCGCGACGCAGTCGGGCGAGGTCCTCGCGTCGCCGGCGGACTGCCCGGCAGAACTCGCCGCCGTCCGCGAACGGCGCTGCCCAGGCCAGCGTCGCGGCAACGATCTCGTCCCACGCTCGTGAGGTCTGGCGCGAGCGCGTACTATCCAACCGATGAACAGCACCGATCCGCCGTGAACCAAACCGATCCGAACACGGCCAAGCAGAGCGAAGGCGGCTTCGATGACGCTCTGTCCGCGCCGCCCGCCGCTGAATCCGGATCGCGACTCGAGTCGGTCATGACGGAACCCGTGCTGTCGCCCGTGGACACGGAACCGGCGACGCCACCGGCTGGGGCAGGAAAGGTCACCAAGCCGGCGCGCGCGCTCGTAGCTGTCTTCCCTTCCTATCCGCGGGCGACGGCTGGGGCGCAACTGGCGAGCCAGACGGCCACCTGGGACCCGAGTCGATCCGAGCTTCTGGCCCTGAAGTTCTTCGCCGTCGAGCCTCCCCCGGTCCATCAACCGACGACTCAACCACCGACCGCCTGGAAGTCGGCGACCGTTTCTTCCGTGCTTCGGTCGGTCCTCCCTCCCATCGATGTGGAACTCGCCACGGCCCCGACCAGGGTGCCGAGCTCCGACACGATCGCGACACAACTGTCGACCCCGCCGCTCCCAGCCATGTCGGCGGCGGCGGCGATCGCAGCCACCAGTGCGGTAAGCGCCGAGCCCGCGAGTGCCGTCACTGTGGCGGCCGGAGCCCTCGTAACCCGCCCGGAAGCAGCCGAGAACGCGAAGGCTCAGCCTCTCGTGGAGGCGGAACCAGGGGTGGGAGCTCCGCGAGCTTGGGCATTCCCAGTCTCCACCCCGGTTGCAGATACCCGCGCTCGGCTTCCAGGTTCACGGCCTGCAGTCGAATCGGCCAGTGCGACCTCGGCTGCTCGCCCTCGACCAAGCGCAGCGGCATCACCTGCGCAGCTCGGCAGCGCCCAGCAGCCATCTGCCCGAAGGTCCAGCGTTCGACGGCGGGTCTTGATCCTTGCGCTCCTGCTGGCGCTCGCGATCGCCGCCTTGTTTCGTGCGGCGGCGTCGAGCTCGCTGTTCGGCTGGCTCCCGGACGGCGACTTCCTGGGCAACGCTGCCGCCCTGGTCGCGACGCCAGGGGTGACCCAACCGGTCGCTCCGCCCCCGACGTCACCCGGCGCAGCCCGGGATGCCGGCGCGGTCGCGATCGCCGCTCCGTCGCCCGCCCGGCCGGCGCCCCCGACGTCCATCCCGACCCCGGCACCGCCTGTCGCAACGCCCCGAAGGACGCACGTGGTGCACTCGGGAGAGACTCTGGTCTCGATTGCGGCGCGCTTCGGGGTAACGCCCCAGTCGATCAGACGCCTGAATCACATCAAGGATCCGAACCTCATTCACGTCGGGCAGCGGCTCGTGATCCCGGCTCCGCAGTAACCGACGCCGGGTCGGTCGCCAACGGCTGCGACGACTCGAACAGGAAGTTCGCACGGCAACCGTGGTCATCGCCACCGCCAGCTACGCGGGGCGCGCCGGGCCCCGACGGTGGCTCGATCGCCGGCCGGCCGGTGACCGCGTAGTATGGGGCGATGCTCGAGGTAGGCCGCTGGACTCGGCCGACACTGGCCTTCGGGCCGCGCCTCCCATGACGAGCTCATCCGATCCGAGCGTCGCGTTGGAGGCCTGCCCCTACCTTGGGTTGGCCGAGGACCCCGACACTCGTCTCACGTTTGCGTCGGCCGCCCATCGCTGTCGGGCCGGACGGATGACGAGATCGATCGAGCCCGCCCATCAGGCGGCGTTCTGCCTGTCGAGCGCGTATCCCTCGTGCAATCGCTATCGTCCGGTCCGCGCGGCTGGTTCCGGCTTCCTGATCCCGGTGCCACGCAGGCGTGAATCCGCACGGCCTCCGGACCGACAGCCCGATCGCGCCCCCCAGGCGGGCGAGATCGCTCGGCGTCTGATCGCCGTCCTGCTGATCGTCGGGGTGCTGATGGCCGTCGGACTGGGCGGTCCTCGGATCGCGGCGCTCGTGATGCCCGGTGAGGCGATTGGGTCGCCCTCGCCGCTACCACTTCGCGCATCGGCCCTGGCACTGAGCCCGGGACCCACCCTCAGCCCCGGCCCAACTCCCACAGCGAACCCCACGGCGAGCCCGACCGCGAGCCCTACGCCGGCTCCCGTCGTCTATCGCGTCAAGAAGGGCGACACCCTCGGGTCGATCGCGGTCAAGTACGGGGTCACGGTTCAGGCCATCAAGAACGCGAACAAGCTCAAGAACTCGATTCTCCACGTCGGCCAGAGGCTGGTTATCCCAGAGCCCCGCTGACGGATCGGCCCTAGCCGGTGACGGCTTTCCTGCGCCATTCGCCGACTCGGTGCATGATCCGGGGCTCGCATCGGGCTCCAACGGGGGAGCCGCCATCGACATCCATGGCATTCGCACGTTTGGAAAATTCTCGCCGCTGCCAATCGACAGAGGCCGAATGAGATGACCGATCCGGAACCGAGACTGGCGCGGCTGTTCGCCAAACCCATCGGCCGGCAGCGTCGGCGCAGGAGCCCGAGGCGCCGCCGATACGTCGTGCTCGGAGCCGGTGTGATCCTGCTCGTCCTGGCCACGGCAAGCGCCGCACTCGCCGTCGTCCGGTATCTGCCAGCGCTCGACGAGGCTCGGAGCCTTCGAACGGACCTGGAAACGATGGCTTCGCGTGTTCAGACCGCCGGTCTGGGCATCGATCGGCCGATGATCGGAAGTCTCGATCGGGACCTGCGGGCCGCCCGTGCCCGGCTGGATCACGTCTCGGATCTCCTCTCCACTGACCCGCTGCTCGGGCTGGCTCGGGTGCTGCCCCCGACCGCGGACCAGGTCACGGGTGCAGAAGCGGTCGTCGCGGCCTCCCGCGATCTGCTTGATGCTGCTGACGACGGTCTCGCGATGGGGGTCCGATACGTGGAGATCAAGGAGGCCCGGGCGACGGACCCCGGCGAGTGGCTCGGCGATGGCTCAGTTGGTCGAGTTGATGGTCACATCGCGTGACACGAGCCCTTGCCGCCCAGGCCGCGCTTGCTCGCGCCCAGGCGAAGCTGGCGACCGTACCGGACGGACTGGCCGGGCCGGTCGACGGCGCACGCGATGCGATCATCGAACGCGTGGCCCGGTATGGCCCCCTGCTCGACTCGTACGTGGAACTCAGCGGACGACTTCCGGCGATGCTCGGATGGGACGGTCCTCGGCGCTACCTCGTCCTGACCCAGGACCCAGCGGAGCTTCGTCCGACCGGCGGCTTCCTCGGTAGCTATGGCGTCGTCACGTTTGACCGCGGCCGGGTCACCGATCGGAGCTTTCACGACGTCTTCGACCTCGACCTGCCGCCGGACTACCCCTTCATCAAACCGCCGGCCGACCTGTCGACCTACCTGCTCGGTTCGACGAAGCAGCCATGGCAGCTGATCGCCGCCAATTGGTCACCCGACTTTCCCACGAGCGCGCAGGATGCTCTTCGGCTGTACACCAACGAATCAGGCGACAAGCAGATCGACGGCGTCCTCGGGATCACGACCTACACGATCGACGAGCTGCTGAAGATCACCGGACCGATCGACGTGCCCGCGTACCAGGCCACGATCGCAACGGGGGAGACCACGCTCAAGACGCTCCAGCTGACCCGTGTGGCCAAGCCCGGAGCGACCCGCAAGGCGTTTCTGTCGGCGTTCGCCGACCAGATATTCGATCGATTGCTCGCCCTCCCGTCGAAGCAGTGGACGGGGCTGGCCAGCGCGGCGGACACGCTCCAGCGCCAGCACCTGTTGCTCGCGTGGTTCAAGAACCCGGACGACCAGGCGCTTGCCGTCACGAGCGGCTTCGCAGGAGGGGTGATAGACGAGCCCGGCGACTATGTCTATGCCGTCGACTCGAACGTCTTACCGTCCTCGAAGCTGAACGCAGTCACCACCCGGAGCCTGGTACTCGACGTCGCGCTCGACGCCGCGGGCAACGCGGTTCACACCTTGGACATCACGTGGGACAACGGAATCATGACCCCGGCCGGCACACCCTATCGTGAGCTTCCAGGAAACAAGCACCTGCGTAATCTCGGGATCTACTTCCGGCTCCTGGCGCCCGAAGGAAGCTCGATCGACGCTGTCTCAGGCGGGCAGTCCGCGGAGGTCACGGCGCCCGCCGTTGTTGCCAACGAGGCCGGTCGCGTCGTCGTCGGAACCTACCTCCTGGCGCCTCCTGGCCAGACGAGCCTGCGCTACGTTTGGACGACCTCAGGGGCCGCCGTCGCCGACCAAGGGGACCGCCTGTATCGCCTGCTGATTCAGAAACAGCCGGGGCTCTTGCCCGGGCCGCTGAGCCTGACGATCCACGCCCCGTCCGGCTCCCGGATCAAGTCCACAACGGACGGTCTTACGGTTTCGGGCGACACGGCAACGCTGGTCACGACGTTCCAGACCGACCTCCGATTGAGCGTAAAGTACTAGCCATTTCTTAACACCGTAGCCCAGCCTACCTATTTACTCGTTGCCTATGCTTACCCTCTACGAAGAAGGCGTGGCCGGACACCGACCGTGGTCGGCGATGGAGTTCGGCGGCGCACCGGGACTTCGGAGGGGGATCTCCATTGAAAGCCGCCAACGTTGCGGTTTCGGCTCGCCGCCGACCCGCCGAAGACCTCGGCGCGGAAGGCCCTCGGCGATCCAGGAACCTGGGTGTCGGACTCGGTGCGACCGACCTGGCGGCCGGATCCGCGACCCGTTCTGGCACCTCGCCGCCGCCTGACGCGTCCCCTCACCGCCGCACCTGGAGCAGTGGAATGGGGCCGCGGCCGGTCGGTACGCTGCAGGGGATCGTGTGAACAGGCAGCTGAGCGTCCTGCGGCGCTGGGCGTGGCTGCTGGTGGCGAGCGTCGCGCTCGCCGGCGGGGCCGCCTTCATGGTCAGCCGGACGATTCCGCCGACGTACGAGGCTCAGGCCAAGCTGGGGGTGGGCCAGTTCCTGATCCTGCAGAACCCGGACCCGAACCAGATCACGATCGCCCAGCAGCTCGTCCGGTTCTATGTCGACAAGGCGGATCGATCGCTGTTCCAGGCCGTTGCCGAGAAGCTCCCCGGCTCCGACCCGGCTGAGCTCCAAGCCCGGGTTCAGGTCGCTGCTTCAACCGACAGCGCGCAGATCCTGATCAGCGCCCAGGATGGGGACCCGACCAGGGCGGCGGTCATCGCCAACGCGGTGGGCGACGCGCTCATCGCAGTGGCGCCCCCGGTGGGCAGCAAGACCGCCTACGACAAGATCATCGACGATCAGATTGCCGCGATCACCGGTCAGATCGGCAAGGCTGAGAGCGAGCAGCAGACGCTCGAGGCACTGTCCTCGCCGAAGCCCTTCAGCGAGCCCGGCTCGAGACCGTTACCCAGCAGCTGGGCGCCCTCCGAGCAACCCTGGCGACGCTCCTGCTGTCGTCAAAGCCCCCGACCAACTCGGTGGCATTCGACCAACAGGCACTGCCTCCATCGGCGCCTTCCTCACCGCGCATCCTCTTGAATACCGCCCTGGCCGGCCTGATCGGTCTGCTGGTCGCCGCCGCCATCGCGTTCGTCGTGGAGCACCTCGATGACACGCTGAAGACGGCATCCGACGTCGATGCGATTGTCGGGGCTTCGACTCTTGGTCTCATCGCGAAGCTGCCGGGCAATCGCGCCAGGAGCGAGATCTACCGCCTTGTCACGTTGGTCTACCCGCGCTCCTCGGCGGCCGAGTCATACCGCACGCTCCGAGCGAACATCGCCTTCGCCAGCGTCGACGCTGAGATGAAGACGGTGCTCGTCACGAGCCCTTCGCAGGGCGAGGGCAAGACAACCACCGCCGCCAACCTCGCGGTTGCATTCGCCCAGGCCGGCAAGCGTACGGTCCTGGTGGACGCGGACCTCCGAAAGCCGGGCGCCCATCGCATCTTCAACCTTACGAACAGGCGTGGGCTCACGTCACTCCTGCTGGACCCGGACGTCAGCCCGGGATCGGTCGGCCAGGAAACCGACCAGGAGGGGCTGCAGATCATCACCAGCGGTCCGTTGCCGCCGAACCCGGCAGAGCTCCTGGGCTCCGATCGTTTCCGCGAGATCCTCAAGCAGCTCGGCGACGAGTTCGACGTGATCGTGCTCGATAGCCCGCCCGTCTCGGGCGTCGCCGACGGAGCGATCCTGGCCTCGATCGCCGACGTGACCATCGTCGTCGTCCAGGCCGGCCGCACCAAGGGCGGCCAGGCAGGTCACGCGCGGGAGGCGCTCACCAAGGCCGGAGCACGAGTTCTGGGATCCGTCATCAATCAGGTCCCGAAACGATCGGTGGAGAACCTGAACTACTACTACGGCGGCTACGGCGATAAGGACATGGTCGCCATGCCGCAACCCCCGGCCCAGCACCGCGGCGTCCAGTGACCAGCCGCCGAGCGTCCGTCACGGTGGCGATCGCGCCGACGACCCGCGCGCCGGTTCCCGTGTCCAGGCCACCGGCTCACACTGTCGCTCAGCGGCACATGACGCGGGTCGCGGAGACGCTGCAACGAGTGCCAGCCGAACCGCTGAACCGGGCGATCGACCTGTTGCTGGCCGCCCGCTCGACGGGTCGCCGGGTGTGGGTTATCGGCAACGGCGGCAGCGCCGCCCTCGCCAGCCATCTCGTCTGCGACCTGACCAAGACTGCGGCCCAGGACGGTGGGCGCCCGCTCCGCTCGTTCGCCCTGACCGACAGCGTTCCGCTTCTGTCGGCCTGGGCAAATGACACCTCGTACGAACGCGTCTTCGCAGCCCAGATCGAAGCCCTCGTCGATCCGGACGACGTGGTGATCGCGATCAGCTCGAGCGGGAAGTCCCCGAACATCGTGGCTGCGGTTCGCTCCGCGCAGGCCTGTGGCGCACAGGTCATCGGGCTGATCGGATTCCAGGGTGGCGACACCCGCGACCTCGCCGACGTCGCGATCCATGTCCCGGCGAACGATTACGGCGTCGTCGAGGACGTCCACGCGGCCGTGGGCCACGCGCTCGCCGCAGCCCTCCGCTCCGTACCCACGGAGGTGCCCATCGAGCGATGAAGGGGCACGGGGCACCCGCCGTCTTCGTCGACCGGGACGGCGTGATCAACGTCAACCGGGCCGAACACGTCCGCACCTGGTCAGACCTCGAGTTCTTGCCTGGCGTGCTGGATGGTCTCGCCCTGCTCACCCGATCCGGCTTCCAGGTGGTTGTCGTCACCAACCAGTCGATCGTGAATCGAGGGATCGTCGCCCGGGACGTCGTGGACCGCATCCACGAGAGGATGGTCGCGGAGATCGCACGGCGGGGCGGGGCAATTCGGGCGGTTCTGCTCTGTCCTCATCGTCCAGACGAAGGCTGCGCCTGCCGGAAGCCGGAGCCGGGGCTCCTCGTCGAAGCAGCTGCCCGACTGGGGATCGAGCCGTCCGACGCCCTGATGATCGGCGACCATCCGCACGACCTGGAGGCGGCCCGACGTGCGGGCTGCTCCTCGATCCTGCTGCTGAGCGGACGGACTCGTGAACAGCCTCCCGAGGACGAGCTTCCGACCGGCTGTCTCGCCGTCCTGCCGGGCTTGCTCCAGGCCGCCCGGTTCGTCACTGGTTCCGTCGGCGTGAGTGGATCGCAGCGGATTCTCGTCGGTGCGAGATGAAAGCGCTCGTCCTGGCGGCCGGCGAAGGCATCCGGTTGCGTCCTCTGACCCTGGATCGGCCGAAGCCGATGCTTTCCCTGGCCGGTCGGCCCCTTCTCGAGCACCTCGTCGCTCTGTTGGCGCACCACGGGATCCGCGACATCGCGATCAATCTGCACTATCGCCCTGAGGCGATCGTCGACCACTTTGGTGATGGTTCGCGCTTCGGCGTTCGGATCACCTACTCGCCGGAGCGCGAGCTCCTGGGTTCGGCCGGCGCCGCCCGACAGCTGGACTGGTACCTCGGCGAGCGGTTCGTGGTGGTCTACGGCGATGTGCTCACCGATGTCGACTTGTCCCGGCTCGAGAGCGCCGATCGAGGGTTCGGTGGGGTCGGAACGCTCGTCCTGGCCGAGAACGAAGACCCGACCCGGAGCGGCATCGTCCAGCTCGACGCGGCTGGTCGGGTCATTCGGTTCATCGAGAAGCCGGCGACGGACGAGTTCGGTCGCCTGGCCAACAGCGGGATCTACGTCCTGCATCGCCGAGTGCTCGACCTCGTGCCGCCGGCGACGCCATTCGATTTCGGATCGGACCTCTTTCCGGCGCTCCTTCAGGCCGGTCTCCCCCTGTACGGCCTCGCCTCGCCGGACTACGTCCTGGACATTGGATCGCTCGACCGATATCGCCAGGCCGAGAGGGACCTTCAGGCCGGGACCGTCCGATCGCATGTCGCCGACCTGCAGCAGCCGGTTGGAGTGGCCTGATGCTCATCGCTCGCGCTCCGGTTCGGCTGAGCCTCGCCGGCGGCGGCACAGACCTGCCCGCGTACTTCCGGCAGCGCGGCGGCCTCGTGATCTCGACCTCGATCGATCGCTACATCTATGCGTTCGTGCGATTGAGCTCCGGCGATTCGGTCCAGATCACCTCATCGGACTACCAGACGATGTTTCGCCAGCCGCAGGACGCGCCCCTGGCATGGGACGGTGATCTCGCGCTGCCTCGGGCCTTTCTCCACCACTTCGGACTCGATCGCGGGCTGTCGATCTTCCTTGCGTCCGAAGTCCCGCCTGGGACCGGCTTGGGCTCGTCGAGCGCCGCCTCGGTGGCCCTCGCCAGGGCCTTGGGTCGGTTGGTGGGACTGAGCCAGACGCGAGCGCAGCTGGCGGAGCTGGCGATCCACGTGGAGACCGAGAAGCTCCACTTCCCGATCGGCCATCAGGACCAGTACGCATCAGCGTTCGGCGGTCTGAACGCGATCTCCTTCGGGCGCGATGGGACCGAGGTCAGCCCGGTCGGCCTTCCCCCAGAGGTGGAGACCGCCCTGGAGCGGCGTCTGATGCTCTTCTTCACGGGGTTGTCCCATGACTCGCCGGCGATCCTGCGCGAACAGCGAACGTCGAGTGAGCGTGGGGATCACGACGTGATCGCCTCGCTCGATCGAATCCTGGAGCTCGCTCACGAGACGCTCAAGGTGCTGAGGTCCGGTGACCTCGACGCGTATGGCGACCTGCTGGACGCGTCATGGACGGCGAAGAAGCGCCTCGCCCGCGGGGTGTCGACGGCCCAGATCGACGAGTGGTACGCCGTGGCTCGGCTGAATGGCGCGACGGGCGGCAAGATCACCGGCGCCGGCGGCGGCGGCTTCCTGTTGCTCTACAGCAGGGAGGAGTTCCAGCCGGCGGTCACGGCAGCCCTCGAGGCACGTGGTCTGGTCCGGATGGACTTCGGCTTCGAGCAGGGCGGCGCCATGCTCCTCATGGATGCGATGCCGCATACGCGATCGTTCGGCCACCCGGACCTGGCAGGCGTCGAGAGGCCGGTGGCGTGAACGCAGCTCACACCCCTCAGGACACCCAGCGCGAGCGATCGACGCTGTTGCGCGGCCTGCTGGTCGCCGACGCGATAACGCTGGCGTTCGCTGTGGTCGCGGTCAACGCGTTGCGGCTGGCCCTGGACAACGCCTCGATCGCCGTGCCATACGACTTCGATCGGCATGTCCTGGCGTCGGCGCTGATGGCCGGATTCGTCCTGATCTGGTTCCGGCTCGATGGTCTGTACGACACCGATCGGATCCTGGCGGGCTCGCACGAATACGCACGTGTCTTTCGTGCGGTGACGATTGCCACGGCGATGGTCATGGCCGCCAGCTACTTCGCCGGGGATCGCCCGCTTGTTTCGCGGTCGTGGCTCGTGCTCGTCGTCCTGGTGGTCCCAGGGCTGCTCGTGCTCGAGCGGTTCGTTGCTCGAAGGATTGTCCGGGCCTACCGCCGGCGTGGCTTCCTCCAGACGCGCATCGCGATCGTCGGGGCGTCGGCCGATGCGGTCGCAATCGCTGAGCAGCTCCGCGGTGCCAGGAACGAGGGGCTCATCGTCCGAGGCTTCCTCGACGAGTATCTCCCGATCGGCTGGCCGGTCATCGATGGGATCTCCGTCATCGGCCGTCCGGATGACGTGGTTCGGAGCGATGCGCACGAGGACATCGACGAGTACGTCCTCGTCCCGCAGGCGTTGCCGCATGAACGGCTCGAGGAGATCACGGCGATCATGGTCGCGCGCGATCAACCGGTCCTTCGAATGGCGGTCACCCCTTCGTCGCTGTTGACGAACGGCGTTCTGATCGCCGAGCGCAGCCTCATCCCGATGGTGACCCTGCGGCGAGCACGGATCACGGGACTCGAAGCGGTCCTCAAGCGTGCATTCGACGTCGTTGGTGCGACGCTGCTCTTGATCCTCGTCGCCCCGATCGCCGCGATCGATCTCGTGAGAGCACGCCTGGCTGGCATCCGGCCGCTGTGGGGAAAGCGGACCGTGTATGGCCCAGATGGACGCCACCTCACGCTGTGGTTGCTGTCTCGGAAGTCGAGCCCGCAACTGCCGGTCCGTGGCATGCCGGCGTTGGTGGCCGTGCTCGTGGGAGACATGAGCCTGGTCGGGCCCCGCCCGGTGGCCATCGGTCGCGGTGCGCCGTCGGCATCCGCCTCGGCCTTGACGAGCATGCGACCCGGCCTGACCGGTCCGTGGCGACTGATCGGCGACGCCACGATCGAGCAGCAGGCGACCCAGGATCTCGCCTATGTGCGCAACTACACGATCTGGGAGGACGTCCGGATCATGATCCAGACCTATCGGCTGCTGTGGGCGGGTCGGCGAAGCAGCCAGTCGCATGCGGTCCTGGGGCGCTGGGAGCCGTCGGACGGCAGCGAGACCCGACTGATCGAGCGAGCCCGCGTATGACCGCCTCGAACGGCATCCAGACCGTCGTCCTGTGTGGTGGCAAGGGCACCCGTCTGCGAGAGCGCACCGAGAGCCTGCCGAAGGTCCTCGTCGAAGTGGGTTCGCGGCCGATCCTGTGGCACATCATGAAGGGCTACGCCCACTACGGCTTCTCCGACTTCATCCTGGCCCTGGGCCACCTGGGTGATCGGATCACCGAGTACTTCATCGACCAGGACGGCTGGCGCGGGCGCGACATCCGCCTCCGGCTTGGGTCCGGCAGCCCTCCGCAGCTCCTGCCGAGCAGCGACGATGGCTGGTCGATCTCGTGTGTCGACACCGGGGCCGAGACGAACTCCGGCGGGCGGATCAAGCGGCTGAGCGGTCACATCGAGGGTGACATCTTCTTCACCACCTATGGCGACGGCGTGTCGGATGTCGACCTGTCCAGGCTGCTCGAGTTCCACCGATCGCACGGCAAGGTGGCGACCGTCACGGTCGTCCGACCGCGCCTCACCTTCGGGTTGCTCGACGTCCGCGACGACAACCTGGTGACTCGCTTCGAGGAGAAACCACGGCTCGATGGCTGGATCAACGGGGGCTTCTTCGTGTTCGACCGGCGGATCTTCGACTACCTGGAGGACGACAGCATCCTCGAACGGGAACCCATGGAGCAATTGGCCGCGGACGGCCAGCTGGTGGCGTTCCGACACGAAGGCTTCTGGGCCTGCATGGATACGTACAAGGATCAGGCCGATCTCAATGCGACATGGTCCTCCGGCAAGGCTCCGTGGCGGACCTGGGGCGCGCCATGACCCTCGCTCCGCAAGCGGGCGTGCCGATCAGCGCGATCGAGCCCGTGGATCAAGTCGAGGATCCGCCCCGAACCAGCGAGACGGAGCCCGTCCCGACGTGCGTGCTCTGCGGGTCTGCACGCTCCAGACGGCTGTTCCGGCAGCCGCCGTATGGCTATGTGGCCTGCCGAGAATGCGGGCTCGTCCGATTGTCGCCTCGCGTCGCCGCGCGGGATCTCGCCTCGTTCTATGACGCCCTCTACCGCGAGCCGTATGAACACGCCCAGGAGGCACTGCCGCAGCAGCTGGCCAACCCGACCTTCGCCTATCGGGCCGCCCGATTGACCGCGGTCGCTCCGGGCCACCGACTGTTCGAGATTGGCTGCGGCGATGGCAACTTCCTCGCCGTAATGCAGGCTCGAGGATGGGACGTCGCGGGCAGTGAGGTCCATGGCTCGGCCGTTCGAGTGGCACGCGATCGCCACGGTCTCGACCTTCACGTCATCGGGTTCGACGACTTCAAGATCCCGGGCGGCAGCCACGATGCGGTCGGCGCCTACCACGTGCTGGAGCACCTCTACGACCCGCGCGCGGTGCTGCAGGGGATCCGCGACGCACTCAACCCGAGGAGGCGTCCTCCACCTCCAGATGCCGAACATCGGCTCGCTCGACGGGCGGCTCGGACGTCAATCCTGGTGGGGCCTTCGCTGCCCGCAACACGTGACCTTCTATGAGCCACGACACCTCCGTCAACTCCTAACCGAAGAGGGGTTCCGAGTGCTCTCAATCGAAACCTACGACCCGTGGCACAGCCCCGGAACGATGGAGCTGACCATGCGCGCAATGGCGAGACGCGCGTATCGCCAGACATTCGGCTCGATCTCCCGCCGGGGCGCAGCCGCGACCGCGGACGTGTCGCCTGTGGGCGTCGCGTCAGGTCGACCCCGCCAAATGCCGGGCCTGTCGACGCTGGCCCGACTCCTGGCCCGGGCCGAGGCGCAGGTGGGCCTCGGCAACATCGCGGACGTGATCGCGGTGCGCCGATGACGGTGACGTCGACGTTCTGGCGGGACAGGAACGTCCTGGTCACCGGGGCCGGGGGCTTTGTGGGCTCCTGGCTGGCGAGTGCCCTGGTCGATCGTGGCGCGCTCGTCACGGCGATCCTTCGAGACGAGCCGCGGCTCACCAACTTCGACCTGCTGGGCCTGGCCGATCGGGTGAACGTCGTACGCGGATCGATCGTCGATGCCGCCACCGTCGAACGCGCGCTGAACGAATACGAGGTGGACACGGTCTACCACCTCGCCGCCCAGGCAATTGTCGGCGCGGCCAATCGGTCGCCCGTGTCGACGTTCGAATCCAACGTGCGGGGGACGTGGATCATCCTCGAGGCGTGCCGCACCGCACCGCTCGTGGAGCGGTTGATCGTCGCCTCGAGCGACAAGGCCTATGGCTCCCAGCCCACGCTGCCCTACACCGAAGAGATGGCCCTCCTTGGGGTCAATCCGTACGATGCCTCGAAGGCCTGTGCCGAGCTGCTCGTGCGCTCGTATCGAGCGACCTTCGGGCTCGACGTTGCCGTCGCCCGATGCGCCAACATCTATGGCGGCGGGGACCTGAACTTCAGCCGTCTGATCCCCGGAACGATCCGCTCGGTTCTGACGGGCGAGCGTCCGGTCCTGCGCAGCGACGGATCCCCGGTTCGGGACTACCTCCATGTGGACGACGCCGTTGCGGCGTACCTGACGCTCGGGGAACGGTTCGCGCAGGTCGACACGGGCGACTACGCGTTCAACTTCGGAGGCGGTCAACCGATCTCGGTCCTCGACATGCTCCGCCGTGTTCTCGAGGCATGCAAGTCCGAGGACATCGCTCTTGACATTCGGGGCGGGGGAGTGCCCCCGGCGGAAATCGACCGCCAGTTCCTCGACAGCACCCTGGCCAGGCTGACCCTAGGCTGGCAGCCGGACGTGGGTCTCGAGGACGGACTCGATCGCACCGTGAGGTGGTACCGGCAGTTCCTGTCCTCGCCAACTCCGGCCATCAAGGACGCTCTGGCGCCTGCCGGTATGCCGTGACGACGCTCACGCTTCCCGTCAGGACGCCGGCGTCTGTTGCGGACGTCCTGGTTCTCGGTAGCGGACTCAGCCCGAGGATCGGCGCGCTCAACGTCGACCTGAATGCCAGCTGTCGGCCGGACGTGGTTCATGACCTCCGCGTGTTTCCCTGGCCCTTTCCCAGCGAGGCCTTCCGTGAGGTCTGGTGCCACGACATCCTCGAGCACCTGCCGGACACCGTCGCGACGATGGACGAGATCCATCGGGTATCCAGGCCGGGCGCACGGGTCTTCGTCACCACGCCGCACTTCAGCTGCGCCAACGCCTTCACCGATCCGACCCACTGCCATCAATTCGGGATGTTCAGCTTCGACTTCTTCACCGGATCGTCCGCTCATCCGTATTACACGGACAAGAGGTTCGCCTATGTCCGGCGGCTCCTCGTCTTCCACCCGTCCCGCATGAACGCCCTGATGCGCCGCCTGGCCAATCGGTGGCCGGCTTTCTATGAACGCCACCTGTGCTGGATCCAACCCGCGTTCTTCATGAGCATCGAGCTCGCCGTCCGCAAGTGACCAGATGAGCACCAGCCTGAACCTGGACCGGGCCGAGCGAAGCGGACACCGCGATGGCGGTGGACGCCGACGAGGACCTCGTCACGGCTTCGTTGAACCAACGAGTCGTCAGCAACACGCTCGTCCAGCTGATCAGTCCCGGACTGCGGATCGCCACCGGGCTGATCCTGGTCGCAGCCCTGGCCCGCTATCTCGGTGTTGCCGGCTTTGGTGCCTACGCCCTGGTCTTCGCCTACGTCGCCACCTTCGATGGCGTCTTCGCGGAGTGGGGCCTCGGGACGGTACTCCTTCGGGAGATCTCGCGGCGCCCCGACGAGCGCGCCGGTCTCCTGGCCAGCGGAGCCGCGCTGCAACTGATTGCGTCCTCGACCGCCTACCTCCTGATGCTGGCCGGGCTCGTCTTCGTCGGGTTCCCGGTCGCCGTGCAGCAGGCTATCGCGCTCTACGGACTCATCGTGTTCCTGGAGCCCGCCGCGCTGCTGGCCCTCCCGTTCCAGGCCGAGCTGCGGCTCACTCGGCTCCTTGGACCGGCGCTCACGGGCGTCGGGCTCCATTTCGTCCTCACCCTGGGCGTGCTCCTCGCCGGCGGTTCGATCGTTGCCCTCGCCGGGGCGGCCCTGGCAGCGCGATTGATCTCCGATGGCTGGACCCTCCGTCTGAGCCTCGGTCTGGTGGCCCTGACCCGGCCCTCGGTCGTGCATTGGCGTTACTTCGTCGGTGAGTCGTGGCCCCTCGGCCTGGGCACCGTGTTGGGAACCGCGATCCAGCAAGCCCCGGTGCTGTTGCTGTCCTCGACCAACCTTGCCGCCGTCGGCCTCTTTCACGCGGCCAGTCGCGTTCCCGTCCAGCTGGCCTTGATCCCGCTGATCCTCCGGACGACGACATTCCCCTTGCTGGCACGGAGCTGGGTCGGAAACCGACTCGAGTTCAGGAGGATCCTCGACCGTCTCGTCTCGGTGGCCCTCCTGGCGGCTGTCCCGGTTGTGATCCTTGGGATTGGCTTTGGACCGCTGCTCGTCCGCGTCCTGTTCGGCCCCGGATTCGTGGCCTCGGTCGTGCCCTTCATGCTCCTCCTGGCCGCCGTGGGCCTGCTGTTCCCGTCGATCCTCGTAGCTGAATCGCTCACGGCCGCCGGGTTCCAGCGGATCAACCTGATGGTCCTGTTCGCGGCGCTCCCGAGTGTCGTCATCCTCCTGGTGCTGCTCGTCCCGGCCGCGGGAGCGACGGGTGCGGCCCTCGCGGTTCTCGCGACGAATGCCCTGATCCTGGGTCTGACAGTCGGGCTGGGCAGGCGGCGGATCGGCCGGGACCTGCCGCTGCGCCCCCTGGTGCACGGCCTCGCGGCTATTGGTGCGGGCGGCGCGGCGGTCGTCCTCCTCACCCCGGTCGGAGCCCCGATCGCCACGGTCTGCGGATCGATCGTCGCCGCCCTGGTCCTGCTCGGGACAACGCCCGGGCTCATCGGCAGCCTGCGCAGCTACCTCGGTCGAGCTGGCCGACTCCGCCGGCCGGCCGCCCAGGGTTCGGATCGATGAAGGTCGCGATCGTCTACCCAATCGAGTTCGGTGACGAGGGTCATGTCGGCGGTGGTGAGCGCTATGCGCAGGAGCTCGCCCATGCCCTCGCCGAGGAGGTGGATACCCGGCTCGTGACGTTCGGCCGCCATCGGGAGCGTCGTCAGGAAGGACGCCTGCGAATCGAGGTCTATCCGCGAAGGTGGCTGGTGCGCGGACGGCTGAACAACCCGTTCAACCCGCGGTTCCTGAATGCGCTTCGCGATGTCGATGTCATCCACTGCCTTGCCTGGCACGTCCTGCCAACCGACCTCGCGGTGCTCTACGGCAAGCTCAGCGGCAAGCACGTGTTCGTCACCGACCAGGGTGGGGGGGCGGACGTGAGCCTGGCGCGCATCCTGCCGATGGGACGGTTGGTCGATCGCTTCCTGTTCGTGTCCCGCTACGCGGCGTCGCGCTACCCGGAGTTCGGTCGCCGCGCGGGGGTCATCTACGGCGGCGCAGACGTCGAACAGTTCTCGCCAGCCAACGTGGCGAGGAAGCGACAGATCCTGTTCGTCGGACGGCTGATCCCGAGCAAGGGCATCGAACAGCTGATCGACGCGGTCGATCCCGACGTTCCGCTGCTCGTCATTGGCCGGCCATACGACTCGGAGTACTTCGACGCCCTCAAGCGCCGCGCAGCCGGGCGCTCCGTCGAGTTCGTCACGGACGCATCGGATCGCGACGTCGTGATGGCCTATCGGACGAGCCTGGTGACCGTTCTACCGTCGTGGCGACAGGCCGAGCTTCTCGGCCTGGTGCTGCTGGAATCGATGGCCTGTGCCACGCCCGTGATCTGCATGGAGCCCGGACCGGAGTCCGAGGTCGTCGAGGACGGCACCACGGGATTCGTTGTCCCGGCCACCGACCCCGACGCGCTGCGCGCGACCATCGCGAAATTCCTCGCCGATCCGGAGCTGTCAGATCGCCTTGGGAGATCGGCCCGCTCGCAGGTGACCGGACGGTTCACCTGGCAGGCAACGGCCGAGCGCTGTCTGGCCGCATATGGTTAGCGCCGTTCTGCCTCATCCGGGCGCTGCGGCTGGGAGGGACCACGCCGAGGCAAGGACGCGGACGCTCCGGATCCTGACCGTGATGAACTGCAATCGAGGCATCGCGGGCGGGATGCCGGTCCACAGCGCGATGCTGACCCGGGAGCTCCGTCGCCTGGGCCATCATGTGGACAATCTCTTCCTCGACGACGTTCCACCCTGGGTCGCTCGCAAGGGCTTCAACTACACGCTCTTCGCGCCGCTGATCGCCCGACAGATCCGGCAGATCGAGCAGCGCAGCGCCCCGTTCGACGTGATTCAGTTCAGCGGCGGCGATGGCTTCATCGCCCCACTCGTCCGACGTGATCGCCTCGGTCGCCGCCGGCTCATGGTCGCCCGCAGCCATGGTCTCGAGCACCTCTACTGGCGGGCCTTTCAGCAGGAGGTTTCGGACGGCTACGAGCGCTGTTCGATCGCCCACCGCCTGTACTTCGGCGGCCTGCGCCTGTGGGAGGTCGAGAGGGCGATCCGCGCCGCGGACCTCTTCATCTGCCACACGTACCCCGAGATGGAGTTCGTCACGCGGCATGGGTGGAAGTCGAGGTCCCAGATCGGCGTGACACCGTCGGGCGTGCCACCGGATTGGATGGACCTGGCCCTCGATCCGCTCCCGAGAAACCGGATCCTGTGGTCCGGCTCCTGGCAGTGGCCCAAGGGCAAGCGTCTGCTGGTCGACGCGTTCTCGGCCCTGGCAGAAGGCAGCGACGTGCGCCTTACCGTCGTCGGGACCGTGGCTGAGCGAGACGTCGTCCTGGCCGCATTCCCGCCCGATGTGCGAGGGCGTGTCGACGTCATGGCCGACGTACCACACGACCGGATGCCCGAGCTGTTCAGGACGCACTCGCTGTTGCTGGCCACATCGGTCTACGAGGGGTTCGGAGCGATCGTCGCCGAGGCGATGGCGGCTGGCCTGCCGGTGGTCGCCTCACGGGCCGGCGGATGGCCGCAGTATGTTCGGTCGGCTGACACCGGGGTCCTGGTCGACACCTTGGATTCCGAGGCATTCGCCCGCGCGTCGCGGTGGCTGCTCAACCTCTCCGATGACGACCTCCTGTCCATTCGAACCCGGGCGCGCGAAGCGATCTCCGAGCTCAGCTGGCTGGGTCAGGCGGTCGACCTCGCGCGCCAGTTCGATCGATCGTTGCGAAGGCTCGTCCAATGACGTCAACCGGGATCGAGTCCGGGTTGCGCATCCTGCACGTCGTGAGTCTCACGAGCGTGGGCGGCGTGGAGACGTATCTCGCGGGCATGTTGGCAGAGCTCGCCCGTCGTGGTCACCGGAACGTGGTGCTGGCCGATGGCCCGGGGCTCCCGGCTTCCATGCCCGATGGAACCGTCGTGCACCGGCTTGCCGGTCTCGAGCGGACGGGGGCCGCGCATGGCCGTTCGTTGATCGGCGCGGCACGAGCCGCGATCGCCTCCAGTCCTTCCGACGTGGCATTCCTGCATGGCTGGATGAACCCGGGCCTCGCGTCATACGTCGTCCGAACGCTGCCCTCCGTGTTCCTCGTCCACAACTACGGTGTCTTCTGTCCGAGCGGGTCGCTCCTGTACCAGCGGACCGACACCGTCTGTCAGCTGAAAGGCGTACCGAACTGGCGTTGCCTCGCCAACGCCTATCTGGAGCAGTGCAACACCCGTCGGCCCGGTCCGCTCCTCGCCTCGTTCCAGCGAGCGCGCAGCCAGAAGCATCTCCTCGCGCGGGTCGACGGAATCGTGGTTCACTCGGACTACGTCAGGCGGCGCCTGATGGAGAACGGGGTCGCGCAGGAGGCGGTCTCGATCCTGCCATCGCCGGCACCTCGCGACACGTTCCAGGACGAGGTCTCGCCGCGTGAGCCGATCGTGCTCTTCGTCGGACGGATCACCCCGCACAAGGGTCTGAAGTACCTGCTTCGCGCGATGGCGATCGTGGGCCAGCCGGCCCGGTTGATCGTCGCCGGTGACGGCTACGACATGGCCAACATGCGCCGGCTAACCGCGGCCCTCGGTATCGCCGACCGGACGGAGTACGTGGGGGTCATCGGCCGGGCGGAGGTCGACGCCCTGTATCGGCGGGCGAGTGTCCTGGTGGTCCCCTCGGTCTGGCCCGAACCATGGGGACTGATCGGACCGGAGTCGATGGCCAGCGGGCTTCCGGTCGTCGCGTTCCGATCCGGCGGAATCCCCGAGTGGCTCGTTGACGGCGTCACCGGGTTCCTGGTCGAACCGCGCGACGTCGGCGGGCTGGCTTCCCGGATCGACCAGCTTGTTGGCGATCCTGAGCTGGTCCGTCGTTTCGGATCAGCCGGCCGGGCGGCCGCGCAGGCCCGCTTCACGGTCCAGGTTCACGCCGACGCGCTGGTCGACGTCTTTCATCAGGCGATCGACCGGCGCGGACTGAGTGCCGTCCCGAAAGCCGTGGCTCGATGAGCGTCTCCGGACCGCCCATGGATTCGACCATTTCGATCATCGTGGCAACCTACGCCCGACCCGAGGCGCTCGCCCGCGCCATCGAATCCCTGGGCCAGCAGACGCAACCGCCCGCCGAGTTGATCGTGGCCGCGTGGGCCGAGGACGGGCCGACGCTCGAGACCGTCCGCCGGCTCCAGCTCGGGTCGACCTGGGCGGCGAGCCAGACCGGCCTGCGATTGGTCGTCACCGCCGACAACACGGTCGTGGCCAAGGAGAATGCTGGGCTGGCGGTCGCCAGCGCCGGCATCGTCGGATTCATGGACGACGACGCGGTAGCCAGACCGGACTGGCTCGAGCGCATCGCCCACTGGTACGTCGATCCGTCCGTCGGCGCCGTTGGCGGACGCGACGTGATCCGGAGGGGCGACCCCGTACCCGAGCACACGGTCCGGGACGTCGGTCGTGTCCGATGGTGGGGAAGGCTGGTCGGCAACCATCACCGCCCGGCGGTCGGAGCGCGTGACGTCGACTTCCTGAAGGGCGTCAACATGAGCTTCCGCCGCTCGTTGCTCCCGAAGATCGATGATCGCCTGGCTGGGCCCGTTCCCTACGGCTTTGAGATCGATCTGGGGCTCCACATTCGTGGACTCGGCCAGCGGGTGATCTTCGACCCGGCGATTGTGGTGGACCACTACCCAACGACCGACTACAGCGCCTCATCGCCGATCGCCTGGACGGTCAATCGGAACCAGACCTACGTGCTGCTGAAGCGGCTGTCCCTGACCCGCAAGATCGCCTTCGTCCTGTACACGACCCTGATCGGCGACCGGAACTCCGTTGGGGTGGCACGCGTGCCGCTCCTGATCCTCAGAGACGGTTGGTCCTGGGCGTCGGTCGGCGTCCACTTCTCGGGCAAGATCGCCGGACTGCGCGCGTACCTGGGCTCGCCGCGCGATGCCTCGGTGCGCGTCGAGGCATGACCATGCAGGCGACCTCGACGACACGATTGGCGAACCTCGACCTTCGGACCCAGGTCGCTGGCGCTCCTGGCCGTCGTCGTCGTGCTCGGCGGGTTCTTCGCCGCCACGGCCTCGCTCGGGTGGGACTTCGCGCGGGCGACCGTGCTGATCGGTGCGGGGATCGCGTTCGCCGTGACGCTGCGCTGGCGGTGGGGGATCCTCGCCGTGCTCGTCTACGTGACCGTCGAGGGGCTGGTCGGCAACCTGCTCTACCCGGAGACGTACCCCGTCCTGCTCAAGGACGGCCTGATCGCCGGCGCCTACGTGGGGTTCGGGACATCGCTTCTCGTCCGGCAGGAGCGATGGATGGTTCCCAAGTGGGTGGCGTATCCGTATGTCGCCCTGGTGGCCCTGTGCGTCGTCGAGGCGTTCAATCCGCGGGGCTACGACCCACTGGTCGCCCTGGTCGGCTTCCGGGTCCTCGTGTTCTACATCCCGCTCTTCGTCCTGGGCTTCCACCTCGTCAGGTCCGGCCTGGAGACGGATCGGCTGGCGGTCTTCCTCATCCTCGCCTCGATCCCAATCACCGTCTTCGGGATCGCGGAATACCTCGCCGGACCCGATGCCGTCGCAGCGCTGGGTCCCGGCTTTGCGCGATCGATCTGGATCGTGGGCCCCGAAGCGACGTCGGACGTGATCTTCCGGCCGGCGTCAACATTCGCGTTCGTCGGGCACTTCGGCTCATACCTGCTGTTCCTCGGAGTCGTCGGCTTCGCGGCCCTCCATGCGCCGTCGACCATTCCCGGACGTGTTGCTCTGACCGTCGCCTTCGCGCTCGCGGGGATCGCGATCGTCCTCCAGGCGCAACGGACGACCTGGGTCCTGATGCCGGTTGCGATCGTCCTGATCTATCTGCTCAATCGACAGCTTCGGGGAGCCGGCCGCGCGGCGCCGGTCGTCCTGATCGCGATCGCGCTCGTGGCAACCGTCGGGGCCCCGGTCCTCGAAAACCGGCTGCCTGGCCTGACGAGTGGCGTTGACCCGTTTGCCAACCGACTTGGTCCGGTCCTCGCGGGCTTCGCCGCGAATACGTCGATCGGCGACATCCTCATCGGCCACGGCACGGGTACGGCGCTCGGGGCCGCACGCTACGTCACCGGCGAGGTGCCCAACGCCTTCGAGAGCGCCTGGTACTCGCCCTACTACATGTTCGGGATCTGGGGCCTGCTCGTCTACGTGTGGCTCTACGCAGCGGTATTTCGAGCTGCCTGGGGCGGAGTGCGATCGCTCCCGACCAGCGTCGATGGATCGCGTCCGGCCTGTTCGCCTATCTCCTCGTCGAGGCCGTGATCTTCACGCCCATCAACTATCCGCCGACGAACATCCTGTTCTGGGTCCTCGCAGGCATGCTCGCGGGACAAGGGGTGGGAGCCGGTGCCGGAGAGGCTGCCGACCAGGGCGCTGCGATCCAGCAAACGGCCGAGGATCCGAGATGACGCCTGTCGGGGCCCCAGTCGAGCGGGCGGCTGGACCGTTGAGGATCTGCCTCGTATCGCACTTTGCCCGCCCTAGTACGGGTGGCGTCGAGACATACACCGACGGGCTCGCGCGCTATCTCGCGGTGCGCGGTCATCGGGTTCGCGTGGTCACGGCGACGCCCGGCAACCTCGGGGACGGTGCCTACGAGATCCACCGTCGCCCGACACCCTTGGAGCTGCTTCGAATCTTCCGAGGATCTGACGTGATCCAGTTCAACTCGCTCAACCCGTTTCTGTTCACCCTCGCCCGAGCGCTCGGCAAGCCAACGATCGACGTCCATCATGATTTCCACGCGATCTGCCCGATCGGGACCGCGTGGTGGCGAGGGCGAGCATGTGCCTTCGATCCAGAGCTCTGCGGACGTCACCTGACGGAGGAACGAGGCCTCCGTGGGGTGATGCGACCGATCGTCGCCTTCCTGGCTCGCCGGCTCGCGACTCGGCAGGCGGACGCGAACGTCGTGATGAGCGACTTTGCGATCCGACGCCTCAGGGTGCAGCGGGTCCTCCGGATCCCGAACGGCATCGAGCCGACGGATCGCTCGGACGAGGACCTGACCGAACACCAAGACCCGCGGGACTTCCTGTTCGTGGGCCGCCTCGTCCCTGGCAAGGGCATCGACGTCTTGCTCCGGGCGTTTCGTCGCCTGGCTGTGGAGGATAAGGATCAGCTCTTGGTCATCTGCGGCTCGGGACCGGAAGAACGGGACCTGAGAGCGCTGGTTGCCGAGCTCGATCTCGTCGATCGCGTCTCGTTCATCGGGACCCGGTCGCCGGCCGAGGTCCGGAGGCTCATGTCCGGCGCGCTGGCCCTCGTGGTGCCCTCGCTCTCGGATGAGACAGGCCCGATCGTCGTCCCCGAGGCGTTCTCGGTGGGGACGCCTGTTATCGCCGCGGATGCCGGCGGCCTCGGTGAGGTGACGCGGACGGGCGGGTTGGTCTTCGAGCGCGGGAACGTGCTCGGAGCTCACGGCCCTTATGACCGAGATGGTCCGACGCCCTGAGCTGAGGCGGGAGCTGTCAGCAGGTGGTCGCCGCAGCTTCGACTCGACGTTCTCACTCGATGTCATGGGAGCGGCGTATCTGAACCTCTACCGGCAGCTCGTCGCGAGACCTTCGTAGATGGCTCCGCCGCGTGCAGCAACCGGGGGTCGCCCCAAGGTGGCGATCGTGACGCCGTCCCTCAGTCGGCGTGGCGGCACCGAGAAGTGCCTCTCCTGGCTCGCGGAGGGCCTTGCAGCTCACGTGGACGTGACGGTCATCGCCGGGGAAATCGCGGACATCGACGATGCGCCGCTCGTGAGACGCCGTGTCCCGATGATCATGCGACCCAGGCTGGCGCGCTACGTGAGCTTTCTGCTGGCCAACACGGTCCTGTTCTGGGTGGATCGGCTCGCCGGTCGCCGCCCGTACGACGTGATCCTGGCGACCGGCGGTGACTGTCTGTTCGCGGATGTCGTGAACGCCCATTTCTGTGCGGCCGCCTGGTCGGATCGGCTTGCGCCAGGGCGGCGTCGTCCTCCCCTCGACCAGCGTCCGCCAGCGCTTGCGCAATGCGCACTACCGGCTCTTCCTTGGACTCGCCAGCCGGGTCGAGCGCGGAATGTATCGACGGCGTGGGCTACGGCGGGTCGTTGCGGTGTCGACGGGAACCAAGCGTGAGCTGGTCCGCTACTACGGCGTCCGCGAGGATCGGATCGATGTCGTCCCGAACATGGTCGATGAGCGTGTCCGGCTATCGCCGTCCGAGCGTGCTCGTCGAGGCCGTGAAATCCGGACTCGGCACGGAATTCCGGAGGATGCGCTGGTCCTCCTCTTCGTAGCGGCTGGTGACTTCAAGCGCAAGGGCCTGCAGGTCGTGCTGGATGCCCTGGCCCTCGTGCCGAACCCCATGGTCAGGCTCCTCGTCGTTGGCCAGGAAGACATCGACTACTACCTCGAGCGATCGCGCGCACTCGGCATCGGCGATCGCGTCGTCTTCGCGGGCTATCGTCGCGACATCGAGGGCTACTACGCGGCGGCCGACTGCTTCGTCTACCCCTCGGCCTACGAAGCCTTCTCGCTGGTGAGCCTCGAGGCCGCGGGTGCGGGGCTGCCCTTGATCGTCACCAGGATCAACGGGACGGACGAGCTCGTCGTCGATGGCGAGAACGGATTCTTTGTCGAGCCGACAGCTTCAAGCATCGCCGCGCGGGTCCAGACTCTCGTGGACGAACCGGACCTGCGCTGGCATCTGTCCGAAGGTGCGAGGCGCTCATCCCTTGGTTCACCCGAGAGCGCGTCGTGGAGGGAATCCTGCGGTCGATTGACCCAGAGGGCTCCTTCACCGAGCTGAGCGCGATCCCGGTCGAGCCATGAGGGTCGGCCTGTTCCACACGATCCCTGAGGAGGGTCGCACGAGCTCCGAGGTCTACGCCCGCGAGCTGGCTGCGGCGCTGTCGGCGCTCGCGCCAGCCGACCTCGAGCTCCGCCACTTCCGGCCCAAGGGTCGCCTCCGCCGCCGACTCGGCGTCGTTGCGCCTGCGGCGAAAGTTGGCGGCTATCTCGACCGATACCTCGTGTACCAGTGGCAGGCTCGTTCTCGCCTCGCCGACGTCTATCACCTCGTCGATCATGGCTATGGCCATCTGGGCTTCAGCCTCGATCGTCACCGGACGGTCGCTACCTTCCATGACGCGATGCTGCTCAAGTTTCGGGCACGGGAGCTACCGGTCGAACCCTATCCGCACATGTCGATCCTTGCCCACCGAATCGACCTCGTAGCGCTCACGAAGTGTGCCCGGATCCTGACCAACTCGGAGCGTTCGCGCGAGGACCTGCTCCGGTTCACCGGGATCGACCCTCAGCGGGTTCGGGTCACTCTGCTGGGCGTCTCGCCTCGCTTCGCGCCCAGCGAAGACAGTGGCGAGGAACGAGCTGAATGGAGCGATCGGAAACCGACCGTGAGGATCCTCCATGTCGGTCATTGCGGGCCGTACAAGAACGTCGAAGGGCTCCTTCGAGCTCTGCCGCTTGTGATCCGCGAGGCCGGGGAACGGGTCGAGCTCATCAAGGTAGGTAGTCCATTCACTCCCGGGCAGCTGGCGCTGATCAGCACGCTCCGGCTCGAGGACCACGTTCGACACCTCGGGCACGTTTCAGACGCCACATTGCCTGGCATCTATCGCGAGGCCGACCTCGTCGTCATGCCGTCCCTCCATGAGGGCTTTGGCCTGCCCGTGCTCGAGGCGATGGCCTGCGGCACACCGGTCGTCGCCTCGAACCGTGGCTCCCTCCCCGAGGTCGTGGGTGACGCAGGCATCATCGTCGACGATCCAACGAACGCGTCGGTGCTCGCGGCAGCGATTGTCCGAGCCATCGAGGACCAGGGACTTCGGGACGATCTTCGGGCTCGCGGGCTGGCTCGCGCCGCGACATTCAGCTGGGAGAGGACCGCGCGCGAAACCCTCGCGGTCTACCGCGACGTGTACGAGGAGACCCACTGATCATGGCCGGCGGGGCTCGTCCGTCGCTCGCCACGAGGCTCTACGTTCGGCTGCTGGGGATCGACCCACGGCGCGTTGCCTCCATCTCGGCTGAGGGTGGTCGTCCGGGTCTCGGCGACGTCGTCTACTACGGCTATCGGAAGGGCTTCTGGCCGTACCTCCGAGGGTTGCTTCTTCGGCCGCGCCTGGGTCAATGCACCGGCCGGTTGTTCGTCGGTCGCCAGACCAACATCCTCTTTCCGGACCGGCTTCGGGTTGGCCGGAACGTCGCCATCGGTGACTACGTCTTCATGAACTGCTACGGGCAGCGGGGCGTCGTCCTTGGCGACAACGTGCGAGTGCGCGAGTTCGCCTGGATCCAGGTGACGAGCCAGCTGACCGATCCTGGTGTCGGCCTCAGCGTGGGGAATGACACGTACATCGGCCCGCACGCGATCCTCGGCGCCGGGGGTGGGATCGACGTCGGCCGGAACGTGACGATGGGCGCGTTCGTTCAGCTCCTGGCAGAGGACCATGCGTTCGCGGATGCCGCCCGTCCGATCAACGAACAGGGCGTCAGCCGGCGCGGGATCCGAGTCGAGGACGATTGCTGGCTCGGCAACTCGGTGATCGTGCTCGACGGGATCCAGATCGGCGCGGGATCCGTCGTCGGCGCGGGCTCCGTGGTCACTCACGACGTGGCCCCGGGGACCGTCGTGGCCGGGAATCCTGCCCGGTTCATCCGCGCACGGTCGGCCTCGTGACGGTCGCCGCTTCGGCTGATCCGGTACGTGCTGGTGCCCCGGCTACGGTTGTCTATGTCCAGCCGAGCTCGGAGGTCGGCGGCTCGGACATCGCCCTCTTTCGGCTGGTGGCAGCCCTCGACCGCACACGCTACCGGCCCGTCGTCGTCCTCCCGGGAGACGGCCCACTCGTGGCCAGCCTTCGAGCCGCCAAGATCCCGGTCCGGTTCGTGCCGATGCTGCAGCTGAGGCCGATCAGGGACCCGGCCTACCAGTTGCGCTTCTGCCTGGCATTCTGGCCCGCAGTGATTCGGCTCGCTCGGTTGATCCGCCGGGAGCGTGCCCAACTGGTCCATTCCAACTCGCTCTACTCCCTCTACGGGATGTGGGCGTCGTTGCTCGTCGGGCGCCCTCATGTCTGGCACATCCGGGAGATCCCGAGCGGTCCAAAGCCAATGCGCCGCGCTCTGGCATCCGTCGTGCGCCTTAGCGCGCGCCGCGTGGTGCCGATGACGTTCGCGGTCGCCGAGCTGTTCGGGCCGAGGGACCGGCTGGGCCCCTCGATCGTGCCAATTCCGGACGGAATCGATGTGGAAGAGTTTCATCCATCGATCAGTGGGGCGAGGATCCGGACCGAGCTGGGGATCGACCCCGAGACTCCAGTCGTGGGCTTCGTCGCCCGACTTGATCCGTGGAAGGGTGCCGACGTCTTCGTTCGGGCGGCGGCCGAGATCGCACTGGAGCGGCCGGATGTCCGGTTCATCGTTTGCGGCGGGGAGCTGCACGGATACGAGGATTACGCTCAGGGCGTCCGCGACCTTGCCTCGAATGTCGGACTCGACGGGCGGATCCTGTTCACCGGCTGGCGATACACCTTGGGTGAAATCGCCGAAGTCATGGCGGCCATCGATGTCCTCCTGCATCCACCGACCGGTCCCGAACCGTTCGGGCTCGTACTCGTCGAGGCGATGGCCACGGCCCGTCCGGTCGTGGCGTCTCGCATCGGCGGGATCAGCGAGGTCGTGGTTGACGGGCTCACCGGCGAGCTGGTCCCGCCCGGCGACTGGAAGGCGGCGGCGGCCGCCGTGCTGCGGATCCTGGCCGATCCTTCGCGCGCAAGGAGCATGGGAGCCGCGGGTCGGATCCGCGCGATCGAGGACTTCGAGGTTGGGGCGTATGCCCTCCGGATCGAGGCCTTGTACGACTCGGTCCTTGCGGAGCGGGCCGCATGACCGCCCGACCGTCGCTCTCGGTCGTCATCGTCAACTACAACGGTGGTCCGCTGCTGCGCGAGTGCCTCTCGCGGTTGGTCGCGGCCGTGCCGCCCGACACGGAGGTCTTCGTCGTCGACAACGCATCGAAGGACGGCAGCGCGACCGCGACGGAGGTCTTCCCGGGAACCCGGCTGATCAGCAACGTTCGCAACGTCGGCTACGGGGCGGCAAACAACCAGGCGCTCCGGGTCGCTCGGGGTCAGTTCATCCTCTTCCTGAACCCCGATGCTCTGGTCGCCCCGGACGCCATCTCGACCGGTCTGGCCCACCTTCGAGCGAACCCCGACGTGGGCATCCTTGGCGCCCGGATCCTGCTTCCCGACGGACGGCTGGATCCGCCCGCTCGACGCTCGTTCAAGACCCCCGCGACGTACTTCTACAAGTCCGTGGGGCTCAGCCGGGCGTTTCCGCGCCACCGGCGCTTTGGCCGCTATTACCTGTCCTACCTCGACGAGCACGAGTTGGCAGACGTCGATTCGGTGGTCGGCGCGTTCATGCTGATGCCGCACCGCGTGATCGAGCAGATCGGAGGGTTTGACGAGCGGTTCTTCCTGTACTGCGAGGACGAGGATCTCTGCTGGCGCGCTCGGCAGGCGGATTGGCGAGTGGTCTATCACCCTGGCGTCGTCGTCGAGCATCACAAGGGGACCAGCACCGGGCAGCGGCCGCTCCGGACCGTCTGGCAGTTCCATCGCTCGCTCGTGCTCTACCACCGGAAGAACATCGCGCCGCGCTATCCGATGCTGGTGAATGCCGCTGTGTATGCGGGCATCGCAGCGGGATTGGCGGCCGGGATCGTCCGGGTCCTCGCGACCAGCGCGACCAGCGCGGGCCGGTCGAAGCGCCTCGAGTCGAAGGAGATGACGACGGCGGACCCGTACCCGCCCCGCGAGACGGTATCGTCACGATCTCGCCGTTCGCCGGCCGAACGAGCCGCCAAGCGCATCCTCGATGTCGTCGTCTCCGCGACCCTGCTCGTGGTCCTGAGCCCGTTGCTCGCAGCGATCGCACTGGCCATCAAGCTTGGTGACGGGGGACCGGTGCTCTACCGGTGGCGTGTCGTGGGACGCGCTGGGCGGCCGTTCACCGGCTTCAAGTTCCGGAGCATGGTGACCAATGCCGATGAGCTCAAGGCGGCGCTCGAAGGGGCCAACGAGATGTCAGGCCCCGTCTTCAAGATGCGCGGCGATCCTCGGATCACGCGCGTCGGACGGATCCTGCGACGCTACAGCCTCGATGAGTTGCCCCAGCTCTGGAGCGTGCTCGTCGGCGACATGAGCCTGGTCGGTCCGCGTCCGCCGCTCCAGAGCGAATTCGCCCGATTCTCGGAGCGACAGCGGGCCAAGCTTGCCGTGAAGCCCGGGATCACCTGTCTTTGGCAAGTCGCCGGTCGAAACCAGATCACCGATTTCGAGGATTGGCTCCGTCTCGATCTCGAGTACATCGAGCGCTGGTCCTTGGGGCTCGATCTTCAGATTCTGGTCCGGACCGTCCCCGCCGTCCTTTCGGGGCGGGGCGCATCGTGAGGGTGCTGGTCACGGGCGGGGCAGGATTCATCGGGTCGCACACGGTCGACGCCCTGCTCGCGAAGGGCCATCAGGTGCGCATCCTCGACTCGCTCGAACCGCCCGTGCACACGGGTCGCCGCCCTGAGTACGTTCCGTCGGACGTCGAGTTCATCGACGGCGGGGTGACCGATCGCGAGGTCCTGCACCGTGCGCTCCAGGGCGTCGAAGCGGTCTTTCACTTCGCCGCGTACCAGGACTATCTCACCGACTTCTCGAGGTTCTTCCTCACCAACAGCGTGGGCACCGCCCTCCTTTACGAGCTGATCGTCACCGAGCGGTTGCCGATCCAGAAGGTGGTCGTGGCGTCCTCGCAGGCGGTCTACGGCGAGGGGGCCCATCTCTGCCCGATCCACGGCCTCACGCACCCGGACCAACGGTTGCCTGCGCAGCTCGATCAACAGGACTGGGCGATCCACTGTCCGGTCTGCGGAGGACCCACACAGCCAACCTGGACAAGCGAAGCCGTTCCCCATCCTCACAACAGCTATGGACTGTCCAAGCGCGACCAGGAAGACATCGCCCTGCTCCTGGGCCGGCGATATTCAATCCCGAGCGTCGCGCTGCGCTATTCGATCGTTCAGGGACCTCGACAGTCATTCCGAAATGCCTATTCGGGAGCGCTCCGGGCGTTCGCGGTTCGCGTCCTTACAGGGCGTGCGCCAATCCTGTTCGAGGACGGCGAGCAGATCCGGGACTACGTCTCGGTTCACGACGTTGTCCGGGCGAACCTGCTGGCTTTCGAAGACGAGCGTGCGGTCGGTCACGTCTTCAACGTGGGCGGCGATCGCAAGGTGTCCGTTCGCGAGTTGGCCGAGCTGGTTGTCCGCTGCGCCGGGTCTTCTGTGCGGCCGGAGATACCCGGCGTCTTCCGGGTCGGCGACACGCGCCACATCTTCAGCGATGTCTCGCGGCTCAAGGCGTTTGGCTGGGCGCCCGCCATCGATCAGACAGCGATGGTCGACGAGTACCTCGGCTGGGCCTCGGACCAGCCCGACCTGAGCGACACCTTCGAGGCGGCGCAGTCCCGGATGAGGGAACTCGGCGTTCTGCGAACGTCGCGTTGACGCTGTCGGCGTAGGCGAAGTCATTCGAATCTCGTGAGCCGTGTGCGACTGGCTGACGGGACGCTACGGATCGTCAGCCTGGGGCCGTCATCTTCGTCCGGATCGAAGGCCTCGAGCAGGAAGCGGCTCGGCGCGGCCGGGTCGTACACGAGGGTCAGCGAGCGGCGAGCGCGGGTCCACGCCACATAGGCCAGGCGGCGCTCCTCCTCGAGGGCACGGACCGGGTCATCGGCGTCGTCGAGCGAACGCTGGCTCGGGAACCGCCCGGCGTCCATGTCGACGACGGCGACGTGATCGAACTCGAGACCCTTCGTCGAATGGGCGGTCGCGAGCGTCAGCCGGGCATCGTCGCGACGCAGTCGGGCAAGGTCCTCGCGTCGCCGGCGGACTGCCCGGCAGAACTCGCCGCCGTCCGCGAACGGCGCTGCCCAGGCCAGCGTCGCGGCAACGATCTCGTCCCAGGACAGGCCATCGTCGGGCGACTCATCCGCTGGATCGACCTCGGGCTCACCCTTCCGCAGCCTCGCGATCCGAACGAGGAGCGGCGCGTCGTCGGTGGCTTCGACCGCGGCCAGCAGATCGTCGATCCTCGGATCCTCGAGCGGCAGGCTCAAGCGCTCGGCGCGGAACGGGATCCCGAGCTCGAGCGCGACGGCGGCGGCGGGCAGCAGCTCGCGATTCGTCCGGGCGAGGATCGCCTGGGTCTCGTGGCCGTCGGTCGCCGGCGACGCTCGACCAGCTGGCCAGGACGTGGAAGGCGCGTTCGTCGTCGTCGGTCGGGTCCGGCGCGAGGACGATGCGCCCGACGGCGGCGGGCCGCGCAACGATCCGCTTGGCGAACCGCTCGGTGTTGTGCTCGACGAGCCGCACGGCCCGCTCGACGACCGGGGCCGGGCAGCGGAAGTTCGTGATCAGGTCGTGGCGCCGGAGTCCCGGCAGCCGCTCGGCGATCGCCAGGACTCGCCGGACGTCCGCCAGCCGCCAGCCATAGATCGACTGGTCGTCGTCGCCGACGAGGAAGATCCGGTTGGCAGGCGCCGCGATCAGGAGTGCCAGCTCGAGCTGGGACCGATCGACGTCCTGGACCTCGTCGACGAGCAGCTCGCGACAGGCCGAGCGCCACCAGGCCAGCTGGACCGGATCCGAACCGAGCATGGCGAGCGGGCGTGCGACGAGGTCGTCGAAGTCGAGTCCGCCACGCGTCCGCCAGCGCCCGCTCGTAGGCGACGAACGCCCGAGCGCGCGGTCCCGCGGCCGGGTCGTCGGCGATCACGTCGGCCGTCACGCGGTGCTCGAGCTTGAGCGCCGAGAACAACGTGTCGAGCTGGCGTCGCTCGGCGGGACCGGCCCATGAGGCGACCGCACGGATGAGCGGCGTCCCGATCCAGGAGCGGATCGACGGAGCGCCCCGCGGCGAGCAGGATCTCGCGACCGAAGGCGTGGAAGGTCCGAACGCGGACCGTCCCCGCCGGAACCTCGAGCGGCGCCAGTGCGGCGTCGATCCGCTCGACGAGCTCATCCGCGGCGCGCTTGTTGAAGGCGATCGCCGCGATCTCCGCGGCCGGCGTCCCGGTCGCCACGAGCCAGGCGATCCGGGCGACGAGCGTCGTCGTCTTGCCGCTCCCGGCCGGTGCGAGGCAGAGCACCGGCCCCGGCGGTGCGGTCGCCGCCGCCCGCTGGTCGGTCGTCAGACGCTCGAGCCGAGCCTGGACATCGGGCTGGAGATTCATCGCGGCAGTCTGCACGGGAGCGCTCACCCGACGGTCGATCCACCAGGATCGAACTCGCGAGGCCGTTCGTGCCCCATCCAGGGTGTAGCGTCCCAGCGACGACGCCTGAAGGGAGCGCTGGGTGCAGCGGGACCTGGTGGAACGAGCGATGAAGGGTGACGCAGAGGCGTTCGCCGGCCTGATGACGATGACCGGCGATCGCATGCTGGCGATCGCCTACCGGATCCTGCGCGACGTCCACCTGGCCGAGGACGCCGTCCAGGTCGCCCTCATCGATGGCTGGCGCGACCTGCCAGGCCTGCGCGATCCCGACCGCTTCGAGCCGTGGATCACGAGACTCCTCGTCCGGGCCTGCTATCGAGCCGCGAGGCAGCAGCGACGCTGGAGAGCACGGATCGTGGAGCTGCCGCTCGACGGACCAGGCCAGCCGGACTCGACGTTGAGCGTCGTCGATCGCGATCAGCTCGAGCGTGGATTCAGCCGGCTGCCGCCCGGATCATCGGGCCGATCTTCATCCTGCACCACTACCTCGGCTGGGAGCAGGCCGAGATCGCCAGGAGCCTCGAGATCCCCATCGGGACGGTCAAGTCGAGGCTTCACTACGCGACCCAGACGCTGCGCGCCGCCCTCGAGGCCGACGAGCGGGCGATCACCAAGACGGAGCGGATCGCATGAGCACCCAGCGCGACTTCGACCGCGTCATCCAGGACTGGCTGGAGCTGGGTCCGACCGAGCTGTCGGACCAGGTCGTGCAGACCGTCCGGTCCACGATTGGCCGGACGAGCCAGCGACGCTTCTGGCCGTCCGTTCGGACCGCCGTGTCAGCGGGCGGCGCTCGTCGGCTGTCGCTGGCGATCGGGCTGGCGGTCGTTGTCGTCGCGATCGGAGTCGTCGGATATGGCCTGACCTCGCGGGGGATCCAGGCCGGAAGCAGTGCCAACCCGTCGGTGTCCCCATCGGCGTCGACGGTGTCCGTGCAGCGGCTGACCTTCGAGCCGGAAGCCGTTAGTGGCAACGGGCCGGACGCGGCGGCCCTGGACGAGATCCGGTACATCGTTGCTCAGCGGCTCCGGGCGACCGGGATCGCCCAGCCGGTTGTCGACATCGATGCCCAGGACCGGGTCGTCGTCGACCTGCCGGTCGGAGTCGACGTGGCGGCTGTCGAGCGACTCCTCACGGAGGTCGGGCAGGTGACGTTCGTGCCCCTGCCCCCCGAAACGTACGGGACCGCCTCGACGACCGGGAGCCCAACCGGCATCGTCGATGGACAGCCGCTGCCGGCAGACTCGTCGCTTCGGCCCCTCTTCAGCGGGGACCACCTCGTCAGCGCCGATCGCGTGACGGATCAGAACGGTAGCCCGGCAGTGTCGTTCACGCTGGACCAGGACGCGCGGCAGATCTTCGCCAACTACACGATGGCGAACATCGGCGACTTCTTCGCGATCGTGATGGACGGGACGGTCCTCTCGGCACCGAGCATCAACTCGCCGATCACCGATGGCGTCGGTCAGGTCTCGATCGGTACCGAAGCCGGGGCAGAGGTCGCCTGGAACGATCTTGTCGCCGTGGTTCGCTCGGGGCCGTTGCCGTTCCCGCTGCGGCCGGTCGTCGCGTCGCCCTGATCCACGCCCGCGGTAGCATCGAGGTGTGACACCCGAGCTCGCCGCCACCCTCAAGAAGCTGCCCGATCGCCCCGGCGTCTACCTGATGAAGGATGCCCGGGGCGTCGTGCTCTACGTGGGCAAGGCCCAGAGCCTGCGCTCGCGCGTCCGGAGCTACTGGCAGAAGCAGGCGGTCGGGGTCGAGGTCCATCGGATCCGGAGCGTGATCGACCGGGTCGCCGACGTTGACTACACGCTGACCGATTCGGTGTCCGAAGCGCTCCTCCTCGAGGCGAACCTGGTCAAGCGCTACGCCCCGCGCTTCAACGTCCGGCTGAAGGACGACAAGAGCTACCCGTACATCAAGATCACGCTGGCCGACGACTTCCCGCGGATCGAGCGCACCCGCAAGCTGCCGGCCGACGGCAGCCGCTACTTCGGCCCGTACGCGTCGGCCAGCAGCGTCGACGAATCGATGAACCTCATCCGCCGGCTGTTCCCGTTCCGGACCTGCACGATCGACATCAAGGACGGCAAGCGCGCGCTCCAGCGTCCGTGCCTCCTGTACCACATCAAGCGCTGCCAGGGTCCGTGCATCGAAGCGATCTCGAAGGACGCCTACCGGGCCGACATCGAGCAGGTCGAGCTCTTCCTCGAGGGTCGCCAGGAGACGCTCGTCAAGGCGCTCGAGCGGGACATGGGCGCGGCCGCCGAACGGACCGACTACGAGCGAGCGGCGGTCCTCCGGGACAAGATCCGGGCGATCGAGCGGACGATGGAGAGCCAGAAGATGGCCGCCTTCGCCCGGACCGAGCTCGATCTCGTCGGGATCGCCCGGCAGGACAACCAGGCCGCGGTCCAGCTGTTCGTCGTCCGCGACGGCAAGCTCGTCGGGCGCGACGTCTTCCTGCTCGACGCCGTCCGTGAGGCGCCCGACGACGAGGTCCTGGTTGGCTTCCTCGAGCAGTACTACGCGCGAGCGACGTCGATCCCGAACCAGGTCCTCGTGCCGAGCCTGCCCGGACCCGACGAGCGGGCGGCGGTCGAGGCGTTCCTCGCCGAGCGACGGAACGGTCCGGTCCACCTCCGGGTTCCCCAGCGCGGCGAGAAGCGCGAGCTCATGGCCCTCGCCGTGCGCAACGCGGGCGAGACGCTGGCCCGCGAGCAGGCGCGCTGGCTGGCCGACCAGGGCAAGACGCTCGGCGCGTTGCGCGAGCTGGCCGATGCCCTGGGCCTGGCCGACCCACCGCTCCGGATCGAGTGCTACGACATCAGCAACTTCCAGGGCGACCAGTCGGTCGCCAGCATGGTCGTGTTCGAGGATGGGAAGCCCCGGACCGGCGACTACCGGCGCTTCCGGATCAGGGGGGTCGAGGGCCCGAACGACTTCGCCAGCCACCAGGAAGTGCTCCGCCGGCGGTTCCGCCGGGCGAAGGCCGGCGACGAGGGGAGCGAGGAGGAGCTCCGCTGGCGGCTGCCCGACCTCGTGATCGTCGACGGTGGCAAGGGCCAGGTGAGCGCCGCGGCCGAGGTCCTCGACGAGCTCGGGTTGAGCGACCTGCCGCTGGCCGGTCTGGCCAAGGAACGCGAGGAGCTGTTCCTGCCCGGGCGATCCGAGCCGGTCCTCCTGCCTCCCACCTCGCAGGCCCTCTACCTCGTCCAGCGCCTGCGCGACGAGGCTCACCGCTTCGCGATCACCTACCACCGCGACCTGCGGGCCAAGGCCTCGGTCCGGTCGGCCTTCGACGACCTGCCGGGCGTCGGGCCGAAGCGACGACGGGCGCTCCTGCGCGTGTTCGGGTCGACGAAGCGGGTCCGCGACGCCCCGGTCGAGCAGATCGCCGCCGTGCCCGGGATCGGACCTGCCCTGGCCGCTCGGATCAAGGCCACGCTCGAGGCCTGAGCGGGGGTCCGGCCGCGGCGACTATCGGGTCATGGCGATCGACGATCCGATCGCCGACGATCGCCAGCCATGAGCGACCGACGATGACTGACCCGCACGGGGGACCGACGGACGACCGGTCGGCGGACGACCGGTCGTCGGATCGGCCGCTCGAGGATCGGATCGAGGAGCTCCAGCACAAGCTCGACCAGCTCCAGAGCCGGTTCGACGAGCACCTCGCTGCCGAGGCAACGCGAGCGGTGCCGCCAAGGCCGACAGCCGCGTCAATGCCGGCTGCCGCGGCAACGCCGACCATCCCGGTCGCGCCGTCGCCAGAGCCAGGTCCGTCGTCACACTGGGTGACCCCCGGACGACCGTCGCCGCCGGCCCCTGCCTCGGCCAAGACCGCTCCAGCTGCCCGGGCCGGACCGATCGCGGGCTGGGGTCAACCATCGAGCGTGGCGCCTGGAGTCGCGCCGACCGAGAGCGCCTGGGTCACTGAATCGCAGCCACTGTCGCCGTTCAGTCGCGCCTCGCTGGCCGACCTCGAGGAGCGGATGACCGGACGAATCCTGGCCTGGGTCGGCGGGATCGCTCTCATTGCCGGGGCGATCCTGTTCCTGAGCCTCGCCTTCAGCCGCGGCTGGATCGGCCCCGAGGCCCGGGTGATCCTCGGCCTGGCCGGTGGGCTGCTCGCACTCGGGCTGGGCACCTGGCTGTTCGAGGAGGCTCGTCAGCGGCAGGTCGCCCACGTCCTTGTCGCCGTCGGGCTGGGCACGGTGTCGCTCGCTCTGATCGCGGCGACCCGGCTCTACGGCCTGATCCCCGTCGAGGTCGGGCTGGCCGGCTCGCTTCTGGCCGCCGCCGCAGCGGCCGCGATCGCCATCCGGGCGAACTCCCAGGTCGTCGCGGCATTTGGCTTGCTCGCAGTCCTGGCGGCGCCGCCGCTGATGGGCGCGTCGCCGGACCTCGCCACCGTCGCGTTCGTCGGGACCGCCCTGGTCGGCACGACGATCATCTCGCTGTTCAGGTCGTGGCCGCGACTCCCCGGGATCGCGTTCATCCTCAGCGCGCCTCAGCTGGCGAGCTGGCTCCGCGGTCCGGACGTCGACGTCGCCATCGGGCTGACCGTCCTCGGGCTGTTCTGGCTCATCAACACGATCGCGGCGGCCGGCGAGGAGATGCGGCGGCGCAGCCGCGTCCTGCGGCCGGCCACCGCACTGCTCGTCGTCGCCAACGCGGCGTTCCTCGTTGGAGCCGGGTTCGCCCTGCTCGATGGGCCGCTCGTCGCGGACCGCGGGGCGTTCCTGGCCGCCGTCGCCCTCGTCCACTTCGTCCTCGGCGGCTGGTTCCTCAGGGCGGAAGGGGACGGCCACCTGTTCGGCCTGCTCGTGACCGGAACCGGCGTGGCGGCCCTGACGATCGCCGTTCCCGTCCAATTCGGCAGCTCCGTGGTCCCAGTGGCGTGGGCTGCCGAGGCGGTCGTCCTGACCTGGCTCCGGGTCCGACGGGACCACCTCTACAGCGGCGCGGCGGCGATCGTGCTCGGCACGCTCGCGATCGGCCAGCTCGTCCTCGTCCAGCTGCCGCTCCGCGACCTGACGAGCGTCGTCCGTCCCGATGTCCCCTTCGGCGACACGACCGGCGTCGCGGCGGCATTCGTGATCGCGGCGACCGTCCTCGCGGCCTGGATCCTCCAAGTTGCCTGGGAGCGGGCGACCGTCATCTCGGTTGCGGTCCTCCTGACGGTCTACGTCCTTCCATTCGAGCTCGACGGCGCGCCGGTGCTCCTCGGCTGGTCGATCCTGGCCGTCGGCGCGATCTGGCTCGACCGGCAGGTGCTGACCCGCCACGATTGGCCGGCTCACGTCGCGCCGGATTCGGCCTGGATTGCCGCGCGGCTCGAGCGATCGGTCTGGTTCGCCGGCGCGGTCGCCTTCGGGACGGGGCTCTGGTACGCGCTCCGGGTCCAGCTCCCGCTCGACGACCTGTTCCGCGTCGCACCGCCGGTCGTCCCATTCGCCGATGCGGGCGGCGCCACGATCGTGATCCTCACGGTCGCGGCGCTGGCGATCGGATTGATCGATCGACGGCCGGCGGTGCGCTTGGGCGGCGGTCTCCTGGCCGGTGGGATCGTCGCCTATGGAGTCACCTTCGAGCTGCCGCTCGATGCGGTCGTCGTCGTCTGGTCCGGCCTGGCGGTGCTCTACGCGGAGCTCGCGACGGTGCGACCGGCATCGGAACGGGCGGCGTGGCTGGGGGCGGCGGACACGCTCGTCGGGCTCGGGATCGCGACGATCCTGATCAGCGTCGCGCCGCCCGACCGACTCGTGGTCGACGCCGACCGATCAGCGGTTGGGCTGCCGTTCATCAATGGGACGACCGCCGCGCTCAGCGCCGTTGCCGCCGCGCTGGCCGTCTGTGCCCGGCTCCATCCTCGAAACCGCTGGGAGCCGGTCCGCGTCGCCGTGGCCGCGATCGCGCTGGTCTACCTGCTGTCCGTCGGGCTGGTCGATGTCTTCCAGGCCCGTCTTGGTGGATCGGTCGGCGAGGAGGAGCTGGCGAAGCAGGCGCAGGTGGCCCTGAGCGTTCTCTGGGCGGTCCTCGGAGCGGCTGCGTTTGCGGTCGGCCTGGTCGCCGACATCAGACCGGCGAGGCAGGCCGGGCTCCTCCTGCTCGGGCTCGTGACCATCAAGGTGTTCCTGGTCGATCTGGCCGCGCTCGACGTCGCCTACCGGGTGCTGTCGCTCGTGGCGCTGGGAGTCGTCCTGCTCGGAAGCGCCTACCTGTTTGGACGGTTCCGGCCCGCCAAACCGATCGTCTAGACCCCGTTCCGGCCCGCCCGCCCGGACGCTGGTATAGTCCGCCGCGATGCGTCGCTTCGTCCCCATCCTCATCGTGGTCATCGGTCTGCTCGCGCTCGCGATCGACTTCTGGCCGGGTCTCAAGCTGCCCACCTTCGGCGACCCGGCGGCCGGCCCGCGGGTCCTCGAGACGAAGCTGGGGCTCGACCTGCAGGGCGGCCTCCGGGTCGAGTACCAGGCGATCCCGGTCGACGGCAAGTCACCCGACGCGGCGGCGATGGCCACCATCCGCGACATCATCGAGCGACGGGTGAACTCGACCGGCGTGTCCGAGCCGGTGGTCGTCGTCCACGGCAACGACCGGGTCGTCGTCGAGCTGCCCGGCGCGACCGACCGGGAGGAGATCGAACGGCTCGTCGGGCGCGACCGGTCAGCTGACGTTCGTGCCGCTGCCACCCGACAAGTACGGAACAGCGTCGACGACCGGCAGCGCCACCGGCATCATCGACGGCCAGCCGCTCCCGAAGGATGAGTCGCTCGTCCCGCTGTTCACCGGCGACCAGCTCGAGAGCGCCAACCCGTCGACCGACGAGAACGGCCGGCCGGCCGTCGCGTTCGCCCTGAAGAGCGACGCGGCCAAGAAGTTCGCCGACTACACGAGCGCCAACGTCGGGAACTTCTTCGCGATCGTGCTCGACGGGACGGTCATCTCGGCCCCGAGCATCAACTCGGCGATCACCGGCGGGACCGGGATCATCACGACGGGTTCGGGCCCGGACGCGGTGACCCAGATGAACGAGCTGGTGACCGTCCTCCGCTACGGCTCGCTGCCGTTCCCGGTCCAGGCGGTCCAGGACACCCAGATCAGCGCCACGCTCGGGGCGGAGTTCCTCCAGTCGAGCCTGATCGCGGCCGTGATCGGGATCGGCCTCGTGTTCAGCTTCATGCTCATCTACTATCGGCTGCCCGGGCTGGTCGCCGACTTCGCCCTCCTGTACTACGCCATCGTCGTGCTGGCGGTCTTCCGGCTGATCCCCGTCACGCTGACCCTGGCCGGCATCGCCGGCTTCGTCCTGTCGGTCGGCATGGCGGTCGATGCGAACATCCTGATCTTCGAGCGGACCAAGGAGGAGCTTCGCCTCGGCAAGACCCTGCCGAGCGCCGTCGAAGCGGGCTTCGCCCGGGCCTGGAACTCGATCCTCGACTCGAACGTGTCGAGCCTGATCACCGCCGGCATCCTGTACGCGTTCGGCTCGCCCGACGATCAAGGGCTTCGCGCTCGTCCTGATCATCGGCGTGCTCACGTCGATGTTCACCGCGGTGACGGTCTCCAGGACGCTCCTGCGGGTCGTCGTCCAGCAGAACTTCGCGCGACGGGCGAGCCTGTGGGGCGTCGGCGAGGACGAGTTCCTGGCCCGGACACCGGGACGGGGACCGCGCCAGGCCCGCGCCCGTGTTTGACGTCATCGGCAAACGCCGCTGGTTCTTCCTGTTCTCGGCGCTCCTGACGATCCCCGGCCTGATCTTCATCCTCCTTGGGCCGATCACGAATGGTGCTGTCGGGCTCCAGTTCTCGATCGACTACACGGGCGGAACCTCGTGGGAGATCAAGTTCCAGGATCCGAACGTCGGCGCCGACCAGATCAAGACGGCCCTGGCGCGCCAGGGCATCAGCGACGCGACGGTCATCGCCACGAGCGACGCCTTCTACGAGATCCGGTCACGCCAGGTCGCTCTGCCGCCTCCGGCGGCGCCCAGCCCGAGCCCGTCGGCGGGCGCGTCGCCCTCGGCCGGAGCGTCCACGAGCCCCGCTCCCGGCGCCTCGGCCTCGGCGGGAGCGTCGGCCGCCGCCAGCCCGGGCGCGTCGTCGGCCGCAAGCCCGAGTGCATCGGCCTCGGCCGGCCCGTCGGCCTCGCCGGGCGCGTCGGCCGTCGCCAGCCCGGGTACGTCGCCGGGTCCGTCGGCCAGCCCTGGAACCGGGGGTCTCAACCTGCCGACGACCGGTAAGTTCGGCGAGGTGGCCGCCGGCCTCCAGGACGAGCTCGGACCGATCGTCGCCCAGCGTTCGCTGTCGACCGTCGGACCGGTGATCAGCGAGGAGCTGACCCAGCAGGCGGCCCTCCTGGTGGTGCTCGGCTCGATCGGGATCCTGATCTGGATGACGATCCGCTTCAACGACTTCCGGTTCGGCGCGACGGCCCTCGTCGCGCTCGTCCACGACGTGCTCGTCGTGATCGGGACGTTTGCGATCCTCGGCACGTTCTTCCACGTCCAGATCGACGCCCTGTTCGTGACCGCCGTGCTGACCGTCATCGGGTTCAGCGTCCACGACACGATCGTCGTCTACGACCGGGTCCGCGAGAACCGGGCGCGGCATGTCGGCGAGCCGTTCGACCGGATCGTCAACCACTCGATCCTGCAGACCTTCGCCCGCTCGATCAACACGAGCCTGACCGTCGTCCTGACGCTGACGGCGCTGCTCCTGTTCGGCGGCTCCGCGACGTATTACTTCGTGCTCGCCCTGCTCATCGGGATCGTCTCGGGAACGTACTCCTCGATCTTCAACGCGGCACCGCTCCTCGTCGTCTGGCACAACCGCGACGATCGGAAGCGCGCCCAGCTCGCCGCGGCCGGCCGACCGGCCCGCCGCTCGGCTTCCTGATCGGATCCCCGCGATAAGCCCGCGTGCAGGCTGTCGTGGCATCCTGACAGCGTGATCGAGCCGCGCTTCCGCTGGCATCTTCCCGAGCCCGTCGACCCGACTCCGGACTTCGTCGCGGCGGCCAGCGCGGCAGGCTTCTCGGAACGGATCGCCGCGCTCCTCGTCGGGCGTGGGGTCGCCGACGTCGACGCGCTGGCCGCGTTCGTTGCGCCCAGCGGCGAGGGTCTCCACGACCCCGCCTTGCTGCCCGACGCCGCCAGCCTCGTGGCCCGGATTGAACGCGCCCGCGAGGCCGGCGAGCGCGTCCTCGTCTTCGGCGACTTCGACGCCGACGGGCTGACCGGCCTGGCGATCATGGTCCGGGCGCTCCGACGGTTCGGGATCGACGCCGAACCGTATGTCCCGAGCCGTCTCGAGGAAGGGCACGGCCTGAGCCTGCGTGCGGTCGAGGCCGCGGAGCGGGACGGTCGGTCGCTGATCGTGACGGTCGATACCGGGTCGACCAGCGGCCCCGAGATCGCCGAGGCCGGCCGGCGGGGGATCGACGTCATCGTCACCGACCACCATCGGCTGCCACCCGATCTTCCGCCCGCGGTCGCGGTGGTCAACCCGCACCGTGACGACTCGAACTACCCCGACCCCCGGCTGGCCGGGAGCGGCGTGGCGTTCAAGGTCGCCCAGCTCCTCCTCGCCCGCGTTCCGGGCGCGGCCGAGGATGCCCTCGCCCTGGCCGAGCTGGCGACGATCGGCACGGTGGCCGACGTGGCCCCGATCATCGGCGAGAACCGGGCGATCGCCCGGCTCGGGCTCGACCGGCTGCGGAGCGCGCCACTGCCCGGTCTGGCGGCGCTGCTCGAGCTCGCCGGGTCCGCTCCGGCGAGCGTCGATCTCGAGACGGTCGCCTTCGTCATCGCTCCGCGGCTCAACGCCGCGGGCCGGGTCGGCGACGCGCTTGAGGCGGCCCGCCTGCTCCTCACCGACGACCCGCTCGAGGCGGCCGAGCTGGCGGCAGCGCTCCAGGCCGCCAACCTCGTCCGGCGGGACCTGACCAGGACCGCGATGGCCGAGGCGCAGGCGGTCCTGGCGGCCGAGCCCGGCGATGCGGCGGCAACCGTCGTGCGCGGCGACTGGCCGGTCGGCGTCATCGGGCTCGTCGCCGGCCGCCTGGCCGAGGAGCGCGGCCGCCCGGCGGTCGTCGCGACCGAGCTGGACGGGGTCATCCGGGCGTCGTGCCGGAGCGCTGCCGGGTTCGACCTCGGAGCGGCCCTCGCCGACTGCTCGGACCTGTTCGTCCGGCATGGCGGCCATCCGGGCGCAGCCGGGTTCGAGCTCACCCCCGACCGCTGGGATGCGTTCCGCGAGAGGTTCCTCGCGCTCGTCACGAATGCGCTCCCGGCCTCGTCCGATGGACGCCCCGAGCTCCGGATCGACCTCGTCGTCCCGGCGCCCGAGGTCGACTACGGGTTCCTGGCCGAGCTCCATCGGCTCGATCCGACCGGTCCCGGGAACCCGGATCCACTCGTTGCCGTCGAGGGGCTCACCGTGACCCGTGTCCGCGCCGCGAACGGCGGCCATACCCAGCTGACGTTGCGCAAGCGGCTCGACGTCGTGGACGGCATCGCGTTCGGGCGGTCGGACCTCGCCGAGACCATCCACGAGGGCGACCTGCTCGACGTCGTGGCCCGGATCGTGACCCGCCGGTTCGGTGGGTACGAGTCGATCCAGCTGGAGATCCGGGACGTGGCTCCCGCCGGCCACGCGGCGTCGCTCGTGACCGCCTCCCGTCCGACGCCGGTCGCGGCGGGCCTCGGCTGATGGCCCGCCGGGCGAGTCGGTTCGGAGCGATCCGCGGAACGCGGACCACCCCGGATCCGTACGGGATCGGAGCGCCGCGGACACTCGTGGCGCCGGTCCTCGCGACGGTCGGCCTGGTCGTCATCGCCCTCGTGACCCTGGCCCTGCTCACCGGATCCGTCCCCGTTCCGTCCGGTGGCGGCGGGGGCGGGGGAGGCAACAACGGTGGTGGGGCGGTGGGGCCGATCCGGACCCCGGCGCCGTCGAACGTGGTGATCGTCGACCCGCGCACGAACATCCCCGGCACCCTCGTGTTCGTCAAGCAGGGCAACCTCTGGACGCAGACCGGCAACAAGGCGACCCAGATCACGACGAGCGGGACGGGCTCGATGCCGAGCTGGTCACCCGATGGCCAGTGGATCTACTACATCGAGAGCGTCCACGACCAGGGCTACTTCCCGGGTGGCGGTGAAGGCCCGAACCGCTATTCGATGGACTACCCGGTCCTGACCCGGGTCCATCCCGATGGGACCGGGGCGGAGAAGCTGCTCAGCGGTCGCTACAAGCAGGGCTCCTACACCTGGTTCTTCTGGATCCGCCAGCCGCGGGTCTCACCCGACGGCCACACGGTGGCCATCGTCTCCGACGGGCCGGACCCGACGAAGAGCGACGTGGTCATGCAGACGTATGACACGGCGACCGACAAGACGCGCCGGCTCAACCTCCCGGAGAACCCGCCGCTCGGGCACCAGGACCCGGCCTGGCGACCCGACGGCAAGCTGCTCCTCTACGTCAAGAACGGACGCGACGGCACGCGCGGCGCGCCGACGATCTACCGCTACGACCCGGCGACGAAGAAGAACGTCGTGCTCAGCGCACCCGGCTACATGCAGCCGTCGTGGTCTCCGGACGGTCGCTGGATCGCCGTGACGAAGACGAGCGCGCTCGGGACCGACGTCGCGATCCTGGACGCCCGCAACGGCAGCGAGGTCCTCCGCCTCACGAACGACGGCCGATCGTGGGCGCCGGTCTGGTCGCCGAAGGGCGACACGATCGCCTACATGCACATCGAGGGCCTGATCGTCGACCTGAAGCTGATCGGACTGAGCGGCGACGCACCGACCTGGAAGGCGGAGCAGCTGCCCGACATCACCCAGTACAGCGGGCTCGATGGCGGATCGGGCGCGAGCTGGTTCATCCCGCCCGACCAGCTCCCGGCGCCGCCGCCGACCGCCGCACCCGCGGCCAGCCCGAGCGGCTCGTCGGCTCCGTGATCGGCGGCTACCTCGAACGGCTGGCGGCCCGCACTGCCGCGACCGGGACGGTCCTGTGCGTCGGCCTCGACCCGGATCCCGCCGGTCTCCCGCCGGGCTTCGCGCCCGACGTTCAGGGGATCGAGGCGTTCTGCCGGTTGATCCTCGAATCGTCCCTGTCATCGGTGACGGCCGTCAAGGCGAACCTGGCCTTCTTCGAGGCGTTCGGCCCCGACGGGATCGCGGCCCTCGAGCGTCTCCGCGGCTCGGTCCCGGACGACGTGCCGTTCATCGCCGACGCCAAGCGCGCCGACATCGGCTCGACCGCGGCGCGCCAGGCGGTGGCCCTGTTCGACCGGCTCGGCGCCGACGCGATCACCGTCAACCCGTACCTCGGATCGGAGGCGATCGCGCCGCTCATCGAGCGAGCGGATCGGTTCGCCTACGTCCTGTGCCGGACGTCGAACCCGGGTGCCGGCGAGCTCCAGGACGTCCACGTATCGAGCGCGGACGACGCTCCGGCCGAGCCGCTCTACCTGCGGGTCGCTCGGCGCGCTGGAGACTGGGGTCCGGGCGGCACGGTCGGCCTCGTGGTGGGCGCCACTGCCCCCGAGGAGATGGCCCGGATCCGGGCCACGGCGCCCGGGCTGGCGTTCCTGGTGCCGGGGGTCGGGGCCCAGGGTGGCGAGGTCGAGCCGGTCCTCCGCGACGGCCCGGCGACCGCTCCGCCGGCAGGCCGATCGCCCGCTGGAGGACTGGTCGTCAACGTCTCGCGCGGCATCTCCGGCGCCGCGGCGGGAACCCCGGACAGAGGCGTCGCGGCCGACCCCGGAGAGGCCCTCGCCGAGGCCGCCCGCGACTGGGCCAAACGCCTCCCTGTGCTACTGTAGGCGCCCAATTCAGGGCGTCTCGGACGTAAGGAGCAGCACCTACCGATGCCCACCCCTGGTCCGCTCGAACTCGTCATCATCCTCGTGATCGCGCTGCTCATCCTGGGGCCGGGCCGGCTGCCCGACGTCGGCTCCGCCCTCGGCAAGAGCCTGCGCGAGTTCCGCAAGGCATCGTCGGACATCCAGGACGCGGTCAAGGTCGACACCTCGCCGTTGCCGCCGGATGAGGCGGCCGCCAGCCAGCCACCGGCCGCGCCCGCCGCCCCGGTCGCTGCGGCGCCGGTCGTCGCCGCGGTTGCCGCCACCCCGGCGCCAGTGGCCGCCGATGCGCCGGTCGCGGCGCCGCCCGCGGCTCCTGTCGCGGCGCCGCCGCCCGTGGCCCAGGCCGTCGTGGAGTCGGCGCCGGTCGCTCCGCCCGTCGAGGATGCGGCCGCCCCGGTCGCCGCGTCGCCCGCCGACCAGCCCGACTCCGAGAACGTCTCCTAGCCCGCCTCAGCGGGCCCGCGGAGCACGATCGTCATGGCCGACGAACCGACGCCGGACGCGCTTGCCCCGGACCCGGGGACGGGAGCCAGCTCGGCGCTGACGACCGTCCCGGCCACGCCCCCGACGCCCACCGTGCCACCGACCGAGCCCGCCGACGGCGAGGCGGTGATGAGCCTCGTCGACCATCTCGGCGAGCTCCGCTCACGGCTGTTCAAGATCATCCTGGCGGTCGCCGTGGCGTCGACGGTCGGCTTTGCCGCCGGCGACCAGATCATCGCCTTCCTGAAGGCGCCGATCCCGAGCAGCTCGCCGCTGTTCTTCACCGGCCTCGGCGACCCGTTCTTCATCCGGATGAAGATCTCGCTCGTCGTCGGCGTGATCCTGGCGATGCCGGTCATCCTCTACCAGGGCTGGCGGTTCATCGCCCCCGGGCTCACCTCGAACGAGCGGCGTCTGATCCGGCCCTGGGTGCCGCTCGCGCTGTTCTTCTTCGCGCTCGGCTGCGCCATCGCCTACGTGATCCTGCCCTACGCCGCGGGATTCCTGCTGAGCTTCCAGACGGCGGACCTCCAGCCGCTCATCACGGCCGGCTCGTACTTCGACTTCGTCACGACCCTGTTCCTGGCCTTCGGCCTCACGATGGAGTTCCCGATCATCCTGTTCGCGCTGTCGCGGGTGAACATCCTGACCTCGCAGCGCCTGCGCGCGTCGCGCCGCTACGTGATCCTCGGGATCGCGATCTTCTCGGCCATCGCCACGCCCGGCGGCGACCTGGTCAGCCCGTTCGTGCTCGGCGGCACGATGTACATCCTGTTCGAGCTGACGACCTGGTTCATCGCTCGCACCGGCAAGTGACGCTTCCCGGTTCGCTCGCGGCGGCAGCGTAGACTGCCCACGATGAGTGGCCCCGGATCCCTCGATCCATCCGACCCGGCCGCCGCCGCCGGCCCGCCCGCCAGCCAGCACGTCGTGATCCTGAGCGGCCTGTCGGGGGCCGGCAAGACGGCTGCGACGAAGCTGTTCGAGGACCTCGGCTACATCTGCGTCGACAACCTGCCGGGCGAGCTCCTGCCGGAGCTGGCCGAGCTCGTGTCGGAGGATCGCGAGCGGTTCGAGAAGACCGCGATCGTGCTCGACGTCCGGGCCGGCGACGTCGTCGTCGCCCTCGCCGCGATGCGCGGCGCGCTCGAGGGCCGCGGGATCCGACCCCAGGTGTTCTTCCTCGAGGCCCGCGACGAGATCCTCATCCGGCGGTTCTCGGAGACGCGCCACCGCCATCCGCTCGCCGATCAGCGCGGGATCGCCAGCTCGATCGCCGAGGAGCGGCGACGGCTCGAGCCGATCCGCGACGACGCGGACGTCGTCATCGACACGAGCGACCTGCCGCTGCGCGAGCTGCGCGAGAAGCTCTTCGCCAACCTGGCCGACTCGCCCGACCCGGACCGGCTGGCGATCCAGATCATCAGCTTCGGCTTCAAGTACGGGCTGCCGCTCGAGGCCGATCTCGTGTTCGACGTCCGGTTCATGCAGAACCCGTACTACGTCGACGAGCTGCGGGCGCTGTCGGGCCTGACCGAGGAGGTCCGCGAGTTCGTGCTCGGCCAGCCGACCACCGAGGCGTTCCTCGCCTTCCTCCACGAGTTCCTGGCGTTCGTCGTCCCGGCCTACGTCGGCGAGGGCAAGACCCGGCTGACGATCGGGATCGGCTGCACCGGGGGCTACCACCGCTCGATCGCGATCGGCGAGGCGCTCGCGGCCTGGCTCCGCGAGCAGGACTTCGGAACCGTCGCGGTCTTCCACCGCGAGCTCGAGCGGAGCTGACCGATGGCCGACCGACCGCGCCGCCGCACGACGGCCCACGAGATCCGGCGCTGGCTGACCCCGGGGATCGGCGTCAAGCGCTGGCTGGTGGTCGTCTTCCTCGGCGAGCTCGGCCTCGCCTTCGGCCTCGCCTTCGTCCTCCGCCAGGTCTATCGCGACGTCGAGCTCGGCGAGCCGATCCAGACCATCGTCTCCGCGGTCACCCTCCAGTCGCTGCCGTACGGGCTCCGGGCGCTGATCCTGGCCTCGGCCGGCGTGGCCGTCTTCGCCTTCGCCTCGTGGAAGGTGATGCGGGTCCTGATGGATCCGTTCCGGTCGGACGACGAGGATCGCCCGCTGGTCGAGGTCATCTACCAGAAGCGCTTCCTCGCCCGCGGGCCGAAGGTGGTCGCGCTCGGCGGCGGGACCGGGCTGTCGACCCTGCTGCGCGGTCTCAAGGAGCACACGAGCAACCTGACCGCGGTCGTGACCGTGGCCGACGACGGCGGCTCGTCCGGGAAGCTCCGGACCCAGCTCGGGCTGCCGCCGGTCGGCGACATCCGGAACTGCATCGTCGCACTCGCCGATGCCGAGCCACTCATGGGCGAGCTGCTCCAGTACCGGTTCCCGGGCGAGGAGGAGCCCGAGGGGCTCGGTGGTCACGCGATCGGCAACCTCCTGATCGCGGCGATGACCGCGGTCGAGGGCGGCGACTTCGAGGAGGGCGTCCGGCAGATGAACCGGGTCCTGGCCGTCCGCGGCCAGGTCGTGCCCGCCTCGGCGACCCCGCTCGTCCTGCATGCCGAGCTCCACGACGGAACCGAGGTCGTCGGCCAGTCCCGGATCGCGGCGACGAGCGGGATCGAACGAGTCTGGCTCTCGCCGGAGGGGGTCCACGCGGCGGAGGACGCGGTGGCCGCGATCGCCGAGGCGGATCTGCTCGTGATCGGCCCGGGCAGCCTGTTCACGAGCGTCCTGCCGAGCCTCCTCCTGCCCGAGATCCGGGCGGCTGTCGCCGCCTCGAACGCGCCGCGGATCTACGTCTGCAACGTGGCCACCCAGCCGGGCGAGACGACCGGCTTCGACCTGGCCGACCACGTCGAGGCCCTCGAGCGGCACGCCGCGAGCGGGATCGTCGACATCGTCCTGGCCAACAACCGGACGACGAGCGGCGACGCAGCCGAGCGCAGCGCGCCGGTCGGCGATGCGATCCGGCTGCGCTGGCCGCCGAACGTCGAGCACCCGCCGCGGCTCGTCCTCGACGATCTCGCCGACCCGGCCGAGCCGAATCATCACGACGCCGCCAAGCTCGCCGCGGCCATCATCCGGATCGCCGAGCGCGACGGCTCCGCTCGACGGCGGGGCGCCACGGCCGTCCGCAGCGCGTGATCGCCGCTCGCTCCGGGCCCGGCATCCGGCGGATGCGATGAGCGACGCCGACCGGGACCTGGTCAGCGCGATCCGGACGGAGCTCGCGTCGATCGTCCCCCAGCGAGCGTGCGATCGGCTCGCCGAGTCGGCCGGGCTCGGACCCGCCCTGGCCACTCGCGAGGCCGCCGTGGCCCGGCTCGCCGTCCGCCTCGGGCGCGAGCCGACCGACGCCGGCCGGCTGCTCGGCGGACGGCGCCGGACGAAGCACGTCCGGGTGACCGAGCCCGAAGCCGGCGGCGAGCCATTCGACTGGGACCTGGCCGCCGATCACTGCCGGATCGCCTGGCTCCGCGGCCGGTTCCTCGCCCGCGGCTCGCTGAGCCTCGCCTCCGGCCGGGCGCACCTCGAGTTCGTCGTGCCGCCGGCCGAAGCGCCGGTCCTGGCGGCGCGCCTCGAGGGCCTCGGGATGCCCGCGTCGTGGCGGATCCGGCGCGGCCGGGGAGTCGTGACCTGGAAGAACGCCGACACGATCGGCACGTTCCTCCGGCGCGTCGGCGCAAGCTCGGCGATCCTCGAGCTCGAGAGCCGCCAGGTCGCCCGCGCGATGCGCGGCGACATCAACCGGGTCATCAACGCCGAGTCGGCCAACCTCCAGCGGGCGGTCGTGGCCGCCGCCCGCCAGCTCCGGGCGATCGACCGGCTCGAGGCCGATGGCCGGCTGGCCGAGCAGCCGCCGGTGGTCCGGCTCGTCGCCGCGGCCCGGCGCGAGACGCCCGAGGCGACCTTCGGCGAGCTCGCCGAGCGGCTCGGGCTGCACCGCTCGACGGTCCAGCGCGCGCTCGAGCGACTCGAGCGGCTCGCCGCCCACGAAGACGACGGCCCGGCTCTGGCATGATTCCCGGGTGAGACCCGTCGTCATCGCCGCCAACTGGAAGATGCACACGACACCGGCCGACGCCGGGTCACTGGCCGCGACGATCGCCGCCCGGACCGTGGTCGAGGGTCCGGTCGAGCGGGTGATCTGCCCCCCGTTCGTCTGCCTCGCGGCGGTTCGCGACGCGCTCGCCGGGAGCGGCGTCGCGGTCGGCGCGCAGAACGTCCATCACGAGCTGACCGGTGCCTTCACGGGCGAGATCAGCGCGCCGATGCTCGACGGGCTGGCGACCTGGGTCATCGTCGGCCACTCCGAGCGGCGGCGCGACGCCGGCGAGACGGACGAGCTCATCGGTCGCAAGCTGCGCCGGGCGATCGAGGCCGGGCTGCGGCCGATCGTGTGCGTCGGCGAGCAGCTTGCCGAGCGCGAAGCGGGCCGGGCCGACGCGGTCGTCCGGGCCCAGGTCCACGGCATCCTCACGGCGTTCGGCGACGCGACGATCGGCGATGCCGCCGCGGACCTGACCACGGGCGGTGTCGTCATCGCCTACGAGCCGGTCTGGGCGATCGGCACCGGCCGCAACGCCACCGGGGCCGACGCCGCCTCGATGGCCGACACGATCCGGGCGGCAATCGACGAGACCGGCCTGACCGAGCTCGGCCACGAGGTGCCGGTCCTCTACGGCGGGAGCGTGACGGCCGGGGTGATCGGCGAGTTCCTGGCCGAGCCCGGGATCGACGGCGCCCTCGTCGGCGGCGCCTCGCTCAAGCCCGACGAGATGGCCGGGATCGTCGCCCGGGCCGGCCTGACCGCGGTCGCGCGGGCAGGCGATCCCGGATGACCGACCGACCGACCGGGGACGGCGCCGAGTCCCATCGCCGGCCGCGCCCGATCGTGCTCGTCGTCCTCGACGGGTTCGGGATCGGGCGCAACCCGGCGGCGGATGCGATCGCGGCTGCGCCGATGCCCGTCTGGCGCGGGCTGCTCGAGCGCTGGCCGCACGCGATCCTCGGGGCGTCGGAGGGCGACGTCGGCCTGCCGCCCGGCCAGATGGGCAACTCCGAGGTCGGCCACCTCAACCTTGGGACGGGCCAGCCCGTCCTCCAGGACCTGCCCCGGATCGACGCGGCGCTCGCCGACGGCTCGTTCTTCGAGCGCCCGGCGCTGCTCGCGGCCTGCGCCCGCGCGGCCCGACCGGATGGCCGGCTCCATGTCGTCGGGCTGATCGGGCCCGGCGGCGTCCACGCCCACGATCGGCACCTGGTCGGGCTCGCCGAGCTCGCCGCGAGGCAGGGCGTGCCCGAGGTCCGGGTCCACGCGCTGCTCGACGGCCGGGACACGCCGCCGCGATCGGCCGATGGCTTCATCGTCGACCTCGAGGAGCGCCTCGCCCGGGCCCACCCCGACGCCCGGATCGCGACCGTCGGCGGCCGCTACTACGCGATGGATCGCGACCACCGCTGGGAGCGGACCGCGCGCGGCTACCAGGCGATCGTCAACGGGGCGGGGGAGCGCGCGCCGAGCCCGCTCGCGGCCGTGACGAGCGGCTACGCCCGCGGCGAGAACGACGAGTTCATCCTGCCGACGGTCATCGACGGGGTCGACGGCCGGGTTCGCGACGGTGATCCGATCATCCACGCCAACTTCCGGGCGGATCGCGCTCGTCAGCTCATCCACGCCCTGGTCGACGATCCGTTCGACGGCTTCGACCGGACCGGGCCGGACGGACGGCCGCCGCCACGCGACCTGCTCGTCGTGACGATGACCGAGTACGAGGCCGGGCTCCCGGTCCTCGTCGCCTTCCCGCCCGAGGAGGTGCCGTCGCTGGCCGAGGCGGTGTCGCGGGCCGGCTGGCGCCAGCTCCATCTGGCCGAGACCGAGAAGTACGCCCACGTGACCTACTTCTTCAACGGCGGTCGTGAGGCGCCGTGGCCCGGCGAGGACCGCTTGCTCGTGCCGAGCCCACAGGTCGCCACCTACGACCTCCGTCCCGAGATGAGCGCGGTCGGGGTGACCGACGAGCTGGTCCGGGCGATCGCCGCCGGCGAGTACGACTTCATCGTCGCCAACTTCGCCAACTCGGACATGGTCGGCCACACCGGTGTCTGGGACGCGACGATCCAGGCACTGGCCACGATCGACGCCTGCCTGGCCAGGGTCGTGACCGCCGTGGAGGCCGTCGATCGCGACGATCCGGCCTCGAGCGGCGCGGTCCTCCTCATCACCGCCGATCACGGCAACGCCGACGAGCTGCGCGACGAGTCCGGCGCGCCGGTCACGGCTCACTCGCTCAACCCGGTTCCGGTCGTCGCGGTCGGGCGGGCGGTCGTCGGCCGGCGGCTCCGGAACGGGGTCCTGGCCGACGTCACCCCGACGATCCTCGAGCTGGCCGGGTTGCCGGCCTGGCCGGCCGTGGTCGGGCGCTCCCTGCTCGAGCCTGTGCTACCATCCGACGGCCCTTCAAGCCCGAGGTCCGAGCGTCCGTGAACCCGCTGTTCGCCATTGGCCAGATCATCGTGGGCATCGCCCTGATGGTCTCGATCCTGCTCCAGGCCCGGGGAACCGGCCTGTCCGGGGCGTTCGGCGGCGACAGCGCGGTCTACCGGAGCCGACGGGGCGTCGAGCGACGACTGTGGCAGTTCACGATCGTCCTGACCGTCCTGTTCGTCCTCTTCTCGCTCGCCTCGTACACGCTGGCCACGCCGACGACCACCACCTGACGCGATGACCGCCCCGACGCGGGCGAATCGTCAGGGCCGGGGCGGCACCTGCCGGAGGCAGATCGAGTGACTCACCGCGATCGGGGGATCGTCGCCGCCCTCGTCGCCGTGCTGGTCGGGCTGTCGGTCGTCGTCGCCCTCGGCGGGTCCGGCCCGCAGACCGGCGTCGTCCCCGGCGCATCACTCCCCGCCGGCAGTGCGCTGCCAAGCGGCGCCACTCCCGAAACCGTCGTCTACCGTGAGGGCACGATCGGCCGCCCGAGCTCGATCAACCCGCTGACCGCCCGAACGCAGGCGGACCGCGACCTGGTGGCCCTCGTGTTCAGCGGGCTCGTCGCGCTCGGTCCCGACGGCACCTACCGGCCCGACCTCGCCGAGGGCTGGACGGTCGACCCGACCGGCAGCACCTGGACGTTCACGCTCCGTCCCGATGCGACCTGGCAGGACGGCGTCCCGGTCACGTCGGACGACGTCATCTTCACCGTCAACATCCTGAAGAGCCCCGGCTACACCGGACCGCTGGCCGCCTCGTGGCGGGGCGTCAACGCGACCGCGATCGACGAGCGGACCGTCCAGTTCGACCTGGCCACGCCGATCGGCGGCTTCCTCCAGGCCGCGACCGTCGGCCTGCTGCCGGTTCATCTCCTGAACGAGGCTCCGATCGAGACCCTCGCCGACGATCCGTTCAGCCTCCAGCCCGTCGGATCGGGACCGTTCGTCCTGACCTCGTGGAACGCCGACTCGGCCACGCTCGTCCCGGCCAGCGCGGCGAACATCCCGGCGGGCGAGCCGGGCAGCTCGTTCGATCCGGCGGTCGAGCCGTCCCCCGGACCGTCCGGCGACACGCCCGCCGAGCCGTCGGACGAAGCATCGAGCGAGCCCCTGCCGTCGACCGGCCAGGCGGCTGCCGAGAGCCCCTCCCCGGCGGGCTCCGACGCGCCGGGCGTCGGCGGGCCGACGGCCTCGGCGTTCCCGGCGGCGACCCCGCGACCCGAGCCGGCGCTGCCGGGGATCGAGCTGTCCTTCTATCCCGACGCCGATGCGCTCGCGGCCGCCTACCGGGCCGGTGAGATCGACGTCGCGACGGGCCTCCCGCCCGACCTCGCCGCCCAGGTGGCGCTGAAGCCGGGAAGCCGGACCTTGAGCTATCCGCGGACGACCCTCACCGCGATCGCCCTGAACCTGCGGCCCGGCAACACCGAGCTGCGCATGCCGCGAGTCCGCCACGGCCTGCTCGCCGCGATCGACCGGGCCTCGCTCATCACGGACGTGTTCGGAGGTGCCGCCGCGCGCGCCGACTCACCGATCCCGCCATCGTCGTGGGCATTCGACAAGACGGCGAGCCACCAGATCCGGTTCGACCCCAAGCGCGCCTTCGAGGACTTCAAGGCGGCCGGCTGGCGGAAGCTCGCCGGCGGCTGGGCGGCGCCCGGGACGAAGAAGCCGTACGTGATGGAGCTCATATCGCCCGACGCCGAGACCAATCCGACGGCGATGGCAGTCGCCGAGGCCGTCGCCGAGAACTGGCGCCGGTTCGGGCTCCAGACGACCGTGATCGGCCTGCCGCCGACCGAGTTCGTCGAGGACCGGCTGCGCAAGGGCGTCTTCCAGACGGCCGCGATCGACGTCAACATCGGGCTCGACCCGGACCTCTATCCGTTGTTCGGCTCGACCCAGGTGTCGAAGGGCGGCTCGAACATCAGCGGGATCCAGGACGTGGGGCTCGACCGGGCCCTGATCAAGGCCCGCGCCCCGGGCACCCTCGAGGCTCGCCGGTCGGCCTTCAAGAAGCTCCAGGCCCGGCTCGTCGACAAGAACTACCTCCTGCCGATCGTCTTCCGCAACGAGCTCGTCGTGCTCGACAGCCGGGTCCAGGGACCGGCCGTCCGCGAGCTCGGGGACCCCAGTGATCGGTACTGGGATGTGCTAACATGGCGCCTCGCCGACGGCGGCTGAGCACGCTCGGCCGTCGCCCGGGACTCTCGCCGAGGTGGCGGAATCGGTAGACGCGCTAGCTTCAGGAGCTAGTGTCCGCAAGGGCGTATGGGTTCAAATCCCTTCCTCGGTACCACCCTCGACCGAGTCTCCCGATGGCGCTCGATGCCCAGGTGGCGGAATTGGTATACGCGTACGTTTGAGGGGCGTATGAGGCAACTCATCCGGGTTCAAGTCCCGGCCTGGGCACCACTCCCTCGCTGACACCGACGGCGGTCCGACCCGGACCGCCGTTTCGATTCAATCCGTGAAGCCGCTATCCTGCCGGTGCCCGGGCGGTTAGCTCAGCTGGTCAGAGCGCCTCGCTTACACCGAGGATGTCGGGGGTTCGAGTCCCTCACCGCCCACCAGCCGACCATCGGCCCTGGTCGTCCGAGCGCCACGACCCGACAGCACGGAGCCCCATCGTGGAGTCGACCCGACGCGATCGATACGAGGAAGGCCGGGCGCTTCGGCAGGCCACCCCGCGCTCATCGCATGCGGAGTGGGCGCCACGATCCGACCGGGTCGATCCGATCGACGTCATCGCCGCCTCGAATGCACGCGGCTTCCCGAGCTCATCCCGATCCGCTACGGACGGATGCTCCCGTCGCCGTTTGCCTTCTTCCGCGGCTCGGCCGGCCTGATGGCGATGGACCTGGCCGAGACCCCGATCAGCGGGCTGCGGGTCCAGGCCTGCGGGGACGCGCACGTCAGCAACTTCGGCGAGTTCGCCACACCCGGGCGCACCCTGGTCTTCGACGTCAACGACTTCGACGAGACGCTGCCGGCTCCGTGGGAGTGGGACCTCAAGCGGCTCGCGGTCAGCCTCGACCTGGTGGTCCGCCTCCGGACGAGCTCGCCATCGATCCGGGCCGGGATCGTCGAGACGGCCGTCCGCACCTACCGCGAACGGATGCGCCGGTTCGGGCAGCTCCGGATCCTCGATCTCTGGACGTCGCGGATCGAGATGGGCGATGTCCTCAGCCACTTCCCGGCGCGCTATCGGCGAGACGTCCGTCGGAACGCCGAGAAGGCCCGTCGGCGGACCCACGTGGAGGCAGCCGCCCGGATGACCCGGCTGAAGGGAACCCGGCGCGAGTTCGTCGAGGAGCCGCCGCTCATGATCCGCCTCGCCAACACCGAGCACGAGCCGCACGAGGCGGTCGGCCTGCTCGCCGGCTACCTGGATTCGCTGGGCGAGGATCGACGCGAGCTGCTCGGTCGGTTCCGGCTGATGGACGTCGCCCGCAAGACCGTCGGCGTCGGCAGCGTCGGGACGCGCTGCTGGGTGGCCCTGTTCGAGGGCCGCGACCACGGTGCCGGAGACCCGCTCGTCCTCCAGATCAAGGAAGCCAACGCGTCGGTGCTCGAGCCGTATGCGGGCGCTGCGGTCCAGGCGAACCACGGCGAGCGGGTCGTGGTCGGGCAGCGTCGCACGCAATCGTCGAGCGACCTCTTCCTCGGCTGGTCGGAGGGCCCGGAGTCAGGACGTCACTACTACCTCCGCCAGCTGTGGAACATGAAGGGCAAGGGCGATCCGACCGCGATGACCCTGACCAGCCTCGCCCACCAGGGCTCGCTGTGCGCCTGGGCGCTCGCCCGGGCCCATGCCCGGACGGGCGACCCGCTGGCGATCGCCGGCTATGTGGGCCGGGGCGCCTCGTTCGACCGGGCGATCGTCGAGTTCGCCGCGCGCTACGGCGACCAGGTCGAGCGCGACCATGCGGCGCTGACCGAAGCGGTGGCCGCGGGTCGGGTCGAGGCTCGGCCGGGCATCTGATCGGGTGACGGTCGGGGCGCAGCCTCGCGCCGGCCCCGAAGGAACCAGATGCCATCGCTCCGCACCGCTCCGATCGGCGCCCCTGCTAGACTCGTGTCGCGCGAGCCCTGGCCGCGCAATCGGCCGATCGCCGGAGGAGGACCATGACACCAGCGTTGATCATCCTCGTCATCGTCATCGTGGCGCTCGTGGTGTTCGTGATCGCCCTCTACAACGGGTTGGTCAGCCGGCGCCTCCGGGTTGACGAGGCGTTCGCCCAGATCGAAGTCCAGCTGAAGCGCCGCCACGACCTCATTCCGAACCTCGTGAACGCGGTCAAGGGCTACATGGACTTCGAGCAGGATGTCCTGACCAAGGTCACCGAGGCACGCGCCAACGCCGTCGCCGCCGGGGCCAAAGGTCCGGCCGAGCAGGCCCAGGCGGAGAACATGCTGACCGGCGCCCTTCGCTCGCTGTTCGCCGTCGTCGAGAACTACCCGCAGCTGAAGGCGAACGAGAACGTGCTCGCCCTCCAGGAGCAGCTGACGACAACCGAGAACCAGATCGGGTTCTCACGTCAGCACTACAACGCGACCGTGCTCGACTACAACACCGCGATCCAGACGTTCCCGGCCGTGCTCGTGGCGGGGATGCTCGGCTTCACCAAGCGCGACTTCTTCGACGCCGAGCCGGAAGCCGACCAGGTCCCGGCCGTCCAGCTGCGCTAGTCGCCTGACCGGTCGTCAGCGACCGGAGGAACCTTGGCCTCGACGTTCTACAGCCAGATCGGCGCGAACAAGCGCAACTCGTTCCTGCTCGCGTTCATCCTGACGTTCCTGCTCGCCGCGCTCGGCCTGACGATCGGCTATGGGCTGACCGGGTCGGTCAGCGGTGGGGTCATCGCCCTGACGTTCGCGATCACCCTCGGCGTCCTCCTGTCGCTCGTGTCCTACTACCAGGGCGATTCGATCGTCCTCGCCGCGTCCGGGGCGCGCGAGGTGACCGAGCAGGAGCTCCCCCAGCTGTTCAACGTGGTTCGCGAGCTGACGATCGCGGCGAACATCCCGATGCCGCGGGTCCACGTCATCGACGACACGTCGATGAACGCGTTCGCCACCGGGCGCGATCCGCAGCACGCCTCGATCGCCGTCACGAAGGGGCTCCTGAGCCGGATGGACCGCGAGGAGGTCCAGGGGGTGATCGGTCACGAGCTGTCGCACGTCCGGAACTACGACATCCGCTTCGCGCTGCTGGTGGGCGTCCTGGTCGGCAGCATCGCGCTCCTCGCCGACTTCTTCCTGCGGTTCACGTTCTGGGGTGGACGCGGACGGTCGAGTGACAGCGAAGGCAAGGGCGGTGGGATCCAGCTCATCATCCTGGCGGTCGCGTTCGTCCTGGCGATCCTGGCCCCGATCGCCGCCCGGCTCGTCCAGCTCGCGGTCAGCCGCCAGCGCGAGTACCTGGCCGACGCCTCGTCGGTCGAGCTGACTCGGAACCCGGTCGGGATCGAGCGGGCGCTTGCCACGCTGGCCGGCGACACCGAGGTCCTCGAGGTCGCCAACCGGGCGACCCAGCACCTCTACTTCACGAACCCGATCATGAAGCTCGGCGAGACCGCCGAAGAAGAGCAGAGCGCGTGGTTCTCGACCCACCCGCCGTTGCTCGCCCGGATCAACCGGCTCCGCCAGCTGCGCGGCCTGGCCCCGGTCCAGTCGACCGCCGAGGAGCTCACCGCGACGAGCTGATCCAATCCCGCCGGCGCGGTCGCCAGGGTCGGCTCGGTTGAAGGCCGTTCGAGGCCCGTGGTATTCTCCGGCTCGCCGACGGGCGGCCAGCCTGGTCAGGCCATCGGGCCGAGATAGCTCAGTTGGTAGAGCACGCGACTGAAAATCGCGGTGTCGCCAGTTCGATCCTGGCTCTCGGCACCACATCGGTGGTCCGGTTTCTCGAGCGGAAGTGGCTCAGTTGGTAGAGCATCACCTTGCCAAGGTGAGGGTCGCGGGTTCGAGTCCCGTCTTCCGCTCCATTTTCTCGTCCGACGCCCGGTCGGGCCGGCCGGCTGCCGCCGGCGACTCGCCCGGTGCCCCTTCGTCCAGTGGTAGGACAGCGGACTTTGGATCCGTTAACCGAGGTTCGAATCCTCGAGGGGCAACGACCTCGTAGACTGGCGATCGTGGCACCGGCCGGACCCCTTCCGGTGGTGCCGCTCGGGGCGACGTACCCAAGTGGTTAAGGGGGAGGTCTGCAAAACCTCTATTCAGCGGTTCGAATCCGCTCGTCGCCTCCACACTTTGAGCACAAATGACCCGCTGGGTGACCAGTGGGTCTTCGTTTGGTCGGGAGTTTGCTCTTGCTCACTCAGCGCGTGACCGCCGTCGATCTTAAGGCGGGGCGAGTCCGTATTCCGCGATCGCCGCAAGAGCCGACTCACCGGAACGTCCCGCGGCTACGGCCCGAACTGGTCGCGCAGATTGATCGAGATGGTCACGATCCAACTCAGCCCGAAGACGGGCTGGTAACGGCGGACCTGCCTCATCCTGATGCGTCGATCACGAAAGGCGCGTGTCGTCGCCGATGCCCGGGTCCCTCGCTATGACGGCCGCGGGCCGCCCAGCTCGACGATCCGCCCGTCGATCCGGCCCACGTCGGCGTACGCCTCGTGGTGCGCCACTCCGACATCGGAGAGCCCGAGGGGCCCGGCCGCGGCACCGGTCACCAGCACGTAGGCCCGCGCGCCGATCTGCTCGCGAACGGTGTTCTTGAGGAGTCGATGCGCCACAGTGACGGCCGGGCCGAGGAGGTCGCTCCCGGATCCGACCATCTGGCGCACCGACGGACCCCGGTGGAGCACCGCCTTGAGATCCAGGTGTGCGACCGCCGGGCAGGCCACACAGACGTGGTCATGGGCGGGGATCGCGCGCGTGCGGCTGGCGATGAACGACGCGTACATGGCCGCGAGCTTCTCGAGGACCTGCTCACCGTGGCCATCGAGCGTCGCCGCCGGCGCGGCGGCGAAGACCGCATCGCCTTCGAGCTTGACCAGGGCGAAATCGGGCTCGACGCCCTCGATGACAGAGTTCAGGAGGTCAGCGAGGATACCGTAGGCGGCCGGAATGCCCGCGCTGAAATCGAACCCGTGCTCCTGCTCGACGCCGGACATGAACCCCGTGTAGCCGGAGATGTCGGCGAGGAGGAGATAGCGCTCACCAGCCGACGCATCCGCCGTTGTCGGTGGCGCCGATCCTTGTGGTCGCTCCATCCACCACTCCTCTCATGCCGCTACGATCGGGCGGTCTCACGCTCGACTCATGCTACCGGTATCGGGTTCCCATCTACGAGTCAGACCGCGAAGACCTTCTTCCTGGCGTCTCCGACGATCTCGACGAGCCGACGATGATCGGGCCAGCGAGGCCGAGCACCTGCCCCGGGCAGTGCGGCGTGTCATGGCGGCGCTCGGGTTCCAGTACCTCAGGCTGCGAACGTTCGCCTCTCAGCCGGCCGTCTCGAGCCGTCGGAAGCGGACGCGTCCACCTCCGAGCAGCAGAGCCCCGGTCAGACATCCGCCCGGGACCGGGACTCGTGGGCGAGCTGGTGTCGTCGACGCACTGACCAAGAGTTGCAGCCCACCGTATCGTCCTGGGGCTACGCTTGGCGCGGGCCGAAGTGGCGGAACCGGCAGACGCGGCGGACTTAAACTCCGCTGCCCGCAAGGGCGTGTGAGTTCGAATCTCACCTTCGGCACCAGCCGGGACACGAGGAGGCATCCTGGACGCTGCGTTCTGCCCGAGGTGTGGCACGGGCCGGCCCGAATCGTCGCGGTTCTGCCCCTCGTGCGGCTTCGACTTCACGGCGCTGGACGCGATCCCCGTCGAGCCTTCGACGGTCGTGCCACTGCGGCCGACGGCCCAATCCTCGCCCGCCCACTGCCGCGGGCCAAACCCCGCGGCCTCTCGCTCGCGCCGTCCGCCCTCGTCGCCGCCAAGCCGACGCCCGAGCCGGTCCAACGTTCCACCCGCTACCGGGCGGGTCAGGCGCTCGGGGTCACGATCCTCGTGGTCCTCGGCACGGTCATCGGCTATCTCACGTTCTCGACGGCCGCGCAGCTCGGCGAGCCAGGCCCGAGCGTTCCGACCGCCGACGACCCGGCCTCCCGGGCGACGTCGGCCTGCGAGCGGGCGGTCGTCGACGTCATCGACCATCCGGAGAAGGCGATCGGCGTCTGCGGCAGCCAGGCCGAGATCGACGCCGCCTACCGGACCGTCTTCCTCGAGCCACCGAACTGGGGACGCGAGCTCAGCGACGCCTGCGCGGCCGACCCGACGCTGGAGGCGCGGCCGCTGTGCCAGCCGACGGCACCGCCCGAGCCGACACCGACCGAACCGCCCGAGCCGAGCGCGAGTGGTCCCGGATCGTCGGGTTCGAGCCCATCGCCCTGACCCGACGACGCGGGCCGGACGGTCTCAGGTTCGCTTGAGGAGGCTGCCGAGCCCGCGCGACTTGCGCTCGTCGCTGGTCGCGTGGACCGCTGTCGCCTTTTCGCCGAAGGCCAGCGCTGCGAGGCTCGTCAGGGCTGCCGAAACCGGGGTTCGGGCGGCGCCGAGGACGACCGGGTTGCCCTCGTTGACGGCCTTGAGGTACAGGAACGGATCGTAGGGCAGGGTCTGGGACACCTTGGCGCCGAGCCCCGCCTCGACGTCGCGCATCTTGAGGACTTCCTTCGGGAACATCGTGTTGAGCACGAAGGTCGTCTTCGTCGAGATCGAGCCCGCCTCGTTGACGTAGTCGACGAACGCGTGGACGGCCTTGAGCGCCGAGATCTCGCCGTACACCGGCAGGATCACGACCTCGGCCCCTTCGAGAGCGCCGAGCGACCGCTCGTCGAGCGTCGAGCCGGCATCGACGACGACCGCGTCGTAGGCGAGCAGGGCCGTCTGGAGGATCCGCTCGACGTGGGTCGGCGTGACGACCTCGGCGAGCTCGGGCGAGCCGGGCGCCGCCAGGAGGTCGAGACCGGAGCTGTGGTGGGCGGCGTAGGTCCGGAACAGCTCGGGCTCGCGCTGGGACTGCTCGTCGCGGACGAGGTCGGCGATCGTCTGGCGCGGGGTCACGTTGAGGTGGGTCGCAACCTGCCCGAACTGGAGGTCGAGGTCGATGATCAACACCCGTCCCGGCCGTGACTGGGCGTGGGCGACCGCGATGTTGACCGCGATCGTCGTCGTCCCGACCCCGCCCTTCGGGCTGTACACGGCGACCATCCGGCGCGGCCGATCGATGAGGCCGACGCCCGACGTCGAGGTCGGCATCCCGGCCGAGCGCTGGAAGCGCAGGAGGAGCGCCTCGACGCGCGCCTCGAGCTCGAGGCTGTCGAAGGGCTTGGCGATCACGTCGTCGGCGCCGGACTCGAGGAACAGGATCCGGTCCTCGACGTCGTCGGTCTGGGTCAGGCACAGGACCGGGATCGCGGACAGGCTCGGGGTGGCCCGGATCTCCCGGCAGACGTCGGCCGGGGTCGCGCCCGAACCGATGACGTCGATGACGACCAGGCTGTAGTCGGCCGCGGTCCGGATTGCCTCGGCGGGATCCTTCACGATCTCGACGGCGTAGCCGACGCCGGTCAGGACTGCGCCGATCGTCTGGCCGGCCTTGGCATCGGTTTCGAGGAGGAGGATGGAGCTCGAGGGCACGTGATCTCCAGGGGCGGCGAGGTCGGATGGAACCGACGAACAGGATACATCGAGCCGGCCCCGGACCGGGCTCGGGGCTCGACGATCCGCGCCGCGGACCGAGCGGTCGTGGGGAGCCTGCCGCCGGCCCATGCTAGACTCGTCATGTTTCCTTTCGGCTCCGCAGCGGACCCGACCGGCGCCTGGGCGTCGACGTCCGGCCGCCACGCGGGGCGATCCCACAGGAAGGAGTGATGCGCGGAAATGCGCCGCTACGAACTCATGCTCGTTCTCCGTCCGGACATCGCCGACGACCGCAGCCAGGCGATCATCGACCGGACTACTCGCCAGATCACCGCCGGCGGCGGCCAGATCGTCAAGGTCGCCCCGTGGGGCCGGCGCCGGCTGGCCTACCCGATCGACCGGCACCGCGAAGGCTCGTACCACATCGTGATCTTCGAGGCCCCGGCCGAGTCGATCGTCGAGCTGGAACGCAGCCTGCTGATCACCGAGGAGCTCCTGCGCCACCTCGTCACCCGGGTCGAGCGTCCGACGAGGTCGACCCGCCGCGAGGGTGGTGACGAGACCGAGCTCGAGCTCGAGGCCGACGAGCTCCCGTCCGTCGAGGACGAGGACGAGGAGCCGACCGGCGAGCAGATCGACGAGTCCGAGAGCGAAGCCGCTCCGGCCGCCATCGACTGACCTCCCACCCCAGCACACCGGAGGCAGGGCCATGTCGCTCAACAAGGCGATGATCATCGGCAATCTCGGCCGCGATCCCGAGATGCGCTACACCCCGAGCGGTCAGGCGGTGACCCAGTTCACGGTCGCCGTGAACCGGAACTACAAGAACCAGACCGGCGAGTGGCAGGAAGAGACCGAGTGGTTCCGCGTGGTCGTCTGGGGCCAGCAGGCCGAGCGAGCCGCGGAGTACCTGCGCAAGGGCAACAAGGTGTACATCGAGGGCCGGCTCCAGACCCGCCAATGGGAGGACCAGACCGGCCAGAAGCGGTACACCACCGAGCTCGTCGCCAACCAGGTGACGAACCTCGAGCGACGGACCCGCGACGACTCGGAGGAGGGCGCCGCAGCGGCACCCGCCGGCCGCCCGAGCCGTCCGGCTCCCGCCCCTGCCGGCGACGGCGACGGCGGCGGCGGCGGCGGCGAGAAGTTCGAGGACGGGAACTTCGACGACCTGCCCTTCTGATCGAACCGACCCACCCGACCACCCAGCACGGAGTCCACGACGAAGATGCCACCCGTTACCCGATCCAAGAAGCGCGACGACTACTACCGCGATCGACGTCGCCGGAAGGTCTGCGCGTTCTGCGCGGACAAGACGGTCCAGATCGACTACAAGGAGGTCAACCGCCTCCGCCGCTACCTGTCGGAGCGGGCCAAGATCGAGCCGCGCCGCAAGACCGGCACCTGCGCCGGTCACCAGCGCGAGCTGGCGGTTGCCCTGAAGCGGGCCCGCCACGTGGCGCTCCTCCCGTACGCACCCCAGCACCTGCGCCCCTGAGCCGCACGATCGGCCTGCGGATCGACGCGCTTGCCTGACGCGGGGATCGCGGCACTGATGATCGCCGGTGGCTTCGCGGCCGGCCTGTTCGGATCGCTCCTCGGTCTCGGCGGTGGGGTCCTGATCGTGCCGCTGCTGACCCTCGGGTTCGGGCTGCCCCTGCGCGAGGCTGTGGGGGTCAGCCTCGTCGCGGTCATCGTGACGAGCTCGGCCTCGGCCGGTGTCTACCTCGAACGGCACGTCGCCAACCTGCGGCTCGGGATGACCCTCGAGCTGTTCACCGCCAGCGGAGCGCTCGTCGGCGGTCTCGTCGCCTTCGCCCTGTCCGAGCAGGTCCTGGCGGGGCTGTTCACCGTCCTGCTGGTCTACACCGCGTTCACGATGGCCCGCCGCCAGGACGCCCCCGCTCCGGCGGGCGACGTCGAGCCGGCCGCAGCCGTCCCGATCGCGGCCGAGCCGACGCCCGGCGAGCCGCCGGCCGGCGAGCGACCGCCGCCGTACGCCGTCCGGAACTTCGGCTGGGGCATCGTCGGAAGCCTGTTTGCAGGCGTCGTCTCGGCGCTGCTCGGCATCGGCGGCGGGTTGATCAAGGTGCCGCTGATGAACGTGGCGATGGGCGTCCCGCTGCGGGTGGCCACGGCCACCAGCAACCTGATGATCGGGATCACCGCCGCCGCCAGCGCGATCATCTACCTGCTCCGCGGCGGGATCGACCCGTACGTCGCCGGGCCGACCGCGGTCGGCGTGTTCGTCGGGGCGTCGCTCGGCTCGCGCACGGCCCATCGAGTGGACGTGCGCGTCCTCCGGATGCTGTTCGTCGTGGTCCTCCTCGTGACGGCCTGGCAGATGGCCGGCCGGGCGCTCCGATGAGCATCGCCCGCGACCTCGACCGGTCGATCGCCCGGGTGCTCGTCGTGGGGACCTACCTGAGCGTCGGGCTGCTCGCCGTGGGCGTGGTGCTGATGGCCGTCGACGGGATCTCCCCGCTCGACACGGCCCCGCCCTTCAGCCTCGCCCGGATCCCGGCCGACATCGCCTCGCTCGAGCCGGCCGGCTTCCTGTGGCTCGGGCTGGTGGTCGCGATCGCGACGCCGCTCGCGCGGGTGGCAGCCTCGCTGGTCGGCTACGTCGCCGGCGGCGAGCGGCGGATGGCGCTGATCTCGGTCGCGATCCTGGTGGTGATCGGGATCGGGGTCGTCCTGGGCGTCGCCGCGGAGCGCTAGATGAACGACATCGTCATCCTCCTCGGCGCGCTGCTCGTGATCCTCCTCGGGGCCGAGCTGTTCACGAACGGGATCGAGTGGACCGGGCACAAGCTCGGCCTGGCCGAGGGCGCCGTCGGCTCGGTCCTCGCCGCGGTCGGGACCGCCCTGCCCGAGACGATGATCCCGTTGATCGCGATCCTGTTCGGCGGCGGCTCGGCCGACGAGATCGGCATCGGCGCCATCCTCGGCGCACCGTTCATGCTGGCCACCCTGGCGATGTTCGTGACCGGCGTGGCGATCCTGATCACCCGGCGCCGGCGGCCGACCGGCGAGACGCTCGACGTCAATGGTGGCGTGCTCGTCCACGACATGCGCTTCTTCGCGATCGCCTACGCGCTCGCCATCGGGGTCGCGTTCCTGCCCGCGGACCTTGCCTGGCCGCGCTTCGTCGTGGCCGCCATCCTGCTGGTCATCTACGGGATCTACGTCCGGGAGCACTTCCAGGCCGAGGCCGGGGGAGGGAACCCGGAGCTCGCGCCACTCCGCCTCCATCGGCTCGACATCCGTGGCCCGGCCCAGCCGGACCCGCCGCGGCTCAGGATCGTCGGGTTCCAGGTCGCGCTCGCCCTCGGCTGCATCATCGCCGGTGCGTTCCTGTTCGTCGGCGCGGTGACCGACCTCGCTCACTCGCTCGGCGCCGACGAGGCCCTGCTCGCCCTGATCATCGCCCCGATCGCGACCGAGCTGCCCGAGAAGTTCAACAGCGTGATCTGGGTCCGCCAGGGCAAGGACACCCTGGCGATGGGCAACATCACCGGGGCAATGGTCTTCCAGAGCGCGATCCCGACCTCGGTCGCGCTCGTGTTCGCCTCGTCCGGCTGGGCGGTCTCGAGCGGCTCGATGCTGGCCTTCGCGTCGGCCGGCATCGCCTTCCTGTCGTCGGCGGTGATCTTCCTGCCGCTCGCCCGGGGGCGCCGGCTGAGCGCCCGGGTGCTCCTCGTCGGCGGGTTCTTCTACCTCGTCTACCTCGGCCTCGTCGTCGCCCAGATGAGCGGTGGCAGCCACCAGGCCGCCTGATCACGGCGCCTGATCGGGAGCCGCCGGACGCCGCTGCTATACTCGGCCGACGCTCGACGGCGGCGCGCGCGCCCGTCTCTGGGCAATCCGAACCGGAGCCTCGATCGTCATGCTGACCGAGAAGAACCCGTCCGACCGTCCCGGCACCTCGCCCGCCGCCAAGCGACCGGTCGAGGTCGACGACCTCATCTGCTACTTCGAGGGCGATTTCGTCCCGATGCGGGACGCCCGGGTCAGCATCATGACCCACGCCTTCATGTACGGCACCGCCGTCTTCGAGGGCATCCGCGGGTACTGGAACGACGAGGAGCAGAAGCTCTACGGGCTCAAGATCCGCGAGCACGTCGAACGGATCCGGCTCAACGCCCGGATGCTCCTGATGGACCCGCTGCCGTCGGTCGACGAGCTGAGCCGGCTCATCCTCGAGACGGTGCGCCGGAACGGCTTCCGCGAGGACGTCTACATCCGGCCGTCGTTCTACAAGTCGTCCCGCCAGATCGGCGTCCGGCTCCACCACCTCGAGCACGAGCTGTACATCGTCGCGCTGCCGTTCGGGAACTACATCGACACCGACGCCGGCGTCAGGCTGATGTCCTCGTCCTGGCGGCGGAACGCGGACGACGCGATCCCGGCCCGGGGCAAGTTCGTCGGCGGCTACGTGAACATGGCGTTCCAGAAGTCCGAGGCCGAGCTCAACGGCTTCGACGAGGCGCTCGTGATGACCCATGACGGGAACGCGTCGGAGGGTTCTGCGGCCAACCTGTTCGTGGTCCGCGATGGGACGATCATCACCCCGCCGCTGACCGACGACATCCTCGAAGGCGTGACCCGGCGGGCGATCATGGAGATCGCCGCGAACTCGGGCATCCCGGTCGAGGTCCGCTCGATCGACCGCTCCGAGCTGTACATCGCCGACGAGGCGTTCCTGTGCGGCACCGGCGTCCAGGTCTCGCCGGTCATCGAGGTCGACCACCGGGCGATCGGCTCGGGTCAGGTCGGCCCGATCGCCCGGCTGATCCGCGATCGCTACTTCGACGCCGTCCGCGGTCGCCTGGCGGAGTACCGCCACTGGCTGACCCCGATCGACGAGGGTGGCTGAGGACCGGGCGTCGATCCTGACCGGGGTTCCCCCCGCAACCACGGTCGAGGCGCCTCCCGAACCAGCAATCGCGCCCGACGGGGCGACCGTCGGGCTGGCCGTGCCCGTCCGGGTCGTCCCGGACCGGCTCGTGGTCGAGGACGTTGCGATCGGACGTCTCGGGCCGGCCGCCGACGAGCCCGCGCCGGCCGCCTCGATCGGACGGTCCCCGGGAGACCGCCCGTCGACGGATCTTCGACCGCAGCCTCGAGATCGTGCCCGGGCTGGTCAGCTGGCTGCTCATCCTGAGCCCGCTCATCCTGTCGCTCCGATTCCCGGAGCTCGTCGCCTGGTTCGTGCTGACGTTCGACTTCTACTGGCTGTACAAGGCGGTCGTCGTGACCGGCAGCGTCTGCGTGGCGTTCGCCCGGATGCGCCGGACGATGGCCGCCGACTGGCGGACCCGGGCGCTCGGGCTGGCCGACCCCGCCGGCCGGCTGGCCGAGATCGACCGCCTCGTGCCGCTCGTCCGGGCGCGGGTGGCGGAGCTTGCCCGGGCGGGGGAGCGGCTCGCCGCCAGCGGTGGCCGGCGCGAGCTCGGCCGGCTTGCCGGTGAGCGGCGCGACCTTGCCCGACTGATCGCCTCGGGGGCGCGGCCGGGCGACCCGCGCCGGCTGTACCACGTCGCCCTGGTCCCGACCTACACCGAACCGTTCGAGAAGCTCTACGAGACGATCCGCGCGCTGGCCGAGGCCGACTACCCGCGCGATCGGCTGATGGTCGCGATCATCACCCGCGAGACCGATCTCGACGGCCGCGCGAACGTCGCCCGGCTGCGCGACCTGTTCGGCGACCGCTTCCTCCACTTCTTCCACATCCTCGATCCGCTCGAGCCCGGGATCGTCGTCGGCAAGAGCTCGGCGATGGCCTACGGGGGGCGCTGGCTGTACGAGGAGATCGTCGGGCTCGGGCTCGATCCGGCCGACGTCGTGGTCACCGACCTCGACTCGGACTACCGGGTCCATCCCCAGTACTTCGGCTACCTGACCTGGACGTTCCTGACCGAGCCGGACCCCTACCACCGGCTGTTCCAGCCGATCCCGATGTTCCACAACAACCTGTGGCAGACGCCGCTCCCGGTCCGGCTGGTGGCCGTCGGTGCCACCCACGTCCAGATGTGGCGCTCGCTGACGCCGGCCAAGCTCGTCTCGTTCTCGTCCTACTCGGTCAGCCTCAAGACCGTCCAGGAGGTCGACTACTGGGCGACCGACGCGATCCCGGAGGACAGCCGGTTCTACTGGAAGAGCTTCTTCCGCTACAGCGGTGACTTCCGGGCCGTGCCGCTCTTCCTGCCGATGTACGGCGACGCGGTTCGAGCGCGTTCCTACCCGCGGACGCTGGTCCAGCAGTACACCCAGATCCGGCGCTGGGCGTGGGGGATCACCGACATCCCGTTCTACATCCACAACGCGTTCGCCCACAAGGAGATCCCGCGCGGGCTCCGGATCCGTCGGCTCATGGACCTGTGGATGGACCACATCAACTGGGCGATCGCGCCGTTCGTGCTCATCTTCGGCGCGAACCTGCCGCTCCTGCTCAACCCGACGTTCGCCCAGTCGACGCTCGGCCAGAACCTGCCGCTCTACGCGGCCTGGCTGCTCACCGGCGCGTTCTGCTGCCTGCTGATCCTGGTCTTCGTCGAGGAGCAGATCGCGCCGCCCCGGCCGGCCTCGTGGGGGCTCGCCCGGCGAGTCACGACGTATCTCCAGTGGCTCGCGCTGCCGGCCGTCGGGCTCGTCTTCAGCAACCTGCCGGCGCTCGACGCGCAGACCCGGCTGATGGTCGGCAAGTACCTCGAGTACCGGGTCACCGAGAAGGCCTGACGGTTCGGTCGGGCCGGTCGGTCAGGGCCCGGGCGGCGCGGTCAGGTTCGGGGTCTGGGTCCCGGTCGTGACGATGATGTCGACGATCCCGCTGACCGACGGGTCGGTGGCGAGGGTCGACTTCACGTTGAACACGTTCTCGAGCAGGGCGATCGTCGCGGCCAGGTGCGACTCGGCGCCGTTGTAGACCTTGATCGTCGTCTGGCTGAACGTCCGGTCCGGGCGCTTCGTCGGTGCGCTGGCGGTCAGCCCGAGGTACTCGAGGTAGGCTGCGACCGAGGTCGCCTGGCCGACCTTGCCCGACCCGTTGACGACCCAGACGACGCCGTCCTCGCTGGCGACCTGCTCGCGCTGGGCCTCGATCTTCGGGTCGATCTTGAACGCGTTGTCGACCGTCTGGCGGATCCGGCTGAGGTTCGGCTCGATCCGATAGCCGCGACTGTCGGTGCCCTGGCTGCCGAAGCGCGGCGGGGTGAACACGTAGGACCGGATCCGGCTGGTGTCGATGCCGCTCGACAGCCCGATCAGGTCGGGCAGCTTGTCCTGGGGGATGTCGGTCTTGAACGACGTCTTGAGGTCCTTGAGCAGCTGGCTCAGGTTGTCGAGGACCTTGCGTGGGTCGACCTGCTCGCGGATCGACAGGATGACCCGCTGCTGGCGCTGGGCCCGGTCGAAGTCGTTCGACGTGTGCCGCGAGCGGGCGTAGATCAGCGCCTCGGTCCCGTCCATGTGCTGGACGCCGGCGGGGATGTAGACCCGCAGGCTCGCCCCGTTCTTGCCCGGGTAGTGGTCGTCGAGGACCGGGTTCTGGACGTTGATCGTCACCCCGCCGATCGTGTCGACGATGTCCCGGAAGCCCTCGAAGTTGACCATCACGTAGTACTGGATGTCGAGCCCGTAGAGCTCGCCGAGGACCGACTTGAGGGCGTTGAAGCCACGCGTCTTGTCGGTGCCCGGGAACGCGTCGGAACGGTAGCGCGCATTGAGCCACAGGCTGTTGATCTTGCCGGCATAGGCCGAGCCGAAGACCGACCGGGCCGGGCCGGGTGGGATCGGCACGTCGACCACGTCACGGGGCAGGCTGAACATCGCGACCTGCTTCGTGGTCGGATCGATCGACACGACGATCAGCGTGTCGGTGTTGAACGTGCTCTCCTTCGGCCGCTGGTCGGCGCCGATGAGCAGGATGTTGAGCCGGTCCTTGCCGTTCCACTGCGGGAGGGCGGCGGTCGGCAGCGGGGTCCCGAGCGGCGGAGCGCTCGTCGTGTCGGGCGATGGTCGTACCGCTCGGGCTCGCCACAGCGTCCGCGCTCGTCCCCGGTTCGGGCGTGTCGGTCGAGTCGTCGCAGGTGTCGGCGGCGCCCTCGGGGACGAAGATGCAGCTCAGGGCCGCCTGGGCCTCCGCGCCCTTCGCGGCGACGAGCCCGTGGCCGCCGGCGATGACGAGGCAGACCGCGATCAGCCCGGCCAGCGACAGGGGGTCGAGCCGGAGCGAGGGCCGCCCGAACCGGCCGCCGCCCGACGCGTCGACCGCGTTGAGATAGGCCGCGACCCGGTAGGCGTCGACCGCGGCCACGACGCGGTAGGCCATGAACACGAGGTTGAGGCCGAGCAGCAGCGGCAGGTTCGCCACGAGCTGGGCGCCGAAGACCTGGATCCCCGAGCTCAGCGCGACGCCGCCCATCAGGGCGAGGACGAGAATCGGGACCGCCGCGAACCCGAGCGCCCGGTTCCACGCCCCGGCATAGGCGTGACCCAGCCCGGGGAAGATCAGGGACAGGAACGCGGCTGCGAAGGCGGACCGGTGTCGGGGTCTGGCTTCCTGCGCCGGCTGCTGCATCGCGGGTAGGATACGTTGAACCTCGATTCGGCGTGGCCGAGGGGTTCCGACGGCTCGATCCGTCGACGTGTGACGCCGACCTATCGGCCGTACCGATCCCCGCCGTTGAGGTCCGATGTTCCAACCCGTCAGCGCCAAGCCCGATCTCGTCGCCCAGGAGCACGAGATCCTGGATCGCTGGGCCGAGCGCCGGACGTTCGCCCGGCTGCGCGCCCAGAACGCGGGCGGAGAGCGCTGGAGCTTCCTCGACGGGCCGATCACCGCGAACAACCCGATGGGCGTCCACCACGCCTGGGGCCGGACGTACAAGGACCTCTACCAGCGGTTCCGGGCGATGCTCGGGCACGACCAGCGCTACCAGAACGGGTTCGACTGCCAGGGCCTGTGGGTCGAGGTCAACGTCGAGCGCGACCTCGGCTTCACCAGCAAGCGCGACATCGAGGCCTACGGCATCGCCGAGTTCGTCAGCCTGTGCAAGCAGCGGGTCCTGACCTACGCCGCGCGGATGACCGAGCAGTCGATCCGGCTCGGGATGTGGATGGACTGGAACGACCCGGACGAGCTTCGTCGGCTGCGGGACCTGCTCGCCGCCGACCCGTCGGCGACCGCCACCACCGACGGCCCGGCCGGGCCCGTGACCGACACCGTCGAGATGCTCGTCGGACGGCTCGGGATGCCCGACCTCGGGGGCAGCTACTTCACCTTCAGCAACGAGAACAACGACCTGATCTGGGGCTTCCTGAGGGAGTGCCACCGGCGGGGCTGGATCTACAAGGGTCACGACTCGATGCCGTGGTGCCCGCGCTGCGGAACCGGGCTGTCGCAGATGGAGATGAACGAGGGCTACCAGGATCGCGAGGATCCGGGCCTGACCGTCCGCCTGCCGCTGCTCGATCGACCGGGCGAGTCGCTGCTCGTCTGGACGACCACCCCCTGGACGCTCGCCGCCAACGTCGCCGCGGCGGTCGGTCCGAACCTGCGCTACGTCAAGGTCCGCGAGGGCGGGAACAGCCTGTGGGTCGCCCGGGGCCGGCTCCGCCAGGCGATCGTCGGCGACATCGAGGTCGTCGAGGAGAAGCTCGGCTCAGAGCTGGTCGGCTGGCGCTACAGCGGCCCGTTCGACGAGCTGCCGGCGATCGCCCGGGCGTTCTCCGACGCCGGCTACGAGCACCGGGTCATCCCGTGGGACGACGTGGGCGAGGAGGAGGGGACCGGGATCGTCCACATCGCGCCCGGCTGCGGGGCCGAGGACTACCAGCTCGGCAAGGCGCTCGGGCTGCCGATCGTCGGTCCGATCGACGAGGACGGCCGCTACTACGAGGGGTTCGGCTGGCTGAGCCGGCTCGAGGCGCCGGCGGTCGCCGAGCAGATCGTCGACGACCTCGAGCGTCGCGGCCTGTTCTACCACCTCGAGGCCTACACCCACCGTTACCCACACTGCTGGCGCTGTGGGACGCCGCTCCTGTTCCGCCTCGTCGACGAGTGGTTCATCAGCATGGGCGAGGTCTACGACCGGCCGCGCGACCAGCTCACGACCGACGAGATCGACCGAAGCCTCCGCTACCAGATCATGGAGGTCGTCGATCGGATCCACTGGATCCCCGGGTTCGGCTACGAGCGGGAGCTCGACTGGCTCCTCAACATGCACGACTGGATGATCAGCAAGAAGCGCTACTGGGGGCTGGCGCTGCCGATCTACGACTGTTCCGCCTGCGGGACGTTCGACGTGGTCGGCGGGCGCGAGGAGCTCAGGGAGCGGGCCGTCGCGGGCTGGGCGACGTTCGAGGGCCATACCCCGCATCGGCCGTACGTCGACGCGGTGACGATCAGCTGCCCCGGCTGCGGGGCGCCGGTCAGTCGGATCCCCGACGTCGGCAATCCCTGGCTCGACGCCGGGATCGTGCCGTTCTCCACCCTTCACTACCGCGAGGACCCGGACTACTGGCGGCAGTGGTTCCCGGCCGACTTCATCACCGAGAGCTTCCCGGGCCAGTTCCGCAACTGGTTCTACTCGATGCTGGCGATGGCCACGGTCCTCGATCGTGACGAGCCGTTCAGGACGATCTTCGGATACGCCCTGGTGTTCGGCGAGGACGGCCGGCCGATGCACAAGAGCTGGGGCAATGCGATCGAGTTCGACGAGGCGGCCGAGCGGATGGGCGTCGACGTCATGCGCTGGATGTTCTCCCGGGCCCGGCCCGACGACAACATCCGGTTCGGCTGGCACGCGGCCGACGAGGCCCGCCGCGAGCTCCTCGTCCTGTGGAACGTCTACGCGTTCCTGGTGACCTACGCGCGCCTGGCGGGCTGGACGCCCGGCGCCACGCTCGCGCCGCCGGTGGCGGAGCGCGCGCCGCTCGATCGCTGGATCCTGTCGCGGCTGGCCGACCTGGCGATGCGGGTCGAGGACCGCCTCCGGGACTACGATGCGGAGGCGGCCACCCGCCTCATCGCCGAGGCGATCGACGACCTGTCGACCTGGTACCTGCGCCGATCCCGGCGCCGCTTCTCGCGCTCGGACGACCCGGCCGACCTCGCCGCGGCCTTCGCGACCCTCCACGAGACGGTCGTCGGGCTCGCCCGGATCGGCGCACCGATCCTGCCGTTCCTCGGCGAGGCGATCTACGACAACCTGGTCGCCGGGGCGGACCCTGGCGCGCCCGACAGCGTCCACCTGACGCCCTGGCCGACGGCCGAGCTGGCCGGCTACCGCGACGAGGCCCTGGAGTCCGCGATGGCGACCGTTCGCCGGGCGGTCGAGCTCGTGCGGACGCTCCGCGGCAACGCCGGGCTGAAGGTCCGCCAGCCACTCGCCCGGCTGTGGCTCGCCCTGCCCGGCGGCGAGCTCGTCGAACGCGAGTCCCTGCTCGGACTGATCGCCGACGAGGTCAACGTCAAGTCGGTCGAGCTCATCGGCGACGAGTCGGCGCTCGTCGAACGTCGGGTCAAGCCGCTCCTGCCCCGGATCGGCAAGAAGTACGGCGACCGGATCCCGGCGATCATGGCCGCGGCCCGGAGCGGCGAGTTCGCGATCCAGCCGGATGGGAGCGTCGACCTGGCCGGGCTCACGCTGGCCCCCGACGAGGTCGAGATCCTGGCGACACCCGCGGCCCGGGACGGCGGTCGCCCACGACGAGGGCCTGGTCGTCGTGATCGACACCGAGCTGACCCCGGAGCTCCTCGCCGAAGGCGACGCCCGTGAGCTCCAGCGGGCGATCCAGGACCTCCGCCGCGAAGCGGAGCTGGCGCTCGACGACCGGATCGAGGTCTGGATCGATCCGCTCCCCGAGTCGATCGTCGGCCACCTCGCGACGGTCGCCGTCGAGACGCTCGCCGATGCGACCCATGCCGGCCCGCCCCCGGCCGACCTGCCGGGCAGCCCGGTCGAGCTCGACGCCGGGACGGTCCGGATCGCCTTGCGCCGGGTCGGCGGCGACGGCTAGGCTGTGGACGGAACCATCCCCGACGACGGAGGCAGCGAGCTGGACCAGTCCCACGCTCCGGGCGCGCCGTCCACGCCCGCCGCCGGTGGTCCCTCGGCAGCCCCTGCCGCGTCGGTCGCAGCCGGGCGTCCGGCCTGGGCGCTGTTCCTCGGGGTTGCCGTCGCCGTCCTCGTGGTGGACCAGCTGAGCAAGAGCTGGGTGATCGCCTCGATCGATCCTGGATCGGTGATCCGGCTGGTGGGGGACCTGCTCCGGCTGATCCACTCCCGCAACGACGGCGCGGTGTTCGGCCTGTTCGGGAGAGGCAGCGCCGCGCCCGTCCTCGCGATCGCCAGCACCGTCGTCATCGGGCTGATCGTCTGGTACCACGCCCGATCGGGGCGGAACCTGCTCATCTCGGTGGCCCTCGGACTGCTCCTCGGCGGTGCGCTCGGCAACCTCGCCGACCGGGTCCGCTTCGGCTATGTCGTCGACTGGATCGACGCCGGGATCGGGACGATCCGCTTCTGGACGTTCAACGTCGGCGATGCCGCGATCAGCGTCGCGATCCTGCTCCTCCTCCTGATCGCCCTGCGACCTGGGCTCGGATCCGCCCGCGCCGACCGGAGCGCACCGCACGATGGCTGACGAGCCGGCGACCAGCGACCGGGTCTTCGTCGTGCCGGACGACGCGGACCGGCAACGGGTCGACCGGTTCGTCACCGACGTCTCCGGGCTGTCGCGGAGCTACGTCCAGAAGCTCATCGCCGACGGCCGGCTGGTGCTCGACGGGCGGCCGATCAAGGCGAACGCGGTCGTCGGGCCGGGCGATCGGCTCGAGCTCGCGGTCCCGGCCGTCGTCCCGCTCGCCGTCGAGGCCGAGGCGATCCCGCTCGACGTCGTCTACGAGGATGACGACCTGCTGATCGTCGACAAGCCGGCCGGCCTCGTCGTCCACCCGTCCCCGGGCCATCCCGCCGGCACCCTCGTCAACGCCCTGCTCGGACGGGCGCACGGGAGCGAATACGGCGGGATCGCCGGGGTCGCCCGGCCCGGGATCGTCCATCGCCTCGACCGCGACACGAGCGGGCTGCTCATGGTCGCCAAGCACGACGCTGCGCAGGCCAGCCTGATGGCCCAGCTCAAGGCGCGCCGGATCAAGAAGACCTACCTGGCGCTCGTCCAGGGCAGCGTCGTCGCGAACGCCGGCCGGGTCGAGGCGCCGATCGGGCGCGATCCGCGTCATCGGACCCGGATGGCGGTCGTGAACGATGGCCGTCCGTCGGTCACGGGCTACCGGGTCCGCGAGCGGTTCCCGGGTTGGACGCTCCTCGAGCTCGACCTCGTCACCGGCCGGACCCACCAGATCCGGGTTCATCTCGAGGCGATCGGCCACCCGGTGGCGGGCGACCCGGTGTACGGCACGGGAACCTCGCGGCGCGGGCCGGATGGCCTGACCCGGCTGTTCCTCCACGCCTGGCGCCTCGAGCTCACGTCGCCGTCGGGCGGGCAGCTCATCCGCGCGACGGCGCCGCTCCCGGTCGAGCTCGAGGCGGTCGTCGACCGGCTGCGGGCGGGGGACCGCCCCCTCGCGTCGCCGGTCGGCGCCGGGAGCGCACGGTGACCGAGCCGCTGACCGGCCGCGGTGCCCCCGGCGCCCCGGGAACGATGCTCGTGATCATCTCGGGGCCGTCGGGGGTCGGCAAGGACGCCGTGATCGATGCCCTTCGGCGTCGCGACAGCGCCCACGACTACCACTACGTGGTCACCTGCACGACCCGCCCCCGGCGACCCGGCGAGGTGGACGGGATCAGCTATCACTTCCTCGACGTGGACCGGTTCGTGGCCCTGCGCGACGCGGGCGAGCTGCTCGAGGCGAACGAGGTCCACGGGAACTGGTACGGGACACCGCGCGGACAGGTCCGCGATGCGCTCGTCGCCGGACGCGACGTCATCCTGAAGATCGACGTCCAGGGCGCCCAGGTCGTCAAGGAGAACGTCCCCGACGCGGTCCTGATCTTCATCGTTCCGCCGTCGCTCGAGAGCCTGTTCCAGCGCCTCAAGTCACGGGCGACGGAGACCGCCGACGAGCTCGAGCTGCGCCAGCGCAACGCGGCGATCGAGCTGGCTCGCCAGGAGGACTACGACTACATCGTCGAGAACCGCGACGGTGAGGTCGAGGCGACCGCGGAGCGAATCGAGCGGATCCTGGATCTGGAGCGCCTGGGCCACCCGGACCGACGGGTCGTCGTCTGACCATCCGCGCCGGGCAAGCTGGCACGGGCGTCCTGCGACAATGGACGCGATGACCACGACCGGCGTCCGCGGCACGTCCGAGCCGACCCTCGGCCTGGCGATCCCCGGGGCCGGGCCGGCCGCCGGACGTCTCGTCGAGGTGGCCGTCGACGCGCCCGGTGCGGGACGCCGGCGCTTCACGTACTCGGTCCCCGAGCGATTGATGGACCTCGAGCCGGGTGAGGCCGTCCTGGTCGAATTCGGCCGGCGGCAGGCGCTCGGGATCGTGCTCGGACCGGCCGCCGCGGGACCTGGCCTGGAGGCGAAGCCGATCGCCGATCGGGTCCGCGCCGACGGTCCGCTGCTCCCGCCGCTGACCCTTGCCCTGGCCGGGCGGGTCGCCGAGACGTATCTCGCGCCGCCCGCCGTCGTGCTTCGGGCGATGCTCCCGCCGGGGATCCTCGAGCGGCTCGAGCTCGTCGCCGAGCTGCGGCCCGATCGGGCCACGACCTCGAACGAGGGCGCGACTGCGATCGATGACGCCGATCGGGCCCTCCTCGACCAGCTCGGGTCCGGGCCGCTGGCGGTCCGCGACCTTGCGGCGCCGGAGGGCCGGGTCGGCCTCACCCGACGGCTGAGGGACCTCGCCGGACGCGGCCTGATCGACCTCGACTGGACCCTGCTCGCCGCGACCGGTGGCCCACGCTATGAGCGCTGGGCATCCGCCACCGACGATGGACGTGCGGTCGTCGAGACCCTCCAGGCAGGCCAGCGACAGCCGGGACGGCCGCTCGGTCCCCGCCAGCGTGACCTGCTCGAGGAGCTCGTGGCCGGACCTGCGACCGGGCTGCCCGCGGCTGCGCTGGCGGGCCGCCACGGGACGTCGGCGCTGGCCGGCCTCGTCCGGCGTGGATTGGCCGCGGTCGACGTCCGCGAACGACCACGTCGCCCGCTCGGGGCTCGGCCGGCCGGCGTCCGGGGCGGACGGCCAGTGTCGTCGACGCTGACCGAGCCGCAGGCGGAGGCCGTCGGCACGATCCGCACGGCCCTCGAGACTCGAGATCCGACGCCGCTCCTGCTCGACGGCGTGACGGGCGGGGGCAAGACGGCGGTCTACGTCGAGGCGATCGCCGCCTCGCTCGAACGCGGCCGGCCGGTGCTCGTGCTCGTCCCCGAGATCGCCCTCGCGATGCCGCTCGTCGACCGGCTCCGGGCCGACCTCGACGCGCGGGTGGCGCTCGTCCACTCGGCGGTCGGGGCGGGCGAGCGGACCGACGAGTGGCGCCGGATCCGGGCCGGCGAGGTCGATATCGTCGTCGGGACCCGGCTGGCCGTCCTCGCCCCGCTCGCCGACGTCGGGCTGGTGATCGTCGACGAGGAGCACGAGGCGACCTACAAGAGCGATCGGACGCCGCGGCTCCAGGCGCGCGACGTGGCGATCGAGCTCGGCCGGCTGGCCGGTGCCGCCGTCGTGCTCGGCAGCGCCACGCCGGCCGTCGACACGCGTCGGCCGGGCCCGCGCCGGGACGTATCGCCGGGTACGCCTCCCGGATCGTCCGGCCGGCGCCCCGGCGCAGGTGGCGGTCGTCGACCTGCGGGCCGAGCTGGCGGCCGGCAACCGGGGGCTGCTCTCGGCGCCCCTTGCCGCGGCGCTCGCCGCGCTCGACCCGGCCAACGGCGAGCGGGCGATCCTCGTGATCAACCGGCGCGGCACGGCCTCGGTCGTGCTCTGTCGGGACTGTGGCCACGTCCAGGCCTGTCCGGAGTGCGAGCGGCCGCTCGTCTACCATGCCGCCGGCGGGTCGCTCCGCTGCCACCATTGCGGGACGGCGGCCCCGATGGCCGGGCGCTGCCCGTCCTGCGCCTCGCCCCGGATCCGCTACCTCGGCGGTGGCACCGAGCGGGTCGAGCGTGAGGTCCGCGAGCGCTTTCCGACGCTCCGCACGGGGCGTCTCGACCGTGATGTCGTCGAGCGCAAGGGTGCCGCCGAGCGGGTCGTCGACGCCTTCAGCAGCGGCCGGCTCGACGTCCTCGTCGGGACGAGCCTGGTCGCCAAGGGCCTCGACATCCCGGAGGTGACGCTGGTCGGCGTGGTGAGCGCCGACGTCGCCCTGAACCTGCCCGACGAGCGGGCGGCGGAACGGACGTACCAGCTGCTGGCCCAGGCCGTCGGACGGGCGGGCCGCGGGGATCGGCCGGGCCGGGCGATCATCCAGAGCTACCAGCCCGACCATCCGGCCATCCAGGCGGTGGTCGGCGGCGACGCGAACGCGTTCTACGATGCCGAGCTCGAGGTCCGCCGGCGGTTCGGTTCGCCGCCGTTCGGGCGCCTCGTCAAGCTGACCGTGGGGCTCGAGGATCCGGCCGCGGCCGAGCGCGTGGCGTCCGTCGAGGCGGACCGGCTGCGAGCGCTCGCCGCCGAGCGGGGCGTCGAGGTCCAGGTCGTCGGTCCGGCTCCGGCGTTCATCCGGCGCCGGGCCGGCCGCTGGCGCTGGAACGTCGTGCTGCGCGGTCCGGATCCGACCACCCTGCTCGACGACGGGCCGGATGCCCCATGGTCGGTCGACGTCGACCCGGAGTCGCTCCTCTGACGGTGGCTGGTGCGGTCCGGGGTCGTCCGGTCCGTTGACACGCCCCGGGTGAAAACGTACGTTCGAGGCGCCGGCGCGCGTGGCTCGCCGGTGTCGCGCGACGCACCATGGAGACGTCCCACCGGATGGCCGACAGGTTCGACCCATACGCGATCCTGCAGGTCAGCCAGGACGCGGATCAGGACGTCCTCCAGGCTGCCTATCGCGCGCGGGCCCGGCGACTTCACCCCGACCACTCGGACGACCCGACGGCCGGCGCCCAGATGGCCCAGCTGAACGCGGCCTGGGAGACGCTCGGCGACCCGGAGCGACGGGCCGCCTACGACAAGTCCCACCTGGCCGGCGTGATCCTCGACTCGACCGCGCGGACGACCGCGGCAACGGCCCGCCCCGAGCCCTCCGCGACCGCGGCAGCTCCACGCGACGGCCAGAAGCCGGCCGCGTCCGGCGCGCCGCCGGCGGCATCCGCCCCGACCTGGCGACGAGGTCCCAACGGCGAGGGCGGAGCCGGCCCGCCGCCCGGCAACCCGCAGGGCACCGTGCTCAACTTCGGACGCCACATCGGCTGGTCGATCGGTGAGATCGCGCGGGTCGATCCGGGCTACCTCGAGTGGCTCGACAAGCAGCCGCAGGGCGCCCAGCTCCACGCCGAGATCGACCGGTTCCTGCGCGCTCGCGGGCTGCGGATGGACAAGGAGCCACCGAGCGCGTCCGGTCGCGGCCCCCGCCGGTTCGGGCTGTCCGGCCGCTAGAGCCCGGCTGATGGGCGGCCCGGGAGGCCGGTCGCCCGATCGTCCTTCGCTATACTCGCGGCCATGACCGTCCGACCGATCGTGCTCCTCGGCGACCCTCGCCTGCGCCTCAAGGGCGAACCCGTCGACAGCTTCGGGAAGTACCTCCACGAGCTGCTCGACGACCTGACCGATTCGATGCGCCATGCGCCCGGCGTCGGCCTCGCCGCTCCGCAGCTCGGGGAGGCGAAGCGGGCCTGCGTGATCGAAGTCGAGAGCCGGCTCTACGAGCTCATCAACCCGAAGATCGTCCGCGCCGCCGGCGACGATCGCGACCTCGAGGGCTGCCTGTCGATCCCGGGCTACGTCGCCTACGTCACCCGCCGCGAGAAGGTCTGGGTCGTCGCCCAGGACCGGAACGGCAAGAAGTACAAGGTCGCCGGGTCGGGGCTTCTCGGACGCGCGCTCCAGCACGAGCTCGACCACCTCGACGGCAAGCTCTACATCGACTACCTGGAATCGATGGACGAGCTGATCGACGTCAGCGGGGGGGACGAGGACGACGAGGAGCACGAGCACATCCGCGAGGCCCAGGGCGCGCTCGCCTGACGCGGGAGGCCGGTCGTCGGTGAGCCCGGACGACCACCCCGCCCGGACCGTCTTCTTCGGCAGCGGGCCGTTTGCCGTCCCGATCCTCGAGGCCCTGGTGGCCGCGCCCGAGGTGGAGCTGGTCGGCGTCGTCTCGGCTCCGGACCGGCCGGCGGGCCGGCGACAGGAGTCCACGCCGACCCCCGTGGCCGCTCGGGCGCGAGCGCTCGGCCTGCGGCTGCTCCAGCCCGCCCGCATCCGCGACGATGCCGCGATCGGCGAGATCGCCGCCCTCCAGCCCGACCTCGGGGTGCTGGCCGACTACGGGCGGATCGTCCCGGCGGGGATCCTGGACCTGCCGCGCCACGGGATCCTCAACGTCCATCCGTCGCTCCTGCCCAGGCATCGCGGCGCATCGCCCATCCCCGCCGCCATCCTGGCCGGCGACCCGTCGACCGGAGTGACCGTCATCCGGATGGACGCCGGGCTGGACACGGGGCCGATCGTGGCCGTCGAGAGCTGGCCCCTCGAGGGGTCCGAGACGGCGCCGGAGGTCGAGCAGCGAGCTGCCCGCGAAGGCGCCGAGCTCGTCCGGCGGACGCTCGGCGACTGGCTCGCCGGGCGGCGCACGCCACACCGGCAGGACGAGTCCCTGGCGACCCTGACCCGTCCGCTGCGGCGCGCCGACGGCCGGCTCGATCCGACGCTCCCGGCGGAGGACCTCGAGCGCCGGGTCCGCGCCCTCCAGCCGTGGCCGGGCACCTTCGTCGAGACGGCCTTTGGCCCGCTCAAGATCTGGCGCGCCGAGGCCGTTCCCGCGGTCGACCCGGGCCCACGCGTCGGTCGGCCTGTTCGGCCCGCCACCGGAGCTGCGGCTGTCGACGGCCGCCGGAGACCTGCGTCTCCTCGACGTCCAGCCAGCAGGGGGCCGCCGGATGACGGGGCGCGAGCTCCTCATCGGCCGGCCGGCGCTCGCGGGAACCCGGATCGAGCAGGCCGACCCGCCCTGACCGGGCCGGTCGCGGTCCGACACCGTGCGACAATGCGCCGCGTGACCGACGCGCCGACGACCGCCGCTCCGGAACGGCCGGCGCCCGGCCGCGGGCCGGCGAGCCGTGACCCGCGACCCGGGCTGTCCGGCTACCCGCAGGAAGACCTCAGCGCCTGGTTGAGCGCCAGGTCGGAACCCGGCTATCGCGCCCGCCAGGTCAGCGACGCCGTGTGGGCCGGAGGCGGCGGGGCGCACGCGGCCGCCGACGTCCGAACGTTGCCATCCGGACTTCGATCCGAGCTCGACGCCGCCTTCCGGTTCGACACCCTGCTCGAGACCGACGTCCAGGCGAGCGATGGCGGGCTGACCGAGAAGGCCCTCCACCGGCTGTCCGATGGCGCCCTCATCGAGTCGGTCCTGATGCACTACCCGGCCCGGGCCGGCCATCGCGAACGGCACACCGTCTGCATCTCGAGCCAGGCCGGCTGCGCCGTGGGCTGTCCGTTCTGCGCCACGGGTGAGCTCGGCTTCACCCGCGACCTCGAGACGGCCGAGATCGTCGACCAGGTCCGCGCCGCCGCCCGCCGCCTGGCCGTCGACGGCAAGCGCCTGACCAACGTCGTGTTCATGGGGATGGGCGAGCCGCTGCTCAACCTCGACCGGGTGCTCGAAGCGGTCACCGCCCTGTCCGATCCGCGCCGGTTCGGCCTGGGCGCCCGGCACATCACCGTCAGCACGAGCGGGGTGGTCCCCGGGATCCGGCGGCTGACCGCGCTCGGCCCGCAATTCACCCTCGCGGTCAGCCTTCACGCGGCGCGCGATCCGCTGCGCGACGTCCTCGTCCCGCTCAACAAGCGCTGGCCGGTCGCCGAGGTGGTCGACGCGGCCCGCGACCACGCCCGGGTCACCGGCCGCCGGATCTCGTACGAGCTGACCCTGATCGACGGCATCAACGACACCGCGGCCGACGCCGAGGCGCTGGCGGCGCTCCTCCGCGGCGACCTGTGCCACGTCAATCTCATCCCGATGAACCCGGTCGCTCACACGCCCTGGCAGGCCAGCCCGATGTCCCGGATCGAGGCGTTCGCGAGCCGCCTCCGCCAGGACGGGATCGCGGTCACGATCCGGCGCAACCGCGGCCAGGAGATCGGCGCGGCCTGCGGCCAGCTGGCGGCCGAGCGCGCCGGGGAGCCGCCCCCGGCGGTCGTCGCCCGCCGGCGCGAGCTGCTCGTCCGGGACAGCGCAGCGGCCCTGCGCACAGCCGGCAGCTGACGCCGTGGGGACCGGCCGAGCCCGCCTCTCGGCGAGCATCCTCGACGCCGACCTGTCGAACCTCGCCTATGCCGTCCGGCGAGTCGAGAAGGCCGGCGCCGACCGGGTCCACCTCGACGTCATGGACGGCCACTTCGTCCCGAACCTGACGTTCGGGCCGAAGACGATCAAGCACCTCCGACCGCGGACCGAGCTGCCGTTCGACGCCCACCTCATGATCAGCGAGCCCGGTCGCTACATCGAGGAGTTCATCGACGCCGGCTGCGACTCGATCACGTTCCACGTCGAGATCGACGAGCCGATCGAGCCGACGCTCCGACGGATCCGGGAGGCCGGTCGGGCCGCCGGCCTGGCGATCAAGCCGAAGACGCCGGTCCGGGCGCTGGCGAAGTACCGCGAGCTCATCGACATCGTCCTCGTGATGACGGTCGAGCCGGGGTTCGGTGGCCAGTCGTTCATGCGCGACGCGGCGCGCAAGATCGTCGGCGCCCGCGATCTCCTGAGCTACCTGCCGCTCGGCGGCGAGGTCCACGTCGACGGCGGGATCAACCGCGAGACGGCCGAGTACGTCGGCGGGCTCGGCGTCGACGTCCTCGTGGCCGGGTCGGCCCTCTTCCAGAAGGGCCACGACATGGGCCGCGAGGTCCGCCTGATCAGGGCGCTCGCCGACGAGGGCTACGCCTTCCAGCTCAACAAGGGCAAGCCACCGATCCCGCGCGACGAGTGGCGGAGCATCGCCAGCCTGCCGCTCCAGGTCGGGACGAAGCTGCGGGCGACGATCGAGGCCGGCGGGATCCCGGTGATCATGCTCCGCGCGGACGGGCGGATGAACCCCGACGGTGTTCGCGACTACGAGCTGCTCGTCCCACGCCAGGTCGAGACGCTCACCCTCGAGCGCTACGCCGGGGAACGCGAGGCTGCCTACGCCGAGGCGGAGGCGTGGCGGGCGACGTTCGAGACGGTCGGGTCGTGACCGACGTCCCCGAGACGGCGTCGCTCGGGCGGCGCAACGACCGGATCCTGCTCTGGGCGGTCGGCGCCTACATCGTGATCCTGTCGGCGCTCATGCTCGTCCGCGGCGTGTCGATCACGCCCGACGTGCTGCTCGTGGCGTTCGGGCTGGCGGCGGTCCTGCTCGGCCGCGGACGCCTGTTCGTGCGCGACTGGATCCCGTTCATCGGGCTGTTCTTCGCCTACGAGCTGATGCGCGGCTACGCCGACAACATCGGGCTGGCCGTCCACGTGACCGACGTCCTCGCGATCGAGCGGCTGCTGTTCTTCGGCAACGTGCCGACCCAGGTCCTCCAGGACGCGCTCCATCCGGCGACCGGCAGCGACCCGCTCGCCTCGGCCGCGACGATCTTCTACTTCCTCCATTTCCCGCTGCCGATCGCGGTCGGGTTCTTCCTGTGGCTCCGCCGGCGTCGGGTGTACTACGACTTCGTGGCGGCCCTCATCCTGCTGGCGATGGCCGGCTTCGCGACGTATGTCCTGCTGCCGGTCGCGCCGCCGTGGTGGGCCGCCGAGCACGGCTTCCTGCCCGGTCCCGACGGGTTGCCGGCGATCGTCTATCTCAAGGAGCAGGGCTTCGACCAGCTCGCCAGCCTGTTCGGGTTCGAGGGCCACTACATCTACAGCTACACGGTCTACGACATCAACCCGAACCAGGTCGCTGCGTTCCCGTCCCTCCACGCGGCGTTCCCGTTCCTCGGCTTCCTGTTCGCCCGGCGGGCGTTCGGCCGGGTCGGCTGGCTCCTGCTCGCCTACTCGGTCTGCGTCTGGTTCTCGATCGTCTACCTGGCCGACCACTACGTCGTCGACATCATCGGCGGCCTGCTCTACGCGTCGGCCGCGTACTGGGCGGTGATCCACGCCCCGGCCTGGTTCCGGCGGGTGATCGACGATGCGGCGGACGACGAGCTCGAGGCGGGCGTCGAGGCCGCCGACGCCGGCGACGCCGGGGCGCTCGCCCGGCTCGGCCGGCACGTCCGCTGGTCGGTGGTCGGCCAGGGGCTCGTCGTGGCGGCGCTGGGCGCGGTCGTGGCGTACTGGATGAACACGACCGGTGCCCTCGGTGGCGGGACGACGGCCCTCTACCTGGTCCCGTGGCTGGCGATGCTCGGCGGGGCCTGGCGAGCCGCCGCCGGGCTGCTCAGCCGCTGACGGCGGGGCCGGTGCGAGCGCTCCTCCAGCGCGTGAGCCGGGCCGAGGTCCGGATCGACGACGAGCCGGTCGGCGCGATCGGCCCGGGCCTGGTCGTGCTGCTCGGCGTCGGGCCCGACGACGACGTGGCCATCGCCGACGCGCTCGCCCGCAAGGTGGCCGAGCTGCGGATCTTCGCCGACGAGGAGGGTCGGACGAACCGGTCCCTGCTGGACGTCGCGCGGCGAGGCGCTCGTCGTGAGCCAGTTCACCCTGTTCGCCGACACGAGCCGTGGTCGTCGGCCGGGCTTCACCGGCGCGGCGCTCCCGGACGTGGCGATCCCGCTCTACGAGCGGTTCGCTGGTGCGCTCGAGGCGATGGGCGTGACGGTCGCGCGGGGACGGTTCGGCGCCGAGATGGCCGTGGAGCTCGTGAACGACGGTCCGTTCACGATCTGGCTCGACACGGACGAGCGGGGCTGACCCGGTCGGCGCTAGCGGCTGGCCTTGGCGATCGTTCGCCGGCAGCGCGTGCAGACCAGCTGCTTCTTCGTCCCGCCGGTCCCGGTCGGGAGGGTGAGCGGCTGGAGGTTCGGCTGGTAGCGACGATGGGCTCGAACGCGGTTCATCCCCGACGACTGCGGGTTGAAGCCGCCCATCGAGACCTTGCCGCAGACGGCGCAAGCGCGGGCCATGTCGGTCCTCAGAAGGTGGTTCGGGTCTTGAGCGCGGGCCGCGACGGGCCCGGGCAGGCGGTACGATAGCACATCGACCCCGGGATCCCGGACGGCCGCGAGCACGAGCCTGAGCGCGAGCGTCCTGCAGCGGAGGCCATCCAGCGTATGCCCGAGCGCTCCGTCGCGGGCCGCTCGTTCGCCAGTCGGCGGGCGATCGAGGAGATCGTCCGCAGCGCCGTCCTCGGGAGCTATGGCGTCGTCGGCTTCGTCGACGACGATGGCCTGGGCAGGATTCGCCGGCTCGTCGGACTCGGAGGATCGGGTGTCCGGGTGCGGACCGGACCGCCGTTCAGCGTCGATCTCCGACTGACCGTGGCCTTCGGGCTGCCGGTCGCCGAGGTCGCCCGCCAGGTCGACTCGGCCGTCCGCTACGCGCTCCGCCGGGCGCTCGATCGCGAGCCCGATCGACTGACGATCCACGTCGGTGGGATGCGCTACGAGCCGTCGTCGGTGCCCCCGGCGGATCTCCTGGCTTACGGGGTCGATCAGCCGGGGCTCGTGGACGCCGCCCAGGCCGAAGAGACCGGCGAGACCGGCGAGTCGCCCGGTCGATGACGCGCCGCAGCTGTGACGGCGCCGGCCTGCTGGCGGCCTTCCGCTCGGCCGTGGCCAACCTCGAGGCTCACGTCGACGAGGTCAACGCCCTGAACGTGTTCCCGGTCCCCGACGGCGACACCGGCTCGAACATGGCGGCGACCGTCAAGGTCGCGCTCGAGGAGGCGGAAGCTGCGGCCGGCCAGCCGGCCGATCGGATCGCGGCCGCGATCAGCTTCGGGGCGCTGATGGGCGCTCGCGGCAACTCCGGGGTGATCACGAGCCAGATCCTCAACGGCATGGCCCGCGGTCTCGAGCGGAAGCGCCGGTTCAACGGCCTCGACCTCGCCCACTGCCTGGCGCTCGGGACCGAGACGGCCTACGCCGCGGTCAAGAAGCCGGTCGAAGGGACGATCCTCACCGTGATCCGCGAGGCGAGCGTGGCCGCCAAGGCCGCGGCCGAGCGCGACGACGCGATCGAGACCGTCCTGGCGGCAACCGTCGACGCGGCCGAGAAGGCGGTGGCGCGGACGCCGAGCCTGCTGCCGATCCTGCGCGAGGCCGGCGTCGTCGATTCGGGCGGCCAGGGCCTCTATCGCCTGTTCCAGGGCGCGCTCAAGTTCGTCGTCGGGGAGGCGGTCGCCGGGGGCGTCTCCGGGCGAGTCCACGACGGCGCCCGGCCGTCGGCGCTCGTGGCCCACGCCGACGACGGGTTCGGCTACGAGACGATGTTCCTGCTCCAGCCGGCGCCCGGGCACGATCTCGACATCGACGCGATCCGGAATCACCTGGAGACGATCGGCGAATTGGTCGTCGTCGCCGGTGACTCCCGGGCGGCCAAGGTTCACGTCCACAACGACCGGCCGGACGACGTGATCTCGTACGGCCTCGGGCTCGGGACGCTTGAGCCGGATCAGCGTCGAGAACCTCGACCACCAGGCCCGCGACGTCCGCGAGACCCGGGCGTCCGAGTTCACCAGCTCACCGTCGGACGTGAACCGCGGATCAGACCCCACCGACCCGACGAACGGCGTTTCGGCGGCCGACGGGCCGCGCGTCCCGATGGCCGTCGTCGCGGTCGCTGCCGGGGACGGCATCGCGTCGATCTTCCGCGACTTCGGGGTCGCCGCGGTCGTCCGCGGAGGGCAGGCGGCCAATCCCAGCACGGGCGAGCTCCTCGCCGCGGTGGAGGCGGTCAACGCGGACGAGGTCCTGCTCCTCCCGAACAACCCGAACGTCGTCCTCGCGGCTCGCCAGGTCGCCGAGCTGGCCGATCGCCCGGTCCACGTGGTGCCGACCCGGAATGCCGCCGAGGGCTTCTCGGCCCTGCTCGCGCTCGATCCCGGCGCGACGGCCGCCGCGAACGTGGCCGACATGACGGCGCAGGGGCGCGGGCTGGCCACCCTCCAGGTCACCGCAGCGGTCCGCGACGCCAGGATCGGCGGCCGCAAGGTCCGCAAGGGCCAGACGATCGTGCTCGATCCAGACGACGGTCTCGTCGCGGCCGACGGCGATCGTGACCGGGCGATCCTGGCCGCGGTCGCGACGCTTCCGCCGGGAGTCGAGCTGATCACGCTGTTCTACGGTGACGGGTCGGAGCTGGCCGAAGCCGAGGACGTCGCGCGGAAGGTGGCCGAGGCCCGCCCCGGGATCGAGGTCGAGGTCCGCCACGGCGGCCAGCCGCACTACCGGTACCTGATCTCGGCGGAATAGCGATGCCCCCCGCACCTCCCCGCCGTCAGTCCCGCCCAACCCGGCCCCGGCCGGCCGCCGCGCCCAGGCCGCTGCCGCCGCCGACCGACCCGGTCGCCCTCCTTGCGACGCCCATCGGCAACAGCGGCCTGAGCGGCGCCGCCGCGATCCGCCGGGTCGGGCCGCGGCTCGGGATCGGCACGGTCCGCGACCTCCTGTTCCACCTGCCCCGGCGCTATGACGATCGGCGCCGGATGGAGACGATCGCCGAGCTGATGGGTCGCCAGGACGGCGACCAGGTGAGCTCCCGGGTCACGGTCCGCTCGATCCGGGTCGAGCAGGGCTTCCGGCGTCGGATCCAGCGCACGATCGCGATCGTCAACGACGAGACCGGCGAGGCCGAGGCGATCTGGTTCGGCCGGCGCTACATCGAGCGTCGGATCAATCCCGGCGACCGGCTCGTCATGAGCGGCCGGCTCAAGAAGCGCGGCTTCACGGTGATCTTCGACGACCCCGAGTTCCAGCGCGAGGACGCCGAGGGCGACCTCCTCCATGCCGGTCGGATCGTCCCGATCTACCGGCTCACGGCGGGCATCGCCGCGCCCCGCCTGCGGGTGGCGATGCGCGAGGCGATCGACCGGGCCGGCCTTGCCTACCCCGAGTACCTGCCGGCGGACCTGCGCCGGGCGGAGGCGCTCGAGGGCATCGGCCGGGCGATCGAGGGCGCCCACTACCCGGACGACCCTGAGGCGCTCGATGCCGCCCTGCGCCGGCTTGCCTTCGACGAGCTCCTCGCCCTCCAGCTCGGGATGGTCGGCCGCCGCCGCCAGCGGGTTCGCTCGAAGGCGAGGCCACTGCTCGTCGACGACGCGTTCGACGCCGAGGTCCGCGGCGCCCTCGTCAAGGCGCTCGCCCGGAAGCTCGGCGACGCGGTCGATCTGACGCCCGACCAGCTGGCCGCGACCGCGGCGATCCGGGCCGACCTCGCGCTTCCGGAGCCGATGCTCCGCCTGCTCCAGGGCGACGTCGGTTCGGGCAAGACGGCGGTCGCCGCCTACGGCCTGGCGCTCGATGGCCGGAGCGGGTCGCCAGGGCGCCCTCCTCGCCCCGACCGACCTGCTCGTACGCCAGCACGGGGCCACCCTCGCCGACCTGCTCGATGGGGTCGGCATCCCGGTCACGATCCTGACCGGGTCGCTGAGCGCGGCCGGCACGAGGAAGGCGCTCGAGGCGATCGCCGACGGGCGGGCGAGGGTGGTCGTCGGGACGCACGCCCTGCTCCAGGACCGGGTGACGTTCGCCGATCTCGGGCTCGTCGTGATCGACGAGCAGCATCGCTTCGGCGTCGAGCAGCGCGGCCAGCTCGAGGCGAAGGCCGGCGGGACCGCCCCCCACGTGCTGCTCATGACCGCGACCCCGATCCCGCGCACCCTCGGGCAGGTCCTCTACGCCGACCTCGACGTGACCGACCTGCGGACGCCGCCCCTCGGCCGGATCCCGATCCGGACGCTGATCCGCCACCCGGCCGACATCGACCGGCTGTGGGAGTTCGTCCGGGCGCAGGCCGCCGACGGCCACCGGACGTTCGTCGTGGTGCCGGCGATCGAGGAGACCGACGACGAGGGAACGGTCGCCGCCAAGGCCGAGGCGGAGCGCCTGCGCGAGCTGCTCGCCCCGCTCCGGGTCGGGCTCGTCCACGGTCGGCTGAAGGCCACCGAGCGCGACGCCGAGATGACCCGGTTCCGCGACGGCGAGCTCGACGTGCTCGTGGGGACGACGGTGATCGAGGTCGGCGTCGACGTTCCCGAGGCGACGGTGATGGCGGTCGAGGGCGCCGACCGGTTCGGGCTGGCCCAGCTCCACCAGCTCCGCGGACGGGTCGGTCGCGGCGGCGCGGCGTCGTACTGCGCCCTGGTCTCGGATGCGGCTCCGAGCACGGCCTACTGGGACGATCTCGTCGCCGGTCGGCGGAGCCCCGAGACGACCGAGCAGGCCCGACTCGTCGCGGTCGCCCGCACCCTCGACGGGTTCGAGCTCGCCGAGGCCGACTTCGAGCTGCGCCGCGAGGGCGACGTCCTCGGCCTCGCCCAGAGCGGCCTGCCGCGGCTGCGGGTCGCCTCGCTCCAGCGAGCCGACCACCGGACCCTGGCGACCGACGCCCGGCGTCACGCCGAGGCGTTGCTCGACGACTCGGGAGAGCTCAGCAGCCCGGCGCTCGCGCCGCTCCGCCACGAGCTCCAGGCCGGCTGGCTCGAGGGGATCGCCGCCGGCGAGCCGGAGAGCGCGGCGTGAGCTCCGCGGTGGGTCGTGGCTGACGCCGGCCGGGTGATCGCCGGCACGGCCCGTGGACGGCGTCTCGTCGCCCCGGGGGAGGGGACCCGGCCGCTCGCCGACCGGGTCAAGCAGACCCTGTTCGCGATCCTCGAGCCGGACCTCCGCGGTGCCTCGTTCCTCGACCTGTGCGCGGGCAGCGGCGCCGCGGGGATCGAGGCGCTGTCGCGCGGCGCGGCGCGGGCGACGTTCGTCGAGCGCGATCGGCGGGCCGCCACGACGATCGCCGAGAACCTGTTCCTGACCGGGCTGGGCGGCCCGAACGCCCGGATCGTCCGCGCCGAGGCGCTGGACTGGCTCACCGGCGACGCGGCCGGCGAGGGCCCGTTCGACCTCGTCTTCGTCGACCCGCCGTACGCCGAGATCGATCTCCTCGGACGGCTCCTGGCCGCGCTCGGCGCCGACGCCGCAGCTCCCTTGCTCGGACCGCGGGCGCGGGTCGTCGCCAAGCACTTCTGGCGCGACCGTCCACCGGCGGCGGTCGGCCTGCTAGCATCCGAGCGCGACCGGCGCTTCGGCGAGACCGGCCTCACCTTCTACCGTCGGGAGGGCGGATGAGCCTCGCGGTCTATCCCGGCTCCTTCGATCCGATCACGAATGGCCACCTCGACGTCCTGCGCCGGGCCGTTGCCGTCTTCGATCGGGTCGTCGTCGCCGTCCTCGAGAACCCGCGCAAGACGCCGCTCCTCGATACCGCGCGCCGGGTCGAGGTCATCCGGGCCTCGCTCGCCGAGGCAGGTCCGGAGTTCACCCGCGTCGACGTCCAGACCTTCGACGGCCTGACCGTCGACTTCTGCCAGCGGGTCAAGGCCGGGTTCATGGTCCGCGGCCTCCGCGCGGTGTCCGACTTCGAGACGGAGCTGCAGCTCGCCCACAACAACCGGATCCTGGCCCCGAACGTCGACACGGTCTTCTTCATGAGCTCGCTCGAGCATGGCTACGTGAGCTCGAGCCTGGTCAGGGAGATCGCCCACTTCGGCGGCGACATCGGCGGGATGGTCCCGCCGGCGGCCGCCGCCGCGCTCCGCGAGGTCGCCGGGAGCGGCTGACCCGAACCGCTGCCCGGTGGCGGGTGCGATAATCCAGGCGACCGGGCCGCCGACGGCGCCGGTCGTCAACCGAAGAGGGCCGGTCCGATCGACATCATCTTCCTCGTCACCCGCCTCCAGACGCTGATCGCCAACGGCAAGAAGCTGCCGATGACGAACAACGTCGTGATCGACAAGGACGCCGCGTTCGACCTCATCGACGAGCTCCGGGCGGCGATCCCCGAGGAGATCCGGGCGGCCAAGCGGATCAACTCCGAGGGCGAGCGGATCCTCGAGAAGGCCCAGGAGGAGGCCGAGCGGATCGTCGCGAGTGCCCAGGAGCAGGCTGCCTTCCTGATCGAGGAGCGTGGGCTGACCGCGGCCGCCGAGGACGCGAGCGGGCGGATCATCACCAGCGCCCAGGACGAGGCGGCCGAGGTGCGGCGCGGAGCGGACGAGTACGCGGCGTCGGTCCTGATCGGGCTCGAGGGCGAGGTCGTCCGCACGCTCCAGAGCATCAAGAAGGGGATCGCCCTGCTCGACGAGCGGCGTCATCTCGCCGGGCCGGCGGTCGCGGCCGAGCTCGAGGGCGACGAGGACGACCAGGACGACGACGAGTGGGACGGCGAGGCGGAACAGGAGGAGGCGCGCGCGACCCGCTCCGGCAGAGTGTGACCCGGGCCGATCCCCGCGAGCGCCTGACCGTCAACGTCGCCAGCCTGCTCGGCGAGCCGGGCGGCTCGGTCCGCGACCTCGTCTTCGACGACCTCGAGCTCGAGCTCGGCGACGACCTCACCCTGGCCGGATCGGCCGCAGCCCGCTTTCGGCTGACCCGGACGAACCGGGGCCTGCTCGTCGACGGCGACGTCCGGGCGACGCTGGCCGACGCCTGCAGCCGCTGCCTGCGCCCCGTCGAGGTCGGGATCGACGCTGAGTTCGAGGAAGAGGCGCTCCAGAGCGTCGAGCTGGCCACCGGCGCCCCGATCGCCCATGCCGACGAACCGGAGGTGGCCAGGCTGACCGGCCACCACGAGATCGAGCTCGAGCCGTTCGTCCGGGAGGCGATCCTGCTTGCCGCACCGATTGCGCCGCTCTGCCGGCCGGATTGCCCCGGCCTGTGTCCCGAGTGCGGGGCGGAGCTCGGGTCCGGCCCGCATGACCACGGCGAGCCCCCGATCGACCCCCGGCTCGAGGCGCTCCGCGACTTCCACGTCGCCGACGACGGGCCGAGCTAGCCCGGTCCCGTTCGTGCGACTCGTCGCGATGGCGTAAACTCACCCGTCGGCCCCACGTTCGAGCGCGGCGCGACCGCAGCCGGCGACCGGCCCGAGATCACGACGACGACCGCCCCGCGCAGACCGCCGGTGCCGGATCCGAAAGGAGCCACGACGAACCATGGGAGTCCCGAAGCGACGGGTGTCGCACGCGCGCCAGGGCGAGCGCCGCAGCCACCTCGCGCTCGAGCTGCCGAAGCTCGAGGAGTGTCCGCACTGTCACGAGCCGAAGCGACCTCACCACGCCTGCCCGAACTGCGGCTACTACGGCGGCCGCCAGGTGTTCGAGCCGAAGACGAAGTCGGGCGACTCGGCCTCCTGATCCGGTGGACCTGAGCGCCGTCCGGGCCACCTCGGAGGATCGCCGGATCCGCGTCGCCGTCGACGCGATGGGCGGCGACCACGCTCCGGACGAGGTCACCCACGGCGCGCTCGACTACGCGGCCGAGCATCCCGGCGACGACGTCATCCTGGTCGGCGACGGAGACCGGATCGCCAGGATCGCCGGGTCGTCGCTGCCCCGGTCGAACGTCTCGATCGTCCACGCCACGCAGGTCGTCGAGATGGACGAGCATCCGGCGCTCGCCCTGCGCGAGAAGAAGGACGCCTCGATCCTCGTCGCCACCGACCTCGTCCGCCGCGGCGAGGCCGACGCGGTCGTCACCGCCGGGCACACCGGCGCGGCCTACGCGGCCGCGATCCTCCGCCTCGGGCGGCTGGCCGGCGTCGATCGGCCGGCCCTCGCGGTCCAGATGATCACCGAGTCCGGGCCGTTCGTCCTCCTCGACATCGGGGCCAATCCCGACTCGACCGGCGAGAACCTCTACCAGTACGCCGAGATGGGCGCGCTGTTCGCCGAGAAGGTCCTCGGCGTCGCGCGGCCGCGGGTCGCGCTCCTGTCGATCGGCGAGGAGCGCGGCAAGGGCGACGCCCGGATCGCCGAGGCGACCGGCCTGCTCGACCAGTCCGACCTCCAGTTCGTCGGCAACGTCGAGGGCAAGGACCTGGTCCGGCACATGGCCGACGTCGTCGTCTGCGATGCCGTCGTCGGGAACGTCGTGATCAAGTTCTTCGAGGGCCTCTCGACGTTCATCTTCGACCTCATCGCGGCCGAGTTCCGCCGTCCGCCCCGGGGCCCGCTCGCCTACGCCCTCATGAAGCCCGGCGTCGACCGGATCCGGACGATCTTCGACTACGAGCGGTTCGGCGGCTCGCCGCTGCTCGGGGTCAAGGGCACCGTGATCATCACCCACGGCCGGGCGAAGCGGCGGATGGTCGGCTTCGCGCTCGGCGTCGCCGCCGCTTCGGCGCGGGCGCGGATCCCCGATCTCATCGCCGAGACGTTCCGCGGGGAGCCGACCCGGCTGGCCGACGCGGCCGCGGCTGCGGCTGCCGCCGGCTCGCCGATCGGAGAGGTGACCGGTGGCCACCAGGCCGAGACCGGCAGAGGCGATCGAGGCGGACCGATGACCCGATCGGCCGATCTCAGCGTCGCCCGCGACGTCGTCGACGAGCTCATCCGGCTGGCAGCGATGGAGGTTCCCGGGGTGGTCCGGGTCGATCGCCCCGGACCGCGCTGGCTGGCGATCCTGCGCGGCGGCCGGTCGGTCGTCGCGCGGCTCGACGGCCGGCGGGTCGACGCCCGCCTCGCGATCGTGGCCCGGCCGGGCCATCCGCTGGTTCCGCTCACCCGCCAGGTCCGCGAGGCGGTCTCGGCGGCGATCGAGCGGCTCGTCGATCTCGAGGTCGGCGAGATCGTGATCGTCGTCGACGGCGTCGGCTCCTGAGGGTGGCCGATCCAGCCCAGCCCGGTCGATCGGACGTCGCCCGGACGGCTCGGGCGGGCCGCCGGCTCGCCCTGGCGGCCGTCTTCGAGGCCGAGTTCGGCCAGCGCACGGCAACCGCCGTCCTCGAGCGCCACCTGGCCGGGATCGAGGCCGATCCGGCGACCGCGACGTTCAGTCGCCGGCTGGTCTCGGTCGTCGTCGACAAGCGCGACGAGATCGACGCCCTGATCGAGCGAACCGCCCCGCAATACCCGGTCGTCCAGCTCGCCCGGATGGACCGGGCGCTCCTGCGTTGCGGCATCGGTGAGGTGCTACACTCCGGCACGACGCCGGCCCGTGTGGCGATCGCCGAGTGGGTCGACCTCGCACGCACCTACAGTGGTGACCCGGCGCGACGCCTGATCAATGGCGTGCTGGGCAGGATCGCAAGCGATCGACCTGGCGCCTGACCGGGTGATCGAGCTCCGAGGAGGGAGTCAGTTGGCCACCACCTACGAGCGGCTCAAGAAGATCGTGGTCGAGCAGCTGGGCGTCGAAGAAGAAGACGTCAAGCCCGAGGCGTCGTTCGTCGACGACCTCAACGCGGACTCCCTCGATCTGGTCGAGCTGATCATGAGCCTCGAAGAGGAGTTCGGGACCGAGATCAGCGACGAGGACGCCGAGAAGATCCGGACCGTCGGTGACGCCGTCGAGTACATCGACGAGCGCTCCTCCTAGCCGGGAGACCGCGCGGGGCCCGATGCGCTCGGCCGATGACTTCGCGGCACGCCTCGGCCTCCCGATCCGCGACCACGACCTGCTCGAGCAGGCCCTGACCCACAGCAGCTACCTCCACGAGCACCGCGAAACCGTCAGCGGTCACAACGAGCGCCTCGAGTTCCTGGGTGACGCGGTCGTCACCCTGGTCATCGGAGAGGCGCTCTTCCGTCTCCGCCCGACCGAGGACGAGGGGGTCCTGTCGGCGCGCCGGGCGGCGATCGTCAGCGCTGCCGGCCTGGCCCGGATCGCCCGGCGGATCGACCTCGGCGAGGCGCTCCGGCTGGGCGAGGGCGAATCGCGCCGGGACGGCCGGACCCGGGTCAGCCTGCTCGCCTCCGGCTTCGAGGCGCTCGTCGGGGCGATCTACCTCGACCTGGGCTATGACGTCGCCCGCGACTGGCTGCTCGACCAGGCGGCCCCGGAGCTGACCAGCGACGCCCCGTTGTCGAGCCTGAAGAGCGCCAAGAGCCGGCTCCAGGAGCACACCCAGCGGACGAACGGCGAGCGACCGCACTACCGGCTGATCGACGCGAGCGGGCCGGACCACGAGAAGCTGTTCCGGGTCGAGGTGTCGGTCGGCGGCGCCGTCCTCGGCACCGGCGAGGGCCGGTCGCAGAAGTCGGCCGAGATCGCAGCGGCCGAGGCCGCGCTTCCGGGTCTGCGCGAGACGACGCCGGCGTGACCGCGCCCGCCCGGCTCCTTGCCCTCCGGCTCCAGGGCTTCAAGTCGTTCGCCGAGCGGACGGTGGTCGAGTTCGGGCCCGGGATCAGCGCGGTCGTCGGACCGAACGGCTCGGGCAAGAGCAACCTGGCCGATGCCCTGCGCTGGGCGCTCGGCGAGCAGGGCCGGGCGCTCCGCAGCCGCAAGAGCGAGGACGTGATCTTCGCCGGGTCCGACCGGCGGGCTGCCCTCGGCATGGCCGACGTCACGCTCGTCCTCGACAACGCCGACCGGCTCCTCCCGGTCGAGTACGGCGTGCTCGAGCTCGGCCGGCGGCTGTACCGGTCGGGCGAGAACGACTACCTGCTCAACAAGCAGCGGGTGCGCCTGCGCGACCTCGTCGAGCTGCTCGACTCGGCTCACCTCGCCGACAACGCCTTCCTGTTCATCGGCCAGGGGATGGTCGACCAGGCGCTGGCGCTGCGTCCCGAGGAGCGGCGGCCACTGTTCGAGGAGGTCGCGGGTGTCCGCCGCCACGAGCGCCGTCGGCGGAAGGCGGAGGAGCAGCTCGCCGAGGCCGAGACGAACCTCGCCCGGGTCGACGACATCCTGGCCGAGCTGCGCCCCCAGGCTCGCCGGCTGGCCGCCCAGGCCGAGCAGCAGGTCACCCGCGCCTCGGCCGGGGACGAGCTCGCGGCGGCACTCGTCGCCGCGGCCCATGGGCGCTGGTACGAGGCATCCGGCCGGGGACGGGCGGCGGCCGACCGGCTGCGCCGGGCTCAGGCGGACGCCGACCTGGCGATGGCCGAGCTGACCGAGGCCGAGGGATCGGCAGCCGCCCTGTCGGCGTCGCTCGGCGCGCGGGCCGAGCTCGAGCGGGGCCGGCGCGAGGCATACGAGGTCGCCCGCGCCGCGCTCGCCGAGCTCCAGCTCCGCGAGGCACGCCTGACCGCCGACCTCGGTGCCGTTGCGCGCGATCGGGAGCGGCTGGTCGGCGAGCGGGCAACGGCTGAGTCGGACCTGGTCCTCCGGCGACGCGAGGCCGCGTTGCCCGTGCCCGAGCCGGACCTCGCGCTCGAGGCAGCCCTGGCCGACGCGGACCGGGCACTGTCCGAGGCGCTCCAGGAGATCGGATCCCTGCAGGCCGCTCGACAGGCGCGGGGCGACGAGCTGGCCACGCTCCGGCGAGCCGAGTCGGCCCGGGTCGCGGAGCACGAGGCCGCCCGTCGCCGGCTCGCCGAGGCCGAGCGCCGCTCGTCGGAGGAGCGGGCTCTCGCCGACTGCGGCTCGACTCGACCGAGAGGCGCTCGAGACGGTCCATGGCGCGGCGACCGAGGCCGCCGTCGTTGCCCGGGCCGCCGAGCGCGAGGCGATCGATCGACGCGAGGCCGCCCGATCGGCAGCCGACGAAGCCGACGGGGCCAGCCGGGCCGCGGCCGAGGCCGCGACCGGTGCCGGTTCGCGGGTCGCCGCCCTGCGCGGCAGCGTGCAGGCCCTGCGGCAGCGGGCCGCGGATGAGGAGGCCCGTGGGATCGCCCGGGCCGCGCGCCGCGTCGGTGGCCAGCGTCTCGACGAGGACCTCCAGGTCGATCCCGGGTTGCGGGCCGCCGTCGAGGCGGCCCTCGGTGAGGCCGCTCGCGCCTATCTGGTCGGACGCGACGCGGTCGTCGGGCTGGCCGGCGAGCGCGGAATGGTCGTCGTCGACGGGGTGGTGGCCGTGCCCGCAGCGCGCGACCCAGCCTTCCACGAGCGGCTGGTCGAGCTCGGTGGCGGGATCCTGGCCGACGCGCTCCGGCGGGACCGCGCCGGCGCGGCCCGGCGGATCCTCGAGCGTGCCGCCTGGGTCCCGGACGTCGCCGCGCTGGTCGAGCTCCAGGCGGTCCTGCCCGATGGCTGGATCGTCGTCAGCCGCGACGGGCGAGCGGTCGCCGGCCAGGTCGCGATCGCGCTCGGTCGCGGCGACGGCACGCTCGAGCGACGGGCGGAGCTCGAGCGCCTGGAGACCGAGCTGTCGGCCCTCGAGGCCGATGCCGGCGAGCGACAAACGGCCGCCGAGGCGGCACTTGCCGCGGCCGCGACGGCCCGAGAACGCCTCGCCGCGGCCCGCGCCGATGAGGCCGCCTCGGCGGCCGCGCGTCGGGCGGCCGATGAGACGGAGCGGGCGGCCGGTCGCGCCGCCGAAGGTGCCGCGCGCGAGGCCGGCTGGGCTGCGGCGCAGGCCGACCGGCTCGAGGCGGAGGCCGTCCGCGCCCGGGAAGCGCTCGATTCGCTGGACCTGGGCTCGCAGGCCGTGGCCGACAAGGCCGGCGCCGACGGCACCGCGCTCGACGACCCGTCTGCGCTCGCGACGTGGCAGGCGCGGGCTACCGACCTGCGCGCGCGGCGCGATCGACTCGGCGCGCAGCAGGCGGCCGTCGACGGGGTGCGCCGGGACGCCCAGGCGGTCGTGGCCCGGGCCATCGCGGCGGCGACCTACGACGAGCAGCGGATCGCCCGGGCGGAGTCCGACGAGCGTGCCCTCGCCGAGCGCGAGGCGTCTGCCCTGGCCGACCGCGATCGGCTGTCGGTCGAGGTCGCCGCCGCACAGTCGCGCGAAGCGTCGGCCCGGGACGTCCTCGAGGAGCTCCGCGCCGCGGACTCGGCCGACCGCGATCGCCTCCTCGCCGCGGAGGCGGCGGCGAGCGCGGCGCGCGAGCGGCTGCGGGCAGCCGACGAACGGGTCCGGGCAGCCGAAGTCGCCGAGCTCGAGGCGCGGCTCGGTCTGGACGCCATCCGGGAGCAGGTCCTCGTCGAGCTGGCCGGGATCGGCTCGGTCGGGGTCCGAGCGCTCGAGGCCGCAGCCGGCGCTCCGTCGGGTCCGCCCGATGCGGCCGAAGCCGCCTTGCCGATCGTGGCCGCGGCTCCGGGCGACTCGACGGCCGGCGACCTGGACGACGACGTCGAGGCGGCCCAGCTCGAGGCGATCCTGCCGCACGTCCTGCCGGCCTGGGAAGCGGCCCCGCCGGCGACCGACCCGCCGGCCCCGGGACGGCTGGCGGCCCTTCGGCGGCGCTATCACGAGCTCGGCGCCGCCAACCCGTTCGCGGTCGACGAGTATGCCGAGCTGAAGAGCCGGGTCCAGGGACTCGAGACCCAGGGCGCCGACCTGCGTGATGCGATCGCCCGGACGAGGACGCTCATCGACGAGCTCACGACGATGATCACGGTCCAGTTCCAGGCGACGTTCCGTGCGCTCGAGGCGGCCTTCGACGCGCGGTTCAAGCAGCTGTTCGGCGGCGGCTTCGCCCGACTCGAGCTGACCGACCCGGACGACCTGGCGACGACCGGCGTCGAGATCGTCGCTCGCCCGCCGGGCAAGAAGGCCCAGGCGCTGGCGATGCTGTCGGGCGGCGAGCGGTCGCTGACGGCCGTGGCCCTGCTGTTCGCCATGCTCGAGGTCCGGCCGGTCCCGTTCTGCGTCCTCGACGAGGTCGACGCCGCCCTCGACGAAGCGAACGTCGGACGCTTCTCCGACGCCCTGCGCGGGCTGGCCGGGACGACCCAGTTCATCGTGATCACCCACAACCGGGGCACGATCGAAGCGGCCGACGCACTGTATGGCGTGACCGTCGGCGACGACTCGGTCAGCCGGGTGATCAGCCTTCGGCTCGACGAGGCGACCGCGATCGCCGCGAAGTCCGCGGGGAACGGCGCCGGGGCGCTCGACCCGGTCGCGAGCTAGGCGCGGTGTTCTGGCGTCGGAAGCCGCAGGACGAGCCTGTCGAGGAGCTGTCGGTCGATTCGACCGCCGCCCCAGTGGCGGACGCCCGAGGACGCCCCGCCCGACTGGGAGCCGGACCCGACCGACTTCGAGGACTCGCCCGCGCCTGCCGACATCGACCCCCCGGTCGCGGCACCGATCGCCACCCCGGCCGACGACAGGGGTCCGGTGCCCGGCTGGATCTCGCCGGACGCCCAGGCGGACCTCGTCGCCGGTCTCGAGAAGAGCCGGACGGGCTTCGTCGGCCGGCTGCGCGGCTTCCTCGGTGGAGGTCCGGGCGGCCCGTCCTGGGACGACGTCGAGGAGACGCTCATCGCCGGCGACGTCGGTGCGAGCCTGGCGATGGACGTCGTCGAGCGGGCGAGGGCCCGACGCGACCCGGACGGCCCGGAGGCCGCGGTCCGGGCGGAGCTGGCCGCCCTCCTCATTCCGCGCGACGCCGCCGAGTGGCGCCCGCAGCCGGCCGGCCCGGGCAGCCCGGCGGTGATCCTCGTCGTCGGCGTGAACGGGACCGGCAAGACGACGACGATCGGGAAGCTCGCCAGCCGGTATCGCAGCGAGGGGTTGACCGTCCTCCTCGCCGCCGCCGACACGTTCCGGGCCGCGGCGATCGAGCAGCTCGGCACCTGGGCCGAGCGGTCGGGCGCCCAGATCGTCGCCCATGCCCCGGGGGCCGATCCCGGCGCCGTCGTGTTCGACGCCCTCGACGCGGCGGTGGCCCGCGGGATCGACGTCGTCATCGCCGACACGGCCGGGAGGCTCCACACCAAGGTCAACCTGATGGACGAGCTGGCGAAGGTCCGCCGGATCGTCGACAAGCGGCTGCCGGGGGCCCGCCCGGAGACGCTCTTCGTGCTCGACGCGACGACCGGCCAGAACGGCCTCGCTCAGGCGCTCGCCTTCCACCAGGCCGTCGGGCTGACCGGGGTCGTCCTCACCAAGCTCGACTCGACCTCGAAGGGCGGGATCGTGTTCGCGATCGAGAACGCGCTCGGGGTCCCGGTCCGCTTCGTCGGGGTGGGGGAGAAGGTCGGCGATCTCCTGCCGTTCGACCCGGAGGCCTTCGTCGCCGCCCTGTTCGCCTAGGGGCCTACTCGGTCAGCGGCACCTCCTCGCCCGGCAGGGCCGGGATCAACGGACGCTCGGGCATCGTCCGCAGTCGCGGGATCGGCGAGAACCACAGGAACGCCACCGCGATCAGCCCGCCGAGGACGCCGAACGCCATCGACGCCCGCAGGCCGACGAGCTCGGCGATGACGCCCCCGGCGATCGATCCGACGAGCTGGAAGATGTCCTCGAAGAACCGGATCGAGCCGCTGACCCGCCCCAGCGCCCGGTTGTCGACGACCGACTGGGTCAGCGACACCTGGCTGACCTCGAACAGGGTCCCGGCACAGTCGCCGACGAGCTGCTGGACGATGAGGAAGGCCGCCCCGAGGACGAGTGCCCCGGACGGCGCGAGCGGGATGAACGCGCTGCCGATCGTGAACCCGATCATCCCGATCACGATCGTCCCGCCGACGCCGAAGCGTCGCTCCGACCGGCCGACGAGGACCGCCCCGACGAAGGCGCCGGCTCCGCCCAGGCCGGCGATCACTCCGATCGCCGCCGGACCGAGCCCCAGGTCCTGGCTCGCGAACAGCAGGTACGACGTCCCGAACACGCCCCACAGGACGTGGGAGGCGGCGCCCGCCCCGGCCAGCGCGCGCAGGATCGGCGACCCCCGGATGATCGTGAGTCCCGCGCGGATCTCCTGGACGACCGGCTCGCGCGTCTCGACCGGTGGCCGGGCCGGCTCGGGTCGCCGGATCGACCCGAGGAACAGCGCCGAGACCAGGAACGACACCGCGTCGACGGCGATCGCCAGGGGTGCGCTGAACAGCTGGATGAGGAAGCCGCTGATCCCGAACGCCGAGAACTCGGCGACCGACGCGCTGGCGGTCAGGGCGCTGTTCGCCGGGACCAGCTGGTCCGGCTCGACCACCGTCGGCAGGTAGGCCCGGTCGGCCACGTCGAAGAACGTCGTCAGGCCGGCGGCGAGGAACGTCACGAGATAGAGCTGGCCGAGACCGAGGACCCCGGCCACCGCGGCGACCGGGATCGAGGCCAGCAGGACGGCCCGGCCGAGGTCCGCGGCGATCATGATCGGGCGCCGGCGAAGCCGGTCGACCCAGGCCCCGGCGAACAGACCGAGCAGCAACCCGGGCACGAGCTGGAGCGAGCGCAGGATCGCGATCTGGATCGGACCGGCGCCGAGGACGAGGATCGCCGCGAACGGCAGCGCGGTTCGGGTCACGAGCGAGCCGAAGATCGAGATCGTGCCGGCCAGCCAGAGCCGGACGAAGACGCCGTTGCGCCAGACTGAGGCCACGGGACGGGCGTCGCCGGTCATCGCCTCATCGTGGCGCGTCGCTCGGTCCTGTGCGCGGCGGCACCGCAGCGGCCGATCGGGTCATGGGGGGCTCGGAGGCCGATGCGCTACACTTCGGGCGCCTCGGCGCACCAGAACCCGTGCGCCACCCGGAGCGACCGCATCCGTCGCCCCGCCGAGCCGAATGGAGCCACCTGACCGGATGTTCGACACGCTCAGCGAGCGCCTGCGCAAGACCCTCGGCGACCTGACCGGCCGGGGCCGGATCAGCGAGGCCGACGTCGACGCGGCGATGCGCGAGATCCGGCTGAGCCTGCTCGAGGCCGACGTCAACTTCAGGGTCGTCAAGGACTTCATCGCCCGCGTCCGCGAGCGCGCGGTCGGGGCGGACATCCTGCACAGCCTGACCGCCGGCCAGCAGGTCGTGGCGATCGTCAACGAAGAGCTCATCGCCCTGCTGTCAGGCGGCGACCAGACGTTCCACCTCCAGGGCAACCCGGCGGTCGTGCTCGTGGCCGGGCTCCAGGGCTCGGGCAAGACGACGACCGCCGCGAAGCTCGCGCGGCACGTCGTCAAGCTCGGACGGCGCCCGCTGCTCGTCGCGGCCGACCCGTACCGGCCGAACGCGATCGACCAGCTCGAGACGCTCGGCAAGAGCCTCGGCATCCCCGTCTATCGACCCCCCGCCGGCGCCTCGGTCGTCGAGACCGCCCGGGGCGGCGTCGAGGCGGCCCGGCGCGAGGTCCGTGACACGGTCATCGTCGACACTGCCGGACGGCTGACCGTCGACGAGGCGCTGATGGCCGAGATCGCGGAGGTCGCGGCCGCGGTCAAGCCGGTCGAGACGCTGCTCGTCGTCGACGCGATGACCGGCCAGGAGTCGGTCGCCGTCGCCGAGGCCTTCCACCGGACCGTGCCGCTGACCGGCCTCGTCCTGACCAAGATCGATGGCGACGCCCGCGGCGGCGCGGCCCTGTCGATCAGTGCCGTGACCGGGCTCCCGGTGAAGTTCCTCGGGACCGGCGAGAAGACCGACGCCCTCGAGGTGTTCCACCCGGACCGGCTGGCCGGGCGAATCCTCGGGATGGGCGACGTGCTGACCCTCGTCGAGCGCGCCCAGGAGACGTTCGACCAGCAGCAGTCGGCCAAGATGGAGGAGAAGCTGCGCAAGGGCAGCTTCACGCTCGAGGACTTCCTCGATCAGCTCCAGCAGATCCAGAAGATGGGGCCGCTCGGCCAGATCATGGGCATGCTGCCCGGCATGGGCGGGATGGCCAAGGAGGCCCAGGCCGCGGTCGATCGCGGGGACCTGAGCCGGATCGAGGCGATCATCCGCTCGATGACCCCGCGCGAGCGGCGCGAGCCGGCGATCCTCAATGCGTCGCGCCGCCGCCGGATCGCCGCCGGCGCCGGGACCGAGCTGACCGAGGTCAACAAGCTCGTCAAGCAATTCGGCGAGATGCAGAAGCTGATGAAGCAGTTCTCGGGGGCCGGCGGACGCCGCGCCGCCGCCGGAATGATCGGGCGTCGATAGGTCTGGGGGTACGAACACCATGAGCGAGCAGAACCTGGGCGGACCGTCGCCCGATACCGGAGCCACACCGACCGGCGAGCCGGTCACGGCCGCGCTGCCGACCGCGCCAGTCGAGCCGAGCCCGGCCCGGGCGGCCCAGCCGGATCCCGCACCGAGCTGGACGGCAGCCGAGGCCAGCCTCGAGCCGACCGCCGCGTCCGTCACGCCGACGGCTCCGGTCCAGGCCGTCCCGCCGCCCAGGCGACCGTCGCGGGCGCGATGGGCGATCGCCGGGCTCATCGCCCTGATCGTCGTCGCCCTGTCGGGGGCGGGCTTGTACGCCCTCGTCGGCGCCTCCAACAGCTCGCTCGTCTCGGCCTGGGCGCCTGCCGACTCGGTCGCCTACGTCGAGATCCGGGCCGACCTGCCCGGCGATCAGCGCCAGAACCTCGGCCGGTTCCTCGCCCACTTCCCGGGCTTTGCCGACCAGTCGACGCTCGAGACCAAGCTCGACCAGACCCTCGACCGACTCGTCGACAAGGCGAGCGACGGGAAGCGCAACTGGTCGAAGGAGATCAAGCCGTGGTTCGGCGGCCAGATTGCCGTGTCGGTGTCCGGCCTGCCCAGGCTGGCCGTCGACTCGTCGGACACTGCCAAGGACGTGCATGCCCTGCTCGTCGTCAGCCAGAAGGATCCGGCGGCCGCGATCGGCTGGCTCAAGTCGCTGTCGCCGACCTCGGGCAGCGATCAGACCTACAAGAACGTGGCCCTGACGGTCTATCCCCAGGGTGTCGGCCCGACGATCGCCGCAGCCGCCACGGGCGGCGTCCTGCTCGTCGGTGACGAGGCGTCGGTCAAGGCCGCCATCGACCGCAACGGCAAGGACGGGCTGGCCGATTCGAAGGCGTTCTCGAGCGCCATGTCGACGCTCAGCGACGACCTGGTCAGCCGGACCTACGTTGACCTGAAGTCCTACCTGGGTGCCGTCGCCGGATCGGCGATGGACAAGGCGCTGCTCGACCAGCTCCCGGCCTGGGCCGCCTCCGGCGCCCGGATCGAGTCCGATGCGCTCATCGGCGAGCTCGCCGCGCCGGTCGTGGCCGACGCCCCGACGGTCGCCAGCTCGGAGAGCGTCATCGCCCGTCACGTTCCGCGCCACCACGCTCGCCCTGGCCGAGTCCCACGACGTGGGCAAGGTGCTCCAGCACCAGCTCGACCTGCAGCGGAAGGGCCCGATGGCCGCCGCCTTCAAGCAGATCGACCAGGCCGCGGCCGCGCTCGGCGGCCTCGACAAGCTCGTCGGCTGGGTCGACGACGTCGGGATCGTCGTCACCGCCGACGGGTCCACCCCGGGTGGCGGCATCGTGATCGTCCCGACCGACGTCGACCAGGCGACCGCGCTCGCGACCCAGCTTCGCAACCTCGTGGCGCTGGCCGGCGGATCGGCCGGGATCACGATCCGCGACGAGCCGTACGGCTCGGGGACGATCACGACGATCGACCTCGGTGACGTCAGCAAGCTGATGGGCGGGAGCGACCTGACCATCTTCAAGCAACCGTTGAGCGGCCACGTCGAGATCTCGTACACGATCCAGGACGGGCTCGTGATCGTCGGTACCGGTCCGGCCTGGGTGAAGTCGATCGTCGACGTCAAGCCCGGCTCGTCGCTGGCCGATCAGGCCCGCTACCGCGACGCCATGAGCCGGGTCGGTTCGAGCAACGCCAGCAGCGTCTATGTCGACATCGGCGCGATCCGGAAGCTCGTCGAGCCACTCGTCGCCAAGGACGCGGGCTCGAACTACGCGACCGACGTCAAGCCGTACCTGGCGCCGTTCGACGTGCTCGCCGGCGCGAGCCGGACGAGCGACGGCACGACGCTCTCGCGGTTCATCATCACCGTCACCAACCCCCAGTAGGCCGACCGGGCCCGGGCACCGGGCGGCGGCGCACCAACCAGAGGAGGCACACCCCCAGATGGCAGTCCGAATCCGCCTGACCCGGGTCGGGGCGACGAAGCAGCCGACCTACCGGGTCGTCGTGGCCGACGCCCGCAACGCCCGCGACGGCCGGTCGATCGAGACGATCGGCCACTACAACCCCCGAACCGACCCGATCGAGCTGAAGATCGACGCCGACAAGGCCAAGAAGTGGCTTGCCCAGGGCGCCCAGCCCTCGGACACGGTCGCCCGGCTGTTCCGCACGGCGGGCATCCTGCCCGCGGCCAAGTAGGAGTCGCGAGATGGCTGCGAAGGAACTCGTCGAGTACGTCGCCAAGTCGCTCGTCGACGATCCGGAAGCGGTTCGCGTCGAGGAGACGCGCGACCGGGACGGGGTCGTCCTCGAGCTCCATGTCGCCGAGGACGACATGGGCAAGGTCATCGGCCGGAACGGCAGCGTCGCGAAGGCGCTTCGGACCCTGCTCAAGGTGACCGCCGCCCGCGACGGCGAGCCGGTCTCGCTCGAGATCGTCTGACCGTCGGGATGCGCCTCGTGGTCGGCCTCGTCCGGGGCGTCCACGGCCTGAACGGCGCGGTCCGGGTCGAGATCCTGACCGACCGTCCCGAGGCGCGCTTCGCCACCGGGCGACAGGTCTACCGCGAGGGCGGTGACGCTCCGTTGACCGTGGCCGAGGCGCGCGCGATCCCCGACGGGCCGGGCTGGCGGGTCAGGTTCCGCGAGGTTCCCGACCGGACGGCCGCGGATGCGCTCCGCGGCGCCTACCTCGAGGCCGACGTCCCGCCCGAGGACGGGCCGGGCCGCGGCGCCGCCTACTGGCACGAGGTCGTCGGTGCGTCCGTCCGCGGCCTGGACGGTGAGGAGCTCGGCGCGGTCTCCGACATCTACCGCGTCGGCGAGACCGACGTCTACGTCGTCCGCGGCGGTCCGCGCGGCGAGTTCGATCTCCCGGCCGTGCGCGACTTCGTCCGGATCTTCGCGCCCCGGCGTGGCGAGATCGTGGTCGACGCCGAGGCCCTCGAGCTGGCGCCGCCGAAGCCACCGCGACCGGCGCGACCGCCCCGTCCGCGGAAGGGCGCCAGACGAGTCTCTTCGCCGAACGTCGTGCCCGGGCCGGACGGCGATCCCGCCACGGAGCCCGCCGAGCCCGCCACGGAGCCCGCTCGCCCCGCCCAGCCCGCATCCGACGCCTGAGGCCCGATCCGAATGGTCCTCGCGGTCGACATCCTGACCCTCTTCCCGGCGATGCTCGAGGGACCGCTCGCCGAGAGCATCCCGGCCAGGATCCAGGAGCGCGGCCTGGCCGAGATCCGGGTCCACGACCTGCGCAGGTGGGGCCTCGGCCGGCATCGCTCGGTCGATGATCAGCCGTACGGCGGTGGCGCCGGGATGATCATCCGGCCCGAGCCGGTCGCCGCGGCGCTGGCCGAGCTCCGGCGCCCAGGCTCGACCGTCATCCTCCTCGACCCGGCCGGCGAGCCGTTCCGCCAGGCACGTGCCCAGGCCCTCGCCGGCCGCGAGCACCTGATCCTCGTCTGTCCTCGCTACGAAGGCGTCGACGAGCGGATCCGGGCGATGGTCGACCTCGAGCTGTCGATCGGCGATTACGTGCTCAGCGGCGGCGAGCTCCCCGCGCTCGTCGTCGTCGATGCCGTCCTGCGCCTCCTGCCGGGCGCGATCGACGCGGAGTCGACCATCGAGGAGTCGTTCGCCGACGGCCTCCTCGAATACCCCCAGTACACCCGTCCGGCCGAGTTCGACGGGGTCGGCGTGCCGCCCGTGCTGAGCAGCGGCGATCACGGCGCGGTCCGTCGCTGGCGTCACCGCGAGGCCATCCGGCGGACCCTCGAGCGGCGGCCGGACCTGCTCGCCGAGCGCGACTGGACGCCCTTCGAGCGGACCCTGCTCGACGAGGTGAGGGCGGAGACCGACGACCCCGGCGACGCCTGACCGGCGGAGCCGGGGTCCCGTGCTATACTCCGCCGTCGGTCGTCCGCTACGACCGATTCCCGAACGCCAATCCCGCAGCCCATGCTGCCCGACGAGAAGCAGGAACCGCCGTGAACGTGCTCGACGAGATCGTCAAGGACCAGATCCGCACCGACCTGCCCGAGCTGGCCTCGGGCGACACGGTCAAGGTCTCGGCCAAGGTCGTCGAGGGCAATCGCGAGCGGATCCAGGTCTTCGAGGGCACGGTCATGCGCCTGCGCGGCGGTGGGATCACCCGCACGATCACCGTCCGCCGGATCGCCAGCGGCGTCGGCGTCGAGCGGACCTTCAAGATCAACAGCCCGCGGATCGAGAAGATCGAGGTCGTCCGACACGGCGTCGCCCGGCGCGCCCAGCTGTACTTCCTGCGCAAGCGGGTCGGCAAGGCCGCGACGCTGCGCGAACGCCGCCCGGGCTGTCGCTCGCTCGGGACGAGCTGGTCGCCCGGCTCGAGGTGACCTGGTCGCCGCGCGACCTGCGCTCGTGAGCGGTGGCGCCCCGGCCGACCGCCCGGCGGCGAGTGGGCTACCCTTGGGGCCGATGGCGCCGATCGTCCCGACCCTCCGCTTCGAGCGCAGCCACTGGCGCGAGGGACGGTCCCGCATCGCCGGCGTCGACGAGGTCGGGGTGGCACCGGCCAGTGGCCCGGTCGTGGCGGCGGCGGTGATCATGCGGCCCGACTGCAAGCGGATCCCGGGGGTGCGCGACTCCAAGACCCTGTCGTCAGCTCAGCGCGAGCGGCTGGCCGCGATCATCCACCGGCGCGCGCTGGCGATCGGGGTCGGTGCGGCATCGGTCGCCGAGATCGACCGGCTGAACATCTACCACGCGACCCACCTGGCGATGCGCCGGGCGATCGCCCGGGTCGGTGACCGGGACCACGTGCTCGTCGACGGGCTGCGGATCAGCGGCTTCGAGGACGAGGTCGGGCCGTACACCGCGATCGTCGACGGGGACGCCCGCTGCTACTCGATCGCCTGCGCCTCGGTCGTGGCCAAGGTCGTGCGCGACCGGTTGATGACCCGTCTCGCGGCGCGTCACCCCGGCTACGGCTGGGAGCACAACGCCGGCTACGCCACCGCCGAGCACCGGGCCGCGATGAGCGAGCTCGGCCTGACGGCGTTCCACCGGCGGAGCTTCATCACCACCCAGCGGATCCTGTTCGGCGGCGAGCAGGCGGAGCTCGAACTGGTCTGAGCCCCGCCGCTCGGCCCTGGCGACGGCCCGGTCAGCCGCCCAGGAAGTCGGCCGCCGTGACGTCGAGGAAGCCGCCGACCGACCGGATCGTCGGCCGCGCGATGATCGTCGCCCCCTTGGTCTTGCTCGAGTTGAACGCCACGGTGCCGGCGCCGTGGCTCTGGAAGATCTCGCGCATCGACTTCGTCGTGGTGAACAGCCCGGTCAGGATGTACCGGGCATCGCCCTTGGGCTCGGCGAAGACCGCCCGGGCGCCCGTCTTGAGGAAGCTCGACGCGTAGTTGTCGATCCGCTGGCGGGCGACGCTCGGCGACGGCTTCGCCCGGCCCGGCTCGGAGTTCCCGGCCGAGTAGCACAGGTGGTTCAGGATCACCACCGCGTTCGGCGCAAGGTGGATCAGCTTGATGTACGACGAGCCGTAGTACTTGACGTTCGAGTTGCCGTGGGCGGCGAGCCGGTTGAGGCCGACGCCGTTCTTGGTCGCAGGACTGTACGGATAGGGGCTCGGCGAGCCGTTGCCGTGACCCAGGTAGATGAACACGTTGGCGCCCTGGGCGGCCTTCTTGACCTTGAACCAGGTCGCATTCGGGCTGTAGATCTTCACGACGGTCGCGCCGTGGCTCTGGGCGGTGGCCGCGAGCTGGTTGGCGTCCGCGCGGTACTTGGCCGTCATCGATTCGACCGGACCGACGACGATGACCACCTTGATCGAGGCTGCGCTGGCTGTTCCGGGGATGGAAATGAGAATGAATAAGGCCATGATCGATGCGAACAGCGCGAGCATTCGCCCGGATCGTTGTCGACGAGACGCCCGCTGGGCGCCGTTGTTCACCACTCGCAATGTCTTGCCTCCTCACTGCCGGAACGTCGTGCATTGGGGCACGGCGACGGTGGGACTGGTCCGCCCTGAGCAGGGACATCGGAGAGGGTCAGACGCGAACCGGAAGCGGTGAGCGCGATCCGGGCCTGCCGTTGGGCGGTGGCATGTTTGGTTGTCCGCGTCAGCGCCTGGGCGCCAGGACGAGTATGCCACCGGTCGGCCGGAGCGTGCCCCCCCGACGGTACCGGCGCCGATGAACGAAGGGCCGATGCGCGGATGCACCCGGCGTGCGGGTTTGGCGTGCGATCGCGACAAACGGCCGGATAAGCGGGCGCCGTCAGACTCGCCGGATGGAGCGCGGAACGAGAGCGGGTCGCACGCCGGTACAACGCGCCGGGGATGCCGCCGAGGACCTCGTCGCCGACCGCCTCGACGGCCCGCGGCTGGTCCATCCTGGCCCGCAACGTTCGGCTCGGGCGCAAGGAGGTCGACCTCGTCGCGCTCGACCCGGGTCCACCCCGGGCGGTCGTCCTGGTCGAGGTCCGCTGGCGCTCGCGGCGCGACTTCGGGCTCGTCGAGGAGACGTTCGACCGGCGGAAGCGGGCCAACCTCCGGGATGCGCTCGGACGCCTGCTCGCGGCGGGCGCCCTGCCCGACGGGAGTCCGCTGCCCGGCGCGCCGGTCCGGATCGATCTCGTCGTGGTCGAGCCCCCGGTGGCTCCGGGTCGCGCCGCCAGGCTCCGTCATCATCGGGACGCGCTCGGCGGCTGACCCCGGGCGACCCTGTGCTACACTCCCGCCCGGCCCGCCAGGCTGGGCCGAATTCAACGCCCGCCGTCGCGGCGGAGCACACACGCACGACCGTTCCGACCGGGGCGGTGCCGGGTCCAGCGGGTCCGGTTCCCGGCGACGAGGTCTGCGGAGGACAACAACCGAACAGGAGGTCCATCCCCGTGCCGACCGTCTCCATGCGCCAGCTGCTCGAGGCCGGTGTCCACTTCGGCCACCAGACCCGCCGCTGGAACCCGAAGATGAAGCCGTACATCTTCGCGGAGCGCAACGGGATCCACATCATCGACCTGGCCCAGACCGTGAAGGGCCTCGACAGCGCGCTCGCCGCCGTCAACGAAACCGTCGCCCGCGGCGAGCAGGTCCTGTTCGTCGGGACGAAGAAGCAGGCCCAGGAGCCGGTCGCCCAGGAGGCGACGAGGGCGGGCCAGCCCTACGTCAACAAGCGCTGGCTCGGCGGCATGCTCACCAACTTCGTCACGATCAAGAAGCGGATCGCGCTCATGGAGCAGCTCGAGGCCCGCCAGGCCAACGGCGACTTCGAACGGATGTCGAAGAAGGAAGCGGCCAAGCTCCAGGAGGAGCTGACCAAGCTGACCGGGACGCTCGGCGGCATCCGCAAGATGAAGCGGCTGCCCGGGCTCATCTTCGTGGTCGACCCGCATCGCGAGCGGATCGCCGTGACCGAGGCCAACAAGCTCGAGATCCCGCTCGTCGGGACCGGAGACACGAACGTCGACCCGGACGAGCTGACCTATGTCATCCCCGGCAACGACGACGCGATCCGGGCCATCCGGCTGCTCTGCTCGCTCGTCGCCGAGGCGGCGATCGAGGGCGGGCGCGAGCGGGCCGCCCGGGCGGCGATCGAACCCGAGCCCGAGACGGTCGTCGCGGTCGAGCCGGAGATCGAGGAGGGCGAGCCGTCCGACGCGCTCGTGGCGGCCCTGGCCGGTGGTGCCGCCCTGACCTTCGAGCCCGACGTCGACGAGGACGACCTGTTGCCCGGCGCTCGGACCGCCGCCCCGATCGTCGAGCCGGCTCCGGCCGAAGCGTCCCCCGACGAGATCGCCGCCGAGCTCGCCCGCGAGGCGAGCGAGCGCGAAGAGGACGACGGCGAGACCGGGACCCCGATCGCCGTCTAGCCCCCGTCGACCATTCGGATCGCTCGCGAGCGGCTCGGCCCGCTCGGAGTCGGAAGCACTCGCCGACACGGAACAGGAGCACAGGACACACATGGCGGACATCTCGGCCCAGGCGGTCAAGGAGCTGCGCGAGCGGACCGGCGCCGGGTTCATGGACTGCAAGCGCGCGCTCGAGGAGACCGGCGGCGACCTCGACAAGGCCGTCGCACTGCTCCGCGAGCGGGGTCAGGCCGCAGCAGCCAAGAAGGTCGGGCGCGAGGCCCGCGAGGGCCTGATCGGCAGCTACGTCCACACGGGCGGCCGGATCGGGGTGCTCATCGAGGTCAACTGCGAGACCGACTTCGTGGCCCGCAACGACCAGTTCCAGAAGCTCGTCCGCGACCTGGCGATCCAGGTCGCCGGGCTCCACCCGGAGTTCGTCGACGCCGACCAGATCCCGGCCGACGTGCTCGAGGCCAGGAAGGCCGAGCTGCTCGCCGACGAGTCGGTCAAGCAGAAGCCCGAGGCGATCCGCGGTCAGATCGTCGAGGGTCAGCTCAAGAAGTGGTTCAAGGAGGTGTGCCTCCTCGAGCAGCCGTTCCGGGACACCGAGCAGTCGGTCCGCGAGCTGATCACCGACGCGATCGCGACCATTGGCGAGAACATCGTCGTCCGCCGGTTCGCGCGCTTCGAGCTCGGTGAGGAGCGATGAGCGAGCCCGGGCTCGTCGAGCCGCCCGCGATCGGCGAGGTCGTCCGCTACCGGCGGATCCTGCTCAAGCTGTCCGGCGAGGCGCTCCTCGGAACGCGCCAGTACGGGGTCGATCCGGAGTTCTGCCGGACGATCGCCGAGCAGCTCGCCCGGGTCAAGGCGCTCGGCGTCGAGATCGGGATCGTCGTCGGCGGCGGCAACATCTTCCGGGGCCTCGCCGCGTCCGCACGGGGAATGGACCGGGCGACCGGCGACTACATCGGCATGCTGGCCACGGTGATGAACGGGCTTGCCCTGCAGGACGCGCTCGAGAAGGTCGGGGTGCCCACCCGGGTGATGACCGCGATCGCGATGCACGAGGTCGCCGAGCCGTACATCCGGCGGCGGGCCGTCCGTCACCTCGAGAAGGGCCGGGTCATCATCTTCGTGGCCGGGACCGGCAACCCCTACTTCACGACGGACTCGGCGGCCGCCCTCCGGGCGGTCGAGATCGGGGCCGAGGTCCTGCTCAAGGCAACCAAGGTCGACGGCGTCTACGACAGCGACCCGATGACGAACCCACAGGCGCAACGCTATGCCCGGCTGGGCTACGCCGATCTGCTCCGTGACCAGCTCAAGGTCATGGACGCGGCGGCGGTCTCGTTGTGCATGGAGAACGACCTGCCGATCGTCGTCTTCGACCTGAACGAGCCGGACAACATCGTCCGGGTTGCCAGGGGCGAGCCGGTCGGTACCCTGATCTCGGGAGGCAGCCGCCAATGAGCAGCGAGACCCTGGCCGCAGCCGAACGGAAGATGGCCCGTGCCGTCGAGGCGATGGAGCGCGACTTCCAGGGGCTGCGGACCGGCCGCGCCTCGACCTCCCTGGTCGAGCGGCTCGTGGTCGAGTACTACGGCACGCCGACGCCGTTGAACCAGCTGGCCGGGATCAGCGTCCCGGAGGCCCACCAGATCGTCATCCAGCCGTGGGACCGGGGCGTCCTCGGGGCGATCGAGAAGGCGATCCAGAAGAGCGACATCGGGCTCGTCCCGAACGTCGACGGCGCCGTCGTCCGGCTCAACATCCCGCCGCTCACCGAGGAGCGCCGGCGCGAGATCGTCAAATCGGTCCACCGCCGGATGGAGGAGGCCCGGGTCGAGATCCGGAACATCCGCCGCGAGTCGAACGACGCGCTGCGCAAGGAGGAGCGCGATGGGGATCTCGGCAGCGACGCCGCCCACCGCGAGCTCGACAGCCTCCAGAAGGTCACCGACCGGTTCATTGCCGAGGTCGACCAGGCCGGCAGCCAGAAGGAGCACGAGGTGATGGAGGTCTAGTGGCCCGCCCGCCGCTGGCCCGCCCGACCGACGCCCCGCCGATCGCCCACGCCCTGGACGGCAGTGCGTCCACCCCCGAGGGACGTGGCCGGGCTGCGGCCGAGCCGATCGTCCCGCTCGAGGAATCGCCGCGCCACGTCGCGATCATCATGGACGGCAACCGGCGCTGGGCACGGGCCCGGGGGCTGACCGAGCTCGAGGGCCACGCGGCCGGCGTCGAGGCGATCCGCGGCCTCCTCCGGCACGCGGTCCGGCGCGGGATCCCGGTGCTCACCCTGTACGCCTTCAGCCGCGAGAACTGGGCGCGACCCGACGACGAGGTGACCGGCCTGTTCGGCCTGCTCGAGGGCGCGATCCGGAGCGAGACCGACGAGCTCCGCCGCGAGGGTGTCCAGGTCCGCCTGCTCGGGCGCCGGGACGAGCTTCCGGCCGAAACCCGGCGATCGCTCGAGTCGGCCCTCGAGGCCACCGCCGGCGGCGACCGGCTCGTGCTCAACGTGGCCTTCAACTACGCCGGCCGGACCGAGCTCGTCGACGCGTTCCGGACGCTGGTCGCCCGCGGCATCCGGCCCGACGAGATCGACGAGGCGACCGTATCGGGCGCCCTCTACACGGCCGGGCTGCCCGATCCCGACCTCGTCATCCGGACCGGTGGCGAGCAGCGCCTGAGCAACTTTCTGATCTGGCAGTCGGCCTACGCCGAGCTCTACGTCAGTCCGCTGCTCTGGCCGGACTTCGACGCCGAGGCGTTGGACGCGGCCCTGCTCGAGTTCGCCAGCCGGACCCGTCGTTTCGGCCGGTAGGGCAGGGAAGCGATGCGGGAACGCGCCCTCAGCGCCGCGCTCTTCGTCCCGCCGCTCGTCATCGTCCTGTTTCTGGGCGGCCCGTGGATCGCTGCGCTCGTTCTCGTCGCGGCCGGGTTCGGCTCGGTCGAGGCGCTCCGGCTGATCCGCCTGGCCGGCTATCCGGTGCTCGTCGGGCTCGGGGTGGTGATCACCCTGGCGATCGTCGTCGATGCGGCCATCCCGGCCGACCTGGCCGGCTCGGCTGCGCTCCTCGTGGCCTCGGCGGTCATCCTGGCGGCCGTCGGCGCGTTCGCCCGGCTTGACCCGCGCGAGGGCCTGGCGGCCTGGATCGGAACCGTCTTCGGCGGGATCTACGTCGGGATGCTCGGATCGGTCGTCCGGCTCGGTAACGCCGCCCCGGACCTGCCGGCCGGCGCTCCGCTCGCGTCGGTCCTCGACGGCCAGCGCGCCTGGGTGCTGATCCTCGTCCTGTCCGTGTGGGCCTACGACACCGGTGCCTACCTGATCGGCAAGACGTTCGGCGTCCGCTTCGGCCAGGCGACCGGGCTGACGAAGTTCCTGACCCACCTGTCGCCGTCGAAGACCTATGCCGGGCTGTTCGGCGGCCTCGCCGCGACGACGATCGTCCTCGCGATCGGCCTGTGGGCGGTCGGTGGGCCGGCCTGGCAGGCGCTCCTCGTCGGGCCGATCGTGGGGCTGGCCGCGCAGGCGGGCGACCTCGCCGAGTCGATGCTCAAGCGAGCGGCCGGGGCGAAGGACTCGAGCCACCTGATCCCCGGCCACGGCGGCGTCCTCGATCGGATCGATTCCTTCCTGTTCGCCGCCCCGGTCATGACCCTCTACGTCCTGGCGTTCCTCGCGTGACCTCGCCGATCCATCGCGACGAGCCGATCCGGATCGCCCTGCTCGGCTCCGGCGGGTCGATCGGTCGCCAGGCCGTCGACGTCCTGCTGGGTCTCGGGCCCGCGGTCCGGGTGGTCGCCCTGGCCACCGGCCACCAGGCCGAGCTGCTCGAGACCCAGGCCCGCCGGCTCTGGCCGGACGTCGTCGCGCTCCCCGGCGATCCGGCCGCCGCCGCCCGGCTCGACCTGCCCGGCGGGACGACGGTCGAGACCGGGCCGGACGCCCTCGGGGTCCTCGCCACCCGCGACGACGTCGACCTCGTCGTCGTCGGAACCGGCGGCATCGTCAGCCTCCGCCCCGTCCTCGCCGCGCTCGCCGCCGGCAAGATCGTGGCGACGGCCAACAAGGAGACGCTCGTCGCCGGCGGTCACCTCGTGATGCCGCTCGCGCGCCAGCGCGCCGCGGCGGTCGCAGCGAGCCGCCCGGACGATCCCCTGGCCAACCCGCTCGCCTGGCTGCGCCCGATCGACTCCGAGCACTCGGCCATCTGGCAGAGCCTGGCCGGCGAATCGATGGCCGCCATCTCCCGGCTGATCCTGACCGCGTCGGGCGGTCCGTTCCTCGAGGCGACCCCGGCCGAGCTCCGGACGGTCACCCCAGGGCAGGCCCTGCGCCACCCGACCTGGACGATGGGCGCCAAGATCACGATCGACTCGGCGACGCTCGCGAACAAGGGCCTGGAGGTCGTCGAGGCACACTGGCTGTACGATGTCGACTACGACGCGATCGACGTCGTCATCCACCCGCAGAGCATCGTCCATTCCGCCGTCCAGTTCGTGGACGGCTCTGTCAAGGCGCAGCTCGGTACGCCGGACATGCGCCTCCCAATCCAGTACGCCGTGACCTACCCAACTCGATACCCGTCACCGGCCGCCGCGCCGGATCTCATCGCCGCTGCCCGCCTCGACTTCCGTGCGCCCGACGTGGCGCGCTTCCCGGCCCTCCGGATCGCCCGCGAGGCGGGCCATATCGGGTCGCGGGCGACGACCGCCCTGATCGCCGCCGACGAGGTCGCCGTCGGCCGGTTCCTCGACGGCAGCCTCGACTTCCCGGGGATCGCCCGGACCCTCGAGAGCGCCGTCGCCCGGTTCGGGACCGGGCCCGACCAGCAACCCGCCGTCGACGAGCTCATCGCGCTCGACGCCGAGGTCCGGGCCGCGTTCGTCAGCGGAGCGGTCGCCTGATGGCCCTGTCCGCGCTCCAGTCGGCGATCACGGTCGTCATCTTCTTCGCGATGCTCGGGATCCTCGTCGTGATCCACGAGCTCGGCCACTTCGTGACCGCCCGCCTCGCGAAGGTCCGCGTCCTCGAGTTCGGGTTGGGCTTCCCGCCGCGGGCAAAGGTCCTCCGCTCGGAGGGCGAGACGCTCTACACGCTCAACTGGCTCCCGATCGGCGGGTTCGTCCGGCTCGAGGGCGAGGACGGCGACTCGGACGACCCGCGCTCGTTCATTCGAGCTCCACTGCCGACCAAGCTCGTGATCCTCGTGGCCGGCGTCGTGATGAACCTGGCCCTGGCCTTCGTGATCTTCTTCGCGATCTTCGCGTTCGCCTATCCGACCTGGACGCTGACCATCAACACCGTCCAGCCGGACAGCCCGGCGGCGGCCGCAGGGCTCGTCGCCGGCGATCACGTCGTCACGCTCGACGGCCAGCGCTTCGACGGGTTCGGCAACCCGGGCCTCGCCCTGCGCGACAAGGCCGGCCAGACGGTCGCGCTCGCGGTCATCCGGGCCGACGGGACGAGCGAGACGCTCCACCCCACGCTCCGCAAGCCCGAGGACATCACCGTCACGAGCGGCGCCCTCGGGATCTCGTTCGGGGGCCAGGTGGAGTACGTTCAGAACCCGCCGCTGGAGGCGGCCCGGATGGCCGTCGCCCAGACCGGAGAGGCCCTGACGTTGATCTGGAAGGGCCTCGGACAGCTCGTCGACTCCGCGGTCAACCATCCGACCCAGCCGCCGCCGGTGGCCGGGCCGATCGGCATCGCCAGCCAGGTCGGCGACGTCTTCTGGCAGCTCGGCCCGGTCTACACCCTGTTCCTGGCCGGGGTCCTGTCGGCCAACCTCGCCCTCGTGAACATCCTGCCGTTCCCGCCGCTCGACGGCGGCCGGATTGCCGTGCTCCTGCTCAAGGCCGTGGCCGGCGAGCGGATCAGCGTCCGCGCCGAGCGCCTGACCTACCTCGTCGGCTTCGCCTTCCTGATGGGCTTCCTCGTCTGGATCTCGTACTTCGACATCACGGCCCCGGGCCGGGGGCAATGACCGAGCCGGCTCCCGCTCGGCCGCATCGCCGACCGACGGTCAGCGTCGACGTCGGAGGTGTCCTCGTCGGGAGTGCCCACCCGATCGTCGTCCAGTCGATGACGAACACCGACACCGCCGACGCCGACGGCACGGCGATCCAGGTCGCCCAGCTCGCCCACGCCGGCAGCCAGCTCGTCCGGGTCACGGTCAACACGGACGAGGCTGCCGCGGCCGTGCCCGAGATGGTCCGCAAGGTCCGCGGCCTCGGGCTCGACGTCCCGATCATCGGCGACTTCCACTACAACGGCCACCTCCTGCTGACGAAGTACCCGGAGGCGGCCGCGGTCCTCGCCAAGTACCGGATCAACCCGGGCAACGTGGGCGCCAAGCGCCACGACGAGAACTTCCAGACGATCGTCCGGGTCGCGATCGAGCACGACAAGCCGGTCCGGATCGGGGTGAACTGGGGCTCGCTCGACCAGGCCCTCCTGACCGAGCTGATGGACGCTCAACGCCCGGGCCGCCGAGCCGCGCGACGCGCGCGACGTGATGATCGAGGCGATGGTCGAGTCGGCCCTCCGCTCGGCCGAGCTGGCCGAGGCGACCGGCCTCCGCCACGACCGGATCATCCTGTCGGCGAAGGTGTCCGGCGTCCGCGACCTCGTCGACGTCTACCGCCTGCTCGCCCCGCGCAGCGACTACCCGCTCCACCTCGGCCTGACCGAGGCGGGGATGGGGATGAAGGGGATCGTCGCCTCGACGGCCGGCCTCGCCCTGCTCCTGACCGAGGGGATCGGCGACACGATCCGGGTCTCGCTGACGCCCGAGCCCGGGGCCGGCCGCGAGCTCGAGGTCGAGGTCGCCCAGCAGATTCTCCAGTCGCTCGGCCTGCGCTCGTTCCTGCCCCAGGTCAGCGCCTGCCCCGGCTGCGGCCGAACGACCTCGACCTTCTTCCAGGAGATGGCCCGCGACATCCAGACCTACCTCAAGGACCGGATGCCGGCCTGGCGCGAGGCCTATCCGGGCGTCGAGGACCTGCGGGTCGCGGTCATGGGCTGCGTCGTCAACGGGCCGGGCGAGAGCAAGCATGCCGACATCGGGATCAGCCTGCCCGGCACCTTCGAGGAGCCGGTCGCCCCGGTGTTCGTCGACGGCCAGCTCGACCGGACGCTGCGCGGCGACCGGATCGTGCCCGAGTTCCTCGGCCTCCTCGACGAGTACGTCGAGCGTCGGTTCGGGCGCGTCACCGCCGATCCTCACGTTTGAGGGTCCACCTGCCCGGGTGTATACTCCGGCCAACTGAACGGCCGCTCCGTGACGTGGGTGACCCCCACGTTTTGTTTTGAGCGGGCCGTCGTCCGTGCTCGGCGACCGGCGCCGGGCGTAGTCGTGTGGGAGGCGAACCGTGAACCGTGACTTCGTCACTGCCCTCCTGCAGCTCAACGCCGAAAAGCAGGTTCCGCGCGAGCAGCTCATCCGGACCGTCGAGGACGCGATCCAGTCGGCCTACCGGCGGACCGAGGGCGACGAGGACATCCAGGTCCGGATCGACGGCGAGACCGGCCAGATCCGGGTCTTCCGGGCGCGGACCGCGGTGGCCGAGGTCGAGGATCCGTTGACCGAGCTCAGCCTCGAGGAGGCCCGGACGCACGATGCCAAGGCCGAGCTCGGCGACCTCGTCACGACCGAGGAGCTCGATCCCGAGGCCTTCGGCCGGATCCATGCCCAGACCGCCAAGCAGGTCGTCCTGCAGCGCCTTCGCGAGGCCGAGCGTGACGTCGCCTACGACCAGTTCGCCAGCCGCGAAGGCGAGCTCATCACCGGCACGGTCAACCGGGTCGAGCCGCGGGCGATCATCCTCGACCTGACCGGCCAGGGCGGGATCGCCCGGGCGGAGGCGATCCTCGCCACGACCGAGCAGTCGCCGCTCGAGCACTACCGGATCGGCCAGCCGGTCAAGGCCTTCGTCCTCGAGGTCCGCCGTGGGCTGCGTGGGCCGCAGCTGTTCGTCAGTCGCGCCCACAAGAACTTCCTGCGCCGGCTGTTCGAGCTCGAGGTCCCCGAGATCCACAGCGGGACGGTCGAGATCAAGGCGATCGCCCGGGAGGCCGGGTCGCGGTCGAAGGTCGCCGTCGCCAGCCGCCAGGACGGGCTCGATCCGGTCGGGGCGACGGTCGGCCAGCGCGGCGCGCGAGTCCAGGCGGTCGTGGCCGAGCTCGCCGGCGAGAAGATCGACGTCATCCCCTGGAACGACGACCCGGCGGTCTTCGTCGCCAACGCGCTGAGCCCGGCCCAGGTCCTCGACGTGTCGATCGACGAGGAGCACCGGATCGCGAGCGTCACGGTCCCCGAGCGCATGCTCTCGCTGGCGATCGGGCGCGAGGGCCAGAACGCCCGCCTGGCGGCCAAGCTGACCGGCTGGCGGATCGACATCCGGAGCGACGTGTCGGTCGCCGAGGCGAAGGCCGCGGCCGCCGCGGAGGCCGCCGGGGCCGCGAGCAGTCGCACCCGACCGGGCCCCGGAGGCCGAGGAGCCGGTCGCGGCGAAGCCGAAGACCGTCCGCAAGCCGGCTGCCACGAAGGCCGCCGCCACGAAGGCCGCCGCGACGAAGGCCGCCGCTGCCGAGGCCGCCCCAGCGGACGAGCCGGCCGGTTCGGCCCCGACCGATGTCGAGGCGCCCAAGCCCAAGGCGACCCGGAAGAAGGCGCCAGCTGCGACGCCGGTGGCCGCGGCCCAAGCCGACCCGGCTCCGGCTGAGCCGGCGGTGGCCGTCGAGGCCAAGCCGAAGGCCACCCGGCGGCGCAAGGCCGAGCCCGTCGAGGAGGTGTCGCCGTAGCCGGCCCGGCCGCGCCCGGACGGTCGCGCACGACACCGACCCGGACCTGCGTCGCCTGCCGGACGTCGAGCGCCAAGCGTGAGCTCGTGCGGATCGTCCGGACACCGGACGGACGGGTGGTCAGCGACCCGAGCGGCAGGCTGCCGGGCCGCGGGGCCTACCTGTGTGCCGACGGCTCGTGCTGGGCACGGGCGGTCGAGCGCGGCTCGCTGAGCAAGGCTCTCGGGGTGCCGCTGCCGGCCGAGCTCCGTGATCAGCTGCTGGCTGGTGCGGGTACGATGACGACGACGAACGAAGGAGGAACCCAGCGTGGCGAGGAGTAGGAGCGGCACTCGGGGCCGGCGCGGCCCGCGCAAGCCGCCGCGCCGCGATGGTGGCGTCGGCCAGGCGGCAGTCCAGGTCGCGGATCCGCGAGAACGTGGCGCGATCGAGCTGCCCGGCACGATCACGGTCAAGGAGCTCGCCGAGCTCCTCGGGGTCAATGCCGCGGACGTGATCCGCGAGCTGATCAAGAGCGGGATCTTCGCGACGATCAACCAGCTCATCGACCGGGACACCGCCGCGCTCGTCGCCGGCGAGCTCGGCTACGAGGTCTCCGAGGCGGTCGCCGTGACCGCCGGTGTCACGGACAAGGACGCCGAGGAGGCCCCGGACGAGGCGGCCAAGGAAGTCCTCTACGAGGAGGACGAGGCGTCGCTCCTCCAGACCCGGGCTCCGATCGTGACCGTCATGGGTCACGTCGACCACGGCAAGACGAGCCTGCTCGACGCGATCCGGACGACCGAGGTCGCGGCCGGCGAGCGAGGCGGCATCACCCAGCACATCGGGGCCAGCGAGGTCACGACGAAGGACGGCCGACGGATCGTCTTCCTCGACACCCCGGGCCACGAGGCGTTCACCGCGATGCGGGCGCGTGGCGCACGGGTCACCGACGTCGCGGTCGTGGTCGTCGCCGCGGACGACGGCGTCATGCCCCAGACGCTCGAGGCGATCCATCACGCCCGGGCGGCCAAGGTGCCGATCATCATCGCCCTGAACAAGATCGACAAGCCGGACGCGAACCCGGACCGGGTGAAGACCGAGCTGTCCGAGGCGAACGTCATCGTCGAGGAGTACGGCGGCGACACGCCGCTCGTGGCCGTTTCGGCCAAGGCCCGGCTCGGGCTCGACGAGCTGCTCGACATGATCCTGCTCGTGGCCGATCTCCAGGAGCTCAAGGCGAACCCGAAGCGCCCCGCGATCGGGACGATCGTCGAGGCCCAGCTCGACAAGGGCCGGGGACCGGTCGCCACCGCGATCGTCCAGACCGGCACGCTCCGGGTCGGCGACGTCATCGTCGTCGGCGAGACGTACGGCAAGGTCCGCGCCCTCGAGAACGAGTCCGGCAAGCGGATCACGAAGGCGGGTCCATCGACGCCCGCGGTCGTGCTCGGCCTGTCCGACGTCCCGGAGGCCGGCGACATCCTGCGCGTGGTGCCCGACGAGAAGGAAGCGCGGGCGATGGTCGAGGCGCGCAAGGCCACCGCCGCGGCGAAGGCCGGTGACGGCAGCGGCCGAGCGACGCTCGAGGATCTCTACCGCCAGATCCAGGCCGGCCAGGCGAAGGAGCTCAGGATCATCCTCAAGGCCGACGTGTCCGGCTCGCTCGGGGCGATCACCCACGCCCTCGACCAGCTGTCGACCGAGGACGTCAGGCTCAACGTCCTCCACGAGGGCGCCGGCGACATCACCGACAACGACATCATGCTGGCGACCGCCTCGGACGCGATCGTCGTCGGGTTCAACACGAAGATCACCGAGACGGCCCGTCGGGCCGCCGAGGCCGAGGGTGTCGACGTCCGCACCTACGACATCATCTACAAGCTGACCGACGACATCGATGCGGCGCTCAAGGGCCTGCTCGAACCCGAGATCGTCGAGGTCGTCGAGGGCCGCGCCGAGGTCCGCCAGATCTTCCGGGTCGGCAAGAACACCGTCATCGCCGGGTGCTACGTGACCGACGGCCGGATCGTCCGCGGCGGTGCCCGCGTCTGGCGCAGCGGCAAGGTCATCGCGACCGATCGGATCGAATCGCTCCGGCGGTTCCGCGACGACGTCCGCGAGGTCGAGAAGAACTTCGAGTGCGGCATCGGACTGGCCAACTTCCACGACCTGGAGGAGGGCGACGTCATCGAGTGCTTCACCCAGAAGACGGTCAGCCGGAGTCCTCAGGCCGAGCGTTGAGGCTCGGCCTTCGGAGGGCGAGTCTCACTTCGCGATCGAGGTTGCCAGCTCCAGCGATGTCTCAACGAACCGATCGGATCGATGAGCTCCTCCGGCAGGAGATCGGGGCGATCCTGAGCCGCGAGGTCAAGGACCCGCGGATCGGCTTCGCGACCGTCACCAAGGTCGAGACCGCGCCGGACCTCGGTCATGCCCGGGTCTGGGTCAGCGTCATCGGTCAGCACGGCGAGCGGACCGAGACGATCGCGGCCCTCGAGCACGCGATGCCGTTCGTCAGGCGCGAGCTCGGCGGGCGGCTCCGGCTCCGGCGGATCCCGGTCCTGCACGTCCGGCTCGACGACACGATCGAACGTGGCACGCGGGTCCTCCATCTGCTCGGGCAGATCGAGGCCGGCGAGGCATCGACCGACGACGCCGCGCCAGACGAGGAGACGCTCCCGACGCCGGTCGTCCGGCTCCGCCACGAGGGCGACCTGCCCGACGAGCCACCACCGGCCGCCGAGCCACCGCCTCCGGCCCGGCGTCGTCGCCGTCGACCGAGCGGCCCGACCACGGCGGCGAGTCAGAGCCGGGGCAAGCACCCCCACGACCGGCGCGGCGGCACCCGCAAACCCAAGCGATGACCTCGGTCGACCTCACCGACTGGGCCGGGACGGTCCCGGTGCCGGTCGTCGAGGCCGTGGCCGGGGCCCGGAACGTCCTGGTGGTCAGCCACGAGAACCCGGACGCGGACACGCTCGGCGCGGCGCTTGCTCTCGTGACCGTCGTCGAGGCGCGCGGCGGCCGGGCGACGGCCGTCTGCACGGACCCCGTTCCGGAGCTGTACGCATTCCTGCCGGCGATCGAGCGGGTCCGGACCGACCCCGAGCCGGGCGCCAGCTACGACCTGCTCGCGATCGTCGACTGCGGCTCGCTCGACCGGGTCGGCGCGGTCCGCCAGCGCCACGCCGCGCTGTTCAACGGCCTGCCCCGGGTCGTCGTCGACCATCACCTGTCGAACGAGGCCGATTCGCCGACCGACTGGATCGATCCCGACGCGGCCGCCACGTGCGAGATGACGGCCCTGCTCGCGAGCCGGCTCGGCGTCCCGCTGACGGCGGCCGACGGTGCGCTCGCGACCGTGCTGATGGCGGGCATCGTCATGGACACGGCGACGTTCGCCCACCCGAACGCGACCCCGCGGACGCTGGCCGTCGCGGCCGCGCTCGTCGAGGCCGGCGCGCCGTTGAGCGAGATCTCGCGCCGGCTCTACCGCTCGAAGCCCGATGTCCAGCTCCGGCTCTTCGGTCGGGTCCTCGATCGGCTCGACCATGCCGACGACGGCCGGGTGATCTGGTCGACGCTGCTCGACTCCGACCTGGCCTCGACCGGGACCGGCCCCGCTCATTCCGAGGGGATCATCGACCTGCTCGCCCAGGCCGAGCGGGCCGAGGTCGCGATCCTGTTCAAGGAGCTGGGCTCGGCGACCCGGATCAGCGTCCGGACGAAGCCCGGCGGGGTCGACGCGACGGTCCTGACCGGAGCGTTCGGTGGCGGCGGGCACGCCCGGGCTGCCGGGGCGACCGTCGAGCTGCCCCTCGAGGCAGCCCGCGAAGCGGTGCTTGGGGAGGCCCGCCGGCTGGCGGCCGCGGTCGTCCGATGAGCCGGCGGGCGCGCCCGGGAGATGGTCCCGGCCTGGACGGGATCCTGGTCGTGAGGAAGCCGGCCGGTCCCACCTCGCACGACGTCGTCGCGCTCGTGCGGCGCCTTGCCCAGACTCGCCGGGTCGGCCACGGTGGAACGCTCGATCCGTTCGCCACCGGCGTGCTGCCGGTGTTCCTCGGGCAGGCGACCCGCCTCGTCGAGTACCACCTCGGCGATCGGAAGTCGTACCGAGCCACGATCTGCTTCGGGGCGAGCTCGACGACCGACGACCTCGATGGCGAGCTGACGCCGATGCCGGGCCCCGGCCCGACGCGGCGGGCCGTCGAGACCGCCCTGAACGCGCTCGTCGGTCCGATCCGTCAGCAGCCGCCGGCGTTCTCGGCGATCAAGGTTGGCGGCCGCCGGGCGTACGCCCTCGCCCGGTCGGGCGAGACGCCGACGCTCGCGCCGCGCGAGGTGACCGTCCATCGGCTCGACCTCGTCGGCTGGGACGACACGGATTCCGACCGCCCGATCGCGATCGTCGAGGTCGACTGCTCGGCCGGAACGTACGTCCGGTCGATCGCGCGAGACGTCGGACTCGCGACCGGTGGCGGGGCGTATCTCGGGGCGCTCACCAGGACGGCATCCGGCTCGTTCACGCTCGAGATGGCTCACCCGCTCGAGTCGATCCGGGCCGCGGCGGCCGAGGAGCCACCCGCGGTCGCGGCGCTGCTCCTGCCGCTCGACACCGGCCTCGACCGGTTCCCGCGGGTCGTCCTGAGCGACGCCGAGGTCGAGGCCGTCGGCCGCGGCCAGTTCGTCCGACCCGCGGCGGGGCTGCCACGGGTCGGCTCCCCGGACGAGCGGTTGATCGCCGTCGACGGGAGCGGCCGGCCGGTGGCCGTCGGTGCGATCCGGGACGGGCGCCTCGCGCCGGACAAGGTCCTCGTCGGCCCCCCACCGCCTGTCGCGGTCGCGACGGGCGCCTCCTGACCGCTCGACCGGGACGAGCGATGGACGTCACCGTCGGCGTGGAGCGTCTCGGCGCCTCGAACGGCCGGCTGTTCGTCGTCGTCGGCGTGTTCGACGGCATTCATCGCGGCCACCGCTACCTGCTCAGCCGGCTCCGTCGGGCCGCCCGGGCCCGCGCCGCCAGGCCGGCGGTGATCACGTTCGACGCGCATCCGGACGAGATCGTCGTCGGGGCCGCACCGCCGCTCCTGTGCGATCCGGACGAGCGGCTCGCCCGGCTGGCCGCCGCCGGCGTCGGAGTCGCGGTGATCCAGCACTTCGACGTGGCGTTGCGGATGACCGAGTACGACGAATTCGTCGCGCGGATCCGAGAGCGGGTCGACCTGGCCGGCTTCCTGATGACCCCGGATGCCGCGTTCGGGCACGATCGGCGCGGGACGCCGGAGCGACTCGCCGAGCTCGGCGCGCGGGCCGGCTTCGACGTTGCGGTGGTCCCCCCGCTCGTCGTCGATGGCCACCCCGTCCGGAGCGCCAGGATCCGCGAGCTGATCGCGGCCGGCGACCTCGACGGAGCGCGTCGCCTCCTGGGCCGGCCCGTGGCGGCGACCGGCGACCTGTTCGGGTCGACCGTACGGTTCCCGATCCCGGTCGCCCTGCCCCCTGCGGGCGCCTACCGGGGGACCCTCGAGCCGGCCTGGACGACCGCGGGCAGCGTCGCTCCGGGTCGGCGATCGATCGTCGGCGTCGAGCCGGATCGGCTCATCCTGGCGCCTGGCTCGGAGCCCGATCGGACGCCGCGCGTGCGCGTCGCGCTCGGCCGGCGTTTGCCGGGGGAGGCCAACCCTGCTATCCTCCGCCGGTCACAGAAGTAGACGTCTATCTCAGTTCGTGTTCGGAGGACCGAGTGCCGCTCGCGCGGGAACAGAAGCAACAGGTCATGGCCGCGTATGCCACCGCAGACGGTGACACCGGCTCGCCAGAGGTCCAGATCGCGCTCCTGACCGAGCGGATCAAGGAGCTGACGGGGCACCTGAGGAGCTTTCCCAAGGACAACCATTCGCGCCGCGGCCTCCTCAAGCTCGTCGGACAGCGCCGCCGCCTTCTTGCCTACCTGATCAAGAAGGACAACGCGCGCTACCGCACCGTCATCGGACGGTTGGGACTCCGCCGCTAGGCGATCGCCGCTCCGGACCCTGGGTGTCAACCCGGGGTCCTCTCGCGTCCGACTCCTCGTCGGCGGGCCACGCGCCCGCAAGGTCGCTCCTCCTGCACGGTAAAGGAGGAACAGAACCTCGTGTCTCAGACATTCGAGACGCAATTCGGTGGTCGACCGCTGACCATCGAGACCGGCAAGCTCGCCCGACTCGCCGGCGGATCGGTCACCGTCCGCTACGGCGACACCATGGTCCTCGGGACCGCCAACCGGTCGGAGCCTCGCCCCGGCCTCGACTTCTTCCCGCTCACCGTCGATTTCGAGGAGCGGATGTACGCCGCGGGCAAGATCCCCGGCGGCTTCATCAAGCGCGAAGCCCGGCCGTCCGAAGCGGCGATCCTCGCCGCCCGGCTGACCGACCGCCCGATCCGCCCGCTCTTCCCGGACGGCTACAAGGACGACGTCCAGCTCGTGATCACGGTCCTGTCGACCGACCAGGAGAACGATCCCGACATCCTCGGGACGATCGCCGCGTCGGCCGCCCTGACGATCAGCGAGATCCCGTTCCAGGGACCGATCGGCGCGGTCCGCGTCGGCCGGATCGACGGCGAATTCGTCGTCAACCCGACCTACAGCCAGCTGGCCGATTCCGAGCTCGACCTCATCGTGTCCGGGACCCGCGACGCGATCATGATGGTCGAGGCCGGCGCGAAGCTCCTGCCCGAGGACGTGATGGCCGAGGCGATCCTCTTCGGTCACCGCGCCATCCAGCCGCTGATCGACCTCCAGCTCGAGCTCCAGGCCGCCGTCGGCAAGCCGAAGCGCCTGCCGTACCTCGAGCCCGGCACCGACTCGGTCCTGACCTTTGCCAAGGCCGTCGAGGCGAAGGCCGAGTTCGTCGTCGTCGACGTCGAAACGACCGGCCGCGACCCGAAGATGGCCGACCTGCTCGAGATCGGCGCCGTCCGGATCAAGGGCGGCAAGATCGCCGACACGTTCTCGACGCTCGTGAACCCGGGCCGCTCGATCATCGGCCACCAGATGCACGGGATCACCGACAAGGACGTCAAGGGTGCGCCGACGCCGAAGGAGGCCGCCGAGAAGTTCCGCGCTTTCGCCGGGGATGCGACGCTCGTCGGGCACAACATCGGGTTCGACCTGGGCTTCCTCGAGCAGGCGCTCGGCGACGGGTTCCGGTTCGAGGCGGGAACGTACCTCGACACGCTCGTCCTCGCCCGCGAGGCCTACCCGGACTGGGCGGAGAGCTACAAGCTCGGCGATCTGGCCCGGTTCTTCGGGGTGGAGCTCAGTGACGCTCATCGCGCGCTGCCCGACGCCCAGGCGACGGCTCAGCTCCTCCAGCTCTTCGCCGACGACGTGCCGAACCGGCTCGCCACGCTCAGCGAGGGGATCACGGCGTCGGTCAAGGCGTACCGCACCGGCGGCGACGCCCCCGGCCTGCTCGACGCGGCACGCCGCCAGGCGCGCGTCAGCAAGAGCCTGTTCAGCCTCGTCCACAAGAAGACCGTCCGCGAGCTCGTCCTGAGCGAGGGCATCCGGATGGACGGCCGCGCCGTCGACGAGCTCCGCCCGATCTCGGTCGAGGTCGGGATCCTGCCCCGCGCCCACGGCTCGGGCCTGTTCACCCGCGGTGAGACCCAGGCGCTGACCGTGGCCACGCTCGGTGCTTCGTCGGATGTCCAGCGGATCGACACGATCAGCCCGAAGACCGAGAAGCGCTACATCCACCACTACAACATGCCGCCCTACAGCACCGGCGAGAACAAGATGATGCGCGGGCCCGGCCGGCGCGAGATCGGCCACGGCCACCTCGCCGAGCGGGCGCTCCTTCCGGTCCTGCCGAGCCAGGAGGACTTCCCGTACGTCATCCGGCTCGTCAGCGAGTGCGTCACCTCGAACGGCTCCACGTCGATGGCCTCGACCTGCGGCTCGACCCTCGCCCTGATGGACGCCGGTGTGCCGATCTCGGCCCCGGTCGCCGGTGCGGCGATGGGCCTCATCAGCGAGCCCGACGGCCGGTTCGCGGTCCTGACCGACATCCTCGGCAAGGAGGATTCGTTCGGGGACATGGACTTCAAGGTGACCGGCACCAAGGACGGGATCACCGCCCTCCAGATGGACATCAAGGTCCAGGGGATCAACGAGGCGATCATCCGCGGCGGCCTCAAGCAGGCCCTCGCGGCCCGACTCGAGATCCTCGCCAAGATGACCGAGGTCCTGCCCGCCGCCCGCGAGGGGATGAGCGACTTCGCGCCGCGCATCGTCACGATCAAGATCAACCCCGAGAAGATCCGCGACATCATCGGCAAGGGTGGCTCGATGATCCGCAAGATCCAGGAGGAGACCGGGACCGAGATCAACGTCGAGGACGACGGCTCGGTCGAGATCGCCGCCGTCTCCGGTGAGAACAGCCGCAAGGCGATCCAGTGGATCGAGTCGCTGACCCGCGAGGTCGAGATCGGCTCGCTCTACCTGGGCAAGGTGACCCGGATCATGGGCTTCGGCGCGTTCGTCGAGATCCTGCCCGGCAAGGAAGGCCTCGTCCGGATCGGCGAGCTCGCCGACTACCACGTGCCGACCGTCGAGGACGTCGTGTCCGTCGGCGACGAGGTGATGGTCGTCGTGACCGAGATCGACCGCCAGGGACGGATCAACCTGTCGCGCAAGGCCGCGATGCAGCGTCACCTGGCCAAGGAACCCGTCTGACCGACCGCCGGACGGGACCGCCCGTCCGTGCTCCGCGACCAGGGCGTGCCGGCGGGAGACCGCCGGCACGCTGGTATACTCCCGCCGTGCCCGGAATGAAGACCGTAGTGGAGCCGTGCCCGGGATGACCCCCAGACCGCTCACGGTTGCGGTCGTCGGCGCCACCGGCGTCGTCGGTCGGACGATGATCCAGGTGCTCCGCGAGCGGGCCTTCCCGCTCGGCGAGCTGCGGCTGATGGCCTCCGGCCGATCGGCCGGCTCGACGGTGTCGGTCGCCGGGACCACCCACGACGTGGTCGAGGCGCTGCCCGAGGCCTTCGACGGGGTCGACATCGCCCTGTTCTCCGCCGGCGGAGCCGTCTCCGAGATCCTCGCTCCTGCCGCCGTCGCCCACGGGGCGACCGTCATCGACAACTCGAGCGCCTGGCGGATGGCGCCCGGCGTCCCGCTCGTCGTCAGCCAGGTCAACCCGGCCGACGTGGCCCAGCACGAGGGGATCGTCGCCAACCCGAACTGCTCGACGATGCAGCTGGCCCCGATCCTCATGGCGCTCCGCGACGCGGTCGGCCTCGAGCGGGTCGTCGTCGACACGTATCAGAGCGTGTCCGGGACGGGCGTCGAGGCGATCGCCGAGCTCGAAGGGCAGATCCGCGCCCACGTCGCCGGCGAGGCGCTGACCGCCTCGGTCTACCCGCACCAGATCGCGTTCAACGCGCTGCCCGAGATCGACGTCTTCCTCGACAACGGCTACACCAAGGAGGAATGGAAGGTCGTCACCGAGAGCCGCAAGATCCTCCACCTCCCGGACCTCCGGATCTCGTGCACCGCCGTGCGGGTGCCGGTCGTGACCAGCCACTCCGAGGCGGTCCACGTCGAGACCCGCGATCCGATCTCGCCCGAGCGGGCGCGCGAGCTGTTCGCGGCCGTCCCCGGGGTGGTCGTCCAGGACAACCCGGCCGAACACGTCTATCCGCTCGCGATCGACGCCGCCGGCCACGACGAGATCTATGTCGGTCGGGTGCGCCGCGACCAGTCGATCGGCGACGGTCGTGGCCTGGCCCTGTGGATCGTCAGCGACAACCTGCGCAAGGGCGCCGCGACGAATGCCGTCGAGATCGCCGAGATCCTCGTCCGCCGCGGCTGGGTCCGGCCCGCGGCCGCCCGGGCCGCCGTCGGGAGCGCGGTGTGACCGACCCGGAGCGCGGCGCCGCGCTCGAGGCGATCGCGGCCGAGATCCGCGAGTGCACCCGCTGCCGCCTTCACGAACAGCGCGCCAGGACGGTGCCGGGGGAGGGGAGCCCGGACACCGAGGTCGTGTTCGTCGGCGAGGGACCGGGCCGCGACGAGAACCAGGCCGGCCGTCCGTTCGTGGGTGCCTCCGGTCGGCTGCTGACCGAGCTCATCGAGTCGGTCGGCTGGCGCCGTGACGACGTGTTCATCACGAACGTCGTGAAGTGCTGGCCACCCGGCAACCGGGACCCCCAGCCCGACGAGATCGCCGCCTGCGCACCGTTCCTGCGCCGCCAGCTCGAGGTGCTCGACCCGGCCGTCGTCGTGACCGCCGGCAAGCACTCGCTCGGCGTGTTCATGCCCGGCGAGCGGATCGGGCGAGTCCACGGCACGTCGCGTCCGGCCGATCCGGCGACCGGCGCTCGCGACGCGCTCGTGTTCGCGATGTACCACCCGGCCTTCGCGCTCTACGACGGCTCGAACCGGGCCACGCTCGAAACGGACATCGCCGGGCTTCCGTCGACGCTCCTCGCGGCTCGGGCCCGGCGCGAGCAGGCGCCTGACGAGCCGCTGCCCGCCGAGCCCGAACGGCCGTCACCGGCTCCCGCGCCCGCGGAGGTCGCGCTCATCGTCGTCTCGCTGACCGACCCGGGCGGGGATGTCCCGCCCGCCGAGCTCGCCCAGGCCCAGGACCCGGCCCCGATGTTCATGCCGTCCGGCCAGCCGCCGGAGCCGGACGCCGACCAGCTGACCCTCTTCTGAATCCCTAACCGAAACGGACACCATGACCTCATCGAACCAGCCACTCCGGATCATCCCGCTCGGCGGGGTGGGCGAGATCGGCAAGAACATGTACGTCTTCGAGTACGGCGACGACATCGTCGTCATCGACTGCGGGCTGATGTTCCCGGACGAGGAGATGTTCGGGATCGACCTCGTCGTGCCCGACGTCACCTACCTCAAGGAGCACCGGGCCAACGTCCGGGCGTTCCTCATCACCCACGCCCACGAGGACCACGTCGGCGGCCTGCCCTACGTCCTGCCCGAGTTCCCGGGCGTGCCGGTCTACGCCTCGACGCTCGCCCGCGGCCTGCTCGGCAACAAGGTCAAGGAGCACAAGCTCCACAACAACCCGCTCCTGTCGCTCGAGCCGGGCGACGAGATCCCGATCGGCCCGTTCACGGTCGTCCCGTTCCGGATCGGCCACTCGATCCCCGACGCGATGGGGATCGCCCTGCGGACCCCGGTCGGGGTCGTCGTCCACACCGGTGACTTCAAGTTCGACCACACCCCGGTCGACGGCAAGCTGTCCGACTTCCACATCCTGGCCAAGCTCGGCGAGGAGGGCGTGATCGCGCTCCTGTCGGACTCGACCCGGGCCGAGAACCCCGGCTACACGCCGTCGGAGCGGACGGTCGGCGAGGCGTTCCGCGAGATCATGGAGCCGCTCGACGGGCGGGTGATCGTGGCCACCTTCGCGAGCAACATCGCCCGGGTCCAGCAGGTCCTCGACGCGGCCGCCTCGTTCGACCGCAAGACCGCGGTCATCGGCCGCTCGATGGAGCAGAACTTCCGGATCGCGAGCGACCTCGGCTACCTCAAGTACGCCCCCGGCGCCATCGTCGCCAAGGACAAGATCAACGAGGTCCCGGCCGACAAGCTCGTGATCTGCACGACCGGCGCCCAGGGCGAGCCGATGGCCGGCCTGGCCCGGATGGCCAACCGCGACCACCGCTTCGTCGAGATCCAGCCCGGGGACACGGTGATCGTCAGTGCCAGCCCGATCCCGGGCAACGAGGAGTACGTCAGCCGGACGATCGACAACCTGTTCAAGGCCGGCGCCAACGTGTTCTATCACACGATCAAGCGCGCCCACGTCTCCGGTCATGCGAGCCAGGAAGAGCTCAAGCTGATGCTCGGGCTCACCAAGCCGCGCCACTTCATCCCGATCCACGGCGAGTTCCGGATGCAGGTCCAGCACGGACGCCTGGCCATCGAGACCGGGGTCCTGCCCGAGAACGTGTTCATCATCGAGAACGGGACGCCGATCGAGATCCTCGAGGACGGCTCAGCGCGGCGCGGGCAGCCCGGTCTCGGCCGGCTACGTCTTCGTCGACGGGCTCTCGGTCGGTGAGGTCGGCGATGTCGTCCTGCGCGACCGGAAGGCGCTCGCCAACGACGGCATGTTCATGATCGTCGTGACCGTCGACAAGCAGACCGGGACGATCATCGGCCGCCCCGAGGTCATCACCCGCGGCTTCGTCCACCTCAACGAGCAGGATCCGATGATGGACGGGGCAATCGCCCGGATCATCACCTCGATCGAGAACCCGGGCGACCACATCAGCGAGATCGCGCTGCTCAAGAGCCAGATCAAGGACGGCGTGTCGCGCTACCTCTACGAGCAGACGAAACGACGGCCGATGGTCTTCCCGGTGGTGGTCGAGGTCTAGCGATGGCCACCCGCCGGCGCACCGCCAGCCCACGCCGGGCCACCGGCCGCTCGACCGGCACGACCCGGAAGCGAGCGACGACCGCGAGCCGGAGCTCGAGCGGGCCGCAGATCAGCCCGGACGTCGCCCGCTCGCTGGTCGGGATCGCGATCCTCGTCGTCGGGGTGATCACGCTGGTCGCCCTGACCCTGCCCGGCGAGGGCCGGCTCACCGACTGGTGGCGCAACGCGGTGGCGCCCTGGCTCGGCACCGGACGCTGGTGGCTGCCGCCGCTGCTCATCGTCGCCGGGATCTACGTCCAGCAGGCGAAGGGGGTCGGTGCCCGCTGGGGCGTGGCGCTGATCGGAGCGGCGTTCGCCTACATCTGCCTGCTCGGGCTGATCGAGCTGACGAACGTGTTCGGCTTCACCGGCGGACGGATCGGCCGGGGCATCGAGACGTTCTTCGTGGGGACCGGGACGAAGGCGGGTCTCATCCCGCGGCCGGCCGCCTTCATCCTGCTCCTCGGCGGGCTGATCGGAGGGATCCTCGTCGCGATCGATCGGTCGCTGCCGACCGTCCTGGCCCAGCTGGGGCGGGGCGCGAAGGCCGTTGGCGACTCGCTCGTGGCGCCGGCCGACATCGACCCGGCTCCGGCCGGAGCGACCCGGGCGTCGGCGACCGCCCGCGCAAACGCGAACCCGGTCAACGATCGGCCGGCCACGGCGATCGGGCCGGAGCCCGCGGATGACGCCAGACCGAGCAACCGGGCCCCGAGCCCGGTCCCGATGAGCCAGACGATCTGGTCCGGCCAGGACGGCCCGCCACGAGACGGTGGGGGTGGCCTGGGCTCGCCGGCCCGCCCCGGTCAGGGCCCTGGGCTGGGCGGGGCGCTCGAGCCGGTCGGGCTGGGGGTCGGCGTCGGGGTCTCGGTCGGGGTCGGAGCCGGCGGCCTGGCCCGTCGCATCGGGGCGCCCGGACGAGATCGCCGTCGTCGAGCCGATCGGGGACGTGCGCGAGATCAGCTGGGAGCTCCCGTCGGCGTCGCTCCTCGAGATCCAGGCGCGGTCGACCCATGGTGGCCAGATGGATCACGAGGAGAACTCGGCCGACATCGAGAAGAAGCTGCGCAGCTTCGGGATCGAGGCCAAGGTCGTGGCGGTCAACAGCGGCCCGGTCGTCACCCAGTACGAGGTGCGGCCGGACGCCCGGGTCAAGATCTCCCGGATCGAGGGCCTCGCCGACGACCTGGCGATGGCGCTCATGGCCCGCTCGATCCGGATCGAGGCCCCGATCCCGGGCAAGGACACGGTCGGGATCGAGATCCCCAACGTGAAGAGCGAGACCGTCGACTTCCGGACGCTCGTCGACGACACCCAGATGCTGTCGGCCACCAGCCGGCTCACCTTCGCCCTCGGGCGCGACGTGTCGGGCAAGGCCTACGCGGTCGACCTGGCGAAGATGCCCCACCTGCTGATCGCCGGCGCGACCGGGTCGGGCAAGAGCGTCTGCGTCAACGCCCTCATCACGAGCCTCCTCATGCACGCCCGACCGGACGAGGTTCGGCTGATCCTGGTCGACCTCAAGCGGGTCGAGCTCGCGCCGTACGACGGGCTGCCGCACCTCCTCCAGCACGTGATCGTCGAGCCCCACGAGGCGAAGGCCGCCCTCAACTGGGCCGTCCACGAGATGGAGGAGCGCTACAAGCTGCTCGCCTCGAACACCGTCCGGAACATCGGCGCCTACAACGACAAGGTCGATCCCGACGAGCGCCTGCCGTTCGTCGTCCTGATCATCGACGAGCTGGCCGACCTGATCATGCGCGAAGGCCGGAAGGTCGAGGACCCGGTCGTCAAGATCGCCCAGAAGGCGCGCGCGGTCGGGATCCACCTCGTCCTCGCCACCCAGCGCCCGAGCGTCAACGTCGTGACCGGCCTGATCAAGGCCAACGTCCCGAGCCGGATCGCATTCGCGATGTCGTCGAACGTCGACAGCCGGACGGTGCTCGACCAGCCGGGCGCCGAGGACCTCCTCGGGCGCGGCGACATGCTCTACCAGCCGGTCGACCTGCCCCGGCCGGTCCGGATGCAGGGCGTGTTCGTCAGCGACCGGGAGGTCAGCGCGGTCGTCGACCACTGGAAGCGGCAGGCGCCCGAGCCGTACTACGACGAGGCCCTGCTCGACTTCGTCGACGGCGACGACGGCGCCAACGGCGGCCAGTTCAGCTGGCTGGCCAAGATGGCCGAGGACGACCTGCTCGTCCGTGCCGCCGAGCTCGTGACGACGAACCAGAAGGCGAGCACGTCGATGCTCCAGACGAAGCTCAAGGTCGGCTTCTCGCGGGCCAGCCGGCTGATGGACGAGCTCGAGCGGTACGGGATCATCGGCCCCCAGGACCTGCGCAACCCGGCTTCACCGCGGATCGTCTACGGCCCCGACAACTGGCTCCGCAGCCACGCCGACATCGACGACCCAGGCGACTGACCGGCGGCCCAGCGGGGCCGTTCGACGCGAGAGGGTATCCTTGGCGCCGACGACCCGAGCCGCGCACGGTTCGCCTCCACGATCAGGACTCACCTTCACGACATGACGACCCGAGATGAGGCTCGCCACCGGAGCGCCGACGGCCGCGCTGGCAGTCGCGGCCGATCCGCGATCACGGCCGAGCCCCAGCCGATGCTGCCCGAGCGCCTGCTGTCCGCCCGCGAGGCCAAGGGCGTCGATCTCTATCGAGCCGAGCGGGACACGAAGATCCGTGCCCGCTACCTCGGCGCGCTCGAGCGCGGCGACTACCGCGAGCTGCCCGGGGCCGTCTACACGAAGGGCTTCCTGCGCAACTACGCGCTCTACCTCGGGCTCGACCCGGACGAGATCCTCGACCAGTGGCGCCGTGAGCGCGGCGACGGCGGTGCCCAGAGCGAGCCGACGATCAACGTCCCCCGGCCCCTGTCGGCGCCGCGCCAGGGGTTCACGTTCTCGGTCGGGCTCCTCGTGGCGGCTGCGCTCATGGTCGTCATCGTCCTGTTCGCCGGCTACATCGTCCTCCAGCTCGTCCGGTTCTCGCGGCCGCCCGACATCGCGGTCACCGACCCGACGACCGCGGTCTCGACCGTCGACGAGTCGGCGACCTCGTACACGCTGCGCGGGACCTCGGTGCCCGGCGCCACCGTCTCGATCACCGTCGCCGGCCGGCAGCAACCGGTCCTGACCACCGCCTCCGCCAGCGGCACCTGGTCGAGCGAGGTCGAGCTTCGCCGGGGCAAGAACCAGTTCAGCGTGACCGCCGTCGACCCGCAGACGTCGAAACGGGCCGAACGCCCGGTCGACATCTTCATCACGGTGCCGTTCCCGGAGGTCCTCGTCCCGATCCTGACCGTCGACCAGCCCGGCGAGGGCGCCACGTTCGAGAACGGCGCGATCCCCGTCCAGGGCACGACGGCCAACGCCAAGACGGTGACCGTCAGCGCGGCCTACACCGGCGGCGAGACCGGCACCGGGACGAAGCCGGCCCCGACCCCGGCCCCGCCGGCGCCGCAGACCGCCGACATCGGCGACGACGGCACGTTCAACATCCCGGTCGAGCTGACAGCCGGAAACTGGACCCTCACGATCACCGCGGCGAGCCCCGAGGGCAAGACGACCTCGCTCACCCGTAACGTCACCGTCCGCTACAAGGGCGTCAATCTCGTCGTGAGCGTCAAGGGCGGCAACGCCTGGATGAAGATCTGGGTCGACGGCGAGCTCGACCCGCGGGTCGGCGCCGGCAAGCTGTTCAAGGACGGCAAGACGATCACCTTCCGCGGCAACGACTCGGTCGAGGTGTTCACGGGATCCTCCGGGGTGACCTACTTCACGCTGAACGGCACGGCGATCGGCAAGCTCGGGCGGTCGGGGACCCCGGAGACCTGGCTCTTCGCACCGCCGGCCCAGCCCGAGCAGACGAACCACCGCTGAGGCCCGCGGAGCGATGGACGGCCAACCGTTGGACGACCAGCCGAGCGCCGACCTCCAGGCGCTCGCCGAGCGGCTCCAGGCCCGCTGCATCGCCGCCGGCTGGACCGTGGTCACGGCCGAGTCGTGCACCGGCGGTCTCGTCGCCGACGCGCTGACCGACGTTCCCGGCTCGAGCGGCTACGTGCTCGGCGGGATCGTCGCCTATGCCGACGCGGTCAAGACCGCCCAGCTCGGCGTGCCGGCCGAGCTGATCGCCGCCCACGGTGCGGTCAGCGTGCACGTCGCCCGGGCGATGGCCGTCGGCGCGCGCGAGCGCCTCGGCGCGACGTTTGCCGTGTCGGTGACCGGGATCGCGGGCCCGGATGGCGGCAGCGACGCGAAGCCGGTCGGTCTGACCTACCTCGGCCTGGCCGGACCGGACGGGGTCGAGGTCCGCCGCTACGCCTGGACCGGCGACCGGGCGGCGAACAAGCGCTCGAGCGCGGTTGCGGCGCTCGAGATGCTGCTGGCGGCCGCGGAGGCGCTCCAGCCCGCGCCCTCCGGCGCTCGATGACCGCCCCGGCCCACCGGTGACGCGCAGCGTCGACGACATCGCCCGCGGTCTCGACCCCGCTCGCCCGCCGCGCCCGATCCAACCGGGTGAGCGGATCCACGTCGTCGGTGCGGCCGGCTCGGCCGCGTCGGCGTCGCTTCTCCTGGCTACCGCGGCGGGCGCGACCGTCAGCGGCTGCGACGCGGGAGAGCCGACCGGCTACAGCGCCGCGGTCGAGGCCGCCGACATTCCGATCGCCTGGCGGCACGACCTGGCTCACGTCGTCGATGCCGACGGACGGGCCGTGGTCGACCGGATCGCGGTCTCGAAGGCGCTGACGTCGGTCGACCCGGATCACCCCGAGCTCCGGGCGGCCCACGAGGCGGGGATCCCGGCGGTCAGCTGCCAGCAGCTCATCGCCGACGCGATCGCGACCCGCGGCGGAGACCTCCTGGCGGTCGCCGGGACGCACGGCAAGTCGACCACGACCGGCTGGCTCGTCCACCTGCTCGTCCGGGCCGGGCTCGACCCGTCGGCGTTCGTCGGGGCGATCCTGCCGGCCGAGCTGACCGGAGCCGAGGCCTCGGTCGTCCGGCTTGGCGAGGGGAGGCCGACGGTCGTCGAGGCCGACGAGTACGCCGGCAACTTCGACCCGTACCGGCCGGATGTCGGTGTCCTGCTCAATGCCGATTGGGATCACCCGGACGTGTTCGCGACGCGCGACGACGTCGAGGCGGCGTTCGAAGGCTGGATCCGCCGGTTCCGCGGCTCGGTCCCGGGTGACGGGGGAGCGGATCCGCCGACGCTCGTCGCCAACGCGGGTGACGCCGGAGTTGCCGAGCTCCTGCCGCGGCTCGAGGACTGGCCGGGTCGGTTGCTGGCGTTCGCGGTGATCGTGGGCGACGCGGAGTCGGCTCGACGGCGACTGCTGGAGCTGCGCAGCGCATTCCGCACTCTGCTCGGACCTGCGGAGGCGCTGGTGGCGCGCTACGAGGCCGACCAGGACGGCACGGCCCGGATCATCGTCCACGGGATTCCCGGTCACGATGGCGAGGCCGCTCATCTCCGGCTCGTCGGGCGGCACAACGCGGACGACGCGCTCGGCGCGGCCGGCGGCGCGCTCGCCTATGGCGCCGGCCCGGAGGCGATCCTCAACGGGCTCCGAACGTTCGCCGGGGTCGGTCGCCGGTTCGAGGTCAAGGGCGATGTCGGCGGAGTGGTCGTGCTCGACGACTACGGCCACCACCCCACGGCGATCGCGGCGACCCTGGATGCGGTCGCCCTGCGCTACCCCGGCCGGCGGATCTGGGCCGTCTACGAGCCGCTCACCTACCACCGGACGGCCGCGATGCTCGAGGCGTTCGCCGACGTCCTGGCCCGGGCGGATCGGGTCGCGATCGCCGACATCTTCGCGGTCCGCGACCCCGACACGACGATCGTCTCCGCGGCCGATCTCGCGGCGGCCGTCGAGGCGCGTGGCACACCGGCGCTCGCCCCCGGCTCGGCCGAAGCCACGGCCGACGCACTCGCGCCGCTGGTGGAGTCGGGCGACGTCGTCCTGGTCATGGGCGGCGGCCGCTCGACGGTCATCGCCGAGCGCCTGGTGGAGGCCCTCGAGTCCGTGACCTTCGGCCGGTAGCTGGGCGGCGCTATCCTCGGATTCGCCGAGGTCAATCACCCGACCCTCCATCGAGTCGTGAGTCGGATCGACTTCCAGGCGCGAACAGCAACTTGCCCGCGGCGAATCGGGCCGCGCAGAAACGCGACAACGTCCGATCGGAGGTACCCGATGACCAGGTTCGTCGTGGACGCCAGCGCCGTCCTGCACCTGGTGAGCGCAGGGGTCGAGGTCACTGGGGCACACGAGCTGCTCGCACCGACACTCCTGCGTTCCCAGACGCTGTCGGCTCTGCACGAGGCGGTCCAGCGCGGCGAGATCCCAGCCGATGTCGCGCGCGACCGACTCGCCCGTATCGGGCGGATGCCGATCAGGCTCCTGGGCGACGCCGTGCTCCGGCGTCGGGCCTGGGACCTGGCGGACCGGTTGGGGTGGGCCTCGACGTACGACGCCGAATACGTTGCCCTGACTCAGCTCCAGGCAGATGCGTTCGTCACCCTGGACTCGGAACTGGCGCGCAGCGTCGAGGGGATCGTCGCGACCGCGTCGATTGACGCCCTGTATCGGACGGATCGCGCCGAGTCACGCCGGGAACCTGGCTAGGCAGACCCGTGGGTCCGCGGACCGGTCGCCGCGAAGATCGCGATCGAGCCGACGGTCTCGAGCTCCACCTGGTCGAAGGAGGCCGCCAGGATCTCGCGGAGCCCCGACTCCGTGTCGCCGCGGTTGTCGAAGCCACCCTGCCCGTTGAACACGTCGAGCATCCGGCGCGCCGCCCACGTGTGGGGTCCGGAGTCTCCGAGAACAGATGCGCCGAAGAGCACGCCTGTCGGCGCGAGGACGGCGGCGACATCGGCGACGGCCGCGGCCTTGCGCGCGAGCGGTCCGGGCAGGCAGTGGATCACGAGGTGGAGCGCCGCAGAATCGAACGGTCCGGCGACCGGGAGCGGCTTGAGGACATCCGCCTCGACCGCCGTGACGTCCAGGTGCCGCAGGCGTCGGGCGACGTGGGCGAGGACGTTCGGGTTCGGGTCGAGGATCGTCACCCGGCTGCGCTCGGGAAGCCCGGCTCGCTCGATGAAGTAGCCGGTGCCCGGACCCACATCGAGGTGTCGATCGTGGATGTGCTCCCGGTATCCCTCGACCAGTCGAGGCGTCGGGCAGCGCCAGATGAACCTGGCGGAGAAGCCGAGGACCCAGGGGTCGTACAGCCTGAGGACGGTCCTGGTGTAGTCACGTTGGCCCGGGTAGGCGGGATCGTCTCGATCCATCGAGCTCGCGCGATCCTCCACGTCGGTGTTGCCGGCAGGTCCGGCCTGGCCCATTGTCCGGCATGAGTCACTGAGGCTGAGTCCCGACCCATGGCTATCGACACGAAGGACCTGAATCGCGGCCTCCGCACGACGCTTTGGCCGGCCCTCAAGGCGCACGGGTTCAGCGTCCGGACGGACCGCGTTGCGTGGCGGTACGTCAGCGATGACATCGACGTCGTCGAGCTGCAAGCCGTCGGCCAATCCGCCGAGGCGATCGGCTGCCCATCGTTGTCCTTGTCCGTGTACGTGGCCGTCTATCCCCGCTTCCTGCCCCGTACCGAGCGAATCCCGGTTCGCGACGGGCGCCTCCGCCCGCACTACTGGGATTGCGATCCGTTCAGGCGTCCGATGAGCAAGACCATCGCGCAGCCATGGTTCCGCCCGTTCAGCGAGCCCCGCGACCGGCGAATGCTGCCCTCATTCCGACTTCACCGCGAGGCCGTGAGCAAGCTCGTCAGCCACGCGACTCACGATGTCCCCGAGATCTGGTACATGCGAGATGACGGATCGAACCTGGACGAGAACCTGCGCAACCTGACAACGGTCGTGCTGTCTGCTGGATTGGATCTCATCGACGAGTTGCACGATCCCCGCCGCGTCCTCGAGCTCATCCGGGCCGGGGCGCTCCTGAACGCGGACTCGCCTCGAGCGCACGACCTGAGCGAGACGATCGAGGGCTATCTGGCCGGTACTTCGGGAACCGCGGCCACCTGACCAGCAAGAGGATCCCGTGATGGGTGACGCTGCGCGAGCGATGGACCGGGTGGAACCGGGAGCAGCCTTCGAGCGTCAGCGGGACGCACGCCTCCGTCTGGGAGAATCCGCCGTGATTCGTCGATTCGGACGGGCACACCTCGCCTCTTCGATCACGCTGGTCGCACTCCTGTGGGGGTGCGTCGGCGTCGGCCAGGCGCCGTCGGCCGACCCCGGCAGTGCCAGGCTTCAGGAGCAGGCCAAGGGCGCCCTCGAGCGTTGGGCCGGCGCCGTCGGCTCGGGCAGCCCGGCGACGTTCGTCCCGACCGGGGAGCTGACCGGCCAGGTCGGGGACTGGGAGGAGAGCGTCGGCGAGAACAACAAGACTGCGCTGATGTCCGGCATGGTCGAGGCGGCCGTCGATCTGCCATCGAACGATCCTCCCGACGGCGAGCTGCGGTGGCAGGATGGATCGATCCAGCCCGTGCGACTCCTCTCGGCGAAGGCCGCCCTGTCGCAGCTGAAGTCGGACGCGGGAACCGGCTGCTCCGACTGTGTGCCCTTGCGCATCACCGGGGCGACGCTGAGGTCCGGTCAGATCGAAACGACCCGCGGGCCGGCGACGGCACCCGTCTGGGAGTTCTCGGTGCAGGGCAGCGCTGTCCGGATCACCCGAGTCGCGATCGCCACCGGCACGACCGTCGAGACCCCGCCGTGGGATCCCAACGATCCGCCCGTGGGCATCTCGATCGAATCAGCGACAGGCAAGCGCGACGGGCGGGAGCTGACGGTCTCGTTTGTCGGATCGCCGGATGGCGGCGACAAGCCGTGCGGAGCCGATTACACGGCCGAGGCGGTCGAGTCCGCGACGGCCGCGGTCGTCATCGTGACCGAGCACCCTCATGCGTTCGGCGAGACCTGTTCGCTCGTTGGCGCCATGCGCACCGCGACCGTCGAGCTGGCTGACACGCTCGGCGATCGGGCGCTGCTCGAGGTCAAGGAAGGTCGTCCCGTTCCGGTCGAGCTGACCCCCTGATCCTTCCTGCTCGTCGGAGCTGATTGACGCCGCTGCGGCCGGCGGCCGATAGTTGTCGGCAGGGGACATGGGCTGGCGAAGCGGCACATGACGGAGGCGCGCGTGATGCTCGGTGCGACGATGGTCGTAACGACCCTGCCTGTCAGCGACCTGGAACGGGCGAAGGCGTTCTACGGCGGAACGCTGGGGCTCACCGTCCTCTGGGAGAACCCGGCCTCGGTCCGCTTCCGCTGCGGGGATCGCAGCGAGCTCTCGACCTTCAAGCGACCTGGGATCGTCACGGAGCACACGCTGGCCCATTTCGAGGTCAATGACATCGAGGTCGCCGTCGCCGACCTCGAGGCGCGCGGCGTGACCTTCCTCGACTACGACGACGGCCCGCTCAAGACGACCGGGCACATCGCCCAGCTCGGGCCGGCGCGCGGCGCCTGGTTCAAGGATCCCGACGGGAACACGCTCGGCATCCGCCAGGGCTGAACCCGCCCGGTGTACGGTCCGACCGACCGGCCGCCGTCCCGCGTCTAGTCGGCCGCGGCCGCCAGCACGGCGCCACCGGCCTCGGCCGCCGCGGCCAGTGCCGCGAGCTCGTCCTCGGTCAGCCTCCGGGCGCTGATCTCGTGCCCGTCGGCCGTCAGGCAGCGGCCGGACTCGAGCTCGTACTGCCAGCCGTGGAGCGAGCAGGTCAGGACGCCGTCCTCGATCGACGCGAACCGGTTGAGATCGGCCTTCATGTGCGGGCAGCGGCGCTGGACCTCCCAGCCGTCGATGACGAACGAGCCCTCACTCTTGGCCTTCTCGGCGTAGAACCCCTCCGCGTACTGGAGCCGCTCGAGGTCGAGGCACTTGAACCAGGTATAGATGTAGTCGTTGTACGGCCCCTTCCGGGCGGCGCTGAAGCGCATGGACAGGAACAGGGAGTTGACCCAGTCGACCTCGTGGTCGCGAACGAGCACCTCGATCAGCGGTCGATCGATCCGGAAGGTGTAGCGGCAGGCTTCCTCGCCGTCCCAGCCACGGACCTTCTGGTCGACGAAGTCGAGGACGATCCCCTCGGGCTCCGGGCGGTCGCCGGTCAGGTCGAGCAGGACCGGCGCCCCGATCCCCGAGCAGATCAGCTCGCCGAAGCCCATCAGCGGCTCGAGCCACGCCTTGAGCTCGGCCAGGAGGTCGAGCGGCTCGGCGTCCGGGTCGCCGCGCCAGCGCTCGTGCTCGGCGTCGAGCAGCGGCCGCATCCGGGCCTGGTACCCGCGGAGGTACCGCTCGCGCTCCTCGAAAATCAGGCGAACCTCGTCGTCGGGCAGCGGGTGCGCGACATCGAACGAGCCCGGTCGCAGGTCACCGTGTGATCCGGGCAGCATGAGCCGACCGCCGCCGATCCCGACCTCGGCGAGGTGGTCGAGGAAGACCGTCTGGTCCGGAAAGATGTTGGCGGGGTCGCGGCGGAGGTCGTTCTGCTCGAACAGGTCGTCGTCGAGGAAGCACGGCGGCCCGGCGCTCGGCACCACGAACGTCGGGTCGAGGATCTCGATGTAGCGCTGGGTCCGGGCCAGCTGGACGACCCGCTTCTTGTGGCCGAGGGTGACCTTCGCCTTCGGCGGGAACTCGTAGACCATCGGGTACCAGATTGCGCCGGAGAACTGGAGGAAGAGGAGGTCGAGCGGCCCGAAGGCGAGGAGCTTGTCGGGGTCGGTCGGTCGCGAGTCGTTCATGTTCAGGACCCGGACCTCGCCGTCGTCGATCAGGAGGGCCGAGTCGCCGAGCGGCCCATCGGTCGGCGCGTCGAGGGCCATGACCATGATCCGGAGACCGCCATCGAGCTCGAACGGCTCGCAGTCGGCCGTCTCGACGAACCGCCGGAAGCCGAGCTCGTGGAGCTCGTGGCGGAGGTCGTCGACCGGGTAGTCGGGCAGGATGACGGTCGCGTCCCGCGAACAGTTGGCGCTCAGCCAGGCCGGATCGAAGTGATCGTGGTGGAGATGGCTGACGTAGAGGTAGTCGGGGCTGCCGATCGACCGCGGGTCGATCCCGTCGTTGGCCGGGAACGGGAACCACGACCCGAAGTAGGCCGGGCTGAACCACGGATCGCAGAGGATGCTGCCGGCCCGCGTCTCGAGATAGAGGCCGGCCTGGCCGAGAAAGGTCACTCGCATGCTTGCGATGGTATCGGAGGCGGCGCGGTACCATGTTCGTCCCCGAACCGCAGCGCGCAGGAGGGCCGATGGCCGGCGACGTCTCGTTCGACGTGGTGAGCGACTTCGACGAGCAGGAGCTCCGCAATGCGCTCGACCAGGTCCGGCGCGAGGCCGCCCAGCGCTACGACCTCAAGAGCGCCCACATCGACATCGAGCAGGGCAAGGGCGAGCTGATCGTCACGACCGACGACGAGTTCCACGCCGGCGTGGTCAAGGACCTGATCGAGTCGAAGGCGATCCGGCGCAGCCTGTCGCTCAAGATCTTCGACTGGGGCAAGGTCGAGCCGGCCGGCGGGAACAAGGTCCGCCAGGAGGTCAAGCTCCGGCGTGGCCTGCCCGAGGACGTCGCGAAGAAGATCACCAGGCTCATCCGGGACGAGTTCCCGAAGGTCAAGTCGCAGATCCAGGGCGACGCCGTCCGCGTATCGGGCAAGAGCAAGGACGATTTGCAGCGGGTCATCGCCCGCCTGCGCGGCCTCGACGAGGTCGTCCCGCTCCAGTTCGAGAACTATCGTTAGCGTGCCTGGACTGTCGACGGGGGAGGGGGATCCGACCGAGACGATGACCGACACGATCGAGCCGACCCTCGAAGCCGAGCTGACGCCTGCCGTCGAGCTGGTGCCCGACGCCGAGCCGGAGGCTGCCGCCGCCGAGCCGGAGGCCGTTGTCGCGGAACCTGAGGCTGCCGCCGCCGAGCCAGAGGCCGCGCTCGGCGAGCCTGAGGCTGCCTCGGAGGAGCCAGAGGCCGCGCTCGGCGAGCCGGAGGCCGCGCTCGGCGAGCACGAGGCCGTCGCCGCGCCCGACACGTCCGTCGACGCCGGTTCCGCGTCGTCGGTCGCTGCGCCACCGGTCGAGGCGGCGCCGCCGATCCCCGTCGAGCCCCGGACCGTGGGACGGCTCATCGCCGATGCGTTCCACGCCGCCGGCGTGACGATCGCGTTCACGGTGCCCGGCGAGAGCTTCCTCGGCCTGCTCGACGCCCTGCCGGAGGCCGGCATCCGGGTCGTCGCGACCCGCCACGAGGGCGGCGCCGCGTTCATGGCCGAGGCGCATGGCCAGCTCACCGGACGACCGGCCGTCGCTCTCGCCACCCGCGCCGTCGGGGCGGCCAACCTGGCGATCGGAATCCACACCGCCCGCGCCGACTCCAGCCCGATGTTCGCGGTCGTCGGCGGCGTTCAGCGGTCGGTCCGTGGGCGTGAGGCGTTCCAGGAGGCGGACATCGTCGGATCGGTCGGCCGGCTGGCGAAGTGGGCGGTCGAGATCGACAGCGCCGCCCGGGCTGAGGCGCTCATCGGTGAGGCCGTACGTCATGCCGTCGCCGGGCGTCCGGGCCCGGTGCTCGTCACGATCCCGGAGGACGTCCTCGACGAGCTCGTCCCCGGGGTGTCGGGCGAAGCTCAGCCGTTCCGCCCCACCAGGGTGGAGCCGGAGCCCGACGACGTTCGAGCGGTTCTCCAGCTCCTGACCTGCGCCCACCGCCCGGTCATCCTGGCGGGCGCCGGTGTGCTCCGCTCACGCGGCACGGCCGATCTCATCCGGCTGGTCGAGATCCTCGAGGTCCCGGTGATCGCGTCGTGGCGTCGCGGCGACGTCTTCCCGAACGATCATCGGCTCTATCTCGGGATGACTGGCCTCGGTGCGGCATCAACGGTGCGCGAGCGGCTGGCGACGGCCGATGCCCTCGTCGTGCTGGGTTGCCGGCTCGGCGAGTTCGGGTCGTTTGGCTACGAGGTGCCGGCCCCGGGTGTTCGGTGGGCCCACGTCGATCTCGAGCCGCGTACCGCGCACGCGGGTCTCACCGCGCCCGACCTCGCGGTGAGCGCCGATGCCCGGACGTTCCTGCGGGTCGCCCGCCGGCGCGTGACCTCCGGCGTCCTCGATGCGACGTCGTTCGAGGCTCGGCGGTCGGCCAACGAGTCGGATCGCGCGGCCTACGAGGCGGCGAGCGCCGTCGACGACCTCCCGTGGGACGGTCCCGGCGTCCATCCGGGTCGGGTGATCGCGACGCTCAACGAGCTCCTGCCGCCCCAGACGATCGTGACGACCGACGCCGGCAACTTCGCCGGCTGGGCAGCCCGCGGCTACCGGTTCCGGCGACCGGGCACCCTGCTCGGGCCGACGTCCGGAGCCATGGGCTACGGCCTGCCGGCGGCGATCGCGGCATCGATCGAGCATCCGGGCCGACCGGTCGTGACGCTGGCCGGTGACGGCGGCTTCGCGATGACGATGAGCGAGCTCGAGACCGCCGTCCGCGAGGGGGCCCGGCCGATCGCGATCGTGTTCGACAACGCCCGCTACGGCACGATCCGGGTCGAGCAGGAGGCGCGCGGGACCGGGGTCGGTGCGGCGACCGAGCTCGGACCGGTCGACTTCGCCGCGATCGCCCGGGCGTTCGGCGCCCGCGGCGTGCGGGTCGACGACGACGCCGGCTTCGAGCCCGCCCTGCGCGAGGCGCTTGCGGCCGAGGCTCCCACGGTCATCCACGTGGCGCTCGACCGGCGCTGGCGGGCGGTCGGCCGGCTCGACCCGGCCTAGCGCGGGGCTGTCGTGCGCCCCACGTTCCACCTCATGCCGGCCGAGACATGGGCTGCCCGCGACCCAGGGGCGCCATACGCCCCGCCGAGCCTCGCCACCGAGGGCTTCATCCACTGTACCGACGGCCCCTCCGCGATGGTCGCGACCGCCAATCGGCACTACCGCGACGACCCGCGGCCGTACCTCGTCTTGACCGTCGACCTCGACGCGGCCGGCTCTCGGTGGCGCTACGACGACGCGCCGATGTTCTATCCGCACGTCTACGGTCCGATCGCCCCGGCGGCCGTCCTTCGGGCGGTCCCGATCCCACGAGCCGACGACGGGACGTTCCTGCCGTTCGAACCGCCGGGCACGGTCGAGGACTCGGTCCCGGCGGGCGTCTCCGTCGAGCAGGTCTTCGTCATCGAGGCGACCTATGGGCCCGACGCCAGGACGCTGCGGCCGCTGTACCGGGCCGAGCACCTGGCCCGGATCGCCCGGCTGGTGGCAGCCGGTCGGATGATCGAGGCCGGCGGCTTCCTCGACTTCAGCGCATCGCTCCTGTTCGTGCGTGCGGCGAGCGAGGCGGAGGCGATCGACCTGGTCCGGGACGATGTCTACGTCCGAGCTGGCGTCTGGCGGTCGGAGTTCAGGGCGAAGCCGTTCGGCCGGGTGGTCCTCGACGTACCCTTGCCCGACGACGTCTGACCGGGCTGGCGCGGTGGGTGGATACTGGGCGGCACGGGACGTAATCGGACCCGTGTAGAGCGACTCGTCGCAGGTCGCCGGGCCCGCACCGGACCGATGGGAGGAGGACCCGATGGACCGCGTGCTCGATCACCCGATCAGTCGCCGCCGGTTCCTTGCCGCGACCGCGGTCGGGGGTGCCGCCGTCATGCTCGGCGGGACTGGTTCGGCGGTCCTGGCCAACCGACCGGTCGTGGCGAGCGCCGAGGACGCACCGTGGTTCGAGGCGAGCATCCGCGACCTGCGCAAGCTGATGGCCAGGCGGAAGCTCAGCAGTCACGAGCTGACGCGAGCGTACCTCCATCGAATCCACGAGCTCAATCCGATGCTTGCCGCGGTGATCGAGACGAACCCGGATGCGCTGGAGATCGCCCGGCGCCGTGACCATGAGCGACGTCAGGGGCACATCCGTGGCCCCCTCCACGGGATCCCGATCCTGCTCAAGGACAACATCGCCACCGACGACGACATGGAGACCACGGCTGGCTCGCTCGCCCTGGTCGGCAGCCGCGTCCCGCGCGACGCCACGGTCGCCGCTCGCCTGCGGCAGGCCGGAGCGGTCATCCTGGGCAAGGCGAACCTGTCGGAGTGGGCCAACTTCCGCGGGTTCGTCCCGGCCGACTTCCCGGCCGGTCTCTTCCTCAACGGCTGGAGCGCCCGCGGCGGCTTCACCCGCGACCCGTACGTCCTGAGCTGGGACCCGTGCGGGTCGAGCTCGGGCTCCGGGGTCGGTCCGGCCGCCAACCTGTGCGCCGCCGCGGTCGGCACGGAGACCGACGGCTCGGTCGTGTGCCCGGCCGGGAACAACGGGATCGTCGGGCTCAAGCCGACCCTCGGGCTGGTCTCGCAGCAGGGGATCATCCCGATCGCCCACAGCCAGGACACCGCCGGCCCGATGGCCAGGACCGTGACCGACGTGGCGATCATGCTCAACGCGATGAAGTCGCCGTTCGGGCGGGTCAAGGAGCACCACCTGCCCCACGACTACACCCGGTTCCTCCGGCGTGGCGCCCTCAATGGGGCGCGAATCGGTGTCGACCGCCGACTGTTCGATGTGGCGTACTTCGCCGATCCGGATCTCAACGTCGTGACCGAGAGCGCACTCGCCGTGATGGCCTCGCTCGGCGCGACGATCGTCGACCCGGTCGATGCGCCCGATCCATTCGCGTTCGGAGACGCCGAGCTGACCGTCCTGTTCTACGAGTTCAAGGTCGACGTCGCGAAGTACCTGCGACCGCTCCACCACACCTCGATGCGGACGCTCTCTGACCTGATCGCCTTCAACCGGGAGCACTGCACCGAGGAGATGACCTACTTCGGCCAGGAGCTGTTCGAGCTGGCGGATGCGACAACCGGGCTGAGCGACCCGGTCTATCGCGACGCTCGCCGGCTGTGCATCGACCTCACCCGCAAGAACGGCATCGACAAGGTCATGCGCGAGAACCACCTCGACGCGATCGTCGCTCCGACCTACAGCTACGGGTCGTCCGCGCCCGCGGTGGCCGGCTATCCGAACATCTCGGTTCCGACCGGAGTGACCGCCGACGGACGGCCCGGTGGGATCTGGATGTACGGCCGGTTCCTGTCTGAGCCGAAGCTGCTCGCGTATGCGTACGACCTCGAGCAGGAGCTCGGTGGCCGACCGTTGCCCAAGTACCTCGGCTCACTGCCTCCACTGCCGCCCGACGCCGGCCTGTGCCCGGTGCCGCTGGCAGCGCAGAGGGGAACGGCACCGGCAACGATCCTCCAGCGACGGACCCCATCCGGCCGCGCCTTCCCGCGCCTGTGAGGGCGGCCTAGCGTCCCAGCGGGCTCAGCGCCGTTGGCGCGCCACCCGGGCGACGAGCCAGGCGCCGGCGGCCAGACCGAGCAGGGCCACGGCTGCGAAGGCGACCGTCGGCGGCGCGTCCGGCGGTGGGACGATCGGCGGGATCGTCGTCGTGTTGGGAGGGGTCACGCCCTCACCGGGGTCGACGCTCCCGATCGGGGTTGGAGTCGCGGCTGGGGTCGGCGTGGCCGTAGCCGTCGGACTTGCCGTCGGCGTCGCGGTCGTCGTTGGCGCGGCGGTCGGAGTCGCGGTTGGCGTGGCGGTCGCCGTGGCAGTCGGAGTCGGCGTAGGGGTCGGAGTCGGTGTCGCCGTTGGCGTCGGCGTTGGCGTCGGACCGGGCGTCACCGAGATGGTGATCGCATCAAGGAAGTTCCCGATGGAGGGGCTGCCCGTGCCCGTGCTGATCGCGCGGAAGCCCAGCCGGGTGCAGACCTGACCGACGGGCACCACGAACGCGTCCGTGTGGCTGCCCCAGGCGGCTGTCGTGTCCGAGATGATGCTGGAGAAGTAGGTCCAGCCCGCGTTGTTGATGGGGTTCGCGACCGCCGCGTCGCCGCTGAGCACCTGCATGGTGTCCGTCCCCGACCTGGCGCGGTGGAGGAGCGTCCAGGTGATCGTGTCGCCCGGGTTCGTGACGACATCCTGGTAGATCGTCGCGGCCGTGTTCGCGTTGAGCTCGGTGAAGTTGGCACCCTCGGGGGCCGGAACGCCGAGGAAGCCGGTCCCCCAGATCTCGATCTGGTTCATGGAGTCGGTCGTGAGCCAGGGTGGAACCGAGGCTGCCGGCAGGAGCTGGAATGTGCCGGCCGGGACCCCGGGGGTCTCGAACCCGCCGTTCTGGAGGGCACTGGAGCTGCCGTCGCATGGCGCGGCGAGAACGGGCCCGGCGGTCGTCCAGAGGGACGCCACGAGCAGCGGGATCAGGGTTATCGTCGTGACGAGGATTCGTCGGCCGATCACATCACACTCGGGTCGAGACGCCTGGCGTGAAGCTGCCTGCGCATTCTACGGGGTTCATCGTACGAACACACGGCGACTCAGCCGGAGCGACACGGATCCAGACTCGCGCGGCGCGGCTTCTCCCGATCGGGGTGCCCTGTCATGCTCCGTGGACCGTGCTCAGCCGTCGGGCGCTCAATCGCGCCACCCTCGCACGCCAGATGCTGCTCGAACGGTCCGCGGCGACCGTGCCGGAGGCGATCGAACGGCTCGTCGGTCTCCAGGCGCAGACCCCGCACACGGCCTACGTCGGGCTGTGGACCCGGTTGGTCGGGTTCCGGCCCGAACAGCTCGCCGACCGGCTCGTGGATCGCTCGGTCGTCCGACTCGCGCTCATGCGGGGCACGATCCACCTCGTCTCGGCGCGCGACGCCTGGCAGCTACGACCGCTCGTCCAGCCTGTCCTCGACCGGGTCCAGGGCAGCCAGTTCGGCCGTCGTCTCGATGGGGTGGACATGGTTGCGCTCGTCGCGCGTGGTCGGGCGTTCGTCGACCAGGAGCCGCGGACGTTCAAGGCGCTCGGCGACCACCTCCTCGAGCGCTGGCCCGATCGCGACCGGTCTGCCATGGAACAGGCAATCAGAACGGCGGTGCCGCTCATCCAGGTGCCGCCGCGGGGTCTCTGGGGCCGGAGCGGTCCGATCGCCCATACCTCGATCGAGGCCTGGCTCGGGTCGCCACCGTCGCCCTCGCTGACCACCGACGGCATGGTCGGGCGTTACCTCGGAGCATTTGGGCCGGCCACCGTCATGGACGCCCAGGCCTGGTGCGGGCTCACGAGGCTGCGCGAGGTGTTCGACCGGCTCAGACCGCAGCTCGTCGTCTTCCGCGACGAGTCGGACAGGGAGGTCTTCGACCTGCCCGATGCCCCGCGGCCGGACCCGGACACACCGGCGCCACCCCGGTTCCTCTACGACTTCGAGAACCTGCTCCTGTCCTATGCCGACCGGTCCCGCGTGATCGTGCCCATCGAGGTGGCCCGGATCGAGGTCCGGCGGAACGAGTCGATCAGCACGTTCATCGTCGACGGCCGGGTCTCGGGCACCTGGAAGCTGGAGCGGGACAAGGGTCGGGCAAGCCTGCTGATCAAGCCGATCCGGAAGCTGACGACGGCCGACCTGGACGCTCTGAGCTCCGAGGGTGAGCGTCTGATCGACTTCCTGGCTCCGGATGCGGCCGACCGGGACGTCAGGACGGCCCCGTGATCGCGTCCAGAATCCGCCGCGATCGAGGCCCTCGTTTCGTAGGGGATGAGTCCGGGACGAGATCGCCGATGGTCAGGGAGCGCGGTCCAAACGACCTGGGCTAAGGTAGGGATGCCCATGGAGCCCCCCACGCGCGCGACCCGCCAGCGCTCGATCGTGTCGGCCGGATTGCTCGCAGCGATCCTGAGCCTCGCCCTGGTGGTCCCGGTCGCCGCTGCCGATCCGATCCCCGCCCCGGTCGCCAGCTACACGTTCGAGGTCGATGGTGCCACCGTCACCTTCAGCGACACGTCGACCGGCGATCCGACCTCGTGGACGTGGGAGTTCGGCGATGGGGCGACGTCGGACGTCGAGAATCCGGTTCACACCTACGACGCTCCCGGCCGCTACATCGCCCGGTTGACCGTCGCGAACGACGGTGGCGACGATCACCAGAACCACACGGTCACGATCCAGACGCCGCCGCCGCCCGACCAGGCGTACGCCCTGAACCTCTACTCGAGCCTCGTCCGGTACCAGAACCCCGACATGACCGCCTGCGTCGCCACGGCCACGATGATCATGCTCAACGAGGTGACGGCGAAGGGCCACCGAGGCGAGGGGTTCCGCTGGACGCCCTCGACGAGCCTGACCCGCCAGCGGGCGATCATCCGTTGGGCGAGAGTCCGCGACACCCTCGAGCCGGGACCAGGCGGAACGGATCCCAACGGCTGGCGAAACGCGTTGAACTGGTATGGCTGGGGCACCTACAAGGATCCTGCGGCGATGACCTACCAGGTCTTCGCCTACCCGACCTACAACGAGGCGGTCCGAGCGGCGGTGACCGCGATGGCCCGCTATCACCGGCCGGTCGGGATGCTCGGCTGGGCCGGCGGCCACGCCCAGGTCCTGCACGGCTACGCGGCCTTTGGCCAGGATCCGGCGACCTCGGCGAGCTTCACCGTCCAGGCGCTCTACCTGACCGACCCGCTGAAGCGCGACAGGCTGCGGAACGTGCGGATCACGGCCACGAAGCTCGCCAGCGGCTCGCTCAAGTACCGATTCCGGAAGTACCGCCAGAAGGACAGCCCGAAGGACGATCCGTACACACCCGGCATCTTCGCCGCTGACTCGGCCTGGTACGGCCGCTACGTGATCGTCGCCCCGGTCAGGTAGCCGTCACGCTCGGCGGCCGCTCCGCGAGAGCGAGTGGCACAATCCTCGCCATGAGCGAGACGACCGCTCCCGTCGACACCCCGAAATCCGACCCGCTGACCGCCGGTCGCGAGGCGCTCGGCCGGCATGCCTGGCAGGAGGCCTGGGAGCTCCTGTCGCAGGCCGACCGCGAGGGCGAGCTGTCCGGCGAAGACCTCGAGGACCTGGCCGAGGTCGCCTTCTTCTCGGCCCACGCCGACCAGCGGGCGGGCATCCTCGAGCGGGCGTTCAAAGTCCACTTCGCGGCCGGCAACGAGGCTCGCGCGGCGTACCTTGCGCTCGCGCTCGCCGAGACCCACGGCCGGGCTGGCCGGATCTCGATCGCGACGGGCTGGCTCAAGCGCGCGGAACGGCTCCTCGACGGCAAGGACGAGGGCTATGTCCACGGCTATCTCGCGCTGGCCCAGAGCGAGCTGGCCCGGACCACGGGAGACATCGACCGGGCCCTGGAGCTGGCCGAGCGGGCGGTCCAGATCGGCCAATCGGCCGCCAACCCGGACCTCAAGGCATCGGCCCTCTCGGGGCTCGGCGCGCTCAAGATCGCCACGGGTGAGACGTCGGACGGGTTCTCGCTCATGGAGGAGGCGTCCTTCGCGGCCGTCAACGGCGAGCTGTCCCCGATCACGACCGGCGTAACCACCTGCTCGCTCATCGCCGCCTGTCGCGACCTGACCGACTACCGCCGGGCGTCCGAGTGGACGAAGGCCGCCGAGCAGTGGTGCCAGCGCGAGTCCGTTTCCGGCTTCCCCGGCGTCTGTCGTGTCCACCGTGCCGAGGTCGTGGCCATGGGCGGCGCCTGGGACCAGGCCGAGCTGGAGCTCACGAAGGCGACCGCCGAGCTCGAGGCTTACGATGCCACGCCCCCGCAGGCCGACGGGTTCTATGCGATCGGCGAGATCCGCCGGCTCAAGGGAGACTACGAGGGCGCCGAGGCGGCCCTCCGCGAGGCCCATGCGCGCGGCCGAACGCCACAGCCGGCCCTGGCCCTCATCCGGTTGGCCGAGGGGAAGGTCAAGGCGGCCGCCGCCGGGATCAATTCCGCGGTCGACGACGTGACCTGGGACCAGTGGGCCCGGGCACGCCTGCTGCCCGCGCAGGTCGAGATCACGATCGCCGCCGACGATCCCGTCCGAGCGCGAGCCGCCGCGGACGAGCTGAGCGGGATCGTGGAGTCGTATCCGCTGCCCGCGCTCGAGGCGGGCAAGCACACGGCGCTCGGTCGAGTCCTCATCGCCGAGGGCGATCCCACCGGCGCTGCCCGCGAGCTGCGGAGTGCGATCCGCTTCTGGCGCGAGGTCGTCAGCCCGTACGAGGTTGCCCGGACGCAGGTCCTCCTGGCCAGGGCCCTCCAGGCGGTCGACGACGACGACGACGCCGATCTCGAGCTCAAGGCGGCGCTGGCCGAGTTCGAGCGGCTCGGCGCCGCGCCTGACGCTGCAGCGGTCGCACGACAGCTCAAGGGAGCAGCCGATCGGCGCGCGGCCCCGGCCCACATCCACAAGACGTTCATGTTCACCGACATCGTCGGGTCGACGAACCTGGCCGAGGCGCTCGGCGACGAGGCGTGGGAGAACCTTCTGCGCTGGCACGACGACATGCTCCGGACGCTCGTGGGACGGAGCGGCGGGGAGGTCGTGAACTCCACCGGCGATGGGTTCTTCGTCGCCTTCGAGTCGGCCGGCCGCGGGATCGAGTGTGCGCAGGCCATCCAGCGCGCCCTCGTGGATCATCGCCGGACGAGCGGCTTTGCCCTGTCGGTCCGGATCGGTCTGCATACCGCCGAGGCGAACCGGCGTGGCGCCGACTACAGCGGCGTCGGCGTCCACCTGGCTGCGCGGGTGGCCGCGCTGGCCGGGGGAGGGGAGATCCTGGCCACCGAGGCGACCCTCGCCGAGGCCGGAGACGTCGAGGCCGGGGAACGGCGCAGCGCCACCGTCAAGGGAGTGAGCGCTCCGGTCGATATCGCTTCGGTGACCTGGGACTGATCTCGGCGGCCGCGAAGACGCCCTCGGACCCGATAGCATCCGCGGGATGACCCGCTCGTCACGGTCGTGGCCGCCTGCAGCCGGCGTCCTCGGCTGCGTGGCATTCGTGCTGCTCGGCTGGAGCGGCCTGCTCGTTCCCTCGCTGATCCGCTCGGTCGAGGGAGCCTTCGACCAGTCCGACGCCGGGATCGGACTCTTCTACTTCGTCTACGCCCTGGTCTACGCGACCGGATCGCTGGGGGGCGGCCTCGTGACCGAGCGGCTCGGGCGGAGGACCGTGCTGTCGCTCGGCGTGGCGCTCCACGGCGCCGGCTTCATCGCCCTCGGAGTCTCGCCGTCGTGGGTCGTGTTCGTCCTCGCCGCCCTGCCGGCCGGCCTGGGTGCCGGCGTGATCGACGGCGGCATGAACGGGCTCTTCCTGAACCTCTTCCCAGCCGGCCGCGGGCGGTCCCTCAACCTGCTCCACGTCTTCTTCAGCCTCGGCGCCCTGTCCGCCCCCCTCGCAGTAGGGCGGCTCGTGGAGAGCGGCGTCGAGTGGCAGCGAATCCTGCTCGCGACCGGGCTGGCGGCGCTCGTGGTGGCCTTCCTGTTCGCGGTGGTCAAGATGCCCGATGGCCGACACACCGCCGCGATCGGTGGCCGCCCGGCCGAGGGTGGCCGTCTTCGCTGGGCGCCTGGACGGCTGGCGGCACCGCTCCTCCTGCTGGCCGTGGCCATCGCCTGCTACGTGGCCGCCGAGGTCGGGGTCTCGAGCTGGCTCGTCCGATTCCTGGAGCCGGCACCGCTGAGCACGGCCACGACCGCCCTCGCCCTCTTCTGGGCCGGTTTGACGCTCGGTCGCCTCATCTCGGCGCGGATCGCCGACCGGTTCGACCACGTCCGGTTCGCGGCGACGACGAGCGCCGCCACCGGGGCCGCCCTCGGCCTGGCGATCCTGGCGCCGTCGCTGCCCGTGTCCATCGCGCTGTTCGGCCTGGCCGGTGTCGCGACCGGCCCGGTGTACCCGATGATCATGGCTGTCGCCGGCGATCGCTACCCCGATCGGACGGCCGCCGTCAGTGGCCTCCTCGCGAGTGCCGCGGTCGTTGGCTCGATCGTCTACCCGCCGATCATGGGCTTCCTGTCGGTGACGGTCGGCCTGACGGTCGCGATGCTGGGTACGGTCGTGCTCAGCCTGGCGAGTGCCGGGACGCTCGTCCTCGTCGGACGCCTGCCGTCGGAACGAGACGAGCTCGTCGCAGCCGCGTGAGTATTCGATTGACTTCGTCGTGCGGCTGGTCATGCTCGACCAAGAGCCGCGAGGGACGGCACGGGAGGAGTGCTCGATGACCATCGACGTCCGGCTGGACGCCCTGCGAAGCTCGATCACGGGCGACGTCGTCCTGCCCGACGACGACGGCTACGACGAGGCGCGCTCGACGTTCAACGCGACGATCGACCGGCGCCCGGCAGCGATCGCCCGGCCGCGCTCGACGGCGGACGTCGTGGCAGCGGTGCGCTGGGCGGGCGACGCCGGATTGCCGATCGCGGTTCGCGGCGGCGGCCACAGCGTCGCCGGCCACGCAACGGCCAACGAGGCCCTCGTCATCGATCTCCGCCACATGCGCGAGGTGAGCGTCGATCCGGTCCGCAGGCGGGCGGTCGTCGGCGGCGGCGCACTCTGGCTCGACGTCGACGTGGCGACGACCGCCCATGGCCTGGCCATGCCGGGCGGCACGTTCGGCGACACGGGCGTCGGCGGGCTGGCCCTCGGAGGCGGGCTCGGGTTCCTCATGGGCACTGGCGGCCTCACCTGCGACTCGCTCGTCCGGGCCGAGGTCGTGACGGCCGACGGCTCGGTCGTCATCGCCGGCGAGGGCGGGGACCCCGAGTTGCTGTGGGCCCTGCGTGGCGGGGGCGGCAACTTCGGGGTCGTGACCCGCTTCGAGTTCGCGCTGCAGCCGGTCGGGCCGCTCTACTCGGGCCACCTCGCCATCCCGATCGCAGCCGCCGGCGCGGCGCTGGCGACGATGGCCGAGCTCGCCGAGGACGGACCGGCAGAGCTCGCGCTCTTCGCCGGAGGTCCGGCCACGGTGGCCGCGCTCGAGGAGCTCGAGACGTCCGATCACGACCGACCGTCGCCGGCGGTGTTCAGCGTGACGGTCGCCTATCAGGGGACCCCGGAGGCCGCGGAGGGCGTCATCCGTCCACTTCGGGCGCTGCCGATCGTGGAGGACGGCCTGCGTCAGATGACCTATCTCGAGGTCCAGGCGCTCGGCGGAGAGCTTCCGTTCGGCCTGCGTCACTACTGGAAGGGGCACTTCGTCCGGGCGCTCGACAGCACGATGATCGAAGCGATCGTCGCGGCAATGGACCGGCCACCGGGGCCTGATTCGTTCGTCCTCATCGAGGCCATCACGGGGGCCGCGCGACGTGAGCCGGTCGACGGCGCCGCGTTCGGTCAGCGGGCTGCCCGCTGGAACGTGAGCGGGATCGCGATCTGGGACGACCCCACGGCGGACGAGAACCAGATCGGATGGGTCCGCGATCTCGCCGACGCGCTCAAGCCCGGGTCCCTGTCCGGCGCCGGCTACGCCAATTACGCCCCGGTCGACGAGACGCCCGAACGCGTCAGGGCGGCCTTTGGCCCCGAGCGCTTCCAGCGGCTCGCCGCGGTCAAGGGACGCTACGACCCCGACAACGTCTTCCGGTTCAACCTGAACATCCCGCCGGGCTGAGCGCGGGTCGCCACGATCGGCTGACCGCGCGCGGGCCTACGGAACGGAGGTCAGCATCCAGGCCTCGACCGGGGCCCGCTTGCCCTTGACCCGGATCGGCCCGAGCGGGACGCCGACCGGCTCGCGTCCTGGCGCTTCGTCTCCGGCGGCGTCTCGTCCGATCGCCGCCCAGGTCGCTCGTGCGACGACCACCTGGCCGGGTTCGCCGGCTGCCATCAGCCGGGCCGCGGTGTTCGTCGTGTCGCCGATCGCGGCGAAGCTGTGCCGTGCTTCCACGCCGACGTGGCCGACGACAGCCGATCCGCTGTTCACGCCGACCCGGAAGATCGGCCAGTCGGGGTGCGCCGCCGAGAGCGGGCGGCCGGCCGCGATGATGGCCAGCGCGGCGGTGGCGGCCCGTCGTGCGTGATCGGGCTGATCGCCCTCGGCGTTGAAGATCGCCATGACGCCATCCCCGGCGAACTGCTCGATCACGCCGCCGGACGCGAAGATCACCGGTACGACCGCCGCCCAGTACTCGTTGAGCATCGCAATCACGTCAGTTGGCTCGCGCATCTCGCTGAACGCGGTGAACGCGGCAAGGTCGGCGAAGAGCACGCTGACGTCGCGCTCCTCGCCACCGAGCCGCGCCGGAGCCGATCTCCCACGGACCGTACCTGACGAGCGCGTCGGCAGGAACGGCCGGAACGAGTCGTCCAGCCGGCGCAGCTCGCCGGCCGCCTGGCTGAGCAGGGCGATCTCGTCGGTCGTCGCACCCTCGCGCCGAAGGTTCGCCAGCACCCGATCGGGTGGCTCGCCACGGGCTTCGGCGGCGGCCACGGCGGCGATCGCCCGCGCGTGCCAGCGATCGATCCGGCCCAGGGTCGCCTCGAGATAGAGGCCGCCGAACGCCCCTGTGAGGGACCCGCTTCGCCGGTACTCGCTCCGGGCGCCGAGCGCAATCGCGACGAACGCGAGGAGCATCAGGACGTGCCACTCCCACCAGCTCGCGTGCCAGTTCCGGCTGATCGTGACCGCGATCGTCGCCTCGCCCAGGAGCACGAGTGCGAAGGCGATCGTGAGGAGCAGAATGCCGCCGCGGTCCCGGTAGACCCGGACGCAGCGCCAGGCCGCGAACGCGTAGAGCGCGACGGCCACCACCGAGACGACGGCCAGGATCCCGGCGGTCTCCTTCGACGGAGGCGGGCCGTCGAGCGGCGGAATGGCCGCCAAGGACAGGACCGCCCAGACCGCCATCGCCACGATCAGGATCGCGAGCATGGCCGGGCGCCAGCGCAGCACCGTCGCGGCGCGTGGACCGGCCAGGGCGCTGCTCGACGCCGCGGCAAACCCGGAAGCGACGATCAGTCCGACCGGCGTTGCAACCACGAACCCGATATTCGGCTTGGGCAGCAGCACGGCCGGCGTCGCGAGCGCGTGGAGCCCGAGGAAGCCTGCGCTCGCCAGGAACGCCATCGAGATGAGGACGACCCGCGCGTCGCGGTAACGGCCGGCAGCCACATTCGTGATGTAGGCCAGCGCGACGTTGATCGCAGCGGTCACGAGGACCAGCCAGAAATGGCTCGGGTGATGCTCCCAGACGACATCGAGCGCCGGCTCGGCGAGAAGCAGCGCCAGACCGATGAGCGGAAGCGCCACCGCCAGCCAGAACGACCAGGGCACGGGGGCCATCGCCGTGCGCGCCGCTCCGTGCGCCTGGGAACCGCTCGACATGGCCAGAGAATATCCTCATGTCAGGCGAACCAGCCACGACGCCCGTCACGCAAGGGGAGGGCCAAGCATGGACATCGCCCTCGTCCACGGCTCGTTCCATGGCGCCTGGTGCTGGGAACGTCTGATCCCCGAGCTCGAGCGTCTCGGGCACCGGGTGACCGCGATCGACCTGCCGATCTCCGACCCGGCGCTGGGTGCCGCGGCCTACGCCCAGGTCGTCGAGGATGCGCTCGAGCCGGCCACCGAGCCCGTCCTCGTCGGCCACTCGATGGCCGGGCTCATCCTGCCGCTGGTGGCAGGTCACCGGCCAGTCCGGCGCCTCGTGTTCCTGGCGGCGTTCTTGGCCAGTCCGGGACTGAGCGCCAGCGACCAGCGCGCGGCCGAGCCGATCGACGCCCGCACTCCGCCGGCGACCGTCGAGTGGACGGATCTCGGCGACGACGTCTGGATGATCGGCCCCAACACGGCGACCGAGCTCTTCTTCCACGACGTGCCGCCCGACCTCGTTCGATGGGCCACCCAGCGGCTCCGTCCGCAGTCGTACCGCGTCGTGAACGAGACGACGCCGCTCGTGAGCTGGCCGGACGTCGACTGCCGATCGATCGTCTGCCGCGACGATCGGGCGATCAACCCGGACTGGGTCCGTGGCGCGGCCCGCGATCGGCTTGGGATCGAGGCGATCGAGATCGACGGCGGCCATTCGCCGTTCCTGACCCGGCCCGCGGAGCTCGCCCGCGTCATCGACTCGATCGCCTGACCGGAGGTTCCTGGGCGTGTCATATCCCGATCCCTGCTGGGTGCCGAAGCGGTGACGGCCGCACCCGTCTCCGGCCTGACGAACTGGGCGGGAAACCACGCCTATCACGCCGGGTCGCTCCACGAGCCGGAGTCGCTCGACGAGCTCCAGGAGATCGTCGGGAGCCACCGGTCGCTCCGGGTGCTCGGCTCCCGTCACTCGTTCAACGACATCGCCGACACGACCGGCGACCTGGTGTCGCTCGGCCGGATGCCGCGGATCCTGGAGCTTGACCGGCAGGCCGGAACGGTCACCGTCGACGGGGCCGTCCGCTACGGGGAGCTGTGCGGGGCGCTCGATGCCGCCGGGTTCGCGCTCCACAACCTCGCATCGCTCCCGCACATCTCGGTCGCCGGAGCCTGCGCGACGGCCACCCACGGTTCCGGGGACCACAGCGGCAACCTGGCGACCGCGGTGGTGGCGCTGGATGTCGTCACGGCGAGCGGCGAGGTCGCGAGCTTCGACCGGGTCCGTGATGGGGAGGCGTTCAACGGGGTGGTCGTGTCGCTCGGAGCGCTGGGGGCCGTCGTGTCCCTCACGCTCCAGCTCGAGCCGGCGTTCCGGATGCGCCAGGACCTCTACGAGAACCTGCCGCTGGCGAAGGTCCTCGAGCACTTCGACGAGCTCACGGCGC
>CAVWJB010000004.1:0-177152 GCA_963755285.1 uncultured Chloroflexia bacterium | reverse complement strand
GCCGTCAGCTCCCCCGGCTCGTCGGCAGCAGCCCGCGCTCGAACGCCGTCGCGACCGCGGCGGCCCGGTCGTTGACGTTCAGCTTGGCGTAGATGTGGAGCAGGTGCGTCTTGACGGTCGCCTCGGAGATGAACAGCCGGGCCGCGGCCCCGCGGTTCGTCTGACCCTGGGCAATGAGCGCCAGCACCTCGAGCTCGCGGTCGCTGAGCGTGTCCGGGGCTGGATCCCGGAGCTGGCTCATCAGCCGGGTGGCGACGGACGAGGCGAGCACGGACTCGCCACGGGACGCGGCGCGCACCGCACGGAACAGCTCGTCGCGCGGCGAATCCTTGAGCAGGTAGCCGGTGGCTCCGGCCTCGATCGCCGGCACGACATCGCTGTCCGAGTCGTAGGTCGTCAGGACGAGCACCCGCGACGCGATCTGCCGCTCGGCGAGCAGACGGATAGCGGCCGCCCCGTTGACGCCGGGCATCCGGAGGTCCATCAGGATCACGTCCGGATTCAGGCGGCCGGCGAGCTCGATCGCCTCGGCGCCATCGGAAGCCTCGCCGATGACCTCGAACTCGGGGTCGCCCGAGAACATGCCCCGCAGCCCGTCGCGCACGACCGGGTGGTCGTCGACGATGAGGAGGCGGATCGGGGTCATGACCGGCCGACCATGCCGGGCGCCACGATCGCCGGAACCCGCGCCGAGACGGCCGTCCCGACGCCCGGCTCGGATTCGATCGCCAGCGTCCCCGCGACCCGGCTCACCCGCTGTCGCATCGACGACAGCCCGAAGCCGGTTCCTCGCTCGTCGGATCCGGCCGGTACCTTGAACCCGACTCCGTCATCCCGGACGTCGAGCGTCACGACATCGCCCATGTAGGACAGGGTCAAGGCGGCGCGTGAGGCATTCGCGTGCTTGGCGACGTTGGCCAGCGCCTCCTGCGCGGTGCGCAGGAGGGCGACCTCGACCTCGGGGTGGAGCGGCTGGACGTCGCCGGTCGTGATCACCTCCACCGGGACGCCGTTCAGCGTGGACCACTCCAGGGCGACCTCGGCGAGGGCATCGGGCAACCGGGCGCTCTCGAGCTGCGCGGGTCGCATGGCCTCGACCGATCGTCGTGCCTCCGACAGGCTCTCCCGGGCCAGCCCGATCGCGTTCCGAACGTGCCGTTGCCACGCCTCTGGCCGGTCCCGGGCCTGCTCGGCCGCCTCGAGCTGGGTGACGATCCCGGTCAGTCCCTGGGCGATCGTGTCGTGGATCTCGCCGGCCATCCGCTGCCGCTCGTCGAGCACACCGGCCTCGCGGGCCTGGGTCAGCAGCTGGGCATGGAGGCCGGCGTTCTCCTCGAGCGCCGTCTCGAGCCGGGCCACCGCGACTCGCCGCTGCTCGCTCTGCTCGGCCAGCCGCTCGCCGATGAGCACGCCGGCCCCGATCGCGAGCGTCTGGACGACGATGATCGCCACGTAGATCGTCCACCACTCGGCGTTCGTGGGGAACCCGCCGAACACCGTGTTGACGATGACCGACGTGGCGAAGACGCCCGCGATCACGACCGGCCACGGCCGCAGGACCGTGGCGTGGAAGAACCCGGTGATCAGGAAGATGAAGAACAGGTAGTCGCGTGTGGCCAGCACGGCGCCGATCGCCAGCAGGCCGACGAAGTAGAGGCCCATCCACAGGTGATGGGCCCGCCGCGGCTGCGGCGCCCGGGTGTACCCGAAGTACACCCACAGCGCGGCGATCGCGACGAGTCCCGCCGTGACCAGGCGCTCGCCGATGGTCTCGGTCGAGAAGGCGAGGGCCAGGACCGAGGACACCGCCAGGGTGACGTACGGGCACCAGTCGGTCAGCCGGTCCGACCACGTCTCGTAGGACGAGCGGGTCGGCGCCGGCGACCCTGGCGCGGGCGACCCGCTCATTCCCATCGGAACCTTCGTGCGGCGATCGTCCCGGCAACCACTGTGATCAGGGCCATGGCCGCGAGCTGGGCGAGCTGCGGCGACGTCCCCTGCCAGGCATCGAGCAGGGCCTGGACGCCGGGCGGCGTGTAGTCGCCGATTCGGATAAGCACTTCGGGCAGCATCGTTCGAGGGAGGTATACCCCACCGAGGAGCATCACGAGCGCGAACAGCGGCACGAACAGGGCGCTGGCCATGCCCGCCGAGGGCGCCACGGCGGCGACCAGCAGGCCGAGCGCGAACAGGGCCGACATGCCGAGCAGGAAGGCGACGGCGAACCCGACCGGGTCCTTCGGCAGGGGGATCTGGAACACGAGGTTGCCGACGACGAGGAGCACGGCGAGGCTCACGACGGCCACGCCCATGTTGACCGCGAGCTGGGCGATCAGCAGGGACCGCGGGCTCGCCGGCGTCGTCGACAGGCGGCGCAGGACGCCCTTCTCGCGGTACTTCACGAGGCGCGCCGGCAGGAGGTTCACCCCCAGGATCGCCAGCGTCATGACGACCATCGACGGCGCGAAGATGTCGATCCAGCGCAGCCCGCCGAGCAGCGGATCCGGGGCGACCCCGAAGATGAGCCCGACGGCAACGAGGACGATCGTCGGCAGCAGGATGGTGAGGAGCCATACCCCGGGCTCGCGGAAGAACAGCCGGGTCTCGGCGGCGATCATGTGTTGCAGCATGGCGGTCTCCTGGAGCGAGTGAGTGGCGAGTGGTCAGGACGCGAGCTTGCGGCCGGTGAGCGCGACGAACGCGTCGTCGAGGCCCGCCTGTTCGATGCGCAGCTCGTTGGCCACGATCTGGTTGCGGGCGAGGACCGCCGTGACGGCCAGGACGAGGTTGCCGGTGCCGGCGACCTCGACGGTCTGACCGTGTCGATTCACGCTGCGAACCTCGGGCAGCCCGGTCAGCAGCCCGTCCTCGATCGGGGCGGACGGCCGGAACCGGAGTCGCTGCTCGGCGTCGACGCGGGAGACGATCCCGGCCGGCGTGTCGAGGGCCACGAGGCGGCCGGCGTCGATCAGCGCGACGCGGTCGGCCAGGCGCTCGGCCTCCTCCATGAAATGGGTGACGAGGATGACGGTCACGCCGCCATCGCGGACGTCCTCGATGAGCTGCCACGTGTCGCGCCTGGCCTGCGGGTCGAGGCCGGTCGTGAGCTCATCGAGGATCGCGATCTTCGGGTTGCCCACGAGTGCGAGCGCAATCGACAGCCGCTGCTTCTGGCCCCCCGACAGCTTTCCGAACGCGGTCGTGCGCTTGTCGGCGAGCCCGAGATCGTCGAGCAGCCGCTCCCAATCGCGGGGCTTAGCGTAGAACGAGGCGTACAGGTCCAACGCTTCCCAGACCCGCATCTGGTCCGCCAGCTCGCTCTCCTGGAGCTGGACGCCGACGACGCGCCGGAGCTCGTCGCGGTCACGATGCGGGTCGAGCCCGAGCACGCTGATCGTGCCCGAGTCCGGTGTTCGCAGCCCGCTGATGGACTCGACGGTGGTTGTCTTGCCGGCGCCGTTCGGGCCGAGGATGGCGAAGATCTCGCCCTCCTCGACCGTGAAGGACAGGCCGTCCACCGCCGGCTGGTCGCCGTAGCGCTTGACGAGGTTGGTGACTTCGATGACGTTCATGGGCCGAGTGTCGCCCGGACCCGCTGCCGCCGGCATCGCCCGGCCGGGTGGAACCCACGATCAACCCGGTTGATCGACGCATCAACCGATCGGTTGGCAGGACACCTCGATCAGGGTCGCTCGAGGCCAACACCCTGTGGGCTTGTCTCGAGCGGTCGGCGGCTCATGAGCTCGGCCAGCAGTCGCTCGGCCAGACCGGCTTCGACCGGGCTGCCCTTGCGTTCATGGAGCCCCTTGGCGACCTGGACGTCCTCGATCGCCGCTTCCCATCGACCGGATCGCCACTCGACGTCGGCGCGGTCCAGGCGGGCGCGAGCGTGGAAGGTGAGGAAGTCCGTCCGCTCGAAGTACTCCACGGCGGCACGAGCGAGAGCGTCGGCCTCCGACTGGCGCCCCTGGCTCGCGCGGATCCGGCCGAGGGTGCCCTGCGCGATCGCCCGGATCCAGCCACCACCGTTGATCGCCTGTTCCGCCGCCGCCTCGGCGATGGTCAGCTGGCCCGCCGCGATGGCGGCATTCGAGAGGAAGGCGGCGAGCATCAGGCTCGGGCGGCCCGCCCGCTCGGTGACCTCGAGTCCGGCCCTGAGCGCGTCCACGGCGGCTGCTGGATCACCCGCCAGCAGCTCGACGTCGGCGCGGAGCTCGGACAGGATCGCGACCTCGTAGGACTGCCCGAGCGTTCGGAGCACCGCCTCCGAGCGCGCAGCGAGCTCGCGAGCCTCCGCCGTCTCGCCGAGGCGGGCCCGGAGATGGGCCAGCGCGTGCCACATCCAGCCCTCGACCGCTCGGTCGCCGGCTTCGCTCAGGAGGATGTCGTCGCAGCGCCGAATCGCGTCGGCCACCGCGGTCGGGCCCGTGACGAGGATCGCGCTCAGGATGCAGTTGGCTTCCGTCTCTTCTCCCCCGCGTCCCGACTTCCGAGCGTGGGCCAGGTCGTTCCCGTTCGCGGACTCGGCGGCCGCGCCCTGGCCGTTGGCCCACTGGATCTCGCTCAGGAGGCGCCAGGCTCGAGCCTGGCCCAGCTCGTCGCCAGCCGCCTCGAAGAGCTGCAGCGCACCGAGCGCGTCCCGCTCGGCCTCCGCCATCCGCCCGTGGGTCGCGTCGTAGCTCAACCAGCTCTGGACGACGGCGTGGGAGCGCATGAGCTCATCACCCGACTCGTCGGCGGCGGCCATCACCTCGGCGAGGACGGCGTCCGTGCGGTCCGATTCGCCCATCTCCCGAAAGGCGTGGGCCAGATCGACGAGCAGTGGCCCACGGGCGGGGTCGTCGGGCTGCAACAGCGCCGTCGTGCGGGTCAGCAGGTTGACCGTTGCCCGGGTGTCGCTCCGGGCCACCGCCTTCTGGGCCGCTGCAGCCAGGTGCTGGGCCGCGTGACTGGCGATCTCGTCGCCGCGTTCGCCGAGTGTCCCGAGGTCCGCGTGACAGCGGTATGCCTCCTCGAGGTGATACCCGACGATCTCCTCGACCTCCCCGAGCCGATCGCCCGAGGTCCGCTCGATCCAGCCCGAGAGACGCTCGTGGAGCTCAGCCCGGTTCGCCTTCGGGACAGACGCGTAGGCCGCGTCGCGGATCAGGATGTGCCGGAACTGGAATTGTCCGACGGCGCTCGATCCGGCGGCCAGGGGCTCGACGAGCTCCTTGCCGGCCAGCGCGTCGAGATGGATCGGAATGGCGTCGCGGTCCGCATCCGGCGACAGCTCGATCACGGCGGCCTGGTCGAAGACCCGGCCGATGACCGATGCGCGCTCGGCGACGGCGCGAACGTCGGGAGCCAGGCGGTCGAGCCGGGCGCTGAGCAGTGCGTTGATCGTTGGCGGGATCCGAACGCTTTCGAGGCTCGCCGTCGCGACCCACACGCCGGCCTCGGGCCGCACCAGGCCGTCGTCGATGAGCATGCCCACGAGCTCCTCTGCGAACAGCGGGTTCCCCTCGGTGGCCTCCTCGAGCCGCAGCCGGAGCGAGCCCGACAGGTCGGCGTCCGGCAGGAGCCCGGCAAGGAGCTGGAGGGCTGCCTCGGATGACAGCTTCTCGAGGACGAGCGACGACGGGTCGGGACGATGATCCCACGCCGGACGACGCTCGAGGAGGTCGGGCCTGGCGGACGCAATCAGCAGGATCGCCGCCCCGTGACTGCGCTCGACGACATCGTCGATCAAGTCGAGGAGCGTCGGTTCGGCCCAGTGGACGTCCTCGAAGACGACGATCAGCGGGCGGTCCCTGGCCACGGACTCGAGGAACCTTCGGACCGCTGCGAAGAGATCGTCCTGCGACGCCTGGCCCGCGTCCAAGCCAAGGATCTGGGCGATCCGCTGGGCGACAAGACGATCGTCCGGTCCGTCGCCGAGGATCCGGTCGAGCCGGGCGCGAGCCACCTCGGCTGGATCGGTGTCATCGATGCCGGCGCTGGCCCGGACGATCTCGACCAGCGGCCAGTAGGTGATGCCCTCGCCGTACGACAGGCAGCGGCCGGTGACGATCGTCGCCTCGGGCCCGACGCTCGCCAGGAACTCGCGGACGAGGCGGCTCTTGCCGACGCCGGCCGAGCCGAACACCGTGAACAGCTGGGCGGTCCGATCGACGAGGGTTCGCTCGAACGCCCGGCGAAGGACGGCGAGCTCGCGCGCTCGACCGACCATCGGCGCGTCCCCGCGGCGAGCCCGACCGACGCCTCCCGCCGAGACCGAGATGAGCCGGAAGGCGGTGACCGGCTCGCTCTTGCCCTTGAGAGCAAGCGGCTCCAGCGACTCGACGACCGCGGCGCCGCGGATCAGGTCCAGCGTCCCTGCGCCCAGCACGACCTCACCGGGTGCGGCCGCCTGCTCGAGGCGGGCGGCGACGTTGACGGCATCGCCGGTCACGAGCGTGGACCCCTGGCCGCCGACCCCGGCGACGACCTCGCCGGTCTCGATCCCGATCCGCACGCCGAGGACGACTCCGGTCGGCGCGAGCTCCGCGTCGAGCGTCCGGAGCGCTCGACTGAGCTCGTCCCCGGCACGAACGGCGCGCAACGCATCGTCCTCGTGGAGGACCGGGATCCCGAAGACCGCCATGACCGCGTCACCGATGAACTTCTCGACGGTCCCACCGTGCCGCTCGATAACCGCCCGGGCCGTCTCGAAGTAGCGACCCATGACCCGCCGGACGGCCTCCGGGTCGAGCCGCTCGCCGAGCGCCGTCGAGCCGGTCACGTCGGCGAACAGGACCGTGACGATCTTGCGGACCTGGCGCCCCGACGCCGCGCTGGCCAGGGCGGCACCACACTCGGCGCAGAACCTGGCGCGCTCCGGGTGGGAGGCGCCGCAGCTCGGACAGGCAGCCACGCTCGCAGTCTAGACCTGGCCCGTCCGGCGGTCGCGGGACGCCTAGCAGGTCACGTGAAGGATGGCGTTGACGGCGCCAGGCTCCAGGTCGGCGATCAGCCGGCACGCCTCGTCCGTCGGCAGCGCCACGATCTCGACGTTCCGGCCCGCTGCCAGCTCGTAGACCTCGGCCATGATCGGCAGGCGACCGTCAGCCCCTGTGCCCACGATCAATCGAGGGCCGTCCCAGGGGATCGACTCCTCCGCCGACAGTGGCGTATGGCCGTACCGCTCCCGGTAGGGCTTCGAGGGCTTCTTGCGGCGCCGGCGAACCTGCCCGCGATCGATGACGACGTCGGCGTCGTACCGCTGGCCGTCGAGCTCGATCTCCCCGAAGCCGATCAACCGCGCGTTCATCGCACTCCCTGTCATCGCTTCGCGCGACGATGATGAACCTGGTGGTCGATGATTGCCGCGTGCATTCGCACGGGAGGTGACCTCCAGATGGCCTATGCCAAGGACCCGCGGATCGACGCCTACCTGGCCGGTCTGCCCGACTGGCAGCGGGAGATCTGCCGCCGGGTCCGGGACCTCGTCCACGCGGCGGACCCCGCGGTCGAGGAAACGATCAAGCGCACGGTCCGGCCCTACTTCGTCCTCGACGGCAACATCTGCGCATTGCTGGCCGCGAAGGACCACGTCAACGTCTTCCTGTACGACGGGGCGATCGTTCCCGATCCCGACGGCATCATCACGGCCGGTCACGACAACAAGACCGCCCGAACGGTCGCCTACCGGCGGGACGAGACGATCAACGACCGTGCTCTCCTGGCGATGTTCCGGCAGATCATCGCGAACAACCGGGCCGGCGGCTGGCGCAAGCTCAAAGGCACTGGCTCGCGTCCAGTGGCATGAACTCCCGCGCTCGAGAACCGTTTTGGGAGCTGCGACGCCATAGTGTCTGACGAACGGCCGGCGTGGTCGTTCCGCAGCCGAGGCGACGGTGGACCAGCGACTGCTCGTGGAGCGCGCGAGGCGGGGCGATCAGGACGCCTTCGCCGAGCTCGTCCACGGCACGATCGCGCGGCTGGACATCGCCGCTCGCCTGATCCTCCGGGACCCGGAGTTCGCGCGCGATGCGGTCCAGGAGGCACTCCTTCGATCCTGGCGTGATCTTCGAAGCCTTCGCGACCCGGATCGATTCGACGCCTGGCTCTACAAGCTCACGATCAACGCCTGCATGGACCAGGTGCGGAGGCACCGTCGGCGACCGATCGAGATCGAGATCACCGAGCTCCACGTCCCGACGACGCCGGATCCTGCGGCTGCTCTCGCCGACCGCGACCTCGTGGACCGGGTCCTTCGGGACCTCGATGCCACGGGCCGCGCGATCGTGGTCCTCCACTACTACCTCGGGCTCCCGCTGACCGAGGTCGCGGGCGCCCTTGCCATTCCCGTCGGGACCGTGAAGTCCCGCCTCCATCGCGCGCTCGGCCAGATGCGCTCCAGCATCCCCGCCGACGCGCCACTTCATGCATCGGGGATCCTCGGAGTGAACCTCCCGTGACGATCAACCGACGGATCGAACCCGCCCTGCCCGAGATCCTCGCGCAGCTCGGCGCCGGTCCCGTGCCGGACTACGCCGACCTCGTCCTGGAGCGGGTGGGGCGGACCCGCCAGCGCTCCGCCTGGGTCTTCCCCGAGCGGTGGCTGCCGGTCGGTCAGGTCGCGCTCCCGACGGCGCGCCTGCGGCCCATCCTGATCGTCATCCTCATCGTCGCCCTGGCCGTTGCGCTGGCGGCGGCCTACATCGGCACCCGCCCGCGGCTGCCCGATCCGTTCGGCCCGGCGCAGAACGGAGCCCTGGTCTACGCGTCCGAGGGCGACATCTTCGCCGGCCGCCCGGGTGGTTCGTCGACGCCGATCGTCGCTGGCCCCGATTACGACTTCAATGCCTTCTATTCTCCGGACGGCTCCAAGGTCGCCTTCTACCGCCGCGCCGACCAGGACCTCAATGGCGCGACCGACCTCATGGTCGCCCGCGCGGACGGCTCCGACGTGAGACGCATCACGCCCCGTCCGCTCGAGGAGATCCCGTGGACGGCGAGCTGGACGCCGGATGGTTCGGCCATCGCCGTGCTCACGAACCAGCGGCTCGACGGGCACCTCGAGTTCTTCGATGCCACCAGGTCCGTCGAGCCGAAGGTCATCGACGTCGGCATCCGGATCGATACGTTCGCATTCCAGCCCCCGTCCGGGCGACGGATCCTGTTCACCGGGCAGGTCGACAATCGAATCGGCCTGTACGCGATGGATCGGGATGGCCGCAACCTGACCGCGCTCGTCCCTCCCTATCTCAAGGACGTCGCCCAGAACACCGGCGAGTATTGGAATTTCGTACTACCGGTCCCTGATCTTCGGAACGCGATCTGGTCGCCCGATGGGCAGCACATCGTCTTCCAGCAATACGAGGTCACCGCACACTCCCGCCAGATGCGCCTGTTCATGATGGACAGCAACGGTGGGGATCTTCACCCGATCACGACCCCGATCGGCGACTCCATCGACGCCAACCCGGTCTGGTCGCCGGACGGCACCCGGATCGCCTTCCTGCGCTACCAGCTCGATCGGAACGAGTGGACCTATGCCGTCCTCCGGCTGTCCGATGGCCTCGTCACGACGACCGGGCCGACGATCCCCGATGGGACGGATGCCGACGCGTGGTCGCCGGGCCTGGCCGTCGTTGCCTGGTCGCCGGACAGCACGAAGCTGTTCGCGGTCGAGGACTCGAACAGGCACCTCGCCTACCTCCTTGACCCCGACGGGGGCCCGGCCCGGACGCTCCCGTGGACGATCGATACTCCCAAGTCGTGGGGACTCACGGGCCTGAACGGCCTGGACCTGGGCAGCTGGCAGCGAGTGGCCAGCCCATGACATCTCGAGCAACCGCGACCACGCTCGCAGCGATCAGCTGACTGGCTGACGGGGCGGCTCCGCCGCCCAACTCCTCTCCACCCTGCACGCGCCTGGCGCAGGCATGTCCCGTCGTGCCCGCTCGTGCCCGTGCGCCACCTGGAGGCTTCCAGTGAACGTTCCGACTCAACCCGTCGTTCGCGTCGCTCCGGTCCAACGGTCCACGACGGCCCGCCCGGACCCCGGCACCGACCAACCCGGCTGGGGCCTCGAGGAGCCCGGCGGCGCCGAGTTCGAGCCTCGGCCGGTCGCCCGGCTCGGCTGGCGGCTGTGGCTCGGGGTCGTCGCTGGGGTTGGACTGGTGAGCGTCGGGCTGCTGGGTCCGTTCCAAGGCGGTGGTTCCGGGGCCCCGGCGCGGGCGGCGTCGGCGGCTCGAGACACCGACGCTTCCGATGGTCCGATCAGGTTCACCACCCCGGCTGTCGGGGCGACGATCGAGGGGGCCGTCGTCCAGGTGCGGGGAACCGCAGACGAGGACCTCGGCCGCGTTCAGCTCGGGATCGTCGTCGGTGACGCGGTGCTCGGCTGGACGGTGGTCCGGGTGGATCGCGCCGGACCCGTGGAGGCTTCGATCCCGATCTTCGCACCACCCGTCTCGGTCGAGGTCGAGCTCCTCGTGGTGGCCCTGGCACCATACGCGGCGACGGCGGATACCGTCGCCGAGATGGCGGCGGCTGCGACCGAGCGGCGTTCCCTGCGACTCCGTCCGGGCGGACCGATCGGCATCTGGCCGGCCAAGGTCGTCGGATCGGGTGCAGCGACGGAAGTCGTCGTGGCCGGCTGTGCGCCGATCGGCGTCGGGCGAGTCCAGATCCGCCTCGTGGGGCGGGCCGGCGGGCTGCTGGCGGCGAGTGCTGCGAGCGTCGCCCGGGACGACACGCGACCCGGTTCGGCAGGTGGCTACTCGCTCGGCGTCGGCAGCTTCGTCGCCCGCCTTGCAGCGGGCCGGCCGCTCGGCGAGGGACCGGTCCGGGTCGAGGTCGACTGGCGGGACGAGATCGGTGGCGAGTGGGGCACGTCGATCATCACCATCATCCCTGACGCGCCAGGCTCGCCCGGGATCTGATCGGCATCACGGTACGGAGCGCCGCGCGATGCGGGCCTAGCCGTCGCGGCGCGGTCGCTCCGAATCTTTCGTGGGACGAGGCTCGCGTCCGGGGCGCGGAGGTCGAGGCCTGGTACCGGGGGCCATGTCCGGCCGCCGCTGCTCCGGACCCCGGGCTCGGGCGGCTTCGACTTCGAGCGCGAATGAGCGGGCAATCGCCGGCGGGACGCTCCCGATCCAGGCCGCCTCGATCTCGCGGACCCGGATGGTCTCCTGGTCGCGCCGCTCGCGCTCTCGCTTCGAGTGCTTCGTCATCTGAACCCCGTCTGGGTCGAGCCTCGACGGGCCCGCTCTGCCGGCAGTATGCGCGTGACGGTCGATCCATACGCAGGCCCGCGTCGCCACGTCGACCGCCCGGCTGACGGCGGCCCCGGTCAGGCTTCAGACTCCCAACCACGTATCGAGGAGACGAAGCACGTGATCGATCTCGACGGCCGCATCGTTCTCATCACGGGGGCAGGCGGCGGCATCGGCTCGGCGACGGCTCGCACCCTGGCGCGAGCCGGTGGGACCGTCCTCGTCCACGACGTGCGGGCGGACTCGGTCGAGCGGCTGGCCGAGGAGATTGGCACCAGGGCCCACGCCATCGTCGCCGACCTCGCCGACCCGGTGACGGCCGGCCGGCTGTGGAGTGACGCGCTCGCGGTCCACGGCAGGATCGACGTCCTCGTCAACAACGCCGGGATCTACCCGGCGGCCGAGCTCGACAGCCCGCTCGACGAATGGGTCCGGGTCTGGAACCTGTCGCTCGCCGTCAACCTCGTCGCTCCGGCGATCCTCTGCCGCGCCGCGGTGGCCGCCTTCTCCGGGCAGTCCGGGGGCGGGATCATCATCAACCTCGCCAGCCGTGCTGCGTTCCGCGGTGAGGACCCGGCGTACTGGCACTACGCGGCCGCCAAGGCCGGGATCGTGGCGATGACCCGGACGATCGCGCGCCAGAACGGCCGCCAGGGAGTCACCGCCTTCGCCATCGCCCCCGGCTACGTGGACACCTCGTTCAACCAGCGGTTCGCCGACGAGGTCGGGGTCGAGGTGGCGGCCCGGGACACCGGTCTCGGCGAGGTTGCCCAGCCGCAGGACGTGGCCAACGTGATCGCCTTCCTGGCCTCCGGGCTCGCCCGTCACGCCACCGGAACCACGATCGACGTGAACGGAGCGAGCTACGTCCGCTGACGTTCGGCATCGACGACGATCCGGCTGACCCGCGCAGAACCGGGCCCGGCCAGCGACGTATTCTCCGCAGGATGGAGACGCCGGACCCGACGACCGACGCGGCGCCCCTGCTCGAAGCCCGCGGGCTGTCGAAGTCGTTTCGTGGCCTCCAGGCGCTCGTCGACTACGAGCTGCGCCTCTCGCCCCTGACGATCCACGGCGTCATCGGCCCGAACGGCGCGGGCAAGACGACGCTGTTCCATCTCCTGTCCGGGTTCCTCCGCCCGACGAGCGGTGTCATCGCGTTCGAGGGTCGCGACATCACCGGCTCGCCGGCGTTCAAGGTCTCCCGGCTGGGGATCGGCCGGACGTTCCAGAACATCCGCCTGTTCGGCGAGCTGTCCGTCCTCGACAACGTCAAGATCGCCCTCCAGCGCCAGTCGTCGACGTCGCTCGTGGGCACGATCGTCTCGAGCCGGTCGTTCCGGCGGGGCGAGCGCGAGCTGGACACCCAGGCGACGGACCTGCTCGAGCTGTTCGGCCTGTCCGGCCAGCGCGATCGGTCGGCGCGCAACCTCCCCTACGGCGATCAGCGCCGGCTCGAGATCGCGCGGGCCGTCGGGACCCGGCCCAAGCTCCTCCTGCTCGACGAGCCGAACGCCGGCATGAACCCGATCGAGACCCAGGAGCTGCTCGGGCTGATCCGCCGGCTGCGGGACGAGCTCGGGATCACGATCGTGCTCGTCGCCCACGACATCCCGCTCGTCATGAACCTGTGCGACCGGATCCAGGTCCTCAACTACGGTCGGCTGATTGCCGAGGGCGACCCGGCCGCGGTCCGGGCCAACCCGGATGTCATTGCCGCCTACCTCGGACAGGCTCGCCATGCTTGAGCTCGACGACGTCCACGTCCGGTACGGCAACATCCGGGCGCTCCAGGGCGTGTCCCTGACGGTCGCCCAGGGCGAGCTCGTCGCGCTGATCGGCTCGAACGGCGCGGGCAAGACGACGACCCTCCGGACGATCTCCGGTCTCCTTCGGCCATCCGCGGGCTCGATCGCCTTCGAGGGCAACGACATCACCCGCGCTCCGACCGATCGGATCGTCGCGCTGGGCATCTCGCACTGTCCGGAGGGACGCCGGATCTTCGGCAGCCTGACGGTCCGCGAGAACCTGCGCCTCGGGGCCGTCGCCCAACCCGACCGGAACGCGGCGGCGGCCGACCTCGACATGGTGTTCACGTTGTTCCCGCTGCTCAAGGAGCGCATCGGCCAGGCGGGTGGGACGCTGTCGGGCGGGGAGCAGCAGATGCTCGCGATCGGTCGGGCGCTCATGAGCCGGCCGCGGCTGCTCCTGCTCGACGAGCCGTCGCTCGGCCTGGCGCCGCTGATGGTCGAGCGGATCTTCGAGACGATCGCCGAGCTCAAGCAGCAGGGACGGACGATCCTGCTCGTCGAGCAGAACGTCCACCACGCGCTCGACATCGCCGACCGCGCCTACGTCCTCGAGACCGGTCGGATCACCCTCTCGGGCGCGGCCGCGGCCCTCCGCCACGACCCCAAGGTCGAGCATTCCTACCTCGGCGTCGGTGGAGTCGCCGAATGACCGACTACACGATCCAGCAGATCGTCAACGCGCTGAGCGCGGGCAGCCTCTATGCCCTGATGGCCGTCGGGCTGGCGATGGTCTTCGGGATCCTGCGCCTCATCAACTTCGCCCACGGCGACGTGATGATGATCGCGGCCTACATCGCCGCGTTCGCGCTGGGTGCCGGGATCCCGCTCGAGCAGGCGGTCATCCTGATGGTCATCGGGACGGTCGCCGTCGGGTTGCTCATGGAGCGGATCGCCTACCGGCCGATCCGGGGCGCCCCGGACGTCGCCATGCTGCTGACCTCGTTCGCGGTCGGGCAGATCCTCCAGAACGGGACCCTGCTCACGACCCGGCTGGCCGGCAAGCCGACCCTCATCGCGTTCCCGAGCCCGGAGGCCCTGAGCGGGGTCATCTCGATCGGGTCGATCATCGTGTCGAAGGTCAACGTGGTCAGCTTCGTCGCCGGGATCGTCCTCCTCGGCCTGCTCAGCGTGTTCGTGACGCGGACGACGCTCGGGCTCTCGATGCGGGCCGCGGCCGAGGACCTCAACGCCGCCCAGCTGATGGGGATCAAGGTCAACCGGGTGGTCGCGACTGCGTTCGGGATCGGGGCGGGGCTGGCCGCCGTGGCCGGCCTCCTGTACGCCGTCCAGGCCGGCCAGATCAACCCGTACATGGGCTTCACCCCGGTCCTCAAGGCGTTCATCGCGGCGGTCATCGGCGGCTTCGGCAGCATCGCCGGAGCGGTCCTCGGCGGCTACGTCCTCGGGTTCCTCGAGGTCCTCGTCACCGCGCTGGCCGGGATCGGCGACCTCCTGCCGCAGGGTTCGGTCCCGCCGGAGGTCCGGGCGTTCCTCCAGCAGTGGCTGCCGAGCTCGCTGGCGAGCTACCGCGACGCCGTCGTGTTCATCGTGCTGATCCTCGTGCTGCTCGTGCGGCCGCAGGGGATCCTCGGCAAGCGCGACCAGGGGGACCTGTGATGACGTCGCGGCGCAGGGCTGCCGGGCCGCTCCTGGTCATCGTCCTGTCGTCGATCGCCCTGGCCGTCCTCGACATGAGCGGCCAGGCGTTCTGGCAGGGCCTCGTGATCAACCTCGGGATCTTCATCATCCTGACCGTGAGCCTCAACCTGACGAGCGGGTTCACCGGCGTCTTCTCGCTCGGCCAGATCGGGTTCATGGCGCTTGGCGCCTACGCCTCGGCGATCCTCACCCTGCCCCTCCAGGAGAAGGGCGCGTATCTCCCGAACCTGCCGTCGTGGCTGGCCGGGGTCCACCTCGACCAGGTCATCGGGTCCGTTCCGGCCGGCTTCCTGGTTGCGACCCTGATCGCAGCCGCCCTGGTCAGCGTCGTCGCCTGGCTCGTCGGCCGGGTGCTGATGCGCCTGTCCGGACACTTCGTGGCGGTGGCGACGCTCGGGTTCCTCGTGATCGTCCGGGTCATGCTGTTCAACGCCGATGCCTTCACCCGGGGCTCGCGGACGTTCTCGAACGTGACCCCGTACACGAACCTGTGGTGGACGGCCGTCTGGACCCTGATCGTGGTCTACGTCGTCTGGCGGATCAAGCGTTCCGCCTACGGCCGCGACATGTTCGCCCAGCGCGAGGACCGGGTCGCCGCCCAGGCGATCGGCATCCGGGTGATGGACCCGCGCCTGCTGGCCTTCGTCGTCGGGGCGTTCTTCTCGGCGGTCGCCGGGTCGCTCTACGCCCACTTCATCACGTCGTTCTCGCCGACCGTCTTCTACTTCGACCTGACGTTCCGGGTCATCACGATGCTGGTGATCGGCGGGATGGGCTCGGTCAGCGGCTCGATCCTCGGCGCGATCTTCATCGTCGGGCTGGGCGAGGCGCTGCGGCGGGTCGAGGATGCGACCCTGCTCTACGGGCTGAGCTCGATCGTCCTCGCGGTGATCTTCATCGTCGTCATCACCGTCCGCCGCGACGGCCTCCTCGGCCAGCGCGAAGTCCCGCTCGACCGGCTGTTCGACGGCGACTGGTGGCGCCGCCGGCGGGGCCGCCCGCCTGACGCCGCCCCGGAGGGCGATCAGAGCCCGTAGACCCGCTCCGAGTTGCGCCACAGGATCCGCTCGGCCCAGTCGAGCGCCGTCCGCTCGTCGATCGCGCCGTCGGCGATGTGCTCGTCGAGCACGCGACCGAGGGCCCGCCGGCCGAGCCGCGCGCCGACCCAGTACAGCTCGGGAACGAGCGACGCGTCGGTGCTGAACAGGATCTTGCTCGCCGGCGCGAGGCCGAGCAGCTCGCGGGTGATCTCGGTCGCCTCGCCGGCCGCGAACAGGATCGCCTCGCCCATGTCCGCGTAGACGTTGGGGAACATCGCGGCGAGGTAGGCGAGCGAGCGCACGTACGGGTAGCCGGTGTGGAGGAGGACGATCGGCGCGGCGCGGAACCGGTCGGAGAAGATCAGCCGGAGGGCCGCCGGGTCGACCTTGGTGAGGTCGAGGTCCGGGTCGCCGAGACCGGTGTGGAACTGGATCGGGACGCCCTGGCGGGCCGCCTCCTCGACCGCCATCACCACGAGGTAGTCGAGCAGCGGCTTCGACTCGATCCGGAGCGTGCCGGCGCGCCTGGCGCCCTCGTGGACGCCGGCGAACGCCGCGGCGGCGGTGGGCCGGTCGACGGCCTCGAGCTGGAGCCCGGATCGATAGGCGATGACCGACTTGAGGCCGACGATGCCACGGTCCCGAAGGTCGGCGATGCTCGCCCGGTAGGCGTCGAGGAAGCCGTCGAAGTCATCAGCTGCGAGGATCAGCCGCTCGATCAGCGGCTCGAGCCGGATGATCTCCTCGATCCGGCACGGCGCGAGCCCGCGCAGCTCGTCGAGCGAGAACGTCGTGTCCGCCCCGTAGCCGGTGTCGATCAGCCAGGTCTTGAAGTTGGCTCGCTCGACGATCTCGCGGGTGAGCCCCTCGAGCCCGCGCTCGCGCCGCGCGGCGTGGACGGCTGCGGGCGTCGGCTCGCACCCGAACAGGCCGGCCAGCTCGCGGATCGTCCAGTGGTAGAAGAGCGTGTGGGGGACGTCGTCCCGGGCGACCTCGGGGAAGTACGTCTCGGTCAGGTGGATCCGGAACGCCTCGTCGTCGGCCGGCTGCCGGCGCAGGAGCGAATGGCAGTGGTTGTCGACGATCGGGATCGTCGCGAGATCGAGGGGCATCGGGCCGATCCGGCGTCAGTACTTGAAGAAGTGCTGCTCGAGCTCGTAGGCGGTGTCGCTCTCGGCATAGGCGGCGGCCTCCGCGCGGCGGACCTTGAGGTACTCCATGGCCAACGGCCTCACCGAGCGCCGTCATCAGGACCTCGTCCCGCTCGAGCTCGTCGAGCGCCTCGCGGGCCGTCTCCGGAAAGCGCCGGATCCGCCGACGGGCGCGCTCGGCGTCGGTCAGGTTGCCGGGGTCCTCGTTGACCGGCTCCCCCGGGTCGAGACCGCGCGCGATCCCGTCGAGCGCGGCGGCGATGACCCCGCCGAGCGAGATGTACGGGTTCGCGCTGGCGTCGCTCGCCTTGAGCTCGAGGTTCGTGGAGCCCGTCTCGTCGTCCCAGTAGCGGCTCGGGACGCGGACGGCGGCCTCGCGGTTCTCGATGCCCCAGGCGGTGTAGGCGGAGCTCCAGTAGTGCGGCTGGAGACGCCGGAACGAGTTGACGCTCGGGGTCGTCATGCCCGAGCAGGCCGGGAAGGTGGTTGAGCACCCCGCCGATCGCGTTCCGAGCGAGCGGGCTCAGGCCGTCCTTGCCCTTGGCGTCGGCCAGCCGGTTCGTCTTGTGGTCCTTGTCCCAGATGCTCCAGTGGAGGTGAGCGCCGCTGCCCGCCTGATCGGCGAACGGCTTCGGCGCGAGCGAGGCGACGAGGCCATGCCTCGCGGCGACCCCACGGACCGTCTGGCGGTAGGTGATCTGGTTGTCGGCTGCGGACACGGCGGGGGCGTGCCGGATCGACAGCTCCTGCTGGCCCCAGCCCAGCTCGGGGTGCGACAGCTCGACGGTGAGTCCCTGCTCGGTGAGCGCCGCGATGATGTCCTGGATGACCTCCTCGGTCGACTCCATCCCGATCGCGCTGAAGCACAGGCTCCGATCGACCGGCCGATAGCCGTCCTCGGTCCGGAACGCCAGGTAGAACTCGTTCTCGAACGCGGCGTCGAAGGCGAGCCCGGCGCTGCTCGCCTGGGCGACCATCCGCTGGAGGAACGAGCGCGGATCGAGTGCCCAGGGCGAGTGGTCGAGCTCGATCATGTTGACGACCATCTGGGCGCTGCGCGGGGCATACGGCAGGATCACGAACGTCGACGGGTCGGGAATGAGCCGGATCTCGCCGACCGGTCCGTAGGTCGCATCCGGGGCGAGGGTGTCGATGCTCGTGAACGACTGCATCCCCTTGACGAGGCCGATGCCGCTCTGCATCCGGCGAGCCAGCTGCCCGACGTGGGTGCTCTTGCCGCGGATGACTCCGCCGTTGTCGCAGTAGAGGAAGCGAACGAGCTGGACCCCTCGCTCCTGGGCCTGGGCGACGATCTGGTCGGGTGTCATCGGACTGCCTCGTTGCGCTGCGCTGGACGGCGAACCGCCGGTCCTGGGCAGGACGCCCACGGACCGGCGGTCGGATTCTTCGCTGATCGGGTTACGGGGCAGGAACCTTCTCGGGGACGACCTCGCCGCCGAGCGTGAGTGCGCCGTTCTCGATGTCGATGACGGTCACGCCCTTCTGCGGGACGTGGCTGCCCGGCGCGAACGTGATCTTGCCGGTGATCCCCGGGAAGTCCTTGGTCGATCTCGATGGCCGCCTTGACGGCCGCCGAGTCGGTGCCGCCCGCCCGCTTGATGGCGTCGGCCAGCAGGTAGACCGTGTCGTAGCCGAGAGCCGCGAACGCGTTCTCGGGATCGTTGCCGTACTCGGCCTTGTAGGCCGCCATGAACTTCTTGATCCCGTCGGTCCCGTTGGTCGCGTCCATCAGGGCGTGGGTGGTGAAGAAGACCTTGCTCGTGGTCGGCGCCGGCGACCTTGACCAGGTCCGGCGTGTCGTAGCCGTCACCGCCGACGATCGGCCCGGTGATGCCCGCGTCGCGGAACTGCTTGACGATCGGCCCGATGTTGTATGGCATCGCGGCGACGTAGTAGAAGTCCGGCGCCGGGTTCAGCGCCTTGATCTTCGTGATCTGGGCCGAGAAGTCGGTCGCCTTGTCGTCGTACGACTCCTCGAGCGCGATCGTCCCGCCGAGCTCGGTGAAGCGCGACTTGAAGTACTGGCCGAGGAGGGTCGTGTACTCGACGCCCTTGTCCCACAGGAAGTAGGCGTTCTTGCCGAACTTGTTGTAGGCGTACTCGGCGCCGACCGCCGCCTGGACGTTGTCGCCGAAGCAGGCCAGGAACATCATGTCGCCGACCTGGGTCGGGATCTTGGGCGACGTTGCGCCGACCGTGATGAACGGGATCTTGGCCGTCTGGAACGTCGGTCCGGACGCCAGCACGGAGTCGGTGTCCGTGTAGCCGACCATCAGCGGGACCTTGTCCTGCTCGACGAACTGCTTGGCCGTCTGGGCGGTCACGTCCATCTTGTACTGGCTGTCGTGGACGATGAAGTCGATCTGGCTGCCGAGGACGCCGCCCGCGGCGTTGATCTCCTTGACCGCCAGCTTGGCGCCGTTCGCGGCCGGCAGGTCGAGCGCCGACTCATCGCCGGTGAGGGCGAAGCCGCCGCCGATCTTGATCGTGCCGCCGGTGGTGCCGCCCGACGGGCTGGCAGCCGCGCTGGGGGCCGTGGTGGGGGCGGTCGTCGGTGCCGCCGTCGGCGAGCTCGATGAACCTGTCGTGCTGCACGCCGCGACCAGTGCTACGACCGCCGCGAGCGAAAGTCCGCGCGCTACATGGGTGCGCATTACGCCTCCTCCACCCTTGCCTGGGTCCCTCTCGTGGGCGAACCGACGCAGCGTAGCGCAGGTTCACGACCACGACCAGTCCCCCGTCGCTCGTCTCGCGCGGCCGCTCGCTGCGTGGGTCGCCGGTGCAATCATGACCGGGGACCAGGCGAGTTCCGCGCAGGAGGACGTCGATGCGGATCGCGAGCCGGGTGAGCAGCCTCGGCACCGAGAGCTCGTTCGAGGTCGCCCGGCGGGCCCGGGAGCTCGAGGCGCAGGGTCGGTCGATCGTCCATCTCGAGCTCGGCGAGCCGGACTTCGACACGCCGGCCAATGTCCGTGAAGCGGCCAAGCGCGCGATCGACGAGGGTGCGACCCACTACGCGCCCTTTGCCGGCATCCCCGAGCTCCGGGCCGCGATCGCCGACGACGTGGCGGCGCGCAAGGGCGTTGTCGCGAGTCCCGAGCAGGTCTTCGTGACGGTCGGTGGCAAGGGCGTGATGCTCTACGCGATCCTCGGCCTGGTCGAGCCCGGCGACGAGGTGATCGTGCCCGACCCGGGCTATCCGATCTACGACTCGCTGACGAGGTTCGTCGGCGCCACCCCGGTCCCGCTGCCGATCCGGTCGGCCAACGGCTTCCGGCTCGACGTCGACGAGCTGGCCTCGCTGATCAGCCCGAGGACGTCGCTCCTCGTCCTCAACTCGCCGGCCAACCCGACCGGTGGCGTCCTGCCCCGGTCCGACCTCGAGCGGATCGCCGAGCTCGCCCTGCGCCACGACCTCACGGTCCTGTCCGACGAGATCTACGCCCGGATCGTGTACGACGATGTCGAGCACATCTCGATCGCGTCGCTGCCCGGGATGGCCGACCGGACGATCGTCCTCGATGGCTTCTCGAAGACGTATGCGATGACCGGCTGGCGGCTCGGCTACGCGATCGTGCCCAGGGCGCTCGCGACCGCCTACGGCCAGCTGATCATCAACACGATCAGCTGCGCAGCGACCTTCGTGCAGCGCGGCGCCGTCGAGGCCCTCCGTGGCCCGCAGGACTCCGTGACCGCGATGGTGGCGGAGTTCCAATCCCGGCGCGATCACGTCGTCGAGCAGTTGGACGCCATCCCGGGTATCCGCTGCGCGCGTCCGTCGGGGGCCTTCTACGCGTTCCCCGACGTCTCCGGGACCGGGTTCGACGGACGACGGTTCGCCGACGCCCTTCTGGCCGAGGCCGGCGTGTGCGTCCTGCCCGGCCCGATGTTCGGAGCGTTCGGACGCGACCACGTGCGCATCAGCTACGCGACCAACCTCGACAACCTCAGCGAGGGGGCTCGGCGGATCGAGCGCTTCCTCGCCCAACGGGAGAGCTGAATGTACGTCACGGTCGTCTACATCCACGTCAAGCCTTCGCACGTGGCCGACTTCGTCGAGGCCATCCGTGACAACCACGCGAGCTCGGTCCAGGAGCCGGGCAACCTGCGCTTCGACATCCTCCAGTCGGTCGACGATCCGACCCAGTTCGTGACCTACATGGCCTACCGGGACGAGGCCTCCGCCACGGCCCATCGGGAGACCGCGCACTACCGGGCGTTCCGGGACACGGTGGCCGGCTGGATGGTCGAGCCGCGCCGGAACGTCCGCTACCACGGACTGCTTCCGCAGATCGACTAGATCGGAGCCAGCTCGCCACCGGCCGCCGCGGGAACGCTCAACGTGGACAATACCGCTGGCCGGGCAATCATCAGGAGTCACGCTTGTCTTCTCACGAGGCGTTCGAGACCGGCCTTCCGGCGGGGACCGTCACGATGGTCTTCACGGACATCGAGGGCTCGACGAGCCTGCTCCAGACGCTCGGGGACAGCTACCCACAGGCCCTGGCCGATCACCACCGACTCATCCGCGAGGCCTTCGCGCGGAACGGCGCGTTCGAGCGCGGATCGGCCGGCGACGGGCTCTACTTCGTCTTCGCGACCGCCCGCGATGCGGTCCAGGCGGCGATCGACGGCCAGCTCGCCCTTGCCGGCCACGCCTGGCCCGGCGGGATCGCCATGCGCGACCGGATGGGCCTCCACACCGGGGAGCCGCGGAGCGCGTCCGAGGGCTACGTCGGGCTCGACGTCCATCGGGCGGCCCGGATCTGCGCCGCCGGCCACGGCGGCCAGATCCTCATCTCGCAGACCACCCGCGACCTCGTCGTCGACGAGCTGCGGGCGCCGGTCGGGCTCGCCGACCTTGGCATCCAGCGGCTGCGCTCGCTCGACTCGCCGATCCGGCTCTACCAGGTCACCGGCCCGGGTCTCGACCGGGAGTTCCCGCCGCTGCGCACGACCGACGCGCCGCGGAACAACCTCCAGCTCGAGGTGACCAGCTTCATCGGTCGCGAGCGCGAGATCGACCAGGCGATCGGGATGCTCGAGCAGTCGTCACTCCTGACCCTGACCGGTCCGGGTGGGGTGGGCAAGACGCGGGTCGGCCTCCGGCTGGCACGGACGCTCCTCGACAAGTTCGACGACGGGGTCTGGATCGTCGAGTGCGGATCGCTGACCGACCCGGACTTCGTGCTGCCCACGGTCGTCAGCACGATCGGGCTCACGGAGCCGGCCGGTCGTCCGCTCCTGGCGGCGATCGTCGACCACCTGAAGAGCAAGCGGCTGATGCTCGTCCTCGACGACTGCGACCCGGTCCTCGGCGAGTGCGCCCAGCTGGCGGAGGCGCTCGTCCGGTCCTCGCCGGGAGTCCGGATCGTGGTGACCAGCCGGGAGGCCCTCGGCGTGCCCGGCGAGGCGATCCTGCCGATCGCCTCGCTGATGACCCCCGAGGTCGGCTCGACGATCGGGGCCAGCGATCTTGGCGAGATCGACGCCTGCCGGCTGTTCGTCGAGCGGGCGAGGGCCGTCCAGCCGACGTTCGCCGTGAGCAACCAGAATGCGCGCTCGGTCGCCCAGCTCTGCCGTCGGCTCGACGGCATCCCGCTCGCCATCGAGCTCGCGGCGGCCCGGGTCAGGGCCCTCCCCGTCGAGCAGATCGCGGCGCGCCTCGACGACCGGTTCCGGCTGCTGACCGGCGGCAGCCGGGCCGCGGTCGCCCGCCATCAGACGCTCGCGGCGACGATCGACTGGAGCTACGACCTCCTGACCGACCCGGAGCGGGCCGTGCTCCGCCGCCTGTCGGTGTTCGCCGGTGGCGCGACCCTCGAGGCGGCCGAATTCGTCTGCGCCGGCGACCCGGTCGACTCGTTCGAGGTCCTCGATGCCCTCAGCCGCCTGGTCGAGAAGTCGCTGGTCTTCACCGATCCGACCTCGACCGAGGCCCGCTTCAGGCTCCTCGAGACGGTCCGCGAGTACGCCCGGGGCCGGCTCGTCGAGGCGAGCGAGGGCGATCTCACGCTGCGCCGGCACCGGGACTGGTATCTCGCCCTGGTCGACGAGGCGTCAGCGGCGTTCTTCCAGGGTCCGGAGCCGGTCGAGTGGCTGCGTCGCCTGGACCGGGAGCACGACGACCTGCGCGCCGTCCTCGAGTGGTGTCTCGACCAACCCGGCGAAGGCCAATCCGGTCTGCAGATCGCGGCCGGGCTGTGGCGCTATTGGGAGATCCGGGGCCATCTCACGGAGGGGCGGGGCTGGCTGGAACGGATGGTGGCGGCGGTCGGCGGCGAGGTCAGCCCGCTCCGCGCCAACGCGCTGACCGGAGCCGGCAACCTGGCGTTCATGCAGGGGGACTTCCAGGCCGCCTCGACCTTCCACGAGGCGAGCCTGACGCTCCATCGCGAGATGGGCGATCCGCAGAGCATCGCCTACGCCGCGAACAACCTGGCCAACACGGTGATGCAGCTCGGCGACCACGCCCGGGCGCGGGCGCTGTACGGGGAGACGATCGAGATCGTCCGGGAGCTGGGCGACGACCGTGGCGCCGCGTTCGGGTCGATCAACCTCGCCGACGTCGCCACCCGCGAGGGAGACCTCGCCGCGGCCCGCGAGCTCCACGAAGAGGTCCTGGCCGACCGTTCGGGCGCGCGGCGATCGCTGGACGGAGGCGTTCGCTCTCGACACGTTTGCTCGCGCTTCGAGCCGGGCGGGGGATCGGGAAGGCGCCCGGTCGCTCCACATCGAGTCGCTCGCCATCCTCGAGGAGATGGGCGACCGGCGCGGCGTCGCGCGGGTGCTCACCCATCTTGCGGAGCTGGCCCTGTCGGACGGCGACGCGGCCCGGGCTCGAGGACTGTTCCGGCAGAGTCTCGTCATTCGCCAGGAGCTCGGTGACATGCCCGGGCTGGCCGGCGCGATGGAGGGCCTCGCGGGCGCGGTCGCCAGTGACGACCCCGAGGCTTCCGCCCGGCTCCACGGGGCCGCCGAGTCGCTCCGCGAGGCGATCCGCGCGATGGTCCCGCCCCAGGCGGCGGCCGCCCACGACCAGGACCTGGCCGACCTCGAGGCGCGCCTCGGCGCCGATCGGTTCGAGGCGGCCCGCCGCGAGGGGCGGTCGATGACCCCGAACGAGGCGCTCGCTACGCTCCCTCTCTGACCTCGGTGATCTCGTCGGCGAGGAGGCCGTGAGCTTCGCGATGGACGGCGATCGCGGCCTCGGCGCTCGGGGCCTCCGCCAGGCAGAAGACCTTGCCGGTCGCCTCGTCATACCAGTACCGGAGGTAGCTCACGCCGTGCTTCGCCTGGACGGCGACATCGGCCGCATGGGCCTTGGCGACGGCGTCCTTGGTCACGCCGGGGATGGTGTGGGAATCGAGATAGAGCGGCATCGACACCGTCCTCTGCAAATCGGTCTGGTGGAGACCCAGGGATGGACACTGGGTCGGGGTTGTCAACGACTCAGCCGACGGTATCGTAATCCGCCTTGCGTCAGCGCGACGATATCGGCCCTGAGGGCCAGCCGGAGGACCCGACATGACCCTGCGCGAGATCCAGGCGCCGATCAAGGCCCGCTACGGGACAGAGCCCGAATCGGCGCGGATCACCCTCCGCGCGACCGGCAGCATGGCCGACGACGTCCTGAGCTGCTCCGTCGACCTCGGGCGGGCCCTCTACTCGGCGGGTGCCCATCCGGGTGTGGGCGGGAGTGGGAGCGCGGCCTGCTCCGGAGACCTGCTCCTCGGCGCGCTCGCGGCGTGCGCCCAGCTGACCTGCCAGATGGTGGCGGCGAACATGGGCCTTGACGGCGTGGCCGTCGCGGTGACGGTCGAAGGTGACCTGGACCTGCGCGGGACGCTGGGCACGGCCGAGGTTCCGGTCGGATTCGAGGCGATCCGGGTCAGATTCACCATCTCCGGCGACGTTCCGGACGACCGCCTCGCGAAGCTGAAGGAGCGGACCGAACGCTATTGCGTCGTCCTCCAGACGCTGCTCGACCCACCGCCGATCACGGCCGGCTGGAGCGTCGCCTGAACGGTTGGGCCGGGCACGGGGCCCGGCCCAAGATCGCTCGGTTGCGGGCCTGCCTCAGCTCGAGGGCGGGCTCGGGTTCGAGGGCGGAGGCGGCGGGGGCGTCGGTGCCGCCGGAGCGGCCGGAGCCGGCGGGGCGGCCATGGCCCTTGCCGCGGCCGCGTTGGCCGCCTGGACCTGCTCGAGGGCCGCTCGCTGCTCGGGCGTCAGCAGCGACATCTCCTTCTCGACGAAGCGATCCCTGACCCCCGGGTAGTTCAGGTACAGGTAGATCAGCAGGGCGAGGAACCAGGGCGCGGTCTCGGCCTCGACGGTCGACCCGAAGAGGAGCGCCATGAACCCGAAGACCAGGGTGAAGATGCTGATGAACACGCCGAAGCTCCAGGCGTAGGCGCGCACGTTCCAGAAGCCTTCCGCGACCCAGAACCAGATCGCGGCCAGGATGATCGCCCAGATCGCCTGGCCCCACTGGGCCGTCGGGAACGAAACCGTCTTGCCAACGAACGTGAAGTTGACGATGCCCAGGAAGACGAGGGTCCGCCACACCTCGAGGAGCCCGGCGAGACCGGCTCCTACGGCGAGCAGGGTGACGCCAATGGGTCGTTGCATGGTGCTAGAGCCTCCCTCTGCCATGTTCCCGGACATGGGGGACGCACGGTCGCCAGAGCATACCAGCCGGTCGGGGCCGGCAAACGCCGGTTCAGCGGCTGCGGGGCGGCCCGGACTCAGGGCGTCGTCGGGGCGTCGGGCGACGGCCTCGCCTCAGGCGGCGGACGTCTCGCCGGTGGCGTAGCGGTAGATTCCCCAGCCCACGACCGCGCCGACGATCGGTCCGACGATGTAGACCCAGAGCGAGGTGAGGTCGCCGCCGAGCGCGGCCGAGGCGATGGATCGGGCCGGGTTCACCGACGAGCCCGTGAACGGGATGATCGCGAAGTGGATGACCATCAGGGTCAGCGGGATGGCAAAGGCCGCCTGGGTCGGGGCCTTCTTCGTCGAGACGAGGATCACGAGCAGGAAGAAGGCCGTGAAGATCGCCTCGATCACGACCGCCTTGACGTCGCCGATCCCGGCGCCGGGGAGCGTCTCCGTGCTCCTCACCGCTGCCTGGTCGAACAGGAGGAGGACGACGGCGGCGGCGCCGATCCCGCCGATGAGCTGGGACACGACATAGCCGACGCCGGTCATCGGGTCGAGCCGCTTGTCGATGACGGCCGCGACCGTGACGGCCGGGTTGAAGTGGCCACCGGAGACGGCGCCGAAGATCTGGATCGCCGCAAACAGCCCCAGCCCGAAGCCAAACGCGACGACGACCAGGTTCGTGATGTCCCCCTGTGTCTTCTGGGACAGGATCGCCATGAACCCGATCAGGAAGAACGTGAACGTGCCGACGAGCTCGGCCAGCAGCTTCTTTGTGTCCATGCCACCCTCCCGTGATCCCACTCCGGCGCGCGGCGCCACTCCCTGGCGCCCAGTCTACCGGACGCTACCGGCGCTGGGACCGGTCCAGGGCCTGGTCGAGCTTCCGGGTCACGGACCGCCCACGGCAGGGCTAGGCTAGTGGCGCGACCGCTGCAGCCAGGGAGAGGCCCGTGCCAATCGCCCAGAACCTCATCGGCAACGAGACCATCGAGTTCTCCTCGAAGAAGCACTGGATCGCGCCCGTCCGGGATTCGGCTATCCCGGTCCTGCTGCTGATCGGCGCCTACCTGATCAACTGGATCTCGCCGGACGCCGAGTCCGGGCTGTTCAGCACGGTCGGCAACCTGCTCGACCTCGTCCGCTCGGGCCTGGTCGTCGTCGCGATCGGCTGGATCGTCTACAACGTGGTCGTCTGGCGGTCGGCCGAGTTCGCCGTCACCAACCTTCGGGTCATCCGCGAGGAGGGCGTTATCTCACGACGATCGTCGGCCACGCTGCTGGGCTCGGTCAGCGATGTCCGGTCGAAGGTCGGCATCCTCGGCAAGTCGGTCGGGTACGGCGACCTCGAGATCTACACCCAGTCAGGCTCGGCCGGGGCCGACCGCTTCAAGACGATCACCGAGCCGGAGGCGTTCCGGAACGCGATCCTGAGCCACAAGATGGCCGAGACGACCGGTGCGACCGGCGCGGCCGCCGCGCCGGTCGCGGCCGCTGCGCCGGCCCCGGCCGCTGCGCCGGCCCCGGCCGCCGGCTCGTCAGCGGACGCTGCGGCGGCCCTGGCCAGCCTCGCCGATCTCCGGGATCGAGGGGCAATCACGGCCGACGAGTACGAGGCCAAGAAGACCGAGATCCTCGCCCGGATGTAGGACCCGATCCCGGGTACCAGCGGAGCCTCAGCGCCCCGTGTCGGCGCGAGCTGACCCGGGTCGATCTGGTGGTGGGCCCGGCTGCTAGCATCCGGCAGTGCGACGCCCTCCGGTGCCATCGTTCATCGCGGAGGTGTTCGACGATCCCGTCGCGCGACGCGGGCTGTTCGTCGGAACCCTGGCCCTCTCGGCCGCCGCGCTGGACCCGGAGGTCTGGGGCCCGGCGCTCCCATCGGTCCAGGCCGCGGTCCGCGATCACCCTCAGATCGAGGTTGCCGTCCTCCTGGCCGCGGTGGCCGGCTCGGCGCTCCTGCTCCTCGGTGGAGCGATCGGCGACTCCGCGCGGGCGAGGCCGATCATCCTGGGTGGGCTCGCAGTCGAGCTCATCGCCAGTCTCGCCGGGCTCTTCGTTCCGGCGGGCCCGCTGTTCATCGCGGCGCGCCTCGTGGGTCACGCCGCCGCCGCGTTCGTGATCCCGGTTTCGCTGGCGCTCGTCGCGACGAGCTATCAGGGCGTCGCCCGGGCGACCGCGATCGGCCTCGCCTACGGGGCCTACGGTGCTGCCGGTGGGGTGGCGCCGATCCTCCTCCAGCTGGTGCCGGGCAGTCGGGCGCCCGCGTTCCTCGCCGCGATCCTCGCCTGCGGTGGGGCCATCTGGTTCGCGCGCCGGCGGGTCCCGGACCTCGCCCGGCCGACCAGTCCGGAACGCCCGTACGTCGTGGGAACGGCCGTCTGGGCGTTCGGGATCATCGCCTTCACGGTCGGGATCACCTGGCTCGGGGGCGGCTGGGACAACCCGGTCCGCTTGGCCCTGATCATCGGCGGCCTCGCGGTCCTCGTCCTGGCGGTCGTCCATGACCGAAGGCGAACGGCGCTCCGCACCGGCCCCGTCCAGATCGAGCGACGGCCGGTCGCGGTCGCGATCTTCGTGGGGATCGTCATCGCCGTCGCCCAGACGGCCCCGATGCTCCAGCTGCCGCTGTACTTCCACCTGGTCCTCCGTTACGGGCCGCTCCTGGCCGTGGTCGCGATCGCCCCGCTCTTCGCCGCCCTCGTGCTCGCCGGACCCGTGGCGGGGTTCCTGCTGGCGCGCTTCTCGCCACGCTCGTTGGTCGGCCCGGGCGTGGTCGCCGTCGGGCTTGCGGACCTCCTGCTGTGGCTGGTCGCCACGCCCTCCGCCGGCTATCTCGCCTTCGTCGTCCCGTTGCTGCTGGTCGGCGCTGGGTTCGTGATTGCGACGACGGTCCGCACCGCGATCATCTTCGCGAGCGTGCCGCGCGGGCTGCCGGCGACCGCGGCCGCCCTGAACGAGGCATCCATCTCGGTCGGTACTCGGGTCGGGATCGTGCTCGTGACCGCAGTCGTCGCGCAGGTGGCCCTGGCAACCTTCAGCGCATCGGTCGCCGGTCTTCCCGCGGACGAGGCCAGCCGCTCCATCGCCGCGTTCCGGGACGTCCTGACGGCCATCGGCACGCCGTCGTTCGACGAGATCGCGTCGGCGGTCAATGCGACCGACGTCCAGCCGTACCTCGACGCCTACGTTGCGGGTGTCCGCGCCGCGTTCGAGCTCGGCGCTGCGATCGGCATTGTCGGGGGTGCGATTGCCTGGGTCGCCCTCGGCCGGCGCGATCCGTTGGCCACCGTCTGGGAGCATCGGGACGAGCGCGAAGCCGTCGCGGGCTGAGCGATCGACCGACGGAACTGGCACGCCGCTTCAATGCGCGTCGCACGACAGGCAATGTTCGTCGCACGACGGGTCGATACCATGACTCGGATGAGCAATCTGACGGCACCCATCTCCATCCAAGAGGTCCGCTCCTCGGTCAAGGGCGAGGTCATCGGCCCCGACGATGCCGCGTACGACGAGGCGCGCCGGAGCTTCATCGGCGGGATCGACCGCCGGCCGGCCGTCATCGTCAAGGTCGCCGACCCGGGCGACGTCCGGACGGTCATCTCGCTCGCTCGATCCACCGGCCTCCCGCTCGCCGTTCGGAGCGGCGGTCACAGTGCCGCCAGCCAGAGCGTGGTCGACGACGGGATCGTGCTCGACGTCTCCGCCATGAAGGCAATCGAGATCGACGTTCCCGGTCGAACCGCCTGGGCCGAGAGCGGGCTCACGGCTGCCGAGTACTCAACGGCGGTCGGAGCCCACGGACTCGCGACCGGGTTCGGCGACACGGGCAGCGTCGGCCTCGGCGGGATCACGCTCGGTGGCGGGGTGGGCTATCTCGTCCGCAAGTACGGCCTGACCATCGACGACCTTCTGGCCGCCCAGGTCGTCAGCGCGGACGGCCAGCTCCTCGACGTCGACGCCGATCGCCACCCCGACCTCTACTGGGCGATCCGTGGCGGTGGCGGCAACTTCGGGGTCGCGACCCGGTTCAAGTTCCGGCTGCACGACGTGAGCTCGTTCGTCGGCGGCATGCTGATCCTGCCGGCCACGCCGGAGACCGTCGCCGGTTTCATCACGGCGGCCGAGGCGGCTCCCGACGAGCTGTCGACGATCGCCAACGTGATGCCCTGCCCGCCGATGCCGTTCGTGCCCGAGGAGCACCACGGACAGCTCGTGAACATGGCCCTGATGGCATACGCGGGTGATCCGGACGCCGGGGAGCGTGCCCTGGCCCCGTTCCGGGCGCTGGCCAGCCCGATCGTCGACATGGTCCATCCGATGCCGTACCCGGAGATCTACCCGCCGGAGGACCCCGACTATCGCCCGACGGCCGTCAGCCGGACGCTGTTCGTCGATCGCGTCGACCGGGACGTCGCGGCGTTGATCGTTGATCGGCTGAAGGCGTCGGACGCCTCACTGCGGGTCGCCCAGCTCCGGGTCCTCGGCGGCGCGATGGCGCGGGTTCCGGCCGACGCCACGGCCTTCGCTCACCGGTCGAGCCGGATCATGGTCAACGTGGCCGCCTTCTACGACGGACCCGATGATCGCGCGAACCGCCTCGGGTGGGTCACCGACTTCGCCGCCGCCCTGCGCCAGGACGATCCGGGCGCCTACGTCAACTTCCTCGACGACGAGGGCGAGGACCGGATCCACGCCGCGTATCCGGGGTCGACCTGGGATCGGCTCGCGTCGATCAAGGCGCGCTACGACCCGACCAACCTCTTCCGGCTCAACCAGAACATCCCCCCGCGGGCGTCGAGCTAGGGCCCGTTCGGCCCCGAGCCGCGACGCCCGCCGAGGGTCGGTTCCCTACTTGTAGACGAGCGTGCCCTGGTCGGCGAGGGTGATCGTCAGCTGGTTGTTGGCGATCGCGTAGCTCGCGGCATTGCCCAGGCCGAGGACGTAGAGGTCGGACAGCGACCCCTCCGGACAGGCGACCAGGGTCGATGGGCCCAGGGTGAGCGTGAGTCCGCCGGCCGAGGTCGTGGCGTAGGTGCCCGCGACCTGGTTGCAGTCGGCCTTCGCCCCGAACGTGCCGTCGGTCTTGAACTCGATCGTGTAGTTGGCCTGCTCGGCCGCCGGGACCACGCCCTGGAAGGCCGGGACCTTCTCGGTGATCGCGGTCAGCTGCCAGGTCCGATCGGTGAGGGTGCCGCCGGTCCCGGTGCTCGGCGCCGGTGACGCGGTGGGAGCCGTCGTCGGCTTGGCGGTCGGGCTGGCGGTCGGCTTGGCCGTCGGCGTCGCCGTGGGCTTCGGGGTGGCCGAGGCCGCGGCGGGGGAGCCAGCTGCGCCCGTCGGCGTTGCCACGCCCACCACGAACGTCAGGGTGCCGCCGTCCTTGAGCGTGATCGTGAGCTGGTCGTTGGCGATCGCATAGCTTGCGGCCTCGCCGAGCGCATGGGCGAACAGGTCGCCGAGCGAGCCGTCGGGACAGGCCACGAGCGTCGACGGGCCGAGGGTGATCGTGAGGTTCGATCCGCTCGTCTTGTACGTCCCGGCGACCGCGTTGCAGTCGGCCTTCGCGTTGAACGTGCCGTCGGTGTTGAAGGTGATCGTGTACTTCGACTGGTCCGCCGCGGGAACGACGCCCTGGTACGCCGGGGTCTTCTCCGTGATCGCCGTGAGCTGCCAGGCCTTGCCGGTGAGGTCGCCGCTGCTGTTCGAGCAGGCCGCGAGGAGGACGATCGCGCCGACGGCGAGCGCGATCTGGGTCAGTCTGCGCATGGGTCTCCAATCTCGAACAGCTGGGGGCGGACGGTCCCGAGGCGGGGCGCCCGCGGCATTCTAGCGGAGGTTGACGAGGGCGGTCGCTCCGCCGTCCCGTCCCCGAGGCGCCTGACCCGGTCGCGTCGCTCCGCCCTCGGAGTTACCTTCGATCGAGCGAGCCAACGATATCGTCCTGCCCGGGCCCTTCGCCTCGTCAGCTGGGCGCCGTCTCGGCGCCGAGGACGATGTCGCTCCGTCGGACGAGCGCCAGGTGCTGGTGGTACTCGACGAGCACGAGGACGCACCCTGCGAGCATCGCGGCCACGATCTGCAGGTACATGCCGATCGCGCCGCCGGTCCGGACGCTGTCGCCGATCGTCGGATCGTCGTGGCCGATGATCCGCAGGAAGACGTAGATGAAATGGACGGGATGACGTAGCTGGCCAGGAATGCCGTCCACCAGGCGACCACGAGGAGGCCGGGCCCCACCGCGCTCGGGGCGAGGATCACGACCACGTCGCGGACCGTGGTGAAGGCGCCGCTTGATCTGGATGATCGGGATCCACTGACCGAAGAACGCGCCGACCGGTGAACGCGTCGGCCAACGGGCCGTCAGCGCCGGCACGTTGGCCACGGCCAGCGCGATCCAGAACGACCAAAGCAGGACGGCCAGCAGGAAGGTGCCGGCGGCCACGACGGCGACCGAGCTGATGGCCTGGATCTCCGCAGGGCTCTCGACGATCGTCCCGTCGGACGCCACGTGGGCGAGGTCGGCCCGGGTCTGGAGGACGTTGGCCGCGGTCGTGACGAAGATCAGGCAGCCCGTCAGGATCGCCAGCGGCCAGGTCGGGCGGTAGCGCGCACCGAGCCGAGTCGCCGCCGCCAGCACGGTCACGCTCTGCTGGGCCGCCATGGCGCTCGCACCGGCCGTCGCCTCGGTCATCTCGGCCGCGGCCCGGGGAACGCCACAGCGATAGCAGCGCTTGTCCTTCCCGCCGTTCGTCGAGCGACAGTCGGCGCAGATCCACATCTCGGCCATCCCCACAAGTCTCGTCGCGCTCGGCGTGTCCACCAGCCCGTCGAACGTACCGGTCCGGACAGGACCGACGCGGCCATCGGGACGAATGCTGGACATTGTCCGGGTGACCCCCGAGAGTGGATTGTTGCCATGCCGTCGCCACGAGCTGCGATGGCCTGGCGCGTCAGGAGGGCACCGGGAATGGCCAAGTACCTGTGGCAGGTGTCGTACACGACCGAGGGCCTGCGCGGCCTCGTCAAGGAAGGCGGCACGAGCCGCGTTGCTGCGATCAAGCGGCTCGCCGAGAGCCGGGGCGGCACGGTCGAAGGGTTCTACTTCGCCTTCGGCGACGACGACGTCTACGTCATCGCGGACCTGCCGAACAACGTCGAGGCGTCGGCGATCAGCCTGGCGGTCGGCGCCTCGGGTGCCGCGAGCATCAAGACCGTCGTCCTGCTCTCGGCCGAAGAAGTCGACGCGGCGACCAAGATCAACGTCGGCTACCGGGCGCCCGGCGCCTGATCCGGCGGGGAATGGGGTCGGCCGGATCGCTCCGGCTACCTCGTCCCACTGTCCGCGTCGCTCTGGCTCGAGGCCGGCCATCCGCTCGAGCGTCGCGAGATGCTCGAGGTCGTGGTCGTAGGCAAGCCTGAGGAGCCCGACGACGTCGAGGACGCCGTAGGTCGAGTGCGTTCCCGAGCGCGCCCAGCCGGTCTCGTCCAGCCCAGAGACCCGGCGGAGCGTGGCGTCTCGACACGCTCCGAACCGGGCGAGCGCGCCCTCGAGCGTCTCGCTGCCTGGTCCGTCGGCAGTCCCGGGCTCGACCCAGCTCCAGTGGGGGTCGGCCTGGGTCTCGAGGTCCCCGAGCCGGGCCTGGAAGACCTCGGTCTCGACGGCCACCAGGTGGAGCACGACCTGGCGAGCCGACCATTCGCCGGGTGGCGGGTCGCCGGCACGTTCGGCGCCGCGGGCCGCCGCCTCGATCCGCCCCCGCGTCGCCGCGAACCGGGCGAACAGCTCGGCTCGGCGGATCGCCGCGCCGGGACTCACGCCCGACCCACGCCCAGGCTCTCGAGGAAACGCAGCCGCCAGCGCTCCGTGGCCTCGACGGCGTTGAACGTGTAGATGTGGAGCCCGGAGATCCTCGATCCCTCGTCCGCGATCAGCGGGGCCAGGCCCTCGAGCAGGCCATCCGGTCGGTAGAACCCGCCCGACCGGATCAGCCGTGCCACGAACCGACTGTTCTTCGCCAGGAAGCGGTGGGTGTCGGCCACGCCGATCCGGGCGCTGATCGCCAGCAATCGCTGCGGCTCGGCCACGCCGGGCAAGCCGATGTGGACGGCCAGGGCGATCCCCTCCGCCCGCCGGGTGGTCAGCCAGCTGGCAATCGACGCCGGGTCGAAGCAGAGCTGGGTGGTCATGTACGTCGCGAACGGCGCCTTGGCTTGGAGGGCCTCGAGCAGCGGCTGGTCCGGGATGAAGGCATGGCCCTGCGGGTAGCAGGGGATGCCGATCTCGTCGAACTCGTGGCCGACCTCGGCGAGCTCGCGAAGGAGCGACAGGCCGTCCGGGAAGTCGCCGTGCTCCTTGGCGTCGCCGCCGACGATGAACGCCCGGGTCACGCCGGCTCCGGCCAGCCTGCCGATGACCGCGCGAAGGTGGGCCCGGTCCCGGATCATCCGTGCCGACAGGTGGGGGACCGCGCGGAACCCCGCCGCCTGGAGCTGTTCCGCCAGCGCCACGGTCGCCTCGATCGTATGCGACGGCGAAGCGGTGACCGACACGTCTGCGCCGGGCGGGAGGAGAGCGGCCTGGGTCATCGCCTTCTTCAGCGGAACGAGCTCGAACGTCGGTGCAGCGAGGATCCCGGCGAGGGCATCCCGCTGCGCTGGCGTCAGGACGGTTCGCCGACGGAAGAGCATCAGCTCAGACGAACGCGTCCGGCATCGATGCCTTCTTGCGGATGATGAACTCGAGGAGCGCCTCGTCGATCCCCTGGTCGAGCGGCGGCTCCTCGTACTCGGCGAGCATCCGCTTCCAGACCGCATTCGCCCGCTGGGCGGCGTCGAGGCTGCCGTCCTCCTGCCACTGCTCGAAGCTGTTGTTGTCGGCGATCTCGGAGCGGTAGAAGGCGGTCTCGAAGTTGGCCAGGGTGTGGGCGCTGCCGAGGTAATGGGTGCCCGGCTCGTTCGACCGGATCGCGTCGAGCGCCTGACCGTTCTCCGTCAGGTCGATCCCCTGGGCGAAGACCTGCATCATCCCGCACTGGTCGGCGTCGAGGATGAACTTCTCGTAGCCGATCGTCAGTCCGCCTTCGAGCCAGCCGGCGGCATGGAGGACGAAGTTGACGCCGGCCAGGACGGTCGGCTGGAGGGTGGCCGCCGATTCGTAGGCGGCCTGGGCGTCGGGGATCTTGGAAGCGCACAGGCTGCCGCCGGACCGGAACGGAACGCCGAGGCGACGGGCGAGCGCGGCCATGGCATACAGCACGAGGGCGGGCTCCGGCGTCCCGAACGTCGGCGCCCCCGACTGCATCGACATCGAGCTGGCGAACGAGCCGAGGACGACTGGCGCGCCCGGCCTCACGAGCTGGACGAAGGTCATCCCGGCCAGCGCCTCGGCCAGCGTCTGGGCGCAGACGCCGGCCGCCGTCACCGGGGCCATCGCGCCGGCCAGGATGAACGGGGTGACGAGGACGGCCTGGTTCGCCTCGGCGTAGGCCCGGGCCGCTCCCAGCATCGTCGCGTCCCAGACGAGCGGCGAGTTGGCGTTGACCAGGCTGAGGATGACCGGATGGTCCTCGAGATAGTCGGCGCCGAACAGGATCCGGGCCATCTCGACCGTGTCGCGGGCGCGCTCCGGGGCGGTGACCGAGCCCATGAACGCCTTGTCCGAGTAGCGCATGTGGGCGTAGACCATGTCGAGGTGGCGCTTGTTGACCGGCACGTCGACCGGCTCGCAGACCGTGCCGCCCGAATGGTGGAGATGAGGGCTGGCGTAGGCCAGCCGGACGAAGTTCCGGAAGTCCTCGATCGTCCCGTAGCGCCGGCCGTTGTCGAGGTCGCGCACGAACGGCGAGCCGTAGTTCGGGGCGAAGACGGTCGCCAGCCCGCCGATCTGGACGTCGTTGGCGTGGTTCCGGGCGTACTGGGTGAACTCACGCGGAGCGCTGGCCTGGACGATCGACCGGCACATTCCGCGCGGAAAGCGGACCCGCTCGCCCTCGACGTCGGCGCCCGCCTCGTGGAGCACGCGGACGGCCTCGGGGTCGCCGCGGAAGATCAGCCCGACCTCCTCGAGGATCGTGTCGGCGTTCTGCTCGAGGAGGCTCAGGCCCTCTTCGTCGAGCACCTCGAACGGCCTCAGCCGGCGGGTCAGGAACGGCACCTTCTCGGCGTGCGCGTGAAGCCGGGCGGCCTGGCGGCCGGCGCGACCGCCGGACCGGCGCCTGGGGCTGTCGTCGGTCATCGGTCCTCCTTGGCGGCCGCCGCGAGCGCGGTCCGCCGACGTCGCTGGGGTCCCCGCGGGTCGGACGCGCTCGTGTCGCTCGACCGGGCGGCCGGCAGCTCGACGACCCTGGCCAGCTGCTCGAAGCGGGCCGTCCGGTGGGGAAAGGCGAGCGCGTCGACGAAGTGCTCCTGGAAGCGCGGTTCGACCGCGGTCTCGATCTTCTCGACCCGCCGGACGACGTCCTCGATCTCGGTCCGGGCCGCCCGCGACAGGAGCGCGATGAGCGCGCCGGTCCCGGCCGCGTTGCCGGCCGACCGAACGTTGGCCAGGTCGCAGTCGGGGATCAACCCGAGGATCATCGCGTGGGTCGTGTCGATCTGGCTGCCGAACGCCCCGGCCAGGCGGATGTCCTCGACGGCCTCGACGCCGGCGTGGTCCATCAGGAGCCGGACGCCGGCGTAGAGCGCGGCCTTGGCGAGCTGGATCGCCCGGACGTCGTTCTGGGTGATGACGATCCGCGGCTGCCCGTCGTGGAGCACGTACGAGAACGTCCGGCCGTCGGGGACGATCCGCGGGGTCCGCGGCGCGAGGCTGCCGTCGACGATCCCGTCGGCCGTGATCACCCCGGCCAGGAACAGCTCGGCGATGACCTCGACGATGCCCGATCCGCAGATCCCGGTCACCCCGAGCTCGCCCGCGGCCAGCTCGAAGCCGGCCTCGTCCGACCACAGCTCGGAGCCGATGATCCTGAACCGGGGCTCGAGGGTCGCCCGGTCGATCCGGACCCGCTCGATCGCCCCGGGGGCCGCCCGCTGGCCGCCGCTGATCTGGGCGCCCTCGAAGGCCGGTCCGGTCGGGCTCGACGCAGCGAGCAGCCGGTTCCGGTCGCCCAGCACGATCTCTGCGTTCGTGCCGACGTCGACGACGAGCGTCGTCCGGGTTGCCCGATGAGGGGTCTCGGCGAGGATGACGCCGGCCGTGTCCGCCCCGACGTGCCCGGCGATGCACGGCAGGACGTAGACGCGGGCACCGGGGTGGGCCTTGATCCCGAGCTCGGCGGCCGTCGTCCGGACGGACCGGTCGGTGGCCAGGGCGAACGGTGCCGAGCCGAGCGGGATCGGATCGATGCCGAGCAGGAGGTGATGCATGATCGGGTTGCCGACGACGGCCAGCTCGAGGATCTCGCGGGCGGGGACGTCCGCCTGGTCGGCCAGGCCGGCGACGAGCTTGGCCAGGGCACCCCGCACGGCCCGGGTCATCTCGCCGGCACCCTCGGGATGCATCATCGCGTACGAGACCCGGCTCATGAGGTCCTCGCCGAACCGGATCTGCGGGTTCATCGCCCCGCTCGAGGCAAGGACCGCGCCGTCGGCAAGGTTGGCCAGGTGGCCGGCGATCGTGGTCGAGCCGACGTCGATCGCCACCCCGAAGGCCCGGTCGTGGAAGCCCGGCCAGATGCCGGTCAACCAGCGGCCGTCGTGGACGGCCACGGTGACCTTGTAGCCGCCGGCCTCGAGCGCGGGCTGGAGCGCCCGGATGACGTGGAGGTCCGTCTCGAGCCCGGCGAGGCCCCATTCGGCCTCGAGTGCCTCGTGCAGCCGGGCGAGGTCGCCCGATGGCGAGGCGAGCTCGGGCGGTGCCACCTCGACGTAGTGGAGCCGGACGACCGGGTCGATCTGGAAGTCCCGGACCTCGACCCCCTTGCGCACGACCTGGCGATGGACCTGGCTCTCCGGGGGCACGTCGATGAGCGCGTCGCCGAGCAGGCGCGCCGTGCAGCTCAGGCGGCGGTCGGCGGCGAGCCCGTTGATCCGGGCGTACTCGGCCTCGACCTCCGCGGATGGCGACAGGTGGTCGGCGAGCGAGGTGATCCCGTGCTTGGGGAACGAGCCGAGACCCTGGCTCACCTGGCAGCGCCCGCAGATCCCGCGCCCGCCGCAGACCGAGTCGATGTCGACGCCGAGCGATCGTGCGGCGTCGAGGACCGTGGTGCCCTCCGCGAACCGCCCCCGCCTCCCCGATGGGGTGAAGATCACCTGGACGCCGGCCGTCTCGGTCACGGGCGACGGCTCAGCCGGGGACCGGCGTCTCGGCCGGCGATCCGCCGCGGCGGCGGTTCACCCGTCGACCCTGCTCGCCGGCGGCCGGAGCCACCCGGAAGCCCCGGATCCAGCGGCCACACTCCGGGTCGTTGCCCATCAGCACGTCGGCGGCCATCACGGAGTGGCGGACGCCTTCCGCGATCGGGTTCGTGATCGCCGAGGTCAGCCCGCTCGCGATCGCCATCGACAGGAACGCCCCGTTGATCCCTTCGCGATTCGGCAGCCCGAAGCTGACGTTCGACGCCCCGCAGGTGCTGTTGACCTTGAGCTCGTCGCGCAGCCGGCCGAGGATCCTGAAGACCTGTCGGCCGGCCGTCGCCATCGCCCCGATCGGCATGAGCAGCGGGTCGACGATCACGTCCTCGCGCGGGATCCCGTGATCCGCAGCCCGCTCGACGATCCGCCGGGCCACGGCGAACCGGACGTCGGGATCCTCCGAGATCCCCGTCTCGTCGTTCGAGATCGCGACGACCGCAGCGCCGTACTTCCTGACGAGCGGCAGGACCCGCTCGAGCCGCTCGTCCTCGCCGGTCACCGAGTTGACGAGGGCCTTGCCCTGGTACACGGCCAGGCCGGCCTCGAGCGCGGCCACGATCGACGAGTCGATCGACAGCGGCAGATCGGTCAGCGACTGGACGAGCTGGATCGTCCGGGCCAGGATCGCCGGCTCGTCGGCGAGCGGGATCCCGGCGTTGACGTCGAGCATGTGAGCGCCGGCCTCGACCTGGGCAAGCACGTCGCGCTCGACCCGGCTGAAGTCGCCGTTCTTCATCTCCTCGGCCAGGAGCTTGCGACCGGTCGGATTGATCCGTTCCCCGATCACGACGAACGGCTGGTCGAAGCCGATGACGACCTCGCGGCTGGCCGACGAGACCATGGTCCGGGTCACGACGGCGAGTCCGCTGCGACCCCGCCGGCCGCGACGAGCGCCGCCAGCTCGTGCTTGCCGTAGGCCGCCTCGAGCCGGCTCGCCTCGTCGTTCGCCGCGGCCTCGAGGTCGTCGCCGCACGATCGCTGGGTCTTGTGCCACTCGGCGATGTAGTCGTCCATCGCTCGTTTGCCGGCCTTCACGGCGGCCTTGTCGATCGCCACCTGGAAGCGCGGGTGCAGGACGATCTTGCTCGCCCGTCGGCCGTCCTTGGCGACGACCTGGGCCGGGATGTCGCGCCACCAGATCACGGTCAGCGTCCCGGCCATCAGGCCGCCCCGCGGATCGAGCCGGTCGCCCGGCCGATCGAGTCGGTTGTCCCGCCGGCCGTCGTCGCGGCGAGGACGGCCAGACGGGTCCCGAGCTCGCCGAGCCCGGTCGCCCGCCGCTCGAAGGCGAGCCCGAGCCGGTCCGCTGCGCGCTGGGCCCGTTCGGTCAGCTCGGGATCCTCGGTCTGGGCGAGGTAGACGAGGCGCCGGTAGTTGCCGAAGTAGACCGGCAGAAGCTCCGGGTGCCGGTCGAGCCCGAGGCCAACGACCACCAGCGAGTCGAAGTGGCGGGCCAGGAAGTCGGTCAGGTAGAACGTCGCCGGGTCCTCGTCGGTCAGCCGGGCGAAGGCTTCCCGACCGGCGTAGAACTCGTAGCAGTGGGCGCCGGCCAGGCGCTCGACGCCCTCCTCGCGCAGGATCGGGTCGAGTCGCCCGCCCGTGCCGCAGTCGGCGTAGGCCACGAAGATCGTCTCGTAGCGGCCACGGGCGGCCCGGATCTTGCGCTGGACCGCCGCCGGAATGCGTTCCGGACGGTTGTGAAGGCTGGCCGGCAGGCAGGTGACCTCGAGGTGCTCGAAGCCCGGCCGGCCGGCCAACTCGACGAGCTCGCGAGCAAGTGCCCCGCAGCCGATGACGAGAACGCGCGGTCGGTCCGTCGTCGGGCTCTTCCTACGCGACGCTGGCACGGCGCTTGTCGATCAGGGCCCGCGCCGTCTCGGCCGCCACGCCGGCGTCCCGGCAGTAGGCATCGGCCCCGACGGCCGCCCCGAACTCCTCGTTGAGCGGTGCTCCGCCGACGAGCACGATGTAGTCGTCGCGCATGCCGCGCTGCTTGAGCGTGTCGATGACCACCTTCATGTAGGGCATCGTCGTCGTGAGCAGGGCCGACATCCCGAGGATGTCCGGGTGGTGCTCCTCGAGAGCGGCGATGAACTTGTCGGCGTCCGTGTTGATGCCCAGGTCGATGACCTCGAAGCCGGCCCCCTCGAGCATCATCCCGACGAGGTTCTTGCCGATGTCGTGGATGTCGCCCTTGACCGTGCCGATGACGACCTTGCCGACCGGCTCGGCGCCGGTCTCGGCCAGGAGGGGCCTGAGGATCGCCATGCCGGCCTTCATCGCGTTCGCCGCCAGGAGGACCTCCGGCACGAACAGGATCCCGTCCCGGAAGTCGATGCCGACGATCTTCATGCCCGCCACGAGCGCGTCGTCGAGGACCCGGGTGGCGGCCCAGCCACGCGACAGCAGGATGTTCGTGCCCTCGACGATCTCATTGGCCAGGCCGTCGTAGAGGTCGTTGTGCATCTGCTCCGCGAGCTCGTCGTCGGACAGCGCCGCGAGGTCGATCTCCTGGAAGTCCTCGGTCATCACTGTCTCCTGCGGACCGTCGGCGCGGGGGTTCCACGATGCGGAACGGTGCCGTATGATGGAACGCCAGCGCTCGGTGCAGCGTATCCGACGAGGGAGTCGATGTCCAGAGTTCAGTCCATCGAGCGAGCCTTCGCCGTGCTTGGCGCGCTGGCCGACGGGCCGCTCGGGGTGACCGAGGTCGCCGACCGGGTCGAGCTGCCGAAGAGCACCGCCGCCAGGCTGCTCGGCTCGCTGGCTCGGGAAGGCGTCGTCGAACAGGTCCCCGGCGAGACCCGCTATCGGCTGGGCGGGCGCCTGGTCACCCTCGCCACGGGCATCCGTCCGAGTCGGAGCCTGACGACGATCGCGCGACCGACCCTGGTCGAGCTGGCCGCGGGCGTCGGCGAGGCCGCCGGGCTGTCGGTCCCGGACGGGGACCTGGTCCACTACGTCGACCAGGTCGACACGCCCAATCCGGTCTCGGTCCGCGACTGGACGGGATCGCGGGTGCCCCTCCATGCGGTGTCGTCGGGCCAGGTCTTCCTCGCCCACCGGACGCCGGCCGGGCTCGAGCGCTACCTCGCCCGTCCGCTCGAGCGGTTCACCGACCGGACGCTCGTCGAGCCGGACGCCGTGCGCGAGCGCGTCCGCGAGATCCGTCGCGACGGGTACGCCTGGGTGCGCGAGGAGTTCGACGAGGGGATCAGCTCGGTGGCTGCTCCGGTCGCCGACGCCAGCGGTGAGGTGGTTGCGGCGGTCCACCTCCATGGCCCGTCGTACCGCTTCCCGGTCGCCGGCGCCGATGGGACGATCGCCGCCCAGGTCGTCGTGGCCGCGGCGCGGATCGCGGTCCGGCTGCGCGAGGTCAACTAGCCCTCGCACGGGCTCGCAGCCGCCCGCGCTCGGGCCGCATGGCACTGGTCAAGCCCGGGCCGTCTGGACGACGCTGGTGACCGGACGGCGGAGCAGCGACTGCGCGGTGACCGAACGCCCGAGGAGGTGACCGATGGCTGGACACGTGGGTGATCGGATCGTCGTCGAGTCGGAGAAGGTCGGCCGGGCGCCGCGCGAGGGCAAGGTCCTCCAGGTCATCGAGGCGTCGTACGGGACCCGCTACCGGGTCCTCTGGGATGACGGCCACGAGAGCACGTTCCGACCGAGCGCCGGCAGCGCCACGATCGTCCCCGCCGGCGAGGCCGACTCGACCCGCGGCTGAGGCCGCCGATCGCGAGAACGGCCGCCCTGCCGATCGTCCGGTCGGCGACCCTCAATACGGACCTGCCGGCCCCCTGAGCCGCCGAACCACGAGGGTGGCGATCCAGACCAGGTTCCAGGCCCACGCCGCGGCGGTCGCGGCGACGAGCGCCAGCGGAACGGTCACGGCGAACACGGTCGGTGCGATCAGCGAGCGTCGGGTTCGGGTCCGGAACTGGCCGACCGGAACGGCCGGGTCGAGCAGCCCTCGCCGATCGGCCGAGAAGCGCATGCCGACCATCAGATAGCCGATGACCGCGTTGGTGGCGGCGTACAGGCCAACGGCCGTCGGCAGCGGCGTCCGGCCGAGGATGCTCGTCGGAAAGGGCAGGAAGGCGATCGCCCCCAGGAACGCCAGGTCGAGCACGAGCAGCCGGTTGTCGAGGCGGGCCACGGAGCCGAACAACCGGTGGTGGGTCGTCCACCACATCCCGATGACCGTGAAGCTCAGGAAGAAGCTGAACAGCCGCGGGGCCAGGTCGGCCATCGCGGCGCGCAGCTCGGCGTCGGTCGTGATCGGCGGCAGATCGGGCAGGCGGAGGTCGATGACGAGCAGGGTGATCGCGATCGCCATCACGGCGTCGGAGAAGAACACCAGGCGATCCAGGTCGCGTGCCTGGCGCCGGGTGGAGTCGATCGATCCCGTGTCGGTCATCGGTTGGGTGGACGCCTCGCCGGCTCGTCAGCCACCGGTCGTTCGTCGGATCTCGGCCGAGATCGCCGGCACGACCGCGTGCAGGTCCCCGATCACGGCATACGAGGCGCGACTCATGATCGGTGCGTCGGGATCGGTGTTGATGGCGAGGATCGCCTTGGCGGCCTTGCAGCCGACGATGTGCTGGATCGCCCCGCTGATCCCGCAGGCGATGTAGAGGTCGGGCGCGATCCGGGTCCCGGTCTGGCCGACCTGCATGGCGTGCGGTCGCCAGCCCGCGCTCGTCACGACCCGCGAGACCCCGACCGCGCCGCCGAGCAGGGCGGCCAGCTCCTCGAGCTCGGCGAACGCGTCGCTGCTCCCGACACCGCGGCCGCCGCCGACCACCACCCGGGCGTCGGCCAGCGAGACCGCGCCCGCCTCGGGCTCGACCCGCGCGACGACCCGGGACCTCAGGTCGGCGTCGGCGACCTCGGGCTCGTACGGCACCAGTCGGGTGTCCGCTCGGGCGGCCGCCGGCGCCGGCTCGATCACGTGCTCGGCGATCGTCAGGAACCGGGTCGGACCGTCGAGCGTGGCCTCCTCGAGCAGGCTGCCCGCCCAGCGCTGGCGGGTGAGCCGGAACGGTTCGCCGGGCTCGACCTCGATGCAGTTGGCGGCCATCGGCAGCCCGCTGAACGCGGCTGCATGGGCGAGCACCTCCTGGCCGCGGTCGGTCCCCGGGCGCGAGGGCGACATCCACGCCGGCCGACGCCACGAGCTGGGCGACTGCTCGACCCCAGGCAGCCGGGGCGTAGGCGCTGAGTCGTGGATCGGCGACGAGGTGGGCCGTCGCGACGCCGTGGGCACCGAGCTGGCCGGCGGCGGCGTCGGCGTCGGGACCGAACAGGATCGCCTCGAGCGGGCTCCCCAGTCGCTCGGCCACGCGTCTCGCGAGCGTCAGCGTCTCGAGCGACGAGCGATCGGGCTGCCCACCGGCGTGCTCGACGAACGCGAGGATCATCCGGCCACCAGCCCCATCCGGACGAGGAGCTCGACAACGGCCGGTGCGGCGTCTGCGCCGGTGCCGAGGACCTCGACTCGCTTCTCCTGCTCGGCCGGGAGCCGCAGTCGCACCTTCACCGGACCACCGGGCCGGGCGGTGGGCACGACCCGTAGCGATCTCCTTCTTCTTCGCCCGCAGGCGGCCCGGGACGGATGGATAGCGGGGCAGGTTGATCCCCTCGCGGACCGCGACCACGGCAGGCAACGGCAGCTCGAAGACCTCCCAGCCGCCGGCAGCCTCGCGTCGACAGACCGCCATCCCATCGCGGATCTCGAGCGACTTGACGCCACCGACGAACGGCAACCCGAGAGCGACGGCAACCCGGATCCCGACCTGGAAGTCGCCGCTGTCGGCGGCCTCGTTGCCGAACAGCAGCAGGTCGTAGTCGGACCCCGCCGCGCGCTCGGCGCCGATCGCGTCGACGATCGCTCCGGCCGTTGCGAACGGGTCCCAGTCGCGGCCGTCGGTCTCCAGCAGGATCGCCCGGTCGATTCCGATCGCCATCGCGTCGCGAAGCTGGTCGGCGGCGTCCTCGGGCCCGAGGGTGAGGACCGTCGAGCTGCCGCCGTTCGCCTCGACGATCCGGACCGCTTCCTCTGCGGCGCACTCCTCATGGGGGCTGATCGTGAAGCCGAGGAAGCGGGTCTCGATCGCCTGCTGGTCCGGGGTCAGGCTGACCCGGCCGCCGGTCTCGGGAACCCGCTTGACGCAGACGAGGACGTTCATCGAGCGAGCCGGCTCAGGACCGGATCCGCTCGTTCGTCGGATCGAAGGCCGGGGTGCTCCCGGCGACCGCAACGGTGACCGGGTAGCGCTCGCCGAAGTACTCGACGAGGAGCCGGTTGCCCTCGACGGCCGCCTCGGGCGGGAGATAGCTCATCAGGAGGTGCTTCCCGAGCGACGGACCGGACCCGGCGCTCGTCACGTACGACCGGCGACCCTTCGCATCGACGAGCGGTGACCCGTCGGCGGCCAGGATCGGCTCCCGGCCGAGCATGTAGCGCTTCACCCCGCTCTTCGACGTCGGATCGTCGAGGGTGAGGGTGCACAGGATGGCCGCCGGGGGCTTCGAGCGCTGATCGAGGTAGGCGGCCTTGCCGACGAACTCGGCATCCTTGACCTTCGGGCGGGCCATGCCGGCCTCGACGAGGTCGAACTCGAGCTCGAGCTCGGCGCCGTGCGCCCGATAGCCTTTCTCCAGCCTGCCGGTCGTGGCATAGACCCCGATCCCGGCGGCGACGACGCCGTGCGGCTGGCCGGCCTCCCAGAGCGTGTCCCACAGCCTGAGGCCCTGCTCCATCGGGCAGTAGATCTCCCAGCCGAGCTCGCCGACGTACGAGATCCGGGACATCAGCGTCCGGACGCTGCCGAGGTCCACGACCCGGGCGGTCCCGAACGGGAACGCGTCGTTCGACAGGTCGTCGCGGGCGACCGACTGGACCAGCTCGCGGGCCTTCGGGCCCCAGACCCCGACGGTGTACAGGGCCGAGGTGAGGTCGCTGAGCTGGGCCGATCCGTCGGCGGGCAGGTGGTCGACGAACCACTTCTTGTCGCGCATGCCCAGACCACCGCCGGTCACCACCCGGTAGCGGTCGTGAGCGAGCCGGATGATCGTGAGATCGGCGACGATCCCGCCGGCCTTGTTGAGGAGCGGGGTGTAGATCACCCGGCCCAGCGGGACGTCGACCTGGTTCACGACCAGGCCCTGGAGACAGGCCGACGCCGCGGGCCCGGTCACGTCGAAGATCGCGAATGCCGCCAGGTCGACCATCGCGACCCGCTCGCGCATGCGCGAGATGCTCGGCATTGATGATCGGCGACCACCAGCGCGACTCCCACTCCGCGGCGCGCGGCATCACCCGCTCCCCGTACTCGGCGAGGAGCCGCTCGTTCGCGCCGTACCAGAACGGTCGCTCCCAGCCGGCCGCCTCGAAGAACTCGGCGCCGAGCTCGCGCTGGCGAACGTTGACCGGGCTGAGCCGGACGTTCCGGTTCGACGCCCACTGCTCCATCGGGTGGACGATCCCGTAGGTCTTGTTGAAGCCCTCGGCGCTCCGTGCCTCGATGTGGGCCGCGGTCCGCTGGTGGTCGTAGAAGCGGGCGATGTCCGAGCCGTGCGGGTCGATCTCGGGCGTCCCGTCGGTCATCCACTCCGCCACCATCCGGGCGATCCCGGGTGCCTCCTTGATCCAGATCGCGGCCGTCGACCAGAGGCCCTTCACCTCGGGCGTCTCGCCGAGGATCGGCATCCCATCCGGCGTCAGCGAGAGCAGCCCGTTGATCGCCAGCTTCACCCCCACCTTCTCGTCGCCGACGATCTCCGGGAACAGCTCCAGGGCGTCCTCGAGCTGTGGATCGAAGTCTTCCTGGGTGAACGGGAGCATGGTCGGCGACAAGGCCGCCGCCTCGATCGACGGGATGTCGTCGGGCTCCATGAGGATCGCCCGATGGGCGTACGAGCCGATCTCGAAGCCGGTTCCATGCTGGCGCTCGTACATGTTCGTGTCCATGTCCCGGACGATCGGGAAGCCGACCTCCCGGGTCGTGTGCTCGAAGCGCGGCACCGGTCCGATGTCCATCATCTGGTGGACGGCGGGCGTCAGCGGGATCGACGCGCCGGCCATCCGCGCGATCCGCGGGCTCCACACGCCGCAGGCGATGACCACGGTGTCGGTCGCGATGTCGCCTTGATCCGTCCGAACACCGCTGACGCGGCCGTCCACGACGTCGATCCCGGTGACCTCGACGCTGGCGGCGACCGTCAGGGCGCCGAGCTCCTGTGCCTTCTGGCGCATGAGGGTGCCGGCCTGGAGCGAGTCGACGATGCCGACGCCCGGCGTGTAGAAGCCGCCCAGGATCACGGTCTCGTCGATGAACGGGACCATCTCCTTGACCTCGGCCGGGGTCAGCAGGCGACTGCCCTCGATCCCCCAGGAGGTCGACGACGCCATTCGGCGTTTGAGCTCTTCCATTCGCTCGGGAGTCCGGGCGACCTCGATGCCGCCCGTCTCGTCGTAGACACCGAGCTCGCGGTACTGCCGGGCGCTGTCGAGCGTGAGCGCCGTCATCTCCTTCGAGTGGTCGGTCAGGAAGATGAAGTTCGACGCGTGTCCCGTGGAGCCGCCCGGACTTGGCAGCGTGCCCTTGTCGATGAGGACGATGTCACGCCAGCCGAGCCGGGCGAGGTGATGGGCCATGCTGTTGCCGACGATCCCGGCCCCGATGATCACGACCCTTGCCCGCTCGGGAAGCACGCTCATCCGCAGGGATCCTCCTCACGTCCGGGCCCGCCGAGCGCCGTGTCGAGCACCTGGCCGGGGACCGATAGTAGCGCGCCGGTCCGGCCCGCGGGACCGCCTTGACGCCGACCGGCCGGGCGAACAATCCTCCGAAGACCGCAGCCGAGGTCAGCGTGCCGAGCCTGTTCATCGACGGCCACTGGGTCGCATCCGCAGACGGCGCCACCAGCCCGGTCATCAACCCGTCCGATGGGACCGTGGTGACCGAGGTCGACGTCGCGACCGACGACCAGGTCCAGGCCGCGATCGCCGCCGCCCGACGCGCCTTCGATGCCACCGACTGGCCGCGGACGCCGACCGGCGACCGTGCCGCGCTGCTCGATCGGGTCGCCGGGCTCATCGACCGTGATCACGAGGAGATGTCCCGGCTGGAGACGCTCAACACCGGCAAGGCGATGCGCGAGAGCCGCTGGGACATGACCGACGTGGCTCGCGTGTTCCGCTACTACGCCGACCTCGCCGACAAGGAGGCCGGGCGCCTCGTCGACACGAACGATCCGAACACCCTCAGCCGGATCGTCTACGAGCCCGTCGGGGTGTGCGCGCTGATCGGACCCTGGAACTACCCACTCCTCCAGATGAGCTGGAAGATCGCTCCCGCCCTCGCCGCCGGCAACACGGCGGTCATGAAGCCCGCCCACTACACGCCGCTGTCGACGATCCACCTGACCCGTCTGCTCGAGGAGGCCGGTGTGCCGCAGGGCGTCGTCAACCTGGTCCTCGGCCCGGGCGGCCGGGTCGGCCAGGCGCTTGGCCGACAGCCCGGACGTCGACCTCATCTCGCTCACCGGCGGGCTCGAGGCCGGCCGGGCCCTGCTGCGTGGGGCGGCCGTCAACGTCAAGCGGGTCGCCCTCGAGCTCGGCGGCAAGAGCCCGAACATCGTGTTCGCCGACGCCGACTTCGAGACCGCCGTCGACAACGCCCTGACCGCGGCGTTCGTCCATTCCGGCCAGGTCTGCTCCGCCGGCTGCCGGGCGATCGTCCAGGACGAGATCTACGACCGGTTCGTCGAGGAGATCGGGAAGCGGGCGGACCGGATCCGGCTGGGGATCGGGACCGACGAGGCGACCGAGGCCGGCGCGCTCATCAGCGCGGACCATCGCGAGAAGGTGGAGGGCTACGTCGCCTCGGCGATCGCCGAGGGTGCCCGGCTCGTCGCCGGTGGGCGGCGGCCCGTCGAGCCGGAGCTCCAGGACGGCTTCTTCTATCGCCCGACCGTCTTCGCCGACGTCAACCGCGACATGCGGATCATCCGCGAGGAGGTCTTCGGGCCGGTCCTGACCGTCGAGCGGTTCACGACCGAGGACGAGGCGATCGAGCTCGGCAACGACACGACCTACGGCCTGGCCGGGGCGGTCTGGACCGCCGACGCGGGGCGCGCCCAGCGGGTCGCCGGGCGGCTCCGCCACGGCACGGTCTGGATCAACGACTACAACACCTACCTGCCGCAGGCCGAGTGGGGCGGCTTCAAGCAGTCGGGGATCGGCCGGGAGCTTGGCCCGAGCGGTCTCGACGAGTACCGTGAGGCCAAGCACATCTGGCAGAACACTTCTCCCGCGCCGACCGGCTGGTTCGGGGGCTGACGCTCGCCGGTTCGCCGGTACGAGAGGACGGGCCGATGACGACCGAGGCGACCACCGCGCCGACCGACCGGCCGACCGGCCGAGCCGCTCGAGGAGCCCCAGAGTCACCCGACCGCAAGCCGACGATCACCGTCCGGGGTCTGTGGAAGATCTTCGGGCCGGCCGAGCAGAAGATCGTCGGGACGCCGGACGCGGCACTCAGCAATGCGGAGGTGCGCCAGAAGACCGGTTCGAACGTCGCGATCCGGGATGTGTCGTTCGATGTCTGGCCTGGCGAGGTGTTCGTCGTGATGGGCCTGTCGGGCAGCGGCAAGTCGACCCTTGTCCGCTGCCTCACCCGGCTCATCGAGCCGACCGCCGGCGAGATCCTGCTCGACGGCGAGGACATCCGAAAGGCCGACTCGCACCGCCTCCGCGAGCTTCGTCGACGCCGCTTCGCAATGGTCTTCCAGCACTTCGGGTTGCTGCCCCATCGGAAGGTCATCGACAACGTCGCCTACGGCCTCGAGATCCGCGGTGTCAACAAGAAGGTCCGGCACGCGCGGGCGAGCGAGATGCTCGAGCTCGTCGGTCTGTCCGGCTACGACAACCGCTACCCCGATCAGCTGTCGGGCGGGCAACAGCAGCGCGTCGGGCTGGCGCGGGCCCTGGCCGTCGATCCGGAGGTGATGCTGTTCGACGAGCCGTTCAGCGCCCTCGATCCGCTCATCCGGCGCGACATGCAGAACGAGGTCATCCGCCTCCACCACGAAGTCGGCAAGACGATGGTGTTCATCACCCACGACCTCGCCGAGGCGCTCAAGCTCGGTGACCACATCGTGATCATGCGCGACGGCGAGATCGTCCAGGCCGGCCGGCCCGAGGATCTCGTCGGAGCCCCGGCCGACGACTACGTGGCCGACTTCGTCCAGGACGTGCCGAAGTCCCATGTCCTCACCTTGCGCTGGGTCATGCGCGACACAACGCCGGCCGATCCGGCCGAGGGGCCGGAGTTCGCGCCGGACACGATCATCCGCGACGCCGTCCATGCGGCGGCCGCCACCGATCGCCCCATCCGCGTGGTCGAGGACGGCCGCCTTCTCGGGGTCGTCGATCGGGCGCTGATCCTGAGTGCGATTGCCGGCCCGGATCGGACCGGCGAGGTCTCGTGACCGCGATCGCGCTGCCGCTTGGGCGGCGGCGCGAGATCGAGCTGTCGAAGGGCGCTCAACTGGCGATCCTGCTCGGGATCGCCGCGGTGCTCTACATCATCTTCGGCGGTCAATACACCCTCGAGCACGCCGACGACGCGCCGATCTTCGGCACTCTCAACGGCTTCCGGGACGCGATCGATGCCGGTCGTCTGACCAACGCCCTGTTCCTGTACGTGTTCACGCCGATGCGCCAGGGGATCGGCGCCCTGTTCGATGCGTTCCTGTTCCTTCTCAACAGCCTGAGCTGGATCGGCGTGACCGCGATCTTCGGGGCGATGGGCCTGATCTTCGTGAGCTGGCGAACCGCCTTGGTCGTGGTCGGCAGCTTCCTGGCATTCGGCCTGCTCGGGTTGTGGGAGGAGACGCTCGAAACGCTGGCCCTGACGATGTCGGCCGTCGTCCTATCACTGGCGATCGGGATCCCGCTCGGGATCCTGGCCGGGCGGAGCGACCGCTTCCTGCGTCTCGTCTCGCCGATCCTCGACGTGATGCAGATCATGCCCACGTTCGCCTATCTGGCGCCACTCTCCCTGTTCTTCCTCATCGGCAGCCCGGCGGCGATCATCGCCACGTTGATCTACGCCGTTCCGCCGGCCATCCGAATCACCGCGCTCGGGATCCGCGGGGTGGCCCACGACACCGTCGAGGCCGCGGTGTCGATGGGCTCGACACGACTCCAGGTCCTGGTCAACGTCCAGCTGCCGATGGCCCGGAGCACGATCGGCCTGGCCGTCAACCAGACGATCATGATGGCCCTGTCGATGATCGTGATCACCGCCCTCATCGACGCCCCCGGCCTCGGGCAGTCGATCATCACGGCACTCCAGAAGCTCAACGTCGGGGTCGCGTTCGAGGCGGGTCTGGCAATCGTCCTCCTGGCAACCGTGCTCGACCGGCTCACGGCCAGTGCCAGCGCCACGACCGATCGGCGGAAGCGCGGGATCGATCCGATCCCCATGCGCCGCCGTCGCGTCCTCGAGATCGCGACGGTCGTGGGCGTGGTGGTGGCGGTGATTGCCGGCATCGTCCTGCCCATCGGCGAGGAGTTCCCGGAGGACTGGCGGATCAACCTCGCCGCGCCGGTCAACGCCGTCGTTGCCTGGATCGAGAAGAACCTCTACCCGATCACTGATGCCGTCAAGAACATCGTCACCGAGTTTCTCGTCAACCCGCTCCAGCATGTCCTGACGACGTCGCCGTGGTGGTTGGTCGTGTTCGTCGCAGCTGGAATCGCGCTGATCGTCAGCGGTCGGCGGGCATCGATCGTCGCCGGCGTATCGCTCATCGCCATCCTCGCGATCCAGCTCTGGGAGCACGCGATGGAGACGCTCACGATGGTCCTCGTGGCGGTCGTGATCACGATGGCCGTCGGGGTCGCGCTGGGCGTCGGTGGGGCGCGTAACAACCGGCTGTCCCAGGTGCTGCGCCCGATCAACGATGCCGCCCAGACGATGCCCGCGTTCGTCTACCTGCTGCCCGCGGTCGCCTTGTTCGGCACGACACGATTCACGGCGATCCTGGCGGCGGTGATCTACGCGGTGCCGGCCGTCATCCGGATCGTCGAGGACGGGATCCGTGGGGTATCGCCGACGGTGGTCGAGGCGGCCACGGCCGCCGGCTCGAGCCGGTCGCAGATGATCCTCAAGGTCCAGCTGCCGATGGCTCGGCGGTCCCTGCTCGTCGCCACGAACCAGGGTGTCGTCCTGGTACTGGCGATGGTCGTGGTCGGCGGTCTCGTTGGCGCCGGGGCCCTTGGCTACGACGTGGTCACGGGCTTCTCCCAGAGCGAGGACTTCGGCAAGGGCATGGCGGCCGCGATCTCGATCGTCCTGCTCGGCGTGCTGCTGGACCGGATCACCCAGGGCGCCGGAGCCCGCGACGTGGAACGAGTCCGACCGCGAATGTGAGTACGATGTCCTGATCCTGGATCCAGGCGGACCAGCCGACGACAGGTCGGTCGACCGCCGCGAGCGTTGGAGGAGCGGACCGACGGGCCAACCGGCGGCCGATCACAGGAAAGGAGCACGAGTGAGCCCGAGAGGCAGCACGTCGGTTCGGGTCGCCGGACTCGCGGCGACGTTCATCATCGTCCTGTCCGCGTGCACGTCGTCGGGGGGCACGTCCTCGGCGCCGAGCAGCGCCGCCGCAACGAGCACACCCGCCGCGGCCAGCCAGGCTGCGGGCAGCCCCGCCGCCGGCGGGAGCAAGGCGCCGTGCGGGACGGTCAACCTGGCGGTCAATCCGTGGGTCGGCTACGAGGCCAACTACGCGGTGATCACGTATGTCCTCGAGCATGAGCTCGGCTGCAAGGTCGAGAAGAAGGAGCTCAAGGAGGAGATCTCCTGGCAGGGCTTCGAGACCGGTGACGTCGATGCGATCCTCGAGAACTGGGGCCATCCGGACCTGGTCAAGAAGTACATCGACGAGAAGAAGGTCGCCCAGGACGCCGGAGTGACCGGCAACGAGGGGATCATCGGCTGGTACACCACCAAGGCGTTCGCCGATGCCCATCCGGACATCCTGACGGCGGACAAGGATCCCAAGGTCCTCAACAAATACGTGGCCGACTTCAAGACGTCCGAGTCGGGCGACAAGGGCCAGCTCCTCGACGGCGACCCGTCGTACGTCACGAACGACGAGGCCCTGGTCAAGAACCTCGGACTCAACTTCAAGGTCATCTTCTCGGGCAGCGAAGCCGCCTCGAACAAGGCGATCCAGACCGCGTCCGATCAGGGCAAGCCAATCCTCGCCTACTACTACGAGCCGAACTGGTTCAGCGCCAAGGTTCCGCTCGTCCACATCCCGCTTCCGGCCTACACGGACGGCTGCGATGCTGACCCGAAGGCGGTCGCCTGCGACTACCCGCCCTATCACCTCAACAAGATCGTCTCGACGAAGTTCGCCACGAGCGGAAGCCCCGCCTTCGACGTGATCAAGAACTTCAAGTGGACGAATGAGGACCAGAACTCGGTGGCGGCGGCCATCACCGACGGCGGCAAGTCCGACGCGGATGCCGCGAAGCATGGCTCGACGCTCACCCCGACGCATGGAAGGCCTGGCTGCCCCAGCAGTAGCCGCGCCCGCCAATGAGCATCGCGCAACCGCCCGGTCCGCAACGGCCGGGCGGTTGTCGTCCGAAGCGGCAGGCGCCGCCGTGGCGACGGACGGGCCTGCCGTCGCTCCCTGCTATCGTGCCCGCGTGGAGATCCTGCTCGAGCCGGCCGCGTCCCGGCAGCCTGCCCATGGGCTCCGAACCACTCGACGTGCGCTGGCTTGGGACGGGTCGACTATCGGGACGCGTGGGCGCTCCAGAAGCGCCTCGTCGACGAACGGGTCGCCGGCGACGTACCCGACACGCTGCTGCTCCTCGAGCACCCGGCGGTCCTGACCCTCGGGCGCCAGGCCGACGAAGCGCACGTGCGGGCCACGGCGGCCGATCTCGCCACCCGCCGGATCGAGCTGATCCGGGTCGAGCGCGGCGGCGAGGTCACCTACCACGGTCCCGGTCAGCTCGTGGCCTACCCGATCGTCGCGCTCGCGCGCCGCGGCCTGCTCCTCCGGCCGTTCGTCCGCGCCCTCGAGGGGGCGATGGCCGACACGTGCCGGGCGCTCGGCGTCGAAGCCGATCGCCGCGACGGGCACCCGGGCTGCTGGGTGGACCCGGACGGGCCGCGCCCGCGCAAGATCGGCGCGCTCGGTCTCCGCGTCGAGCGTGGGGTCAGCTACCACGGGATCGCCCTCAACGTCACGGTCGACCTCGCCGACTTCGCCCTGATCGATGCCTGCGGCATGCCCGACGTCGAGTCGACCTCGATCGCGGCCGAGCTCGGCCGGTCCGAGACGCGGCCGTCGACCGAGAGCGTCGAGGCTGCCGGGGCCCTGTTCGCCGCCGCCCTCTCGACTCGCCTCGTCGGGGACGGCTGAGTGTCGGCCGGCCTGTTCGAGCTGCGCAAGGACGCGATCACCGGCTGGTGGGTCGCGACGGTCGTCGATCGCACGTTCCATCGCGACCGGTTCCGGCTCGCCGCCGGGCCGGTCGACGACGGCGGAGACTGCCAGAACTGCCGCGAGCCGGCCGGCGACGGGGTCCGCCTGCGTACCCTCAAGGACTTCGCCTTCCACGTCGTCGGGACGGAGGACGAGGCGCGCCGCCGTGAGCAGGACCTCGCCCAGGTCGCGCTCGATCAGGCCCGCTCGTCGGGCAGCTGGCGGACGGTGGTCGCACCACCCAGGGAGCACCGGCCGTTCCAGGCGGTCGGGGCCGTGATCGCCGGCGACATGCTCCGGGCCTGCCGCGATGCGGTCGCGGCGGCGGCTGCCGCCGGCCAGACGGCGTACGTCCAGGTCGTCCAGAACTGGGGATCGCAGGCCGGTGCGCGGACGAACCACCTGTGTCTCGACCTGTACGACCTGCCCCAGGTCCCGCACCGGGTGGCCGAGGAGATCGGCGGCGCCGCCCGGTTCGTGATCCGCGAGGGCGAGTGCCCATTCTGCCGGCTGGTGCACGACGAACCGCGGCTCCGCGAGCGACTCGTCTGGGAGGACGACGCGGCCGTGGCCTTCGCCCCGTTCGCGTCGCGCTCTCCGTTCGAGGTCTGGGTCGTGCCGCGCCGCCACGCGGCCGACTTCGGCGAAGCGTCCGATGCGGACGTCGGGGCGAGCGCGGAGGCGCTCCGCCAGGTCCTCGGGCGGCTGGCCGGGCTCGACGGACCGCCCCACAACCTGGTGCTGCACACGGCGCCGGTCGGTGAGCGAATCGACGCGACGTACCACTGGCACTGGGAGATCCACCCGCGTCTCAGGGAGATCGCGGGGCTCGAGCTCGGGACCGGATTGCCGGTGAACCCGGTGTCACCCGAGGAAGCGGTCGAGGAGCTCCTGCGCACCGCGGTCGGGGCCGTCGAGGATCGCTGATGACCCAGCGTCACACGCGACCAGCGGCCGTCGTCCTTCGGCCGTGCATCCCACCGGTCAGCTTGCCTACCCCCAGGACCGCGCGATGACGGACGCCTCCGGCCCACACGGCTGCCGACGCCTTCATCGAGGACCTGTTCGCACGCCACCACGGCGAGATCTACGCCTACCTCTATCGGATGGTCCGCGACTCCGAGCTCGCCGCCGACATGACCCAGGACGCATTCGTCAAGGCGTACCGCAACTACGCCTCGCTCGAGGATCCGACGCACGCTCGGGCGTGGCTCTACCAGATCGCTCATCGGGTCGCGCTCGACGAGTTCCGCCGACGCAAGATCGTCCGGTTCATGCCGTGGACGGGCGAGTCGCACGGTTCCGCGCCGTCGGCCGAGCATCTCGCGATGGAGGCCCGGCTGTCGGCCCCACTCCAGCGGGCGCTCGACCGGATCCCCGAGCGGCAGCGCGCGGCACTCCTCCTGGCCGAGCTCCACGACCTGACCGGACTCGAGCTCGCTGCGGCGCTCGGGGTGAGCCATGTCGCGGCGCGGGCGCTGCTGACGCGGGCCCGCGAGAGTCTCCGCCAGGCACTCGCCGCCGAACGCGCCGCCGAGGCGGCGGCCGAGGCCGAGGCCGATGCCGCGGCGGCGCCGCGGAGCCTCCCGCCGACCGGTCGACCTGGAGCGGCAGGCTGATGGACCGTCGACACAACGACCCGCAGACGCCTCACGAGCGGGCCCGGATCCTGGCGTCCGATCGTCTGGACGGCGAGCTGAGCCCCACCGACGCCGGCTGGCTCGACGCGCACCTGCGTGGCTGCGACGAATGTCGCAGCGTCGCCGCAGCCTACGAGGAGGACCGGGACCTGCTCCGGGCGATGCCGCAGCCGGAGCCTCCGCGGGACCTGTGGGCCCGAACCTCTGTCGCGCTCGAGCGCGAGCGATCGGCCGGGGTCGGTCGAACCCGGCTCGCCCTCGGCGATCGGCGTGGCTGGCACGTTCGCTGGGAGGCTGCCGCAGGGATCGTCGCCGTGCTCCTCATCGGCGTCGTGGTCGGGCGCTCCCTGCTGATCTCCGACCAGGCCGGGGTCGGCGTCGCCACCGGCTCATCGGGGCCCGGCGCGAGCGCGGTGGTCGGCCCGACCCCGCTCATCGTCACTCCCGGAAGCGTCGCCTGGGCGGCGCCCAACGCCAACGGTTCGTACACGGTCAACGTTGCCAACGTCGATTCGGTCTGCCCGCAGGGACCGCTGACGGACCCGGGCTGCGCGTCGCTCGACGTCGGCGCCCAGGCCGTTGCCTCGCTCAAGTCGAAGCCCGGGTCGGTCGTGCTCGACCCCGATCAGGAGCAGGCCGCCGTCGTCGAATCGGGCGCGTCGACCACCGGCGGGTCGATCATCGTCGTCCCGATCAGTCGGCCGAAGCCGAGTCCGTCACCCAGCCCGGCCGCGACGCCGAAGCCCACGCCGACCGGATCGGCCCCGGCATCGTCCACGCCGCGCCCGAGTCCCAGTCCGAGCGCCGGGGCGGGCACGTCTCCGAGCCCGTCCGGCTCGCCGGGTGGCACTCCGGCCGCGAGTCCATCGCCGAGCCCGACCGCGACGCCCGAGCCGACCGACAGCCCCGAGCCGAGCCCAACCGTCAGCGCGTCTCCCGCCCCCACCCCGACCGAGGCCGCGGCGGCGCTGGCGATCATCAACGACGTCATCGTGGTCGGCGGTGACGCCGCCTACTCGGCCGACGGCGAGTGGCTGGCGTTCTCGGCCCGGCCCTCCGATGGCAGTCACGGCCCGGACGTCTTCGTCTGGCGCGTCGGCGACACGTCGGCGCGGCCGCTGACGACCGATCACCGGTCCGTCTTCTCGGACTGGGTGGACGGCCGGGTGCTCGTCAGCAGGGTCATCCCGGCCGACCATGAGACTGACGCGGCATCGCCCGCAGCCGACGACGGTCAAGTCAAGCTCGCTCCTGCTCGACCCGGACACCGGCAAGCAGCACGGGCCGACGATCGCCGGAGCGTGGCGCCCGGTGGTCGATCCGACCGGCCGGTGGGTGGTCTACTGGACCGGTGACCTGGTGGCGGACATCGATGGGCTGACCTACGTGCCGGATCAGGGTCGCCTCGTGATCAACCGCTGGGACGCCGTCCTCGAGCCCGACGCGTCCGCCTCGCCCCAGCCGCAGCCGCTCCTCGAAGTCGGCGATCGACCGGTCCGTGGCTGGGAGGTCCGCTGGGATCCGACCGGCCGCTACCTCGGGGTGTGGGTCGCCGATCCGCTGTCGCCGGCGCTCGGGCGGCTCAGCCTCCTGGGCATCGACCGAGCCACCGGCCAGGTCGACGCCGAGCCCAAGCAGCTGCTGCGCGACGCCCCGGCGCTGGCCGGCTTCGCGATCCGCGACGGCCGCATCGCCTGGGCGACGCCGCCCGGCCAGGATGGGGAGGGGAGCCGGCTCCTGGTGCTGGCCTGGAAGGGTCCCGACGCGGGCCGGACGCGCTCGGAACCAGCCCCGTCGCAGGAAGACATCATCGTCGTTCGCTGAGGCGACCCGGTGCCGGTCGAGGCTGCGCCGAGGGCCCGATCCTGGTGCCGTCTGGTGGGGTCTGCCCCGGTTAGGGCCCGTGTCGTCATGGCACGAACCCGCGCGATGGGCTATGGTTCACCCCTGTGCGACCCAAGACCATTGTCGCGGGCGCGGTGCTCACCACCGCCATCGCGCTGGTCGCCGCACCCGGTTTCGCGGGTTCCCGGACCCCGGCTCCTTACGAGCCGGTACCGGCAGCGGCGTTCCAGGCCCTGAAGTCTGACGCAAGCGCCAGATCGACGGCTTCGATCACGCAAACCGATCCTGCCTACGACTCAGCCGGCCGGCTGACTCCAGGCGCGGTCTTCGCCGAGCCCGGAACGACGGGGTCGGCCGACGTCCCCGTCCTCAAGCGGACCGTCAAGCAGCCCGATCCGGCTGCCGGCCAAGGTCTACAAGAAGGCGAAGTACGTCCTGACCGGCAAGGCGACGTTCTACGAGAACGGCACGACCGCGATGCGGCTGCCGCGGGGCACGGTCGTCCGGGTGTGCGGCGCGGGTGGCTGCCTCGAGCGGGTGATCAACGACTACGGGCCGGTCGCCGGCACGAAACGGATCATCGACCTGTACAAGCCCGATTTCTTCAGGATCTGCGGCTGCGGCTCGTGGAACGGAGTGACCAACGTCAAGGTCTACGTCTACGGCATCCCGTAGGCGGCCCCCGGCCTCCCCGCTGGGGTAGACTCAGCGCCGACCTTTAAGGACCGGTCCGAGAGGCCGGGAAGGAGCGGGCGTGCACTCAGCTGACGGCGGGACCCGGTGACCGGGCGCCAGATCATGACCGCGGACGAGATCCGCCGAGCCACGATCCGGATCTCGCACGAGATCGTCGAGAAGCAGGCCGGCACGGCCGGTCTGGCGCTCGTCGGGATCCAGCGTCGAGGCGTTCCGCTCGCTCACCGCATCGCCGACGCGATCGCCGAGCACGAAGGGGTCAGCCTCCCGGTCGGCGCCCTCGACATCACCTTCTACCGCGACGACCTGTCGCTGGTCGCCCTCCAGCCGCTCGTCAAGGGCACCGACCTGCCGTTCGACCTGAACGGCGCAACGGTCGTCCTCGTCGACGACGTCCTGTACACCGGGCGGACGATCCGGGCCGCGATGGATGCCCTCGTCGACTTCGGACGGCCGCAGGCGATCCGGCTGGCCGTGCTCATCGACCGCGGCCACCGCGAGCTCCCGATCCGGGCCGATCACGTCGGCAAGAACGTCCCGACCTCGCGCGAGGAGATCGTCCGGGTCCACCTTGCCGAGACCGACGACGAGGACGGGGTCGACATCGAGCGGATCGTCGGCGCGGTCGCGGAGCCCGTCGCCGGATGAGCCTGGTGGCGCCGGACGGGACTGGCATCGACCTCCCGGCGGTCGTCCCACCGTCGACCCCGGCGGGTCAGCCGGTTCGCTGGGCGCACCGCCACCTGCTCGACCTCGACGTCGTGACCTGGCCCGAGATCGAGCTCGTCATGCACACGACCGATGCGATGCGCGAGGTCCTGGCGCGGCCGATCGCCAAGGTGCCCGCGCTGCGCGGAACCGGGGTCACGATCCTGTTCTACGAGGCCTCGACCCGGACCCGCGTGTCGTTCGAGGTCGCCGCCAAGAACCTGTCCGCGGACGTGGTCAACATTGCCGCCGCCAGCTCGTCGGTGTCGAAGGGCGAGTCGCTCGTCGACACGATCCGGACCGTCGAGGCACTCGGTGCCGACATGATCGTGATGCGCCACGGCACGTCCGGCGCGCCGTACCTCGCCGCCGAGCACTTCGGCGGGTCGATCCTCAACGGTGGCGACGGCTGGCACGCCCATCCGTCCCAGGCCCTGCTCGACCTGTACACGATCCGCGAGCACCTCCCCGGCGGGCCGGACCTGACCGGCCGGAAGGTCGTGATCCTCGGCGACGTCCTCCATTCGCGGGTCGCGCGCTCGAACATCTGGTCGCTCACGGCGGCGGGCGCCGACCTCTGGCTGTGCGGCCCCGCGACCCTCCTGCGCGGCTTCGAGCGGTGGGCGGCGGCCCTCGGCGGTGGCCCGGGCCGGGGCCGGTTCACGGTCACCTCCGACCTCGAGGGCGCCCTCCGCGACGCCGACGTCGTGATGGCCCTCAGGATCCAGCGCGAGCGGATGAGCGGCGGGCTCCTGCCATCGCTCCGCGAGTACGCGGCGCGGTTCGGGCTGACCCTCGATCGGCTGGCGCTGGCCAGGCCGGACGTTCTCGTGATGCACCCCGGGCCGATGAACGAGGGGGTCGAGATCGCACCGGACGTCGCGGTCGACCCGCGCTCGGTCATCACCGACCAGGTGACGAACGGCGTCGCCGTCCGGATGGCCCTGCTCTATCTGCTGGCCGGCGCGGCCGGCACGACGCGCGAGCCGGCCGGTGGCTAGGACCGCCGCGGCCGCCGGCACCGAGATCGGCCGGACGGTCGCCGACCTCGAGATCAGCCGGGCGTGGCTCGTCGACCCCGCGACCGACCGCGAAGGCCCGGGCGAGATCGTCGTCGAGGACGGGGTCCTGCGCAGCGTCGTCTGGCTCGAGGGCACCGAGGCCGACGGGATCGAAGCGTCCGGGGTCGTGGTCGCGCCGGGCTTCGTCGACCTCCACGCCCATTTCCGTGAGCCGGGCTTCGAGGACGCCGAGACGGTCGGCACCGGGTCCGCGGCCGCGGCCCACGGCGGGTTCACGACGGTCTGCCTCATGCCGAACACGGCGCCGGCGATCGACGAGGCGAGCGTCCTGACCCGGGTCCGCGAGGCGGCCGCTCGATCCGGGTCGCCGATCGAAGTCCTCGCCTACGGGGCCGTCAGCGTCGGGCGCGCCGGCGAGACGCTGGCCGCGCTCGGCGAGCTGGCCGACGGCGGCGCGATCGGCTTCAGCGACGACGGTGCGCCGGTCCGTTCGCCGGCGATCCTGCGCAACGCCCTCGTCTATGCCGGGATGCTCGGCCGGACGATCGTCGACCATCCCGAGGAGCCTGCGCTGACCGACGGCGCCGAGGCGAACGAAGGGTTGGTCGCGACGGTGCTCGGGCTCAAGGGATGGCCGGTCGCCGGGGAGGCGGTCGCGGTCTCGCGCGACCTGGCGATCCTGGCCGACGCCCTGGCCGACGAGCCCCGTGCCCGGCTCCACCTGACCCATCTGTCGACGGCCGAGGCGCTCGACCTCGTCCGCTGGGCCAAGGCCGGGGGCCTGCCGGTGACCTGCGACGTCACCCCGCATCACCTGGCGTTGAGCGACGAGTGGCTCGCCGGTGCCCGGCGCTGGGCGTGGGAGGCGCTCGATGCCGACGGTCAGGCGCGCAGCCCGTGGGCCGACGGGGCGATCACCGCCGCCGCCTACGATCCCGCCCTGCGGGTGAACCCGCCGCTCCGCTCGGCCGACGACGCGGCCGCCGTCCTGGCCGCGCTCGTCGATGGGACGGCCGACGCGATCGCGACCGACCATGCACCACACACCCGGGTCGACAAGGAGGTCGAGTTCGGGCTGGCATCGACCGGGATCTCCGGGATCGAGACGGCCCTCGGGCTCGTCCTCGCGGCGGTCGATGCCGGGCGCCTGCCGCTGGGGCGGGCGATCGCCGCGCTGACCACGGGCCCGGCGGCGATCCTCGGGGCGTCGGGCTGGACCGGCTCCCGCGGGCTGGTCGAGGGCGCGCCGGCCGACCTCGTCGTGTTCGACCGCTCGGCAGCATGGCGCGTCGAGACCGCGTCGCTCGCGTCGCGCGGCAAGAACTCGCCGCTCATCGGGCGCGAGCTCCTGGGCCGGGTGGTGCTGACGGTCGCCGACGGGCGGCTGGCCTACGAGGACGCGGGTTGACCGAGACCGTCGACCCGCGGGCCTGGCTCGACGCCCATGTGGCCGCCCTGGGCGTGCCCTACGAGCTGTTCCCGTGCGACCCGGCGCTCGCGGACACGGCGGCCTTCTGCAAGGCCTACGGCTTCGCGCTCGAGGATTCGGCCAACACGATCGTCGTGATCGGGAAGGCCAACCCGCCGGTCTACGCCGCCTGCGTCGTCCTGGCGACGACCCGGCTCGACGTCAACCGGACTGTCCGCGAGCGGCTGGGCACCCGCAAGGCGTCGTTCGCCGCTGCCGACGAGACCCAGGACCTGACCGGGATGGCGATCGGCGGGGTCACGGTCTTCGGCCTGCCGCCCGACCTGCCGATCCTGGTCGACGCTCGGGTCATGGCCCGCCCGCGGATCGTCCTCGGCGGCGGAAGCCGCTCCTGGAAGGTCCTCGCCGAGCCGGCGATCCTGCGCGCGCTCCCGAACGTCGAGGTCGTCGAAGGCCTCGCGAACGAGCCGCCGTACCCGGGCTGAGCCGGCCGAGGACGCGGGCGCCGGCCTGCTCGCGAGCGGTTCACTCCGGCTCGGGTTGCTTCTCGCTCCCGGGAGGCGTCGGTTCCGGGGTGCCGGGCGGTTCGGGATCGGCTTCGGCCTCGGCGGTTCCCGGTGAGGCGGTCCAGAACGCGGGGGCGGGCTCGGAGGACTGGAGTGCCTGCTCGGTTGCCCGGGCCCGCTCGCTCAGCCACGCGTCGCGGAGTGGCTCCTCGCCGGCCAGCCATGGGCTGGACGCGCCGAGCTGGGTGCTGCCCTTCTGGCGGCCGAGCTGCTGGTCGACGTGGAAGTCGGGATCGGGCGTGACGTACGTCGGATCGACCGGGCGGGGCTGATGACAGCGATAACACGTCAGGTGGGTGGGATCGTTGAACGACTTGCAGGCAGCGCACAGCCACACCCGATCCGGCAGGATCCGGGGCTTGCTGGCTCGCCGTCCGGCCACCGCCCAGCCGGCCCAGGCGCAGATCGCGAAGACGACCGCCACCGACACCAGGTAGAGGAGCGGGCTGTCGGGCATCGCTCGTCAGCCGTCCGGCGGGAACGTGACCTTGAGGGTGAACGCGGCGGGCGTCGGCCCGTCGGCCGCGAGTCGGTCGAGCCGGTCGCGGGCTTCGTCGATCGTCGGGCGATGACCGGCGGGCACCCACCACAGCACGAGGCTCGGGCCGTCGAGCGGCTCGAACCACTCGCGCCGTCGACGGAGGTAGTCGACGTGGTCCGAGCGATAGGCGAACGCGCGGAGCGACTCGATCGTCTCCCAGACCGTCAGGTTGACGATCATCAGCGGGTCCTCGAAGGCGCGGATCGTGGTCGCGGCCCCGAACTCGTCCTGGAGCCGCCAGACGAAGCCCGGGCTGGCGTCGCCCAGGCCATTGATGTGGTCGAGGTTGTCGACGAAGTCGGCGAGGGCCGGATCGTCGAGCGGGGCGACCGTCCGGCCGATGTTGAGCTCGGCGACGTGGAAGGTCCGCGGAGACCGGGAGTCGCTCATCGGTCCGCGACCGGATCCGCGTCGGCCAGGCGCCGGAGGTCGTCGAGGATCCGGTCGATGTCGGCCTCGGTGGCGAGGTAGTTGACGATGCCCGGCCCGCAGCCACGTCGCGCCGCGCAGCGTCGTCGTCCCGAGCCAGGCGTCGCCCGAGGCGATGAGCGCTGCCTGGATCCGGTCCTGGTGGGCATCGAGCTCGGCCGGATCGAGCCGGGCGGCCGCCTCGGCGCCGCCCGGGAGATGGCGGAAGCAGACGACCGACAGGTCGGGCTGGGCGGGGAGCGCCTCGAAGTCGTCGGCCACGGTGCAGCGCAGGGCGAGGTACGCCGCCAGGTCGTTGTTCGCCTCGACGAGCCAGCCGAGCCCGTCGGTCCCGAGGTGCTTCCAGCTCATCCACAGCTTGAGCGCCCGCCAGCGCCGCGTGCCCTCGAGCGAGCGCTGGTAGAAGTTGAGCTGATCGGTCTCGTCGTCCTCGTCGGCCCCCGTCGGCGAGGTCGTCTCACCGCCCCGGTAGTACTCGGGGCTGTGGTGGTACACGGCGAGCAGGTCGTCGCCGTGGCGGACGAGCAGCCCGCCGATGTCGTAGGCCTGGAAGAACCACTTGTGGGGGTCGATCGTGATGCTGTCGGCCCGGTCCAGGCCGGGCAGCCGCGCCCGGTCGCGCGCCGACAGGAGGGCACCGCCGCCGTAGGCCGCGTCGACGTGGAGCCACAGGCCCTCGCGCTCGGCGACGTCGGCCAGCTCCTCGGTGAGGTCGATCGAGCCCGTGTTCGTCGAACCGGCCACGGCCGAGATCGCCCACGGTCGGAGGCCGGCGGCCCGGTCGGCCGCGATCGCTTCGGCGACCGGCTCGCCGCGCAGCCGGAAGCGCTCGTCGGCCGGGACCAGGTGAAGGGTCTCGGGTGGGAAGCCGAGCTCGTCGAGCGCCCGCGCGATCGAGAAGTGGGTCTGCTCCGACGCGTACGCCCGGACGCCATCGAGCTCGCGTCCACGCGGCGGGTGGTCGAGCCCGAGCAGGCGCCGCAGGTGGACGTCGCGCGCGACGGTCATCGCCATGAGGTTCGCCATCACGCCGCCCGACGTCAGGATCCCGAAGCTCGCCGCTCCGTAGCCGACGAGGTCGCACAGCCAGCGGCCGACCTCCTCCTCGACGAACGCCCCGACCGGACCGGCGTGCCACACGTCGATGCCCTGGTTGGTGAACTGGGCGAGCAGCTCACCCACGATCGACATCGGGAGCGGCGGCGGCGTGAAGTAGCTGAGCGAGCGCGGGTGCCAGGAGTTGAGGTTGTGCGGGGCGAGCCGGGTCGCGAACTCGGCCAGGACCTCGGCCGACGGCACCGGGTCCTTGGGAGCTGGGCCGGGGCCGTCACGTGGCCCGGCCGGGTCGCCCGCGTAGAACGTCCGGCGAAGGTCGGCATAGGTCGTCGGCGGCCCGACCGACCGGCGCAGCGCCTCGTCGAAGAGGTAGTCGAGGCCGGCCGTCCAGGCCGCCCGGCCGAGCGCCTCGAGCGCATCGCGGGAGGTGGCCTCGTCGTCGACGCCGATCAGCCCGGGCTCGGGGTGCCACCCGAACCGCGACGCCGCGGAGGGGCGGTCGGGGTCCGGTCGGGGAGCCATCGTCCGATGGTAGCAAGGCCGCGGAGGCGCCCGGCGGCCGAGTCCCGTATCGTTCCGGCTCGTGACCGAACCGTCCCCGACCCCGGGTCCACGTCGCCCGACCGGCGCGATCAACCCGGGCCCCGTCCAGTACAAGGGCGCGCCGCTCGACTCGGAGCGAGGTCCGGGGCTCGGCTGCTTCCGCTTCCAGATGGTGGCGCTGGCCGTCCTGATCGTGCTGACTCCGCTGACCGTCGGGCGGGTGCCCGCCGAGGTCTCCGCCCTGCTCCTGTTCCTGACGATCGGGCTCCTCCTGATCAGCGGCCAGACGATCATCTTCCTGCTCAGGCTCGTCTCGGCCGATCGACGCAGCCGGCGCCGGCCACTGGCGCCGCGGTCGCCGACCGTCGGCCAGCTCGAGGACGCGGAGACCGAGCTCGCCGACCCGTCCGCCGGGGTCGCCGACCCGTCCGCCGAGCCGAGCCGCCCTCGATTCGCCGCCTCCGGCAGATCCTCCGGCCTCCGGCCCCGTGCGACAATAGCGACCGACCCGTCGCCGACCGAGGAGGACCGCCGCCCGTGCCCGTGCTCGCGACCTACTTCTCGGTACGCCGCGGACGCGATCCCTTCTTCAAGTTCTTCATGCGCACGATCTTCCCGAGGCAGGTGAAGGAGTACGAGGACAAGTTCGGGATCCGGTTCCTGGGCTGGTACAACGTCGCCCACGGCTGGGACTTCGACAACGTCATCCTGCTCGACCTGCCCGACTACGCCACCCTCGACAAGCTCGAGCAAGACGAAGCCACTCGCGCCCTCGGGCACCGCGCCGGCGAGTGGATCTTCGAACGTCATCACTCGATGTTCCTCCGCGAGCGGATGGGCACCGATCTCGAATATCACCCTTAGGGAGGGCCCCGATCGATGGACGCCAGCCGCAGCGAGCTCCTGGGAGCCCTCGCCTCCGACGCCGCCCTCGAGCGGAGCGACTTCCTCGTCAGCGCGACCGACCAGCTCAAGCGGTTCCTTGACGCGAACGCGGCCCGGATCAGCGCGCTCGGCGGGATGACCCTCATCGACGAGGACCCGGACTTCCTGTCGATCGCGCCCGACCTGACGTTCCGCAGCCGGAGCCGCTTCCTCGACGACACGACCGGCGAATGGGTCAGCGAGACCGAGGTGATCGAGACCGCCGCCGAGCTCGTCGAGCTGTACAACCCGGCCGACGTCTACGCCGCGTTCAGCGAGGCCGCCCGGGAAGCCGCGGGGCTGGCGCCCGAGCCGACCGGAGCCGAGGACCTGCTCGAGGTGGCTCACATTCCGCCGTCCGACGGCGCCGGGCTCGACGCGGCCTATGCGGCGGCGGCCGACGAGTGGGCAGCCGGCGAGAGCCTCATGGCCGACCCGCCGGACGAGGAGTCGGCCGCGCAGCGGCTGTACGACCTGGCCCTCTCGTTCCAGGAGCGGAGCCAGCGGTCGGAGGCGCGTCTCCTCGACGACTTCGCCGACGTGTCGACGAGGCTCAGCGAGAAGCTCGGCGACGTGATCATCGTCGACGACGACGACGAGCGACTCGTCCTGAAGTCGGGCGGCGGCTTCCGGGCGGAGGTCGTCCCGGACGACGCCGACGGCGAGTGGCGAAACCTCGTCAATGCCGACGAGCTCGTTGAGTTCTACGACCCGACCGACGTCTTCGGCGATCTCGCCGACGCGCTCGCCGAGGCGTTCCCGTCGGTCGCTCCCGAGCTCGAAGGCGAAGCCGACGACGATGCGGGCGGTGAGAGCGACGAGGCGGAGGCACCGGTCGAGGACGTCGCCGCAGCCGAACCCCGGGATGACGCAGCCGGGACCGGGGACGCCGGCCGCGCGTGAGCATGCGCCTGGCCACGGCAGAGCTCGTCGACAGTCGCGAGATTCTGCCTCGGCAGTGGCTCCAGGCGTACCACGCACCGTCCCTCGCGAGCGGGACCCGGGCCGGCCAGTTCATCCACGTCCGGCCCGGCGACTTCTCCGGGCTGATCCTCCGCCGGCCGTTCTCGTTCAACACGGTCGACGCCGCCACCGGGATCGTGACGATCCACTTCCGGGCGATCGGCCGGGGCACCGACTGGTTCACCCGGCTGCGGGCCGGCGACGGCGTCGACATGCTCGGTCCGCTGGGTCGGCCGTTCGAGGTCGATCCCCGCAGCCGCCACCTCCTGCTGATCGCCGGCGGGCTGGGGATCGCCGGGGTCCGGATGCTGGCCGATGAGGCGATCCGCGACGGGCGCCAGGTGGTCCTGCTGTTCGGCGCCGCCAGCGCGGCCGAGGTCTACCCGTCGAACCTGCTGCCCGACGAGGTCGAGTACGTCGTGGCGACGGACGATGGGTCGATGGGCCACCGCGGCTACGTCACCGATCTCGTCCCGGACTACGAGGCGTGGGCCGACCAGGCGTTCGCCTGCGGCCCGGCGCCGATGCTCGCGGCCCTCGCCCGGCTGGCCGCCGGTCGGCGCGAGCGGCTCGGTGTCGCGAAGCTCGGCCGGAAGCGGGGCGGCGGGAAGACGGACCCGGCCGGCTCGCCGGCCGCCCGCCGGAAGTCGTTCCTCCAGGTGTCGATGGAGCAGAACATGGGCTGCGCGGTCGGAGCCTGTCTCGGTTGCGTCGTGATGAGCGCCACGGGCCAACCCCAGCGGGTCTGCCGAGAGGGCCCGGTCTTCGCCGCCGAGGAGCTCGACTGGGAGGCCGGTTGGTGAAGGCCAAGCGCAAGGTCGTGACCAGTGGCAAGGCCCACGCGACGCGACACCGGCCGGCCGGTCGGGGCGGGCACGCCGCCCGGGCGTCGACGGCGGCGACGAGCCCGGGCCAGGTCCGGCGCCCGGCCGCCGTCGACCTGGCTGGGCCTCTCGCCGAACCGAATCCGCCGCCGACGGCCGTCGACCTGTCGGTCGAGCTTGCGCCCGGGCTCCGGCTCGACAACCCGATCCTGGTCGCGTCGGGCACGTTCGGCTACGGGATCGAGTACGGCGACGTCGTGGACGTCGAGCGGCTCGGCGCGATCTGCTGCAAGGGCACGACGCTCAAGCCGCGGATCGGCAACGTCACGCCGCGGGTCACCGAGACGCCGGCGGGAATGCTCAACTCGATCGGCCTCCAGAACCCGGGCGTCGACGCGGTCATCGAGCGCTACGCCCCGACCTGGGTCGGCTGGCACGTGCCGGTCATCGTCAACGTGGCCGGTGAGTCGATCGAGGACTACGTCGAGGTCGCCCGTCGGCTGGACGGGGTGCCCGGCGTGGCCGGGATCGAGCTCAACATCAGCTGCCCGAACGTCGGCAAGGGCGGGCTCCAGTTCGCGATCGACGCCGAGGCCGCCGGCGCGGTCACCGCCGCGGTCCGCCGCGCCTCGGACCTGCCGCTCCTCGTGAAGCTGTCGCCGAACGTCGCCGACGTCCGGCCGATCGCGCGCGCGATCGAGAAGGCCGGCGCCGACGCGATCAGCGCGATCAACACGCTGTCCGGGATCGCCGTCCGTGGGGACCGCAACCGCCCGCTGCTCGGCAACATCTACGGCGGGCTGTCGGGTCCGGCGATCAAGCCGGTCGCCCTGCGGATCGTCTACGAGGTCGCCCAGGTCGTCGACATCCCGATCGTGGCGATCGGCGGCGTGTCCGAGCTCGCCGACGTGCTCGACTTCCTGGCCGTCGGGGCGGTCGCGGTCCAGGTCGGGACGGCCGTGTTCGCCGACCCGGCCCTGCCCGTCCGGCTGATCGACGAGCTCACCGAGGAGGTCCGCCGGCGAGGGCTCGACAGCTACGCCCACCTGATCGGGACCGCGCTGCCGAAGAAGCCGAATGCGCCGTCCTCGAAGGGCGTCGAGTACCGACCGTAGGCTCCGCCGCTAGACTGTGCGGCGATGACCACGATCCGCTCCGCCATCGACGAGGCCGCGCGGGTGGCCGTCGCCCGGCGGACCGAGGAGCTGTTCCGCCGCTCCGGGGCGCTCCGGGACGGGCATTTCCTGCTCAAGAGCGGGCGTCACTCCGATGCCTACCTGGAGAAGTTCCAGGTCCTCCAGGACACCAAGGCGACGAGCGAGCTGTGCTCCTACTGGGCCGCCCGGCACCAGGACCAGGACCACCTGGCGACCGTCGACCTCGTGGCCGGGCCGACGACCGGCGGGCTGATCCTGGCGTTCGAGACCGGCCGCCAGCTCGGGACCCGGGCGATCTTCGCCGAGGAGGTCCGTGACGACGACGGGCTGGTCCGGCGCGAGTTCCGGCGCGGCTTCACGATCGCACAAGGCGAGAAGGTCATCCTCGTCGACGACATCCTCACGACCGGTGGCTCGCTCCTCGCGATGATCCCGGCGGTCGAAGCGGCCGGCGGCGAGATCGTCGACTGCCACGTCCTCGTCGACCGATCGGGCGGCACGACGACGCTGACCTCGCCGACCACGGGTCGGGTCTATCCGCTCGAGGCGCTCTGGGTGCTCGATCTGCCGACCTACGAGCCGGGTACCGAGACCTGTCCGCGCTGTCGGGCCGGCGAGCCGGTCCAGGCGCCGGGCAGCACCGGCACCGGGACCCCCGGGTGAGCCGGCGGTCGCTCGCCCGCCGGCCGGCCATCGGTCCCAGGCTCGTCCTCGTCGCGGTCGTCGTTGCGCTCGCCGCCGGCTGCGCCGCCTCCCCGGAGTCGCCGCCGGTCGCGGCGTTCACCCCACCACCCAGGGCATCTGGCTCGCCCGGCGCCTCGGCCAGCTTCGAAGTCCCGCAATCGCCGATCGTCGGGCTGGTCACCAGGATCGACTCGGAGGGGCTCGACAAGGTCAAGGGCTTCACGCTCCGGGCCTCGAACGGCCAGGACCTGACGTTCGTGCTGGGTGACCTGGACAATGCTGCCGACTTCGCCCCTGGCCACCTCGCCGAGCACATGGCCGCCGCCGACCCGGTGCTGGTCTACTTCCGGGTCGAGGACGGCGCCCTCGTCGTCTACCACCTCGACGACGCTCCGTAGCGTCGCGATTCGGAGCTAGCGGACCGCGGCGATCGCCGCCTTCAGCTCCTCGGGTGAGATGACCGTCTCGAACGAGCCGCGGACGATCCCGTCCTTGTCGACCACGTAGACCCAGGGCTCCGACAGGATCCCCCACGCCTTCGTGGTGTCGGTGATCTGGAGCTGGTTGCTCGCGCTGAGCACCGGCTGCAACGCGCCGTTTGCGTACTCGAGCTGGTAGGGCTCCACGTTGATGAACGTGATCCCGGGCTCGCTCTTGGCCACGGTCTTGATCCCATCGAGCGTGGGCCCGCACTGTTGGCTGACGCAGAACCGTGGGGTCGCGAAGACGAGCACGAACGGCTTGTGCTCGGCCAACGCCTCGTCGACCGAGGTCGTGTAGAAGCTCGGGTCCGGTGTCGGATCGGAGGCGATCCTGGCGATGCCCGCCGCGTCCGTGGCCGTCGGTGTCTTCGTGGCCGGGGCCTTGTCGCCGGGCCGGACCGCGTAGCCCTTGTCCGACACCTCGAACTGGACCGACACCGTTCCGCTCGGGATCGAGCCGCCGGCGGCGTTGACCAGGACCGTCCAGTCGCCGGCGCTCGGGAAGTCGACGTCGGCGGCATAGACCCCGCGCTCGTCGGGGACCGCCCAGACGAAGCGCGCCGCGGTTGGCGGGATCGTCGCCGGTGACGAGCCGCCGCCCTGGAACGCCACCTGGACCTTCGTCGACGGGTCGGTCAGCGGCTTCGTCCCGGCGGCGTCGAGGATCCCGAACAGGAACCGGTTCGGGCCGACGACGTTCTCCGACGAGATCAGCTGCGGTGTGAAGGGGCGACCCCCCGGGGATCCGGCCGTGCTCGATGGAGGTGCCGACGTCGCGCCGCCGGCCGTGCTGCTGCACGCGGCGAGGAGCGCGACGACCAGGACGCCGAGCGCAGCGGAGCCGAGCAGCCGGAGGGGCCGGGAGGGGTGCACGTCGGCATCCTACCCGTGGTCGCTCATCGCCGCCTTGCGCGGCTAGAATGCGCTCCGTGACCCGCTTCCAGAAGCTCGCCGCGACGACCGTGGCGGGGACCCTCCTGCTGGTGACGCTGGGGGTCGTCGTCCGCGCCACCGACTCCGGGCTGGGCTGCCCCGACTGGCCGTTCTGCTACGGCCAGCTCCTGCCGTCGCCGAACGACGCGAAGGCCTGGATCGAGTGGCTCCACCGGACGATCGCCGCGATCCTCGGGCTGCTGATCGTGGCCCAGGCGGTCGTGGCGTTCCTCGACCATCGCGACCGGCGCTCGCTGCTCTGGCCGTCGATCGGGGCCGTCGCGCTCGTCGGCTTCCAGGCCTACCTCGGCCGGCAGACCGTCCTCCTCGGCAACACCGGTGACTCGGTCACCGCCCACCTGGCGACGTCGCAGGCCCTGCTCGGGCTGCTGATCTACATCCTCGTCCGGTCGTACTTCCCGGCCCGGATCGGCGGACGCGGCTCGAGCCAGCGGTTCACGCTGCTGGCGGCATTCGGGGCGGCCGCCACCTACGCCCTGCTCCTGTTCGGGGCGCGCGTGACCGCCGCCGATGCGGCGCTGATCTTCCCCGACTGGCCGCTCATGGGCGGCACGTTCTTCCCGCCGCTGACCGAGCTCACCACGACCCACGTCCTCCATCGCTGGATCGCCGTGATCGTCGGGCTGATCGTGGCGGCGATCGCCATCGCGGCGCTCCGGACCCAGCGCGGACACCCGGCCGTCGTCAGGCTCGCCCTGTCGGCCGCCGCCATGTTCGTCGTCCAGGCGATCGTCGGCGGGCTCCAGGTCCTGACCCAGCTGGCCGCCTGGACGCAGACCCTCCACGTGGCGCTCGGCGCGACCGTCTGGGCGCTCATGTGCGCGCTGGCGGTGACCGCCTACTACACCGCCCGGGTGACGCCCGCGATCGGGTCGTCGGCCCCGGGTGGCGGGTTGCAGACCGGCGATGCCGACCCGCGCCCGGTGGCCGGGACCGCGACGACCGGCGACACGATCCGGGCGTACGTCGCGCTGACCAAGCCGCGGATCATCGAGCTCCTGCTCGTGACGACCGTGCCGGCCATGGTCCTGGCGGCCCGCGACGTCCCCGGGATGCAGCTCGGCGAGTGGACCTGGCTCGTCCTGTGGACGCTGGTCGGCGGCTCGCTCGCTGCCGGCAGTGCCAACGCGATCAACTGCTACCTCGACCGCGACATCGACGAGCTGATGACCCGGACCCGCCGGCGTCCGCTGCCGGCGCACCAGGTCGAGCCCGAGCGAGCGGTCGTCTTCGGGCTCGTCCTCGGGGTGATCTCGCTGGTCGTCATGGCCTGGTTCGTCAACCTCGTGGCGGCGTTCCTGACCCTGCTGGCGATCGCCTTCTACGTGGTCGTCTACACGATCCTGCTCAAGCGCTCGACGCCCCAGAACATCGTCATCGGCGGGGCAGCCGGCGCCCTGCCACCGGTCATCGGCTGGGCGGCGGTCACCGGATCGGTCGCCCTGCCGGCGATCGTCCTGTTCGCGATCGTCTTCTACTGGACGCCGCCCCACTTCTGGGCGCTGTCGCTCCGGATCCGCCGTGACTACGAGGCCGCCCGGATCCCGATGCTGCCGGTCGTGCGGGGCATCCCGGAGACCACCAAGCAGATCGCGCTCTACTCCGTCCTGCTCGTGGCGATCTCGCTCGTCCTGTTCACCGTCGCCCGGATGGGCCTCATCTACCTCGCAGCAGCGGTCGTCCTCGGGGCGATCTTCATCTGGCGGGCCTACCGGTTGTGGCGCGAGGGAGCGTCCGAGGAACGATCGACCGCCGGGGCGATCCGGCTCTATCGCTACTCGATCACCTACCTGACGCTGCTGTTCGCTGCGGTCGCCGTCGACGCCCTGCTGACGATCCCGCTCGGCTAGGGCTCCGGCTCGGCTTCGGCAATCCGGCGCAGGTCCGTGAGGAGGGCAGCCGGTGAGACCGGGCGACCGAGGAACGAGGCCAGCACGTCCCCCGGCGCGCGTTCGTCGCCCCACCGGTAGATCGCCTCGCTGACCGCGGGATACCAGCCGGGATCGGCCCGGGGCCGATCGCCACGCAGCTCGTGGAGCCGGGCGCGGAGGTCCGCGGTGACGATCGCGCCGAGCCCGTAGTTGACCATGTACCCGGGCGACTGGACGAGCTGGCCACGGATCGCCCACCACGACCACTCCGGGTGCGGGACGATCCCGAGGTAGTCACTCGTGATCTCGGTCCAGACCTCGTTCGGGGCGCGGTCGGGTGCCTGGTGCAGCTCGATCTCGAACAGCGACCAGGCGACGTCGCGGACGATCGTGCCGTACTTCGAGCGAAGGCTCGCCCCGAGTGGAAGCGCTCGCCCCAGGTGTCGCGCCTGCCAGTCCGGCTCGTAGAAGTCCCAGGCGGCCAGGTCGCCGAGCGCCTCGACCAGGGTCGTCGACGCGTCGGCAAGGACCGCGAACGCCGGCCGGGTCCGGATCGCCCGGTAGTGGATCGCGTGGCCGGTCTCGTGGAGGAGCTCCTCGAGGTGACCGATCCGCGGCCGGGCGTAGCTCGCGAAGACCCATTGCTCGCCGGACGTCCAGCCGCTGCCCGTCCGTCGCGGGATGTCGACGTCGAGCATGAACGCAACCGGCACCGGACCGCGTCCCGGCCGCGGCGCGATGTCGTAGTGGACGCCGAGCTCGCGCGGATCGGCGCCGAGCGCGGCGTACGACGCATCGTTGATCCGCTGCAGCTCGGCCAGCGAGACCTCCAGGTCGATCGCCCGGCCGAATGCGCCGTCGGCGAACCGCTCGTCCCACGGCTCGACCGGGCCGTCGACCGCGACCTCGCGCCAGGTGGCGAGGATCGATCGTAGCCACGGCTCCACGTCGGCCGGCTCGATCCCGAGCGCGCGCGCGTTGGCGGCCACCGGCGAGCCGTCGCGCCGCCACGCATCCGCGCTCGCGTGGAGCGCCACCCGGTACGGGCTCGACAGGCCGCCGTCGGCATCGACCGCTCGCCACAGGGGCTCGAGCGCGAGGAACAATCGGCGCCGAACCGTGGGGTCGGGCTCCGTCTCGAGGCGGGACAGCACGTCGAGCCGATCCACGCTCGAACCGTCGAGGTCGACCGTCTCGGCCGCTCTCGTGTAGGCCGACGTCGTGCGCAGAAGAAGGGCGGAGAGCCCATCCGCGGCCAGGACCTCGGCGGGCGGTCGGTCGTCCCCCGCCTCGGTCGGATCGCCGACCGCGACGGTGACCTCGGGGTCGCCGCGGGCGAGCTGTTCGAGCGTCTCATTCATGCGGGCCACCGCCCGACGATCGACCTCGTCGCTGATGGCCCCGAGCGCGCCGAGCGCGGTCAGCGCCCGGTCGACGGCACCGTCGGCGCGAGCGCGGGCCGCGGCGACCGAGGCGCGGTCACCGGCTTGGAGGATCGCGGCGATCTCGGCCCGGTTGTGCGCCTCCCAGGCGTCCGCAAAGAGGGTCTCGGCATCGCCGACCGATCGCGCCCCGGCGACGACGGGGCGGTGTTCTCCGGCTTGACCCAGTCGCGGATCGTCGGACATCGAGTCGTTGCTCCTGGCCAGCTCGGCGCCCGACCCGCTCGGACGCTCTCCGATGATGCGTCATCCGGCCGTCCTGGATGAACGGCACGAGCCACGCCCGCGACGGACCAGTCGGCGCGGTGGCACACTCCGACACGATGCACCTCCAGTTCCTCGGGGCCGCGACCACGGTGACCGGCTCGCAGTTCCTGCTGACCACGGAGCGAGCCCGGATCCTCATCGACTGCGGCATGTTCCAGGGCAGCCCGAACGAGTCGATCCGCAACCGGATCCCGCTGGCGTACGACCCGTCCGAGCTCGACGCGATCCTCCTGACCCATGCCCACCTCGACCACTGCGGGCTCATCCCGCACGTCGTCAAGGAAGGGTTCGCCGGGCCGATCTGGGCGACCGACGGGACGATCGACCTGGCCCGCCTCGTCCTGCTCGACTCCGGCAAGCTCCAGGAGGAGTTCGCCAAGCGCGGGATGCGCTGGGAACGGCGGCATCCGGACGAAGCGGTCGAGGAGGACAAGCGCGACCTGGCCGCCTACGAGGCGGCGATCGAGCTGGCCGAGAGCGGCGAGGCCGAGAGCGGCGAGGCTGAGAGCGAACCGGCCGGGGCGGCATCGCCCGCGATCGTCCCGGGCAGCGCCGTGACCGGCGAGCACGTCCCAACAACGATCGAGCCCGACGAGGCTCCGGCGCCGACGCCCGACCGGCGCGTCCGGCAGGATCCCCGGCGCGACCCCGAGCACTTCGGCCGCCGCCGGTACGACGTGGCATTCATGGTTCCCCAGGAGGGCGGGGGAGCCTCCGACCCGGTCCTGGCGCCATCGACGTTCAGCTCCTTTGCCGCCCTCCCGGCGGAGGCGGCTCCCGGGCCGTCGAAGCCGCCGTTCACCATTGCCCCGGACCCCGAGACCGCCCTGCGCGCACAGCCCGCCAAGCTCGACATCGACCTCGACGAGCCGCTCTACGACGAGCGCGACGCCCGAGCCTCGCTCGATCGGTTCCGCGGCGTCGCCTACGACCAGGAGATCGAGGTCGCCCCCGGGATCCACGCCACGTTCGTCGACGCGGGCCACATCCTCGGCTCGGCGATCATCCGCCTGCGGGTGGCCGACCGGGACGGCGGTCCCGAGCGCCGCCTCGTGTTCTCGGGCGATCTGGGGCGGACCGGCACGCCGATCCTGCGCGATCCGACGATCGTCAGCGACGCGGACTACGTCCTCGTCGAGTCGACCTACGGTGGGCGCGAGCACGAGCCGGAGGACGAGGCGATCCGGATCCTCGCCGAGACGGTGCGCCTCGTGGCCGAGAGCGACGGCGTCCTCCTCGTTCCGTCGTTTGCCATCGGGCGGACCCAGGAGGTCGTCTGGGAGCTGGACCGGCTGATCGGCGCCGGCAAGATCCCGCTGCTGCCGCTCTATCTCGATTCGCCGATGGCCTCGAAGGCCTCCGACATCTATCGGGCCCACCCGGACTACTACGACGACGAGACGCGCGACCTGCTGGCGCGGGCCGAGTCGCCGCTCGACTACCCGAACCAGATCGTCACGAACGACGTCCGCCAGTCGCAGGCGATCGCCAGGGCAAAGCGGCCGTACCTGATCGTGGCCTCGAACGGGATGCTGACCGGCGGCCGCGTGGTCGGCCACCTGCGCAACCTCATCGACGACCCGACCGCGGTCATCCTGTTCGTCGGCTACCAGGGCGAGGGAACCCTTGGCGCGCACCTCCAGGCCGGGGCGAAGACGGTCCGGATCGACGGCCAGGTCAGGGACGTCCGCTGCCAGATCCGCTCGATCAGCGGCTTCTCGGCCCACGCCGACGAGTCCGAGCTGCTCGACTGGCTGGCCAACTTCGCCAAGGGCAAGCGGCCGGGCAATCCGGGCTTTCCGCACAAGGTGTTCCTCGTCCACGGCGACCCGGACGCCCAGGCGGCGCTGCTGCCCAAGGTCCGCGCGCTCGGGTTCGACGCCGACATCCCGTCGTGGCACGAGGTCGTGGAGCTCGAATAGGTCCGTGCCGGAAGGGGGGTCGGCGGCCCGTGCCCTCGGCTCGGCCGGCACTCCGCGCCGAGCTCGCTCGGGCGCGGGCCACCGACCCCCAGGCACGGCGTACTCGGAGCTGTGTCGAGAGGAAGGCGGCGTGTGCCGTCGACGGCCGGGTTCCTCGGCTCGGCCGGCACTTCGCGCCGAGCTCGCTTCGGGCACGGGCCGCCCAGCACTCGGAACCGTCAGGGCGCGCGGACGTCCCGGGCGGCGGCGTCGGCGGCCGACAGCATGAAGCCGTAGTCGGTGCCCAGGGTGACCCAGGCAAAGCCTTCGGCGCGGCGGGCTCGAGCCTGGGCGACCGACAGCGTCCAAATCGCCGGCCGGGATCCCGTGCTCCCTTGCCCGGTCGAGGATCCGGGCGATCGCCGCTTCGACGTCCGCATGTTCGATGGCGCCAGTGTGGCCGAGGGCTGCGGCGAGGTCGTTCGGGCCGATCAGGATCGTGTCGATGCCGGGCACGGCCAGGATCGCGTCGAGGTCGTCGAGCGCCTCGCGGGTCTCGATCTGGACACAGCACGTGACGAGGTCGTTGGCCGTGCCCATGTACTCGGCCGTGTGCCGCCCGTACTCGGACGCTCGGCGCGGGGCAATGCCGCGCAGGCCGACCGGCGGATAGCGGCACCAGGCCACGGCCCGCTCGGCGTCGGCGACGGTCCGGATCTGGGGCACGACGACGCCGCTCGCGCCGGCGTCGAGCGCGTGCATGATCCGAACCGGCTCGTTGGCGGCCACGCGGTAGAGGAGCGGGACTCCGGCGGCCCGGATCGCGATGAGCATCTCGACGAGGTCGGACGTGGCGATCGGACCGTGCTCGCCGTCGGCGACGAGCAGGTCGAACCCGGCACCGGCCATCAGCTCGGGGACGGTCGGATCGAGGATCGTCAGCCACGACCCGAGCAGGAACTCGCCGGTCGCGAGGCGGGCGCGGAAGCTGGGAACCATCGTCGGCCGGTCGGTCGGGCTCATCCGGCGCAGCATACGGCGCGACGAAGGTGGTGATCGGGTCGGTCCGATGCTCCCTGCGGGACGGCCCACCGGCCGCGGGCCCATCAGGCGGGACGCGAGAGGCATTGGAATCTGGCGGCTTGAGAATTGGCCGGACGGCCGAGCAGTGGAACGGGAGCGTCGGCGACCTGAAGGAGCGTTGGTGCGGCCGACCCTGAACAGTGCTCAGCGACGAGCTGATCGAGCGGATCGTCGACGAGGCGATGACGATCCTGGCGACGGTCGGGATGGAGATCCGCGGCCCGGTCATGCGCCAGCGGCTGATCGATGCCGGGCTGCCGACCGACCCGGCCGGCCGGGTCCTGTTCCCGCGCGAGATCGTCGAGCGGGCCATCGCGAGCGCACCGTCGTCGTTCTGGCTCTACGACCGCGACGGGAACCCCCACGCTGACCTCGGCGGCGACCGGGTCCACTTCGTGCCGGGCTCGAGCGGGCTGCGCGTCCTCGACCATCGGACCGGTCAGGCGCGGCTGGCCAACTCGACCGACTTCGTCGAGTACGTCAGGCTGGCCGACGGCCTCAAGCACATCGCCTACCTGGCGACGGCGTTCTCGACCAACAACGACATCGAGGCCCAGGTCTCCGATGCCTGGCGGCTGTACATGTGCCTCACGAACTCGAAGCGGCCGGTCGTCTCGGGCGCGTTCACCGAGCACGGCGTGCCGCGGATGGTCGAGCTGCTCCAGCTCTTCCGGCACGACCGGGCCGACCTGATCGAGCGGCCGATGACGATCTTCACGATCACCGCCACCGGCAATTTCCGCTACAGCGAGGACTCCTGCCAGAACCTCATCGACTGCGTCGAGGCCGGGATCGCGGTCGAGATCGTGCCGGTCACGCTGATGGGCCTCATCGCCCCGGTGACGCTCGTCGGGGCGACCGTCTTCCACACGGTCGACGTGCTCGCCGGGATCGTCATGACCCAGGTCATCCGGCCGGGCGCGCCGGTCCTGTTCGGCGGGGCGCCGGCGACGTTCCACATGAAGATCGCCAGCTCGCCGATGGCCGCGATCGAGGCACTCCACCTCGACGTCGCGTACGTCGCGGTGGCCAAGAAGCTCGGGCTGCCGACCCAGTCGTACATGGCCCTGTCCGACGGCAAGGTGCTCGATGCCCAGGCCGGCGCCGAGACGTTCGGCAGCGCGCTCCTCGCGGCCCTGGCCGGGGTGAACTCGGTGTCCGGCCCGGGGATGCTCGACTTCGTGCTCGTGTTCAGCCTGGCCAAGCTCGTCTTCGACGACGAGGTCTGCGGTCAGGCGCTCCACTTCGTTCGCGCGATGGAGCCGCTCGGCGACCTGCCCGCGATCGACCTCGTCAACCAGGTGATGACGGACCAGCACCTGATCATGGCCCCGCACACGCTCGAGCACTGGCCGGCCGAGCTGTACCTGCCCGGTGGCGTCATCGAGCGTGACAACCGCGAGAACTGGACGAAGGCCGGTGCCCCCGACACGGCCCAGCGGGCGACCGCCGAGGTCGGCCGGCGACTCGCCGCCTACCGACCGATCGAGACCGACCCGGCGATCGACGCGGAGCTGCGCCGGATCATCAGGTCCGGCCTGCGCGACCAGGAGGTCCTGCCGGAGCTCCCGGCGGCGACCGAGCCGACGATCGTGGACGACCCGAGCGCGGGTCGACGACCCAACCCGAGACGAGCCCATCGTCCAGCGCCAACCAGCCAGGAGGACCCGCCGTCATGACCAGCCAGACCGCCACGCCCGCCACCGAGGCCTCGACGACGCTCTACTTCGGGCCGTGGTATCGCCGCTCCCCGTTCTTCGAGAAGACCCTCGCCGCCGGCTGCAGCGCCTACGACATCTACAACCACATGTACCTGCCGGGCTACTACGCCGACCCGGTCGAGGAGTACTGGGCGCTGCTCAACGACGTCACGGTCTGGGACGTGTCGGTCGAGCGGATCGTCGAGATCACGGGTCCCGACGCCTCGGCCTTCACGAACATGCTGACCTGCCGCGACCTGACCAAGTGCGCGGTCGGCCAGGGCAAGTACGTCCTGATCACGGCCGAGGACGGCGGGATCGTCAACGACCCGGTCCTCCTGCGGGTCGAGGAGAACCGCTGGTGGCTGGCCCTCGCCGATTCCGACGCCGGACTGTGGGCCCGCGGCGTCGCGACCCACGCCGGAATGGACGTCAAGGTCCGCGAGCCAGAGATCCATCCGGTCCAGGTCCAGGGCCCGAAGTCGAAGGACGTCATGCGGACGCTGTTCGGCGACGCGGTCCTCGACATCAAGTACTACTGGACGATGACGACCGAGCTCGACGGGATCCCGGTCGTGATCAGCCGGACCGGCTGGACCGGCGAGGTCGGCTACGAGATCTACCTGCGCGATCCCTCCCGCGGCGGTGAGCTGTGGGATCGGATCATGGCGGCGGGCAAGCCGCACAAGATCCGCCCGATCGCCCCGTGCGAGGCGCGCCGGATCGAGGCCGGCATCTTCAACTACGGCTCCGACATGACGATCGACAACAACCCGTTCGAGGTGATGGGGCTCGAGCGGCTCGTCGAACCGCAGGCGGCCGACTACATCGGCAAGGACGCCCTCGAGGCGATCCGGGCGAAGGGCGTCAACCGCAAGCTCGTCGGGATCGAGGTTCCCGGCGACGCGCTGCCGTTCGAGCTCTCGCGCAAGTGCAACGCGCTCCACGAGGGTGTGAGCGTGGGAACCGTCACCGACCTGATCTGGTCGCCCCGGCTCGCGAAGAACATCGGCTACGTCTGGCTCCCGATCGAGCTGGCCGGCGCCGGCACGCCGCTCGAGATCGAGGCCCCCGACGGGGAGCTCTGGGCGGCCACCAGCGCCGCGATCCCGTTCCTCGACCCGAAGAAGGACGTGCCCAAGGGCTGAACCGCCGGTTCGCTCGACAGCCCGCCTAGACTCCATCCAGACCCGCCACCGGAGGTCGCTCCCTTGTCCGCTCGCCACGTCGTCTCGTCGCCGCTCACCCAGGCCGAGATCGCCGCCGTCCGCAAGCCATACCGGGCCGCCTCGTTGCTGCCCGGTCGGGCCTACCACGACCCGGCGATCCACGAGTTCGAGCGACGCGAGTGGTTCCGGCGGGACTGGGTGGTCGTCGGCCGCGAGGAGGACGCGGGTGCGCCCGGGACCTACTTCCTGGCCACCGTCGACGACGAGCCACTCGTCATCGTCCGCGGCCGGGACGGGGTCCTGCGCGGCTTCTACAACGTGTGCCGGCATCGCGGGACGGCCGTCGTCGAGGAGCGCTGCGGCACGGCCGTCCGGTTCCAGTGTCCGTATCACGCCTGGATCTACGACCTCGACGGGAAGCTCATCCGGGCCAAGCACACCGAGGACCTCGACGACTTCGGCTTCGACGGCTTCGGCCTGGTCGAGGTCCGTCTCGCGACCTGGCAGGGCTTCGTCTTCGTCAGCCTCGACCCCGACGCCGACGAGCTCGTCGACTGGCTGGGCGATCTCGTCCCGCATCTCCGGCGGTTCGACTTCCGGTCGCTCCGGGTCGCCCACGAGGTCGCCTACGAGGTCGACGCCAACTGGAAGTTCATCGCCGAGAACTACAGCGAGTGCTACCACTGCCCCGGGATCCACCCCCAGCTCAACAAGCTGACCCCGTACGACCTGGGCGGCGACTTCGCCCCGGACGGGCCGTGGCAGGGCGGCTGGATGGAGCTCGTCGACAACGCCGAGACGATGGCCCTCGACGGCGGCCACCGCGGCAATCGACCCGCGATCGGCGGGATCACCGAGCTCGACGAGCGGCGGATCTACTACTACCTGCTGTGGCCCTCGACGTTCCTGTCGATCCATCCGGACTACCTGCTCGTCCATCGGCTCGAGCCGGCCGGCGCGGACCACACCCGGATCGTCTGCCAGTGGCTGTTCGAGCCCGACACGATCGCGGCCGAGGACTTCGATCCGTCGGACGCGATCGCCTTCTGGGACCTGACGAACCGCCAGGACTGGCACGTCTGCGAGCTCCAGCACCGGGGGACCCGATCGCGGAGCTGGACCGCCGGGCGGTTCTCGAACCAGGAGCCGAGCGTCCACGCCTTCGACCTGATGGCGGTCGATCGCTATGCCGGCGACGGGTTCACCAGCCGGCGCACGGTCCGCGAGCGCTATGACGTCCCGCCGCCCAAGCCGCTCGACGAGGGCGACCCGGTCGGAGCCGTCCGCCTGCCCCGCTCGGCCGCCCGGACGTCGGCCCGGATGACGGCCCGGGCGAAGTCCGACTGACGCGGGTCAGCCCGGGGCGGGTTCCGCGTCGTCGGCGACGACCCGCTGGTCGCCGCCCCGGAACGCCCCGAGGCGCCAGGCGATGAGGATCGCCAGCGCGGTGACGGCCACGATGATCGTCGAGACCGCGTTGATCTCCGGCGTCACCCCGAACCGGATCTTCGAGTAGATGTAGAGCGGCAGCGTGCTGCTCCCGACGCCGGCGTTGAAGCTCGTGATGACGAGGTCGTCGAACGACAGGGCGAACGCGATCATCGCACCGGCCGCGATGGCCGGCGCCAGGAGCGGCATCGTGACGTGACGGAACGTGCCCCAGGCCGACGCGCCGAGATCGCGCCCGGCCTCCTCGAGATGCGGGTCGAGCCCGATCGCCCGCGCCCGGACGATGATCGCCACGTACGAGACGCAGAACGTGATGTGGGCGATCGCGATCTGGGTGAACGACCCCTGGCCGCCGAACAGCGTGGCGAAGAACAACAGGAGGCTGATCCCCATCACGATCTCGGGGGTCACCATCGGCAGCAGGAGGAGGACCTCCATCGGGCCGCGCCAGCGCTGGCGTAGCCGGGCCAGGCCGAGGCCGAGGAGCGTCCCGAGCGCCACCGACGCGAGCACCGCGATCGTCGCGACCTGGAGGGTCACCCCGAGGGCGCCGAGGATGAGCTTGTTGGCGAACAGGGTCGGATACCAGTCGAGCGTGAACCCGGCCCAGTTGAAGTTCCGCCGGTCGGCATTGAAGCTGAAGATGATGAGGATGACGATCGGCAGGAACAGGAAGACGTAGACGAGCAGGGCGTAGGCCGACAGCCAGCGGTTGCGGTCGGTCCGCATCAGCTGAGCACCTCGGTCCGCAGGCTGCGGATCGCCACGAAGGTCCCGACGATCGTGACGGTCATCAGGATGAACCCGAGGGCCGCGCCCTGCGGCCAGTCGCGTCCCGACAGGAACAGGGTCTGGACCACCTTGGCGACGGTCGTCGTCTGGGCGCCCACCGAGCAGGTCGGGGGTGACGTAGTCGCCGATCGCCGGGATGAACGTGAGCAACGCGGCCGCGATGATGCCCGGCATCGTCAGCGGCAGGATCACGTGGAGGAAGGCGCTCCGCCCGTTGGCATACAGGTCGCGGGCCGCCAGCACGAGCGCCTCGTCGAGACGGTCGATCGACACGAACAGCGGCAGGATCGCAAACGGCAGGAAGCCGTAGGTCATCCCGAGGATCACCGCCAGGTCGGTGTTGAGCAGGATGATCGGCTCGCTCGTGAGGCCGAGCCCATGGAGGATCGAGTTCACGACGCCGTTGTCGCGCAGGATGATCATCCAGGCGTACGTCCGGATGAGATAGCTCGTCCAGAACGGGAGCATCACGAGGATCAGCAGGAGCGCCTTGTTGCGCCCGCCGTAGCGGCTGATCCAGTACGCCACGGGGTAGCCGATCGCGATCGACAGGATCGTCGTCATCCCGGCGTAGTAGACCGAGCGCGAGATCGTCGGGATGAACGTCGGCGCGAACGCCTTGCGGTAGTTGTCGAGGGTCAGGGCGTCGAACAGGACCCGGCCGAACCGGTCGTGGGTCCCGACGCTGACCGCCGCGATGAACGCCAGCGGCACGAGGAAGAACAGCGCCAGCCAGACCGTGCCCGGCAGGACCAGCGGCCCGATCCCGAGCCGGCGGCCGAGCATCCTAGATGCCGGCCTTCAGCTCGGCCCAGCGGGTCGCGTACTTGTCCGTGTCGAGGCCGAGGTCGAGCAGCTCCTGGAGCTTGTCGAGGATGGCCTTCTCGGGGTTGATCCAGGGCGTGTCGAGGAGGTCCTTGCTGATGTACTGCTTGGCGGCCTCGTTCGGGCCCATGTACCCGATGTAGTTCGAGTTGTCCGCGCTGACCTTGGCATCGAGCAGGTGGTTGATGAACAGGTTGGCCGCGATCGGGTTCTTGGCCCCCTCGAGGATGACCGCGGCGTCCGAGCCGCGAATGGAGCCCTCCTCGGGGATGTAGAACTGGACGGACGGCTTCTTCTGCTGGACGGCGTAGATGTCCGAGCCCCAGGCGTGGCCGATCCAGATGTCGCCCGAAGCCATGTACTGCTGGTCCTCGACGCTGTACAGCCGGACGAGCGGGTGCTGCTGCTTGAGCAGCGCGAGCGCCTGGTCGAGCTCGCCGTCGTCGACGGTGTTGGCGCTGAAGTTGAGCTGGATGAGCGCCGCCGCAAAGGCCTCCCGCTGGTCGTCGAGCATCGCGATGTGCCCGCTCCAGCGCTCGTCCCAGAGCGCCTTCCAGCTCGTCGGGGTCTCCTTGATCCTGGCCGTGTCGTAGGCGACCCCGGTCGTCCACCACATGTACGGCATCGAGTGGGCGTTGCCCGGGTCGTAGCCGGGATTCGCCCATTCCGCCGCGAGGTTGACCTTGTTGGGGATCAGCGAAAGGTCGAGCGGCAGGATCTTGCCGATCGTCACCAGCCCGGTGACGTCGGTCGACGCCGGGAACGTGATGTCGTAGCCGGTCTGGCCGGCGACGACCCGCGCGTACATCCCCTCGTAGGTGTCGAAGAAGTCCGAGCTGACCTTGACCTTGTACTTCTTCTCGAACGACGGGATCACGTCCTCGCCCATGTACTCGGCGTAGTTCCAGATGTGGAGCTCGGCCTCGGGGGTCGGCTGCGGCGTCGGCTCGGGGGTTGCCGTCGCCGCTGCGGCGCTCGCGCTGGCGGTCGGCGCGAGCGACGGTGGGGCGCTCGACGGGGCAGGCGTCGCCGACGCCTGGCCGGTGCTGCAGGCGGCGATGATCGGGGCCAGCGCGGCGGTGGCGCCGACGACCGAGATCCGATGCAGGAGCTGGCGGCGGGTCAGGCGCTCCTCGGCCAGGTAGCGGACGAGGATCCGCTCGAGATCGGGCTCGGGGACGTTGCGATCGTTGCTCACTGGTTCTCCTCCGGGTGCGGCGGCCGCTCGGCGACGACGAGCGCGTCACCGGGCGACCAGCCGACTTCGACGTCGTCACCGGCACTGAACCGGCGATTGCCCTTGGCGGCGACCACGCTCAGAAGCAGGCCGCCTTGACTTCGAATCTGGTACTGGACGTTGGCTCCCAGGTAGGCCGACTGCTCGACCCGGCCCTCGATCGCGGCCGGACCACCCTGGCCGGGGCCACCGATCGACACGGACTCCGGCCGGATCGAGATCTCGATCGCCTGGCCGACCGCGAGCGGATCGCCGAGCGCCGCCCGGCACTGGTCGCCGCCATCGAGGCGGATCGTGGCCAGCGTCCCGTCGAGCGCTTCGACCGAGCCCTTCAGCAGGTTCGTGGTCCCCATGAAGTCGGCCACGAAGCGCGTCGCGGGACGCTCGTAGAGCCCTTCGGGCAGCCCGATCTGCTCGACCTTGCCGCGGTTCATGACCGCGATCCGGTCGCTCATCGTGAGCGCCTCCTCCTGGTCGTGGGTCACGTAGACGAACGTGATCCCGACCTCGACCTGGATCCGCTTGAGCTCGAGCTGGAGGCTCTTGCGCAGCTTGAGGTCGAGGGCACCGAGCGGCTCGTCGAGGAGCAGGACCTGGGGCCGGTTGACGAGCGCCCGGGCGAGGGCGACCCGCTGCTGCTGGCCGCCCGACAGCTCGTTCGTCTTGCGCCGGCCGTAGCCGCCGAGGTGGACGAGCTCGAGCGCCTCGGCGACCCGGACCTTGACCTCCGCCTCCTTGACCTTGTGCCGGCGCAGCCCGAAGGCGACGTTGTCGTGGACGTTCAGATGGGGGAACAGCGCGTAGTTCTGGAAGACCATGTTGACCGGGCGCTTGTCCGGCGACGCCCTGGTCATGTCGACCCCGCGCAGCTCGATCACGCCCGACGTGGGGAGCTCGAACCCGCCGATCATCCTGAGGGTCGTGGTCTTGCCGCAGCCGGACGGCCCGAGCAGCGAGAAGAACTCGCCGGACCGGATCTCGAGTGAGACGTCGTCCACCGCGCGCACGTCGCCGAACCGCTTCGAGACGCCCGACAGACGGATCTCGGGCACCGCCTCGGAGACCGTCATGCGTCGCAGCCTACGGGACGCCTTTTGGCGCCCGTGCGACGTGTCCCGTCAAGCGCAACCGGGGTGATCGGGCCCAGGCCACCAGGGTCCGCGCGGCGCCAGCCAGTCGGGGTCATCGAGCTCCTCAGTCGACCGTGGGCACGGCGCACGGCGGAGGGTAGCCGATCAGCGCGGAGTCGTCCGGGACGGCGGTCGCGTTCGAGCGGCGATCCTGGCCAGGGCGCCGGTCCAGTCCGGGTCGAAGGCGCCGGCCCGGAGCGTCGAGGTCGACCACCAGCGGGGCATGGTCCGACGGGATCGGCGGTCCCTTGCGGGCCTCTCGGTCGATCTCGGCCCAGACGACCCGGTCGACGAGCGGCCGGGTCAGCAGCAGGTGATCGATCCGCATCCCGAGGTTCTTGTGGAAGTTGCCGGCCCGGTAGTCCCACCACGTGAAGCGTCCCGGCTCGGCCCGCTTCAACCGGTAGCCATCGACCAGGCCCCAGTCGAGCAGGGCCGTCGAACGCCGCCCGTTCCGGCGCCGAGACGTGGGTTCCGCCGTGGACCGCCGCCGGATCCCAGACGTCCTCGTCGGTCGGCGCGATGTTGAAGTCGCCGCCGAGGACGAGCGGCTCGTCGGGCGAGCGCGCCTCTCGGAGCCAGCGCTCGAGGCGCTCGAACCAGCGCAGCTTCCCGTCGAAGAACGGCGAGCCGACGACCCGCCCGTTCGGTCCGTACAGGCTGACGAACCGGATCGGGCCGCCGGCCCTCCCGGCCGGATCGACGACGGCGCTGACCATCCGCGCCTCGTCGAACGGGTCGAAGTCCTCCTCGCTGACGGCGACGGCGGCACCGGGCCCGCTGTCCCGGACCGGCCCGTCGCCGAAGTTCGTCACGACCTCGTCGGCGCCGAGGCCCTGGCGGACGGCGATCGCCACGCCGTTCCAGCGGCCCTCGCCGTGGTGGACGAGGTCGTAGCCGGCCATCGCGAAGGCCATCACCGGCGCGTCATCGTCGCCGAGCTTCGTCTCCTGCATGAGCAGCACGTCGGGAGCGGCCCGCTCGAGCCAGCCTTCGACCTTGTCCTGGCGGGCCTTGAGCGAGTTGACGTTCCAGGTCGCGATCCGCATCGGGTCGTCCGCCGGGCGAGCGGCTCAGAACCGCTTGCCGCGCTGCCGGGCCAGGTCGAACGTCGCCGTGTCGGCGACGGCCATGACCGCCATCGTCCCGGCCTGGACCGGATCCGACACCACCAGGTCGACCGCTTCGGTGATCGAGCCGACCATGTTGAGGGCGATGATCGGGATGCCGTGCTCGCGGAGCTCGCGGGCGGCCCGCGTGATGTCGCCGCCCATGATCGAGCCGGCGAGGACGAGCAGGCGGGCTCGGGGCAGGTCGGCCACCGCCCGGACGGCCGCTGCGATGTTGGCCTCGCCGACGAGCGGGATCGTATCGACGCTGATCCGCTCTCCGCGCAGGTTGTGGCGGTCGGCCTCGCTCACGGCACCGAGCGCGACCTGGGCGACCTGGGCACCGCCGCCGACGACGATGACCCGCTTGCCGAAGACGCGGTCGAGGCTTCTCGTCAGGCCCTGGCCGCGGAGCCCCGGCAGGCCCTCGACCGTCGCGCTCAGCCGGTCCTCGGCGAGACCCTCGACCTCGACCTCGATCTCGACGCCGGGGGTCGCGTCATCGCCGTCGAGCTGCCGGACCGTGCTCAGGTTGCGCAGGGTCCCGCCGGCTTCGGCCACCCGGGCGACGAGCGCGGGGATCGCAGCCGGCGCGTCGTCGAGGCGGAGCCTGATGGCAACCGTCGATGGCTGGCCGGTGTCGCCGCGGCGGGGCATGCTCGGACGACTCGCCGGGCCGGGATCAGGCGCCCGAGCCGGAGGCGCCGCGACCGAGATCGGCCACGGTCATCCGATCCGGGTCGATTCCGGCGGTCGGATCGTGCTCCTCGTAGGGCAGACCGAGGACGAAGAAGGCGTCCCGGGTGGCCGCGGCGTCACTGGTCGTGAGCATCAGCGCGCCGTCGGTGTCCTCGGCGACGCCGACGATCCCGGTGATGTTCACTCCCCGCTCGCCGAGCGCCGTCGCGACGCGCGCGAGCGACCCGGGCCGATCCTCGAGACTGACCGTGAACCAGACCGTCACCCGCGTTCCTCCTCTGGGTGGATGGTAGCCGGTCCGCAGGCGTGCCGGCCATGCCCCGCGGGCGCAGAAGAGAGCGACCGAGGCGGCTACCCTGTGGCGATGGCCCCGTCCCCGGTCGGCGCGCCCGCCCAGGTCCAGGTGTTCGGCCTGGAGGCCGATCGTGCGACACGGGCCGCCGTCCGGTTCTTCAAGGAACGGCGGGTACCGATCCACTTCGTGGACCTGCGCCGCCGGCCGATTGCAGCCGGCGAGCTCCGCCGGTTCACCGAGCGCCTTGGCGCGGCGGCCGTGCTCGACGCCGACGGGCGGGCATATCGCGATGCCGGTCTCGGCTACCTGCGGCTGGACGACGCCGAGATCGTCGAGCGGCTGCTGGCCGATCAGCGCCTTCTCCGCCTGCCCCTCATCCGACGGGGCAACGAGGTCAGCGCGGGGCCCGCCGAGGCCACCTGGAGGGAGTGGCTCGCCGGCGACCCGATCCGTGGCTGACCACCCGATCGGCTCCGGGAGCCGCTGGTCGTCATGGCTTCCGGACCGCGTCCCAGGCGATGTAGCCGCCGATCCCGATCGCCACCAGTCCGGCGATCGCCCAGAACCGATCTCCGGACATGACGCTGCCCGGCAGGATGCCCATGCCCTGGCCGACCCAGACGGCACCGACCACCACGAGCAGGACCGCGACCGCCAACCTGAACCGCTGCACCGGGTACCTCCGCGGTGGCATCCTACGTCCGTGACCGAACGAGCGCCGCGTGCCAGTCCTCCGCGCCATCGGAGCGGTCGCGTCACGATCAAGCCGAGCGCGACCGACCACCTCGCCCTCGACGCCTCGGTGACCGAGGACGAGAAGCTCTTCGCCCGGTCGGTCCGGCCCGCCTTCCTCGGCGAGGATCCCTGGCGGGTGCTGCGGATCATGTCCGAGTTCGTCGACGGGTTCGATGCGCTCGCCGAGGTCGGACCGGCGGTCACCGTCTTCGGGTCCGCGCGGGTCTCCGAGGGCTCCCCGATCTACGAGCAGGCCCGCGAGATCGGTCGAAGCCTCGCCCGCGACGGTTGGGCGGTGATCACCGGCGGCGGCCCGGGGGTGATGGAGGCGGCCAATCGCGGCTGCCAGGAGGCCGGCGGCCTGTCGATCGGCTGCAACATCGAGCTGCCCCACGAGCAGTCGGTCAACGCCTACGTCGACCTGGCCGTCGAGTTCCGCTACTTCTTCGCCCGCAAGACGATGTTCGTCAAGTACGCCGACGCGTTCGTGATCCTGCCCGGTGGGTTCGGCACGCTCGACGAGCTGTTCGAGGCGCTGACCCTCATCCAGACCGGCAAGATCCGCCACTTCCCGGTGGTCCTCGTCGGCACCGAGTACTGGGCCGGGCTCCTCGCCTGGGCGCGCGAGACGCTGATGCTCGACGGGACGGTCAGCGAGGCCGACCTGGCGCTGCTCACCCTGACCGACGATCCCCAGGAGGTCTGCCGGGTCGTCCGGGCGTTCGCCAAGTCGGAGCACCTCGGCCGGCCGACCAGCCCGGGCTAGTCCGGGATCGCGACCTCGATCCACCCGTCGACGATCCGGACGGGGTAGTAGCGCAAACGCCGGACCCGGGTGAGCCGGCGCGCCTCGGCCTTCTTCCCGGGCGGATCCTCCTTGGGGGCGATGCCGGCCGGGGACCAGGTGGGGTGGTAGTGCCCGTCCGGGTCGAGGCCGCCGGTCGTCGGCATCTGGACCGGCTCGCCGGTGCACAGGTCGAACCGGCCGTTGTGGAGCGGGCAGTCGACGACGCAGCCCTCGAGCGTGCCGAGCGACAGCGGCGCCGCCATGTGCGGGCAGCGGTCGGCGACGGCGACGATGCCCTCCGAGGTCCGGGCGATGAGGATGTCGAGGTCGCCGTGGGTGGCCCGCCGCAGCGCGCCGGGCGGGAGCTCGTCGAGATGCGCCAGCCGGTGGAATGGCGCGTCCGCCGTCCCGGGCGCGCGAAGCAGGGGAGGGTGGGCTGCCGGCCGATCGTCCATCAGCGCCAGCGTACCCGACCGGACGCGGACCGGCCCCGAGCGCGTCGTCCGCGTCGGGGCCGGTCCCTGGAGGAGGAGGCGATCTGGGTCGGTCGCCGGTCGGTCAGTCCCGGGCTCGAGCGGCCGCGACCGGTGCACCGTCGGCCGCCGTCGAGGCAGCCACCGGCTGTGGCGTGGTGGCCGGTCCGGTCGTTGTCCGCAGCGCGTGCTCGTGCATGGTGGCTGCGGCGACCGCGGCGACCGCGGCGGCGGCCACGCCGATCCAGAACGTCTGGGCGACGGCCAGGCTGAAGGCGGCGTGGATGCCGGTGACGATGTTCGAGATGAACGGCGCCACGACCGCCTGGAACTGGGCCGGGATGGAGGTCAGGATCTGCTGTCCGAGGTCACCGACGCCGGTCAGCTTGTTGAAATCGAGCGTGCCGCTGGCACTGGCCTGGCCGAAGCCCGCGACCACCTGGGGCGGGACCCCGGCGGCGGTGAGCTGGGGCGCGAGCTGGTCCTGGAAGCTCTGGCCGAAGATCGTGCCGACGATCGCCAGGGCGACCGTTCCGCCGATCTGGCGGAAGAACGTCAGGTTCGAGGTGGCCACGCCGAGCTCGTGGAACGGCACGGCGTTCTGGACGATGATCGTGAACACCGAGAACGTCGGACCGACGCCGAGGCCGGCCAGGAACATCCAGAACCAGACGATCGGCAGCGGCGTGGTCGCGGTCAGCTGGGTCATCAGCGCCGTCGCCGCGCCCATCAGGACGATCGCGCCGACGGTCAGCCACTTGTAGCGGCCGGTTCGCGAGACGATGAGCCCGGACACGATCGAGCTGAAGATCAGGCCGATCACGAGGGGCAGCGCGGCGAACCCCGAGTTCGTCGGGCTGAAGCCGTGGACGAACTGGAACCAGCGGGGCAGGAAGATGATCGCGCCGAAGAACGCGAAGCTGGCGAAGAACGTCGAGATCATCGAGCTGGTGTAGGTCCGGATCCGGAACAGCTCCGGCGGGATGATCGGCTCGACCGCCCGGAGCTCGGCCAGGGCGAACAGGACGATCCCGACGAGACCGACCGCGATGAAGCCGCCGACCGTCGTGTCGGTCCACTCACCGAACTGCTTGTTCGTGAGGCCGACCAGGAGGAAGGTGATGGCGACCGTGAAGATCACGCCGCCGATGACGTCGAAGTTGCGGGTCGCGCGGGGGTTCTTCACCGTCGGCAGCAGCCGCGAGATGACGAACAGCGAGACGATCCCGATCGGGATGTTGACGTAGAAGATCCAGTGCCAGCTGACCTGCTCGGTCAGGAACCCGCCGACGAGCGGGCCGACGACGAACGCGACCCCGAACACGGCCCCGAACAGGCCCTGGTACTTGCCGCGCTCCTGCGGCGTGAACATGTCGCCGATGATCGCCAGCGCAACCGGGAAGAGCGACCCGGCACCGACGCCCTGGATCCCCCGGAAGATGATGAGCATCGCCATGTTCTGGCTGAGCCCGCTCAGGGCCGAGCCGATGAGGAAGATGACGATCCCGATCATGAAGATCGGCTTGCGACCGTAGAGGTCCGACAGCTTGCCCCAGAACGGGACGCTGATCGTGCTGGTCAGGAGGTAGATCGTGACCGCCCACACGTAGATGTCGTTGCCCGACAGCTTGGTGACGATCGTGGGCAGGGCGGGACCGACGATCGTCTGGTCGAGGGCCCCGAGGAACAGCCCGAGCATGACGGCGAAGAGGATCTCCATCTTCGCCCGGTGGGACAGGCCGAGGGCCGGGTCCTCTTGCAGCGACGGGGTGTAGTCCCGTCCGTCGTCGACGATTCCGCCTTCCATCATCGCGTCGCGTACTCCCTTCGGGGGGCCCGGGGCCCTGGCGTCGGCTCCGGCTGGGGCTTGTGCTCGTGGGAATGGTCGTGATCGATCCCGAACCGACCGGGATGGGCAGCCGCTTCGGCCCGGATGGCGTTGCGGAAGTCGCCCAATCCGACCCGGAGACGATCGAGCTGCTCGTCGCCGAGTCGGGCCAGGATTGCCTTCATCAGGTCGTCCTTGATGATCTGGATCTCGTGGAGGAAGCCGCGACCGGCCGGGGTGAGCCTGACGAGGACGACCCGGCGGTCGTCCGAGACGCGGATCCGTTCGACCAGGCCGCGCTCCTCCATCCGGTCGATGAGCCCGGTGGCGTTCGACAGGGACACGTCGAGGAACTCGGCGAGGCGGCTCATCGGCAGCTCGCCGGACTCTTCGAGGCGCCACATGACGTGGATATGCGTCATGCTGACTCCCTGCTTCACGAGCCGACCGGTCGCCGCGCAGCGGATCAGGCGCACCGCGCCATTCAGCTCCTCGACGACCCCGGCGATCGCCGCCTTGCGGGCAGACGTCGAGGCGGGTGAAGTAGTTCGTGACATGTGAACAATCATAGCCAGACGAATAATCCTGTCAACCGCGACCATTCAGAGGATGGCGAACATCCATCGCCGGTCACTCTGGGCCCTGGTTGTGAGCGGTTGGTGAAGGCGCCGTGGCGAATCGGTGGTCGCCCGCCAGCGCCGACGAGGAGGATACGGGACCGTGCGTTATGTCCTCATGATCGAGGCCCAGCAGGGCCTTTCATACGCCGATCAGCTGGCGATCGCCCGGCGAGCCGAGGGGGCCGGGTTCGAGGCGATGTTCCGCTCGGACCACTACGAGAGCTTTCCGGGTCCGGCCGGGCGTCCCACGACCGACGCCTGGACCGTGCTCGCCGGTCTGGCCCGGGACACCGAGCGAATCCGGCTCGGCGTGCTCGTCTCGCCGGTCACGTTCCGCCTGCCGGGGACGATCGCCAAGATCGTCGCGACCGTCGACGAGATGAGCGGCGGCCGGATCGAGGTCGGTCTGGGCGCCGGCTGGAACGATGACGAGCACCGGCGTCACGGCGTGCCGTTCCCGCCGATCGGCGAGCGGGCGGACATGCTCGAGGAGCAGCTGGCGATCGTGCATGGCCTGTGGGAAGAGCCCGACGGCTGGTCGTTCGAGGGCGCCCACTACCGGGTCGAGGACGCGATCTTCCATCCCAAGCCGGTCCAGCGGCCACGACCGCCGATCATCGTGGGTGGCTCGGGGTCGCCCCGGTCACTCCGGATCGCCGCCCGCTACGCCGACGAGTTCAACGTGACGTCATCGGACCCGGCCAGGGTCGCCGACCGGTTCGCGCTCCTCGACGAGGCCTGTCGGGCGATCGGCCGCGACCCGGCCACGATCCGTCGCTCGGCGATGGTCGGCACCCTGATCGGCCTGGACGCGGCAGAGGTCGCCGCGCGGAAGCGGGCGATCCTGGCCGAGTTCGACGAGGAGGAGCAGGGCGAGGGCTGGTTCGGCGCCCGCGCAGCGCGCTGGATCCTCGGGACGCCGGACGAGGCCAGGGCGGCCGTTGCCGCGTTCGCGGCGGTCGGCGTCGAGCGGCTCATGCTCCAGGACTTCCTGCCCCGGGATCTCGAGATGATCGACCAGCTCGGCGCGGAGCTCGTCCGCCACTAGTCCGCGTCCGGCCACCGCACCCGGCGGGTGCCGGTCCGCGTTGCCTCAGTCCTCGAACCTCGCGGCCGCCGCGGCGTAGGTCGGGTCGTTCCGGCGGATCGGATCGGGGTTGGTGCCGACGACCCTGGCCAGCCGCTCCACGAGGAGCTGGAGCGGTGTCGCGGTCGCGAGGAGCGACGCGACGGGGGCGGGCAGGTCCGCCGCCTCCGGCACGACGATCCGGCCGAGCGGTGTCAGCGACGGGTCGAGCTGCCGGCTGACGTCCGCCGACAGGATCGCCGCGGTCCGCAGGCCGATGACCCCGGCGCCCTCGAGCGCCTGGCGCGCCCGGGTCACCCGCTCGTCGCGTGCCCGCCGCTCAGTCAGGATCAGGACCAGTCCGGTCCTCGCGTCGGTGGACGGCAGGTGACCGTGGAGGAACGTCTCGAGGTTGCGCGAGGCGGCCGGGATCCAGGTTCCCTCCTCGAGCTTGAGGACGAGCTCCCGGGCGGCCGTTCGGTCCGCGCCGGTGGCGATCACGAGAATCGGCCGGCAGGCCGCCAGACCGGTGGCGATCGACTCGGCCGACGCGGTGGCGCGGTCGTCGATCCCGGCGGCCAGCAGGGCCCGAACGGCTCGCGGGTCGGCCGGCTCGCCGCTGAGCTCGGCGCCGATTGCCGTCGCCGCGAGGAGTGGCGACGTGTAGCCGATCGTGTGGCAGTAGCTCTGGTCGCGCTCGACCGTCTCGACGACGATGTCGACCCCCTGGGCGCCCGGGGCGCGACCGCTGACGGTGACGATCGCCGTCCTCGCCCCGGTCGCACGGGCCGCATCGACGGCTCGGGTCGTCGCCCAGGTCGCGCCGTCGTGGCTGACCGCGATGCACAGGCCGCCCCGGGCCGGGGCGAGCGATGCCTCGAACGCCTGGACGGCGACCGGTCCCTGGCCGTCGGCGAGCCCCGCCCGAGTCCACGCGTCACGCAGGATCTCGGCCAGGCCGAGCGCCCCGTGCTCGCTCGTGCCGCAGCCAACGACGGTGACCGGCTCTCGGCGCGCTGCCGCGTCACGGAGGGCCGCCACCAGCCTGGCCGACGGGCCATCGGCGCCTTCCGCGGCGAGTCGCGTCAGGCATCGCTCGGCGAACGCCGGCTCGGCGGCGATCATCTCGGTCATGAACCAGGGCGGCCCACCCCGGTCGGCCGGTCGCTCGGCCCAGTGCCACGGCTCCGGTGGGCCAGGCAGCCGAGCCTCCGGGTCGAACTCCCGGGAGTCGGTCGCCTCGCTCATGCCGGCGATGATAGGCTGGCGGTCCCGTCGGCCCTTCCACGGACCGTCCAGCGCGACGCGTGGAGAGCGACCGGTGTCCGCATCCCGCAGCAGAGGCGACGATGAAGGTCGGGCTGATGGCCCCCCAGGGCTGGAAGGGCGAGTACGACGGCTGGGATCCGGCGGCGGCCTGGTCCCGGACCCTGGAGCTCGCCCGGGAGGCCGAGGCGCTCGGGTTCGAGTCGCTCTGGGCGTTCGACCACTTCCACACCGTGCCCAACCCGACCGACGAGATGACCTTCGAGTCGTTCAGCGTGCTGACCGCCCTGGCGATGGTCACGAAGCGAGTCCGGCTCGGCCACATGGTCGTCTGCACCGGGTTCCGCAACCCGGCGGTCACGGCCAAGATGTCGTCGACGATCGACGTGATCTCCGGCGGCCGCTTCGAGCTCGGCATCGGGGCCGGCTGGAAGGAGGAGGAGTGGCGAGCCTACGGCTACGGGTTCCCGACGATCGGCGAGCGGCTCGCCGCGCTGCGCGACCACCTCGAGGTGATCGTCCGGATGCTCGAGCCCGGGCGGGCGACGTACCACGGCGAATACGCCTCGGTCAGCGGAGCGATCAACCTGCCCAAGGGCCTCCAGTCGCCCCGGATCCCGATCATCGTCGGGGGGAACGGTCAGAACGTGACGTTCCGGATCGCAGTGCGGTTCGCCGATGAGCTGAACCTCGTCTACGTCGGGCCGGAGCGAACTGCCGAGCTCATGGCGATCGCGAGGCAGCGCTGCGAGGAGGCCGGTCGCGACCCGGCCACGCTCCGGATCTCGCTCTACACGAGCGACGATCACATCCGCGAGCCCGGCCAGCCCACGGTCGACCTGCTCGGAGCGCTCCAGGACCTGGGGCTCAGCCGGGCGATCTGCTTCCCGGTCGGTGGTCAACCACGTCCGAGGCGCAGGCCCGCTTCGCCGAGGACTGCCGCGCCGCGGGCGTGGAGATGACCGAGCCGGCGATCCGCTAGAGGCGGCCGATCCGGCTGTCGGGGCCGTAGCGGAACCAGGCCCGGGCGACGAGCCGGTCGAGTCCGACCGGGCCGTAGCGCCGCGAATCGACCGACACGGCGCGGTCGTCGCCGAGCAGCCAGGCCTGATCCGGGCCGAGCCGGATCGGGCCGTCGATCGTGCGGATCACGTCGCCCGGCCGGGCGGCCACCCGCTTGATCGCGAGCAGGTCGCTGTCGGGCTCCCGGATCACGACGATCGTGCCGCGCTTCGGCCAGACGTGGATCGTCGGGTCGAGCAGGAGCCAGTCACCGGGCTCGAGTGCTGGCCGCATCGAGTCCTCGGCGACCAGGACCCGCCACGGACCGCTGCGCGCGTCGCGGGCAAGGTCGGCGACGGGCCCGATCCGGGCCAGCTGCCGGCCGGTGGCCGCTCCGTCGGACCGGCCTGCGCCTCCACGGACATCGGCTGCGTCCCGGGGCCGGGACGACTACTTCTTGGTCGACCAGAAGATGTCGGCGAACTCCTTGACCGCGGCCTCGAGCTGGGCGGCCGCCTCGGCGTCGATCGACTGCTTGTTCTTGCTGGCCAGCTTCAGGACGTTCCAGACCTTGGTGTGGAGATCCGGGTTGGCCTCGAGATGCTCGGGCTTGAAGTAGTCGGACCAGATGACCTGGACCTCGTGCTTGACGAGCTCGGCGTGCTGCTCCTTGACCGTGACGCAGCGGATGAACTTGTTCCGGTCGGCCGGGGCCGTCGAACCGGCCTCGATCTGGCCGATCAGCTCCACCATCCGGGCCACCGTCCGGGCGGCCTGCTGGGCGCCGGCCGGGTCGTAGATCCCACACGGGATGTCGCAGTGAGCGTGGACCACGGTCTTCGGGGCGAGGAGACGGCTGAGTCGGGACATGGGACACCTCGGGCAACTGGGGTTCCATTCGGTGCTCGAAGTGTCCGAGCCGCGGCTCAGGGTGTCAAACGGGACTCGGGATAGGAGATAGAGCATCGGAACTGTCGCACCCTGCCCGGTCCCGATCGCTACCGACGGCCGCGCAGCAGGGCCGACCAGCGGCGAATTTGTGACCAAAGCACCTTGTGGAGCAGGGGCAGTCGGCACCATCCTCCCTGTCGACCCGAGGGACACCCCACGGAATGGCCCGACCTGCAGCGTCTTCGGCTTCCTGGGGATCCTCCGAGACGACTGAGCTCCTCGGACCGATCCAGGTAGAAGTCGTGAGCCTACGCCGGAGCTGGCCACCTTGTCGTTCTGCGCCTCACGTGCCATCTGCTCGCGGGGGGTCACGCATGCAAAGGCACGTCAGAGCTGCGCCCCGTCCAGGCGAGGTCGGCTGGGACCCGGATGGCCTTACGATCGACCCCGCGCACCTGGAGGGGTTCGACGCCGTCATTGACCTCGCCAGCGTGAGTCCTTGACGGCCGCTCATGCGGACCTTCTGGGCAAGATCCGTGGTGAGTGGCTTGGCACGGTGATCCGGGCTCGTCGCACTCGGAGCTCCCGCCGGACCGTCCGCCTGGCACTTGGCTCGTTCGCCTTGGCCATCGGTGTGAACCGGCAGCCTGGCTAGATCAAGACGTCCTCCGCACTGGCATTCCTCGGGAGCGAGGTCGATGTCGATGACCGGCGACGAGCCGTTCGTGACCGAGTTCATCGATGATCTTCGCCGATCACGTCAGCGTCGACTTCCGAACGCGCGATCGCCGTGACGGGTCGCTACCTTGGGCGACCAGGGTACGACCCTCTCGCGAGCAGTGGACCCGGCTGTCCACGGCTCGGCGAGCTCACGCTGCGACCGTCCTGCCTGGCGCTCGCCTGTCCGCCTCGGCCATCTCTGCGCCGCGCTCCTCCTTGGGCCGGCGATCATCCTGATCGTCAAGAACATGGGCATCTGAGGCCGCACCTTCCATCGAAGCGTAGCGGCGGCCGGTGCCATGCCGCCCATTGGGCGGCCGGTGGTCAGTGCTCGACGATCTTGTCGAGCTTGGCCGCCTCCTCGATCCAGGCCGTGATCTCGGACTCACCTGGGGTCCGACGGACGATGCCGGGCCGGGCCGCGATGACCTCCTGGACGGTGATCGCGAGGTTGGCCGGGTTCCGCTGCGCGAGTTCTGCCGGAGAGCCCACGCCGGCGGCCTCGAGGAGGTCGCTGTACTGCGGGCCGACGCCCGGGACCCGCATGAGATCGACGCTGTCGACCCACTCGAGAATGAGCCTGCTGCTGATCCCCGTCTGCTCGGCGAGCTTCTCGCGGTCGTACGGCCTCGCGCCAGCGGCGAGCAGGTCGTTGGTGGTCCTGATGCCGACCACGGCGAGCTTCTCGGCGTAGGCGGGGCCGATCCCCTCGACGTCCCCGATCTTCATCTGATGGGCAGCGAGCGGCTCCTCGCTGACAGCATCCGCCGCGACGGCGACCGGCGCCGCGACGGGCTCCGGCGTCGGGGTCCCGGTCACCATTGCCGCTGCGACCGGCACCGGCGTGGGGGCTGGTCCGGTTGCCGCGACTGCCACGGGTGCCGCGACGGGCGCGGGTGCCACCGCGGCCGGTTCTGCCTCGCCGAACGCAGCCTTCACCTCGGCGGTGCTCAGGTACCACAGGATCAGGGCCGGCATGATCGCCATCCCGAACGCGACCCCGGTCCCCGGGAACTGGAAGAACGCCAGGACGGCCTCGAACAGGGCGAAGCCCGCGATGATCATCGTGAACAGCCGAGCCCACGGCTGGAGCGCCCAGAGCCCGACCGCGGCGAGGAGCCAGATGATCCCGGTGATGATCGCCAGCCAGCCCCACAGTCCGACGCTCTCATATTTCGGGAGGTCGCCCAGGATCCCGAACCAGTCGAATCCCAGGACGCGCAATCCGAAGAACAGGTAGCCAAAGCCCGCGAGCGCCGCAAAGAAGCCGATGATCGAGATCAGGATGGGCGGGTTCTTCATTCGAGACTCCCTCCACTCGCGCAAGTCTGTTGCCAGGTCGGTTTGGGATCGAGTTCGTTGGCCGGGCGTTCACCTCGCCCGCCGGCGCTACGTCCCCCGGTACGCGGAGTACTCCTTGCGACCGGCGAGGAACCCGATCCCCCAGGTCCCGAGGTCGGCGAACACGGCCGCGATCAGGATGATCCAGTTCAGGAGGCTCAGTCCGTTCTGCTGGACGAACCCATAGATGAAGGTCGTCCAGGGGAGGAAGAGGAACCCTCCCAGGAACCAGATCGGGGAGCCGAAGAGAGACCCCCAATAGGCCCCGTCGTTGTACCACCCGACGAAGAGGAGCAACCGCGGCACGAACGCGCCGAAGATCGAGAGCATGAGACCCACCTCCCGAAGGATCGAGTCGCACCGTGTTGGGCGGCGCGACGCAGTAGGTAGCCTACGGCATCGAAGACCGGGTTCGAAACACGATCTGCAAGAATCACGATCCTGCGACCGGGGCTTCGATGACGGCGGAGGCGGTGGGATACTCTCCGGCGATGCCACCAAGGTCCCGCGTCCGCTCCAGCGAACTCGCGATCGGTTCACCGACGACCCGGCCTCGATGGGCAACGCGGTCCGGCTGATCATCGGCATGGTGGTCGTCGCGGTGTTCGTCGGGAGCCTCGCGATCTGGATCCTCGACCACCGCGACTTCCCCGACTACGGGACAGCGCTCTGGTTCAGGCTCCAGACGGTCACGACGGTGGGCTATGGCGACATTACGCCCACGTCCGCCGTCGGGCGGACCGTCGCCGCCCTCGTCATGGTGGTGGCGATCGCCTTCATCAGCGTCATCACCGCGGCGGTCACATCGACGTTCGTCGAGGCGGCCCAGCGGCGGCGCCGTTCGGACGACCAGGCCGCCCAGCAGGACGCCAGCCAGCGGCTCGAGAGGCAGCTCGACGAGATCTCCCGGCGCCTCGAGCGGATCGAGCGGGAAGTCGGCATCGCCGAGACGCACGAGGATGACCGAGGCGGCACCTGATCGCGGGAAACCGCTCGCTCCGTGCCGGGGTTGAGTAGGATCGGCTGAACCGATCATCGGCATGGCCGGGAGTCTTCGGGCCGCGGTCACGAGGAGGCGAGTGGCCCCCATTCAAGGAGGCGTCATGACCGCTCAGGCACCGGTGCTGCGCAAGCACGGAAACGCCTACAACATCTTCATCCTGGTCCTGACGATCTTCTCGCTGGCGATCATGGTCCTGCTCCTGCTGCCGGTCAGCGACGCCGAGCGGGACCTGCTGACCCTCTACGACAACGCGGTCTGCATCATCTTTCTCATCGACTTCGGGATCAACATCGCGGGCGCAAAGCCAAAGCGGGCGTACTTCATCGGCCAGCGAGGCTGGCTGGACCTGTTGGGTTCGATCCCGAGCCTGGGCTTGCTCGGTTCGGGCCGGATCAGCGCACTGTTCCGCCTCGCCCGCCTGAGCCGCCTTGCCAGGATCACCCGCCTGCTGCGCGGCCAGGCCGGCAAGGACCTCGTCCTTGACGTGCTCAGGAACCGCGGCCAGTACGCGACGTTCATCACGATCCTGCTGGCCGGGATCGTGCTCAGCGTCGCGAGCATCCTCGTGCTCCAGGTCGAGAGCCAGGCGCCCGACGGCAACATCAAGACCGGCGGTGAAGCCGTCTGGTGGGGCCTGGTGACGATCACGACGGTCGGCTACGGCGACTTCTACCCGGTGACGATGTTCGGGCGGCTCACCGGTGTCTTCGTGATGTTCGCCGGCATCGGGATCATCGGTGCCCTCGCCAGCATCCTCGCCAGCCTGCTCGTGTCTCCCGCGCCACCCGAAGAGCCGGCCCCGGAAGCGACACCAGGAGCTACGGCGCCCGCCGTCGCCGCCTCGGCGACCGTCTCGATCGCTGACGAGCTGGCGGGCCTTCGAGCCGAGATCGCCGGCCAACGGGCCGAGATCGCAGCACTGCGGGCCTCGCTCGACGCCGGCGAAACCTGAGCCCTTCGTTCGTGGCGGGAGCCGCCGCGATCAGCCCGGGGCGGACTCGATCCGGCCGTCGGCGATCGCCGCCTTGAACGCCGCGTGGTCGCGCTCGTTCTGGTCGGCGTATGCCTCCGAGAAGTCGGCGATCGCACCGTCGAACGTGTCGCTCGTTCCGAGGTATGACGCGATCGCCACGCCGTCGCCGCTGCGGGCGTGGGCCCGGGCAAGCGAACGGGCACATAGCGCGGAATAGAACGCCAGCCCCGGGAGCTTGAGGGCCGCGATGTCGACGGACCCCTTCATGTCCCACAGCTGACGGAAGTAGAAGTCGCGACCCTGTGGGCCGCGGGTCCAGCCGAGGAAGATGTCCGGCGTCGTCTGCATGAGCCGCTGGCCGACGACGACCCGCTCGCCCTGGTTGACGTAGCGGCTCTTCTCGGCATGCGCCTCGAGGACCGACCTCGTCGCCTCCTTGGCCTGGAGGATCATCGGGTCGCCCTCGTCGCGGCCTTCGAGGAGCACGATGAAGCAGCGGGTGCCCACGCTCCCGACGCCGACCACCTTCAGGGCGAAGTCGACGAAGCGGTAGCGCTCGATGAGCTCGCGCCGGTTCTCCGCCATCGACGCCCGGTAGTCGGCGAACGTCTTGTCGAGGGCGGCAATCCCACCCGGGATCTCGACATGGGTCACGACCGGCGGGTCGTCGACGATCCGCCACTCCCCGTCGACATGGGTCGTCAGCGAATCGGTGGCCCGGATGCGGTCCTTCCTGCGGGCCTTCGAGAACAGCTGGTTGAGGGCATCGACCCGGCCCTGGACGGCGGCCGCCCCCAGGTTCGCCCTCACCCACTCGCGAAGCAGTCGCTCGATGTCGGCGTCGGTGATCTTGTCATACCAGATGTCGATGAGGCGCATTCCGGCATACGCGGCCATCGCCTCGCGATAGCCCTTCACGGCGTGCATCGTGGCGGCCCGAACGTCGGCCGAGGACAACCCGTTCTCACGTCCCGCGATCACGACACTGGCAGCGAGCCGCTTGACGTCCCACTCCCATGGTCCGGCGAGGGTCTCGTCGAAGTCGTTCGCATCGAAGACCAGGGTCCGTTCCGGCGATGCGAACAGCCCGAAGTTCGAGATGTGGGCGTCGCCGCTGGCCTGGACGATCAGGCCGCTCCGGGGCGTCGTCGAGAGGTCGGCGGCCATGACCGCCGGCGCCCCGCGGTAGTAGGCGAACGCGGACTCGGCCATCCGGAAATGGCGGATCGGGACGAGCTCGGGGAGGCGGTCCCGCTCCTGCTCGACGAGGATGGCGATCGGGTCGCGGTCGGGCGCGAACTCGATGGCGGCCTGGCTGGTGCGCGGGGCACGCTGGCGGGCCTCGCGGCCGACCCGTTCGCGCTCGGCGGCCGGCACCCACGGTCGCGGGGTCCAGGCAGCGGGCTGAGGTTCGGTCGGCGCCCAGGCCGCCTGGAGCTCGTCGGACGCTCGTCGGCCCCGCGTCGCGCGCGTCGGCGGAGCGGGCGGGTTCGCGTCGCTCGTGTCTGGCTTCGCCGGCTCGTCGGTCATCATTCGAGACTGTAACAGTCGCGCATCCGTGCGACCGGCGAGCCGTGCTCGCCCGCCCGCCGGGTATCATCGAAGGTGATGACGGAGCGCACCGCTCACGACGCCAGCGTCACCGCCTGTCCGTTCGTGGCGTTCGTCGACGATCGCGACGAACGATCGGACGTCCCGGATCATCGGCACCGCTGTTACGCTGAGATCCGGCCCGCCCAGCGGGCGCTCGCGCATCAGCAGGCGTTCTGCCTGTCGGCCTCCTTTGCGGACTGCCCGACGTTCCAGGACTGGGCGCGGCGCGAGTCGGCCCGGGCACGGGCGGCCGCGGGCAACCAGCGACCGGCGCCCGAGGTCGCGGAGATCGAACAGCCGCCGGCGGAGGTCGCTGCCGCCGACGGGTCGATCGAGGCGAGCCCGGACGGAGAGGACCTCCCGTTCGACGATCGGGCGATCCGGAACCCTCACCGCGACTGGGCCGATCCGCCGCCCTGGGCGGACCCCGCCGGTCCGGCCCCGAATCCCGAGCCGGACGCCCCGGGCTTCCTCGCCGGGCGTCCGCCGGGCGGCGAGGAGGCGGTCGCAGCTCGCCGGCCTGTCGTCGTCGCGCTGGCTCCAGGAGGTGCCATCGCCGCGCGAGACTGCTGACCCGGCCACCCAGCTTCCGGAGCCGGACGACGAGCTCGAGCGGGCGCTCGCCGAGGATCGGGCCAACCGCGAACGCGCCACGGCGCTGGCCGTCGGCGCATCGGCGACGGCGTCGAGCAGTCGGGCCGCCCGGAAGTCGAGCCCGCCGGCCGGACCGCAGACGGTCTCGTCGGCCCGGCGTCGGGCGCCCGAGAAGGCCGTCGCCGGACCATCGTGGGAGCGACCGCGCCGGTTCGAGGCGTATCCGACCCTCAAGACCCGGATCGGGCTGCCATCGATCCCGCGGATCGGCCTGGCCGCGCTCGCGATCCTCGTCGCCGCCTTCGTCCTGTTCCTCCTGCCGTTCCTGCTCAAGGGCGGGCAGGGCGGGGGAGCCCTGGCGACGCCGACCGCCACCCCCGCATCGAGCGCCCAGGCATCCCCGACCGAGGCGGCGCCGGCGACGCCCAAGGTCTACGTCGTGAAGTCGGGGGACACGCTGCTCAAGATCGCCAAGAGGAACAACCTGACCGTCGACCAGCTGCTGGCGGCCAACAAGCAGATCAAGAACCCGAACAAGATCGCGGTGGGCGACGAGATCATCATCCCGGTCGCTGCCCCGAGCGAGATCGTCGACGGCGCCTCGACCGAACCGTCGACGTCGACCTCGCCCTGATCGCGCCGCGGCTCGACGGCCCGACGGGCGTGGGGTCCGGTGCTGCTCGTCCGGACTGCTCGTCCGGCTGGCTCGGCGGGGGTCCGCCTCAGCGCCGGGCGATGTTGATCGAGGTGATCTTGCCGGCCTCGACCCGGAACGTTGCGTCGAGATGCTGTGACTCGACCCCGGGCCGGACGACGAGGATGTCCGCCTCGTAGGTGTTGCCCATGTCGCGGGCGTCGCCGGGGATCATCTTGAGGCCCTGCTCGCTGCGCAGGAACCAGCCGCCGACCCGCTCGACGCCGCGCAGCGTCTGGACCGAGTCACCGACGTGGACACGCATCTCGGTCCGCTCGTCCATGAGCGCGACCGCACCCTCGCGATCGCCCGCGTTGAGCTTCTCGAAGAAGTCATCCATCGTCTCGACCGCGCCCATGGCCGGGAGTGTACGCGAGCGGTCTAGAAGCCGCCGCCCGCTCCGCCACCACCGCCGCCCGAACCGCCGCCGCCGAACCCGCCGCCACCGCCCGACGACGACGGCGAGTTCCCGACCGAGCCGAGCACGCTGAACATCCCGCCGAAGTCGGGCACGGCCGAGGCCGAGAACACGGACCCGCCGCCGGCGGCCGCTCCACCGCCGACGAACGACTCGTGCGACCCGTACCAGACCGGGAACCAGGGGGTGCCGGCCGCCCGGCCGCCCTGCAGGTCCTCCCGGCTCCGTTCGAGCACGTTCTCGGCATCGTGCTGGAGCCCGAGGGCGACCGCCCAGACGAGTGCCTGGTCGGGGGTCTTGAGCCAGTCGATCTTCGCCTCGTCGACGACCTGGTCCATCGACCGGGCCTGCTCCATCGTCTTCTCGAGCGTCCGCCGATAGGCGGCCAGCATCGCCCGGATCACGGCACCGTCGTAGGTCCGGGCCGGCATCACGTGCGCGATGAGGACCGTCACGACCCCGGCGACGACGAGCCCGCCACCGAGGACGACCAGGCCGGAGAACGGGATCTGGAGACCGGCGAACAGGGCAACGACCCCGCCGACGATCTCGAGGATCCCGGTCCCGGCCCAGCGGCTCATGACCTTGCCCGGTGGCTGCGTGAACCAGCTCCGGCCGACCGCGAAGCGCTCGAGCTTCTCGTCGAACTTGCTCACCTTGGTCCCGAACTTGAGCAGGTCCTCGTCCTCGAGGACGTCACCGGCGGGCGCCAGATCGCGCAGCTCCCGGAGGGCGTAGGTCTCGGCCTCGCTCAGCGGGCGGCGAGCGTTCAGCCGGCGATGAGCTGCGTCGACGTCGTTCGCGGGCTCGGTCCCCTGGGTCCGGATCGCGACCTTCTTCTTGAGGAACGCGTCGTGCTGCTCGAAGGCCAGCTCGCCGCGGCTGGCCAGGTCGAGCAACGCGGTCGTGAGCGTGCGTCGCGAGGACTGTCCGTCGTAGACGAGGGCCCCGCTGGCCGCGGTCAGCTCGTCCGGGGGGGCGGGCATGAGGACTGACGGGTCGTCGACGAAGACCGGGTCGCGGCCCCGCCGAACCCAGCTCAGGACCGCCCAGCCCACGAGCAGCAGGAACAGGACCGGCCCGAGGACGACTCCGACGACGGCGTTGACGAGGCGTCCCCGCTCGAGTGCCTGGGCGTGCTCGGGCGTCGTGCTTGCGTCGACCTTGGCCATCGCCGCCAGGACGGCGCCGTCGAGGTCGCCGTCGCGAAGGAGCGGCAGCATGTCGTCGTCGAAGATCGCCTGGCGCTCTTCGTTCGTGAGGTAGGACACCCGGAATCCGGGGCCGGCATAGAGCTGCACCTGGCCGTGGCGCCGGCTCTCGTCGAGATCGAGCAGGATGACCATCCCGTCGTCGAAGCCCTTGCGGCCGATGCCCCACTGGTCGATCAGGGCAATCGCGTCCTGCTCGGCCAGCTCGGTCGTGTCGCTCTCGGGCTTGACCTGCGTGTAGACGACGACCTGGGCGCCGGTCCGGGCCTCGATGTCGCGGCTGATCTGCTCGGCCCGCGCGATCGTGGCCGGCGACAGGACCTCGGCGTAGTCGTACACTCGCTGGCCGTCGACGGGCGTGGGGTACGGCGGGCCGGCCGCGGCGGCACCGGTCGCGAGGAGCACCACGGCCGCCAGCCCGGCGATCGCGGCCAGCGAAGCGACCCGGATGCTGCGCGGCTCCATCGACCGCATCGTACGGGTCACGAGCGTCCTCGGCCCGGCGCCGACGCCGCGTGCGCCGGCGCACTCGCGCGGATCCGCCGCACGAGCTCGGCCGCCTGCTCGTAGCGTCCGAAGCTCGGCATGAGGTAGGTGCCCGAGACGAGGTCGCGGACTCGCTCGAGCAGCGACAGGGCGAGCTCGAGGCCGACCTCGGCGCCGCGGTCGCCTGCCTCGGCCATCGCGGCCCGGGCATCGTCGGGGATCGTGATCCCCGGGACCTCGTTGTGGAGGAACTCGGCGTGCCGGGCGCTCTGGAGCGGCAGGAGCCCGAGCAGGACCGGGACCGGGAAGCCGTCCGGACCGAAGCGTCGGCGCGCCTCGGCATCCATCGCCTCCACCTGGCCGGTCGAGTAGAGCGGCTGGGTCATGATCAGGTGGGCGCCGGCGCTGAGCTTCCGCTCGAGCCGGTCCCACTCGGTCACGCCGTCGGCGGCCGTCGGATCGAGGGCGCAGGCGATCGTGAACCCGGCCCGCTGGCCGATCGGCGAGCCGGCGCCGTCCTCGCCCCGGTTGAGTCGCGCGAGGATCTCCACCAGCCCGATCGAGTCGACGTCCCAGACGCCCGTCCCGGTCGGGTAATCGCCGATCCGGGGCGGGTCGCCGGTCAGGGCGAGGACGTTGCGCACTCCGAGGGCGTGCGCACCGAGCAGCTCGGACTCGAGGGCCATGAGGTTCCGGTCGCGGGTCGTGAAGTGGACGAGGCACTCGAGGTCGAGGTCGTGCTGGATCCCGAATGCCACCGCCATGCAGCCCATCCGGACGCGGGCCATCGCCGAGTCGCTGATGTTGAGCAGGTCCACCCCGGCGTCGCGCAGGAGCCGGGCTGCCTCGATCGTGCGGTCGATCCGGATCGAGCGGGGCGGATCGATCTCGACCGACACGACGAAGCGACCGTCGGCCAGGGCGGTCGCCAGGCGGGTCGGCGGGGGAGCCTCGCCGACGGTCCGATCGGGCCCGGTCGCCACGACCGCCGTCGACGCACTGGCCTGCGCCGATCCCCCGGCCGGCCCGGTCCGGCCTTCGGCCCGGGCCCTGGCCCGGCCGAGCTCGCTCGCCGCGAGGGCGTCGAGCGCCGCCCGCATCGCGGCGACGTGCTCCGGGGTCGTCCCGCAGCACCCGCCGACGATCCCGGCGCCTGCAGCGAGCATTCGCGGCACGATCTGGCCGAAGTAGTCGGGCTCGGCGGCGTACACGAACCGGCCCTCGATCCGCTGGGGCAGCCCGGCGTTGGGCATGATCGAGCGGGTCATCCCGGAGGCTGGATCGCCCATCCGATCGAGCGCCTCGAGGCAGCCGAACGGCCCGGCCCCGCAGTTCACCCCGATGGCGTCGACGTCCGCATCGGCGAGCGATCGCGCGAGGCTCTCGGGCGTCGTCCCGTCGGCGGCGACGAGCTCCTCGCCGAAGGTCATCTCGGCGACGATCGGCAGGTGGGCCGCGCGGCGCGCCTCGTCGATCGCGAGCCTCAGGTGGAGGAGGTCGGAGAATGTCTCGAGCACGAACAGGTCGACGCCGCCCTCGAGCAGACCATCGATCTGCTCGCGGAACGCGGCCCGGATCGCGGCCTCGTCGTGGCTGGCGAGCTCACGGGTCGGGTTTGCGAGCGGACCGATCGAGCCGCCGACCAGCACGTCGCGGCCGCCAACGTCGCGCGCCTCCCGGGCGAGCTGAGCGCCGCGCCGGTTCAGCCGTGCCGTCTGATCGGCGAGGCCGTAGCCGGCCAACCGCGAGCGGTTCGCGCCGAACGTCGCCGTCTCGAGGATGTCGGCCCCGGCCTCGAGGTACTCGCGGTGGATCGCGCCGATGAGGTCGGGCCGGGTCGCGACGAGCTCGTCGAGGCAGGCTCGCTGGGGGATCCCGCGCGAGAACAGGAGGGTGCCCATCCCGCCATCGGCCAGCAGCGGGCCGCGGGCGAGCCGCTCGTGGAACCGCTCGCGCTCGTTCATGCCGTAAGCCTAGCCGAGCGCACCGACCGAGCCGCGTCGCCGGGCCAGCGTGAGCCTGCCGTCCGGCTCGAGGATCAGCTGGGGTGGCCTCGGCCGGCCGTTGTACGTCGACCCGAGCGAAGCGCCATATGCGCCGGCGTCGCGAATGGCCACGAGATCGCCCCGCCGGAGCGCCGGCAGGACATGCTCGCCCAGCTCGTCGGTCGACTCGCAGATCGGACCGTGGACGTCGGCCGCCTCCGAGACCGTCGCCTCGCCCTGGGCCGCCGGTCGGTCGTCGGTCGGGCGGCCGAGCGAGGTCAGCGCGACGATCGGGTGGCGGGCGCCGTAGAGCGCCGGCCGGATCAGCTCGGTCATCCCCGCGTCGAGCACGACCATCCGACCGCCACGCTCCCGGACGTGGAGGACGCTCGCGACGAGCCAGCCGGCCCGGGCAACGAGGAACCGACCGGGCTCGATGGCGAGCCTGGTCGGGCGTCGATCGGCCGGAACCGTGGCGAACAGCGCCGGCAGCTCGCGGGCGAAGCGCTCCGGCCGCGGGGCATCGTCACCGAGGGTCGGGACCGGGAACCCGCCGCCGACGTCCAGCGTGTCGAAGCCGGGCAACCCGCCGCCGAGCAGGGCGCCGAGCGCGAGCGCCCGCCGGACGGCATCGCGCCAGGCGTCGACGGCCCCGAGCTGGGATCCGACGTGAAGGTGGATGCCGCGCCAGCGCAGCGGTCCGCCGGCTCCACCGCCGGCCTCGATCGCCCCGGCCAGCTCGTCGTCGGCCAGCCCGAACTTCGACGAGCCGGCTCCGACCGCGAGCCCGGGCTGCGTCTCGGGCTCGACTGACGGGTTGAACCGGAGCAGGACGTCGAGGCTGGCTCGGGCTCGCCGCGCGAGCTCCGCAAGCCGGGCAGCCTCGCTCGATGACTCGACCGCCAGCCAGCGGAGGGGGTCGCCCGTCACCGCGGCCCGGACCGCTGCCCGGAGATCTGCGTCGGTCTTGCCGACGCCTTCGAGCGTGATCCGGGCGTTATCGAACCCGGCCCGCCGCGCGACGGCCCACTCCCCCCGCGACACGACGTTGGCCCCGAGACCGATCGACCCCAGCCGGGCCACGATCCCGGCGACGTCGTTGGCCTTGAGCGAGTACTGCCGGATCCATGGGTCGGGGAACGCGGCCCGGAGCTCGTCGGCGGCGGCCAGCAGCGCCGTCGCGTCCGTGACGTAGAGCGGCGTCCCGAACCGACCGGCGGCTGCCCGAAGCGCCGGCGCGACCGCTGGCAGCCGATCTGGCTCGGTCATCGCGCTCGCGGGTCGGTCGGTCGGTCGGTCGACCGTCCGGCGGGCGATCTACTTGCTCGTCCTCACGAACGGGATCCAGCCGATGATCGTCGAGACGATGCTCAGGACCACCCCGCCGACGACCGCGGCGATGATCGTCTGGATGCTGAAGTCGGGTGGGTAACCGCCGACCGTGAACTCCAGCTTGAGGTTCTGCGAGATCCACGCCAGCAGGAGCAGCAGCGCCCCGTTGATGATCAGTCCGAACAGCCCGAACGTCACGATGCTCAGCGGCAGCGACAGCGCCTTGAGCAGTGGCTTGATCGTGGCGTTCACGACGCCGAAGATCGCTCCGACGATGAGGATCGTGATGACCTGGGTCTCGGGCCCGAACGAGATGTCCTTGTAGACGAGCGAGGTCACCCAGAGGGCAAGCCCGGTCCCGACGACGGTGGCGACGAAGCCGATCATCACGATGCCTCCCGCGCTTGACGCGGCGCTCGCCCGACCCGCGTCGGTCTCGCGTCGCCTCGGATGATGGCAGACGCGTCGAGCGGGGTTCAGCGAAGCAGGAAGCCGGTGCCGAGCGGATCGCGCGGATCGAGCTCGAATTCGTGACGGCCGGTCAGGAACGCCGATCCCTCGACCTCGGTCACGACGGCCGGCCGGCCGGCGATCTCGGTCTCCTCGACCACCCGGCCGACGAACGCCGAGTCGACGATGCCCAGGTGGCGGAGCGCCGATCGTCCGTCCGGCCCGAGCCGTCCGTCTGCCGCGAGCAGCGCCAGCCGCGCCGAGGTGCCGCTGCCGCACGGCGAGCGGTCCACCTCGCCGTCCGCGAACACGGTCACGTTGCGCTGGGTGAGGGCGATCCCGGGTGACCCGTCGGACCCGGGCGTCGGCTCGTCCTGCCAGTAGACGACGCCGTAGATGCCGCGCAGCTCGGGCTGCTCCGGATGGACGACGTCGATCGCCGCCTCGAGTGCCGGTCGCAGCTCGCGCTGGAGCGCGATGAGGGCCGTCAGGCTGCTCGCCGATACGTCGAGGCCGAGCGCGCGGGCATCGACCGACGCGTAGAAGGCGCCGCCGTAGCTCACGTCGCAGCGCACCTCGCCGCGGCTGGACGCGATCGGCACGTCCCGGGCGACCACGAATGACGGCACGTTGCGGAACGTGACCGACGCGACGTGGCGACCGTCGGCGTCCGCTCGCGCGACACACGTCAGGCGGCCCGACGGCACGTCGACGGTCACCACCGTCTCGGGCCCGGCGAGCGGCAGCCGGCCGGACTCCAGCGCCCAGGTCACGAGCGCGATCGTCCCGTGGCCGCAGGCCGTCGAATAGCCCTCGTTGTGGAAGAACACGACGCCGAGGTCGGCGCCCTCGTCGTTCGGCTCGGTCACGAAGCAGCCGTACATGTCGGCGTGGCCGCGCGGCTCGTCGATGATCAGGCGCCGAACGCGGTCAAGGACCTCGCCGGCAAAGCGCCGCCGCTCGAGGACGGTCCGGCCCTCGAGCGGGCGCACCCCGCCGGTCACGATCCGGAACGGTTCGCCGCCCGTGTGGTAGTCGACCGTCGCGACCCGCAGCGGGATGTCGTGTTCGCCCATGTCAGCCCGGGCGACGGTGACGGTCGAGCCTGGCCCGGAGCCGGGCCCGGACGTCCGGCCATTCGTCGTCGATGATGCTGTACCAGGCGGAGTCCCGGGCTCGGCCGCCGGGCATCACCATGTGCCGGCGGAAGATCCCCTCGAACGTCGCACCGATCCCGAGGATCGCCGCCCGCGATTGCTCGTTGAGGGCGTCGGTCTTCAGCTCGACCCGGCGGCAGCCGAGGTCGTCGAACGCGTGGCCGAGCATGAGCAGCTTGGCCTCGGTGTTCACGGCCGTGCGCTGGAAGGCCGGGTCGAGCCAGGTCCAGCCGATCTCGAGGCGGAGGTCGGCCGGGGCGAGGTTCAGGTAGCGCGAGCTCCCGGCGACCCGCCCGGTCGCCCGGTCGACCGTGACGAACGGGAGCATCGTCCCGGCCAGGCGACCGGAGATCGCCGCCTCGACGATCGCCCTCATCCCACTCGCCGTCGAGCCGTCGGCGGGCATCCAGGTCCAGATCCGCGGGTCGCGTCCGGCCGCGGTCAAGCCGGCGACGTGGTCGAGCGACAGCGGCTCGAGCCGCACGAACTCGCCCTCGAGGACGACCGGCTCGAACCAGGCGTCCGCGGTCTCACTCACGCAAGCGAGTCTACGGTGACCACGTAGACTCCGGGGATGCGTCGTGGCCTTCGACCCGAGGATCTGGGCGACCTGCTCGAGCGGCCGCTGCTGGCCACCCTCGCCACCCGACGAGCCGACGACTCGATCCTGCTGTCGCCGGTCTGGCACGAGTGGCGGGATGGGGCGTTCCTGCTCGCCGGTCGAGGCCGGCGACGCCAAGCTCCGCCATGTCGAGCGCGACCCGCGGGTGACGATCGTCGTGGCCGAGCCGGATCCGCCGTATCGGGGGATCGAGATCCGCGGCCTCGCCGAGACCGTCGACCTGCCGTACGGCCAGACGATCCGGCGGATCGGCCGGCGCTACGTCGGGGCGCGGGCGGACGAGTTCTGGTCCGACGACAGCGACACCGGGATCGTCCTCAGGATCGCCCCCGGCGACCTGCGGGCCTGGGACTTCGCCGACGACTACCCCGGCGCCTGAGCGGTCGAGACGCGGCTAGACTGCCGAGGTGTCCAGCGCGACCTTCTCCGATCTGATCGACGCATTCCTGGCCGAGTTCTTCCGGCTCCACCCGCTCCACGCCACGGCCGCCGGGATGCACGCTCACGACGCGGAGTGGCCGGACATGACCGCGGCCGGTCGGGCGGATCGCCTGTCGTTCGTCGAGCGCTGGGAGGCCGAGCTCGGCGGGGTGGCCGATGCCGACCTGAGTCGCGACGAGCGGGTCGACCGGGACCTCCTCCTGGCCGAGCTCGACGGGATCCGGTTCGCCGAGGCCGAGCTGCGCCAGGAGGCCTGGGATCCGCTCGAATGGGTGTACCTCCTCGGCGGCGGGATCTTCCCGCTCCTCGCCCGGGAGTTCGCCCCGCTCCCGGACCGGCTGGCATCGGTCGCGGGACGGCTCGAGGGGATCGCCTCGATCGTCGCCGCGGCGAAGGCGGAGATCGGAGGGCTGCCGGATCGGCCCGTCTCGCGCTTCCACACCGAGACGGCGCTCAAGCAGCTGGCCGGGGTGGGGGCGCTCGCGGACGACGCGGTCCAGGAAGCCCGTGCCACCAGCCCGACCGATGCGGCGGTCGCGGCGATCCTGCCGCGTCTCGAGGCGGCTGCCGGTGCCGCCCAGCTGTCGCTGGCCGACCTCGAGGCGCATCTCCGGGACGTGGTCCTGCCCGCGGCCGAGGGCGAGGGTCGGCTCGGCGCCCCGCTGTTCAGCACGAAGATGCGCCACACCATGCGCGACGCCGAGCAGACGCCGGCCCGGATCCTGGAGCGAGCAGAGCAGGAGTACGCCGCCGTCCGGGCCGAGATGATCCGGCTCGCCCGCGAGCTCTGGCCGGTCTGGCAGCCGGGTCGCGATGCTCCCGCGGACGATGCGGCCGCGGTTCGCGCCGTTCTCGACGCGATCGCCGCGGAGCACCCGCGAGCCGCGGACCTCCTCGACTGGTGCCGCGCCGAGCTCGGCCGGATCGAGGCGTTCTGCCGAGAACGGGAGCTCGTCGGCCTGGCCGACGATCCGCTCGAGATCCGCTGGACTCCCGTCTTCCTCCGGGCATTCGGCGGCGCGATGCTCGATTCGCCCGGTCCGCTCGACAAGGGCCAGAAGGCGTTCTTCGCGATCACGCCGATCCCGGACGACTGGACGCCCGAACAGGCCGAGAGCTACCTCCGCGAGGACAACGACCGGATGCTCCGGCTGCTCACGATCCACGAGGCCGTGCCCGGTCACTACCTCCAGGGCGCCTACGCGATCCGCAACCCGTCGATCGTCCGCTCGGTGTTCTGGAGCGGCGTCTACGCCGAGGGCTGGGCGCTCTACGTGACCCAGGTGATGATGGACGTCGGCTACGGGACGGACGACCCGGCGCTCATGCTCACCCACTGGAAGTTCTATCAGCGAGCGGTCACCAACGCGATCATCGACGTCCGGATCCACGCCGGCGAAGCGTTCGGTGGGCCGATGACCGAGGACGAGGCGGTCCGGTTGATGGTCGACGGCGGTTTCCAGGAGGAGGCCGAGGCGCGCAACAAGTGGGACCGGGCGAGGCTGAGCTCGACCCAGCTGTCGACCTACTTCGTCGGATCGGTCTGGATGTGGGAGCTGGAGGTCGCGGTGCGGCGCCGCCTGGCCGAAGCGGCCGTCGGTCCCGCTGCGGCGACGGCGGTCGTCGAGGCCGCGCTCCCCGGCGGGCTCGGCGAGACGCCCGGGTTCGTCTACCGGACCCACCTGGAGACGGTCATGGGCCAGGGCGCGCTACCGCTCCCGCTCCTCCGCCGGCTCGTGCTCGACGGGCGCTGACCGGCGGCCGAGCGCCACCAGGAACCCGTTCACCCGGTAGCCGGCGGCCTCGGCGCCGGCCGCCAGCGTCTCGACGCGCTCCGGATCCTCCGCGGCCGCGAGCCGCGAGATCGCGGCTGCGAGGGCTTCGAACGAATCCCGGTCGAACCAGCGGACTCCGCCCGCCTCGTGGACGTACAGGACCTGGCCCATCGACGGATCGTCGAACCAGGCCGCGACGGTCGCATCGTCGAGCGCGCGCAGGGCCGGATCGGCGACGACGAGCCCGCGGCTGATGTCCGCGCCCCGCTCCGCCTGGGACCCATCGAAGCCGGCCCCCCGGAGCGCGTCGACGACGATGGGCCGCAGCCGGCGCTCGTCGAACGCCTGTCCGTCGAGCGCGCGGACGACCTCGGCAACGACGTCGGCGAGCGGTGGCGGAGGGGTGAGCGGCGCAGCGGCCGGGATGGGACCGGTGGCGGTGGCTCGGCGCGGGCCTTCGACCGGCGGTCCTTCGACCGGCGCCGCCCGGACCCGGCCGATGGCCTCGGCGAGGCGGCGCCGGACGTCGTCGTGGATCGGGCGCAGGCTGATCCCGGAGAGCGCCTCGTCGACCGACGGGATCCAGCCGTCGCCGAGCTCGGCGGCCAGCTTCGCGACCGGGCGTCCGGGCTGGTCCGCGAGCTCCTCGAGGTCGACGAGCACCATGCTCCGATAGGCGCCGAGCTCGACCCGCAGCCCGTCGCGGACGAGCCCGGCCGACCAGCGCAGGCTCTCCTGGCCGGTCATCGCGTCCCGGAGCCGGAGCCAGCGGTCCTCGCGTCCGCTGAGCCCGAGACCGGCGGCCAGCGACTCGCGGCGGATCCGCCGCTCGCCGTCCGGATCCCGACCGTTGAAGCCGACCGAATCGCGGATCGTCCCGCGGGTCTCGGCGTACCGGTTGTGGTAGACGACGAGCGAGCGCTCGCCGGCGGGCCCGACGTTGGAGTAGGCGAAGACATCCTCGTTGACGGTCCCGTCGTCCGAGACGACGTCGTACAGCCGGAAGCCGTCCGCTCCCGCGAAGCTCGCCCGGCGGTGGAGGAGGGGGAAGATCGTCCGCTCGTGGTGGGCGAGCAGCCCCGCATCGATCGGCTCGTCGAGCTTGGCCCGGCGGAACTCCATCCCGTACTTCTCGGTGAAGCCCTCGACCTGGCCGTGACCGAACATGGGCAGGCCGGGCAGGGTCGCCAGCAGCGCGGCCACCCCGAAGTACTTGTCGCCGGTCCCGAACTGGTCGATCGCGGTCCGCTCGTCGGGATTGCTCATGAAGTTGACGAACCGGCCCAGGATCGCCGGGTCGAACTCGAGCGTGTTCCGGATCACCAGCCGGTAGTCGGCGTTGCGCTCGTCGCGGAGCATGTTCATGAACGCGCTGTTGTAGACCCGATGCATCCCGAGTGTCCGCACGAAGTAGCCCTCGAGGAGCCAGAACGCCTCGGCCAGCAGGAGCGTCCCCGGGACCTCGGCCGCCACCCGATCGACGACCTCGCGCCAGAACTCGCGGGGCATCGCCCGGTCGAACTCGGCCCGGGTCATCCCGTGGCCAGCCCGGCTGGGAATCGCGCCGCCGTGCCCCGGCTCCGGGAACCACAGGCGCTGGACGTGCTTCCTGGCGAGGACCATGGCGGCGTCGAACCGGATCACCGGGAACTGGCGCGCGACGTCGAGGATCGTCCGGATGACCGCCTCGCGAACCTCAGCCTTCGAGTAGTCGAGCTGGGCCGTGTCGTTCCACGGGAAGCTCGTGCCGTCGTTGCCGTGGTAGACGTAGCGGTCCTCGCCGGTCAGTCGATCGAAGCGCTTGAAGACCACCGCCGCGTCGGTCGCGTCGTAGTAGTGGTCCTCGAGGACGATCCCGACCCGGCCGTCCGACGACAGGTCGGGGCCGTTGAAGCTGTAGGCCGGGAACGGGCTGTCGGGCAGCGACAGGAAGCGCTCCGGGTGCTCGAGGACCCAGCGCGAGTCGATCCCCATGTGGTTGGGGACCATGTCGCTGGCCAGCCTGATCCCGCGGACGGCAGCGCGCTCGCGCAGGGCGGCGAGCGCACCAGGACCACCCAGGTCCGCGGCGATCGCGTAGTCGTCGAGCGAGTAGGCCGAGGCGACGGCGTCCGGGTCGCCCCGGAGGCGCTTGATCCGCTCCGACGCAGCCGACCGCTCCCAGAGGCCGATCAGCCACAGTCCGGTGACCCCCCAGCCGGCCAGCCGGTCGAGCTCCTCGTCCGGGATCGCGTCGAGCGTCCGGATGTCGCGGCCGTACCGCCGCGAGAGCTGGTCGAGCCAGACGTAGGTGCTCTTGGCCAGGAGCACGAGGCGCGGCATCCACTCACGGTCCTGGCTGAACCGCTCCTCCTCGCCGAGGTCGTAGTGGTAGACCTCGGCCGGGCCGCCCGCGCCCGGATCGTGGAAGGCGAACCAGGCCCGGTCGGCGGCCATCCGCTCCTCGGCGAGGACGTCGAGCGCGACGAGCAGCTTGTCCAGGAGATCGCTCAGCGCACCCTCGAACAGCCCGGCCCAGTGGTCCCGGATCCAGCGCAGCTGGTCGGCCAGCGATCCCGGCGCGGCGGCCGCCGGCTGGCGGAGCAGCTCGACCAGCGAGCGGCCCTCGGGTCCGAACCCGGGCCGTTCGGCGAAGAACTCGTCGAGGGCGTCGGCGACGTCGCCGAGCGTCCGGCCCTCGCGGACCGCGTGCAGGTCGACGAGCTCGCGGAAGGGATCGACGGCGGAGTTCTCGTCGAGGCTGGCGAGCAGGAGCAGCTGGGCGATCGCGGTCGGCGGATCCGGCCGCTCGGGGACGGCCAGGTGGGCCGGGAACTCGCTGGCAAACGAGGCGACCGCCGTGCTCATCGGCTTGTTGCCGAGACGAGCGCGGAGCCAGCCGTCGGCGGCCGCGATGGCGGCCGGGTCGGCCTCGGCCCGATAGCGATCGACGATCCTGCCGAGGATCGCCACGAGGAGGCCGGCGGCGTGGAGCTGGCCGGCGGTCACCGGCTCGGCGCCGGCCGCAGCGTCGGGCGTCGGCGGCACTGGCGGCACGCCGCCGCGTCCGGCGTTGACCCGGGCGGCGATCGTCCGGGCCGTCGCGAGGTCGGCCGCCAGGGTGAGGTCGGCCAGGCTGTAACGCGTTCGAGCCTGCCGGGCGAGCCGGAAGTCGTCCGCGGTGGCCCGGCTGCGAGCCACGATCAGCCGGAGCCGGTTCCGACGCTTCCGCCGGCCTCGGCCGCGACCAGCGAGCGATCGGCCTGGGCGCGCTCGATCGCGCGGCGAAGGAGCTCGAGCCCGGACGGGTCGAACTCGTACATCCATTCCCGGACCCGTTCCGGTCGCGAGAACCGTTCGTCGAGCCCGAGGGCGAGGGCCTCCCGCGACAGGAGGATGAGATCGGCGGCCTCGTCGACCCTGGCGATCGACTCGGCATCGTCGATCGTGGCCGACACGATCGCGACGCCGGTCGTGCCCGACAGGCGCAGCGTCTCGGCGATGTTGTCGGTGCCGACCGCCGAAGCGCAGACCAGCCCCACCCGGGCCCCCGGCGGGAGCGCGGCGACCTCGTGGACGAGATCCATGTAGCCGGGGCCGACGAGCATCGCGATGACCGGGACCCGCCCGGCCGCGGCTGCCTGGGCTGCGTCGGCGTGGAACGTGGTGGTCGCGATCAGGTCGTAGTGGAACCGGTCGAGCCGTTCGCCGATCTCGTCGAGCAGGGTGCCTTCGGCCTCGATCGTTCCCGGGAACGCTTCGGCGATCCGCTCCGCGTCGTAGCGGGCGTCCGCCTTCGTGCACTCGGCGAACAGGACCCGGACGAGCGGGCCCGGCCGCTTCCGCTCGGTCGCCGCGGCGAACGTCGCCGTGGCGACCTCGTCGGGCGTGAACCCGGCCGCGGCCGCCCGGCGGAGCATCTCGGCCACGATCCCGGCGAGGGCCTCCGCGCCGCGACGCTGTGGCGGCCGATCGGCGACGTGGGTCCCGGCCCCGTGGCGGCTCGTGACGTAGCCGGCGTCGGCCAGCCGCTTGTAGACCGCCCGGATCGTGTTGGGGTTGACCCGCAGCGCTGCCCCGAGCTCCCGGACGGGGGCAAGTCGGGCGCCGGGCAGCAACCGTCCGGAGTCGATCTGGTAGGCGACCTGCCAGTAGATCTGGGTGGAGATGGGGACGTCCGAATCGCGCTCGACGTCCAGGTCTCCGGCGGTTCGCGCAAGCGTGCCGTCGGCCGAGGTCAACTCGCCCGGTGGCGGGACCTCCGGGTTACTTGACATAGTCTAATAGTCCAACTAGTATCCGATTTGGCCTAGTCCACTATAGCAAAGGGAGGGAGACCTCCGTGGCAATCCTCGCCCTCATCGTCCCGGTCGTCATCCTCGCACTTCTCGGCATGGCCGCGCAGGCCTGGGGCGTCGACTCGCGCCTCGACTCGACCGACCCTCGCGCTCCTGAGCGCGGAATCGCCTAGTCCCCTCCCGTCGGTCGCCGGCTCCCTGCTCGGCGACCGCGACCTCTCGTCAGCCCGTGGCGCGCAGGCCACGGGCTGACGGATTCCCAGGGCGTGCGCCTGCACCTCAACCGACACGTGGACAGAGCCACAGATCTCGAGCCTGACCGCCAGACCCGTTAGGCTGCCCGGGTGATCCATTCGGTGAGCGCGGCCGGTCGCCGCTGGCGTCGCATCGCCGCCGCCCTGGCGATCAGCGTCGCGATCCTCGTCGTCGAGCTGCTGGCGGGAGTCGCCAGCAACTCGCTGGCGCTGATGGCCGATGCCGGTCACCTCTTCGCCGACGTCTCGGGGATGGCCCTGTCGCTGGCAGCGATCTGGGTCGCCGCCCGGCCGCGAACCGATGGCCGGACGTTCGGGCTGTACCGTCTCGAGATCGTCGCCGCGACGGCCAACGCGATCCTGCTGCTCGGCGTGTCGATCGTCGTCGTCGTCGAGGGTGTTCGACGGTTCCTGGCCCCGCCCGAGATCGCATCCGGCATCGTCATCGTCGTCGCCGCGATCGCGCTGCTGGGGAACGCCGTGTCGCTTCGCCTCCTGGCCGAGGGCCGTCACGAAAGCCTCAATGTCCGCGGGGCCTATCTCGAGGTCGCTGGCGACCTCCTCGGGGCGGGCGCGGTGCTCCTGGCGGGGCTGGTCATCTTCGCGACGGGCTGGGCGCAGGCGGACGCCGTTGCCTCGATCGTGATCGGCATCCTGATCGTGCCGCGCGCGATCGGGCTGCTCCGGGACAGCATCGACATCCTGCTCGAGGCGACGCCCAAGGGCGTGGATCTCGAGGAGGTCCGGCGCCACATCCTCGAGGCAAGCGGAGTCGCCGACGTCCACGACCTCCACGCCTGGACGATCACGAGCGGGCTGAACGTGGTGTCCGCCCATGTCGTCCTGACCCCGACCGGTCAGCCGGGTGACGTCCTCGACGAGCTCGGCCGCTGCCTGACCGACGACTTCGACATCAACCACTCGACGTTCCAGCTCGAAACGCCCGATCACGTGCGCTGGGAGGCGGGCAGCTCGCAGCCGCGCCACTAGCCCTCGATGGAGGCCAGTTCGTCGGCGGAGCGATCGGTGGCCGTGCTGACGATGTGGCGGACCGTCACCGTTCGGCGTTCCCCGCTCGCCAGCTCGATCGGCCAGACGAAGGTGAGCGAGCTGCCCTGGTAGACGCGCTCGAACCCTGCCTCGGAGTTCGAGACCGTCTCGATCGGCATCCACCAGGTCGTCGCCGCCGGCTGCACGGTGGTCTCGAGCCCGATCCCGATCGAGTCGTTGCCGCTGAGGACGGCCGCCAGCGAGGACCGCTCGCCGGTCGAGTCGTGGGTCAGCCGCTCGTCGCCGAGCCGGTAGTAGGCAGCCGGGTTGCCACCTCCGCCGAGCATCGTCAGCGACCACTCGAGCGCGAGGTCGAACCGCAGCGGGCCCCCGGCGATCGCCTCCAGGACCACGTCGAGGTCGAGTGTCGGACCGCGTCGATCGCCGCCGAAGACGAACCGCTTCTCGACCCGGACGACGTCCGCCGAGGTGGCCAGAGCCGTTTCGTGGACCAGCGTGACCCGACCCGGCTCGAGGCCAACGAGCTGGTAGGCGCCAGCGAGGGCATCGCCGAGCTCCACCGCCGCGCCGTCGGCGAACGTGGCCCGCGAGGTCCCCGGTGCGAGCAGGTGGACGAGCCCCGATCGTCGCTCGTAGGCGTCGTAGTGGAGGTAGCGGGCGAGGCCGGGCTCCCGGCTGCGGACGACCTCGTGAATGGTCACGGCGCCCTCGGCAGCGCCGGTCGGGCTCGGAACGCCGCCTGCCGCCAGCTCCGCATCGTGCGCGATCAGCCGAGCGTGGTACGCCTCCGGTCGCCGGCGCATCACGGCCGTCAGGGCGTGGCGCGCTGCCCGGATGTCCCAGGTGCTCAGGCCACCGCCCTCGGTCGGATCGACCACGGCCGCCTGGCCCGCGGCCGACACGAAGACCTCGTCGATGCCGTCGAGGTCGGTGTCGAGGAGCGCCGTCCGGTCCGTGTCGCCGGACCGGCGGGCGACCAGGTCGGCCAGGTCGTCGCCCGCGATCAGGTGCTCGTGAGTCGCCAGGCGCATGTGCGAGATGTAGATCCCGCCGAACACCCCGTGCCAGTAGCAGTCGTTCGACTGGCCCTTGTGGAGATGGTCGCGAGCCAGGTCGGCGGCCGCACCAGCCGGCATCGCGGCGACGCTGGCCGACGTCCTGAGCATCTGCTTGTGGAGGTCGTTGATCTCGCGGTACTTGACCTGGAAGTTGCGCCAGAACCCGCCACGCAGCCAGCGGGCCCAGGGGGCTCCCTCGGCCTCGGCGGTCTTGACGGCCGCCTCGAAGGCGAGGACCTGGTCAACCGGCAGGGCCCACTCGCCCATCTCGAAGTACGACGAGGTCGGCACGTAGAGCCTGCCGATCGGCCGGTGCGCGTCGAGCCACTCGGTCGGTGTGATCGTGTCGATGGCCGGCTCGGTCTCAACCGCAGCGAAGAATCGATCGACCCAGCCACCAGAGCCCCAGCAATGGTCGTAGGTATCGGGCCACGCTCCGAACTTCTCGCCGTCGTCGCCCATGAACCCCAGCCGTTCGCCGTGCGGCGTCGCGTGCTCCACGAGGTGGCCGACCATGTCCTCGACGCGACCGAACGGGATGCCGTAGCGGAGCTGCTTGTCCGATCCGAAGACCGTCAGGAGGCGGGCCTGGTCCTCGGTGGTATACGGGCCCCACAGGTCGCCGTCGTCGAGCCCGGCGGCCCGGAAGTGGGCGTCGTCGAGGATCGTCCAGCGGTGGCCGGAGTCGACGATCGAGGTCGGCAGGTCGGGCTCCCAGACCCGCTCGGCCAGCCACGCCCCAGCCGGTCGCCGGCCTCCGATCTGCTCGATCACGTCCGCCATCCGGTCGAGCTGAGCGACCCGATCGCGCTCGGGCAGGATGGCCAGGACGGGCTCGTAGTAGCCGCCGCCGAGGAGCTCGACCTGGTCGCGCCGGACGAGCTCGGCCAGGCGGTCGAGGAAGTCGGGCCGTTCGGACCGGAACCAGTCGAGCAGGGGGCCGGTGTAGTGCAGGCCGACCCGGATTCCCGGGTGGCGCTCGAGGGCGGCCAGCATCGGCAGGTAGGCGCGGTCGAAGGTCTCGGCGATGACCCAGCCGAAGTTGCCCACCGGCTGGTGGTTGTGGAACACGAGCGCGAGCGAGATCCGGTTGGTCACGCTACGAAGAGTACGTGGCAACCGCACCGGGCCGTTGCCCGAACGGGTATCGTCGGTCGCGATGCCAATCGACACGCCCGACTGGGTCCGCGACGCCGTCTTCTACGAGATCTTCCCGGACCGGTTCGGCCGCAGCTCACGCCTCGCGCCAATCGGGCCGCTCGAGCCGTGGGATGCGCCGCCGACGAACGATGGGTTCAAGGGCGGCGACCTGTACGGGGTCGCCGAGCGGCTCGGCGAGCTGGCTGACCTGGGGATCACCGCGCTCTACCTGACGCCGGTGTTCAGCTCCGCCTCGAACCACCGCTACCACGCCTACGACTACCTCCAGGTCGATCCGCTGCTCGGCGGAGACGATGCCCTGCGCGAGCTGCTCGACCGCGCCCACGAGCGCGGGATGCGCGTCATCCTCGACGGTGTCTTCAACCACTGCGGGCGTGGGTTCTGGCCGTTCCACCACGTCCTCGAGAACGGGGCCGCGTCGCCCTACCGCGACTGGTTCCACCTCGATCCGGCGGTCCTGTCCGGGTCGGTCGGCCTGAACGCCTATCCGGACCGCGGTCAGGCGAGTGGTGGCGCGCCGCTCGGCTACCGGGCCTGGTGGGGCCTGCCCGCGCTGCCCAAGTTCAACGTCGGCAACCCGCCGACCCGCGAGTACCTGCTCGCGGTCGGCGAGCACTGGCTGCGGTTCGGGATCGACGGCTGGCGGCTCGACGTCCCCGGCGAGATCGACGACCGTGCCTTCTGGCAGGAGTTCCGCCGGCGCTGCCGCGCGATCAAGCGCGACGCGTACCTCGTCGGGGAGCTGTGGGACGAGGCGCCGGACTGGCTGGAGGGCGACCGGTTCGACGCCCAGATGAACTACCCGCTGGCGACGGCGATCCTCGGCTTTGCCGGCGACCGGCACCTCAACGAGGACGTGATCCGGCGCCACGACTCGTATCGGCGGATGCTCCACCCGCTGGACGGGCCGGCCTTCGCTGCGCGGCTCGAGGCGCTCATGTCGAACAACGACCCGGCCGTGGTCGCGGTTCAGCTCAACCTCATCGGCAGCCACGATGCGCCGCGAGCGCTGACCATCCTCGGTGGCGACCGGACCGCGCTCCGCATCGCGATGGTCCTCCAGCTCACCGTGCCCGGCGCGCCGTGCATCTACTACGGCGACGAGATCGGGCTGGAGGGCGACCACGACCCGGACAATCGGCGCTCGTTCCCGGCCGATCCGAAGGCCGGCGATCGCGACCTCCGCGCGTTCGTCAGGGCGCTGGTGGCGGCTCGCCGTGAGCATCGAGCGCTCCGGCGCGGCTCGGTCCGGATCCTGTCGGCCAGCGGCGGCGCCGTCGCCTACCTGCGCGAGGCGGATGGCGAGAAGGCGATCGTGGCGGTCAACGCCGGTCCTGGGCGAGCGTCGCTCGCCGTGCCCCGGGCCGAGGGCGAGACGTATCGGGCGCTCGACCTTCCCGGTATTGCCGGCGGCACGCTGTGGGCGGGATCGGTCGACCTGCCGCCCGAGTCCGCGGTCGTCCTGGTCAAGGCCTGACCGGGGTCGATCGACCGCGGTCGGTCTCAGCCTGCCTCGGTGACGATCGGGTCCGGCCGGCGCCGGCCGGCCTCCGTTCGCGGCTTCTTGCCTGCCGCTCCGGCGGCCGGCAGGTAGAGCTGCTCGGTGTACTCGTGGAGCATGCGGGTCGCCGAGAACCGCCAGATCGTGCTGGCGATCGCGTTCCGCATCAGCTCGGTCCAGCCGCGCGGCACGCCGGCCCGGTCGCGCTGGTAGTAGCGCGGGATGACCTCGCTCTCGAGGATCCGGTAGAGATCCTGGGCGTCGGCCCAATCCTGGGCGCCTTCGTCCGGGTTCGTCTCCCGGCTGCCGATCGCCCAGCCGTTGTCGCCGGTCCAGCCCTCGTCCCACCAGCCATCGAGGACCGACACGTTGACGACCCCGTTCTGGGCCGCCTTCATCCCGGACGTCCCGCTCGCCTCGAGCGGCCGGCGGGGGTTGTTGAGCCAGACGTCGACGCCGTGGACGAGGAAGCGTGCGATCCGCATGTCGTAGTCCTCGACGATGAACACTCGGCCGCGGAGCTCAGGCGAGCGTGACCGGGCGAAGATGTCCTGGATGACCCGCTGGCCGGGGCGGTCGGCCGGATGGGCCTTGCCGGCGAACACGACCTGGACCGGCCGCTCCTTGTCCCACAGCAGCCGGGCGAGCCGATCCATGTCGCTGAACAGCAGGGCTGCCCGCTTGTAGGTCGCGAAGCGGCGCGCGAACCCGATCGTGAGGATGTCCGGGTCGAGCGCCTGGTCGAGCTCCTCGAGGACCGCCGGTGATTCGCCGTGGCGGGCGAACTGGTTGCGCAGACGACCCTGGGCGAAGATCGCCAGCTCGAGCTTCTGGCGCTGGTGGGCGCGCCACAGCTCTGCGTCCGGCACGCGCGTCATCCGCTCCCAGAACCGGCGCCGTTCGGTCTGCGGGTCGAGGTCCTCGAGATCCGCTTCGACGTAGCGCCGGTACAGGTCGGCCATCGCCCGGCCGACCCAGGTCGGCCCGTGGACGCCGTTCGTGATCCCCAGGATCGGCCGATCGATGACCCCGTTCCAGGTCGCATTGGCCGTCTCCGCATGGAGCTGGCTGACCGCGTTCGCCCCGTTCGTCTGGCGGAGCGAGAACGCCGTCATGTCGAAGACGTTGGGGTCGTTGTCGACGCCCCGGCCGAGCTCGAGCACGCGCTCGACCGGCACGCCGCCGGTCGCCGGCCGGCCGTCGCCGTCGAGCAGCGGCCCGGCGATCCGCCGGACGATGTCGGCCTCGAACCGCTCGTTCCCGGCGGCGACCGGCGTGTGGATCGTGAAGACGCTCGACCGGCGCACCTTCTCGAGCGCCTTGTCGAGGGTGACGCCGGTGGCCACCAGCTCCCGGGCGCGCTCCGCGAGGAGAAACGCCGAGTGCCCTTCGTTGAGGTGCCAGACCGCCGGGGCGAGCCCCAGCGCCCGGATTGCCCGGACCCCACCCACGCCGAGGACCAGCTCCTGGTGGAGCCGCATCTCGCGGCCCCGGACATAGAGGATGTTCGTGATCGGTCGGTCCGCGGCCGAGTTCTCCGGGACGTCGGTGTCGAGCAGCAGGACCGGGACCCGGCCGACCTGGGCGACCCAGACGGCCACGGTCAGGTCGCGATCGGGCAGCGGCACGGTCACCAGGAGGGCATCGCCGTTCGGGTCGGATGCCCGCAGGAGCGGCAGGCGGTTGAGGTCGTAGTCCGGATAGGCGTGCTCCTGGTGACCGTCGGCATCGATCGTCTGGCGGAAGTAGCCCTTGCGGTAGAGCAACCCGACGCCGACGAACGGCAGGGCCATGTCGCTGGCCGACTTCATGTGATCACCGGCCAGGACGCCGAGCCCGCCCGAGTAGATCCCGAGCGACTCGTGGAAGCCGTACTCGGCGCAGAAGTAGGCGATCGGGCCGTCGAGGTCGGTCCCGTGCTGGCGCTGGAACCAATGGTCGGAGCCGTTGGCGAGGTAGGCGTCGAACTCGCCCAGGATCGACCGGTACTCGGCGAGCAAGTCCGGGTTGTCGAGCAGCTCCGACCAGGGGACCGGTCCCTCGAGGAGCGGGATCGGGTTCCGGTAGCGCGCCCAGGCAGCTCCGTCGAGGCGGCTGAACAGGACCCGGGCTGATGGGTGCCAGGTCCACCACAGGTTGTAGGCAAGCCGACGCAGGCCTTCGAGCTGGGGCGGGATCCGGAATGGGACGCCGGGCAGCGTCGGGACTCGAACGACTGGTTCCATCGGGCTGCATCATACCGGCCGAGCCCGGAGCCTCGGCGGGCTACCATCTGCCGATGCGCGTTGCGTTCATCGCCGCCGAGTGCGAGCCGTGGGCCAAGACCGGTGGCCTTGGCGACGTGGTCGACGCGCTTGCCCGGGCGCTGGGTCGGATCGACGCCGGGCCGGATGCCCCCATCGACGTCTTCCTGCCGCGCTATCGGGCGATGACCCTGCCCGATGGCGAGCACCCGCGACGACGCGTCCGGGTGCCCGATCCACTCTCGCCGACCGGCTCGACCGAGGTCACGATCGTCGACGTCGTGAGCCACGGCTACCGGCTCCGGCTGGTCGACCATCCGCCGGCCTTCGACCGGGCCGGCTACTACGGCGAGCCGGGCGGTCACGACTACCCCGACAATGCCTGGCGGTTCGGGCTGTTCTGCCGGGCAGCGCTCGAGGTCCTGCGCACCGACAACCGGCCGGTCGACGTCCTCCACCTGCACGACTGGCACGCCGCGCCGGCGGTGATCCTGCGCGACCGGTTCTATGCCGACGACCCGATCGTCGGTCGGGCGGCCGCCCTGATCACGATCCACAACCTCGCCTATCACGGCTGGGTCGAGCGCCACCGTCTCGGCCAGCTCGGGCTTGCGCCGGGCGACACGGTCGTGGCTCCCGACGCCGTCGGGATCGACCTGCTCTGGGCCGGGATCGAGCGATCCGAGCTGGCCAACACGGTCAGCCCGGGGTACGCGGCCGAGGCCCTGACGCCGGACTACGGGATGGGCCTCGACTCGACGCTCCGGCACAAGGCGAGCATCCGGACGGTCGACGGGACGCCGTGCTTCTTCGGCATCCTCAACGGGCTCGACTCCGAGCTGTGGGACCCGGCCGCGGACGCGGACCTGGCGGCCCGCTACAGCGCGGCGGACCTGGGCGGCAAGACGGCCTGCCGGGCGGATCTGCTCGTCCGGCACGGGATGGATCCGGCCGACCCGGCTCCGGTCATCGGGATGATCGGCCGGCTCGACCCGCAGAAGGGCTTCGACCTGCTGGCCGACACCACGCCGGAGCTCGTCAGGCTCGGGGCCCGGATCATCGTCCAGGGCAGCGGCGACCCTCGCCTCGCGGACCCGTTCCGGAGGCTGGCGGCGGCCAACCCGGTCCAGGTCGCGCTCGTCGAGCGGTTCGATCGGGCGAACGCCCGTCGGATCTATGCGGGGTCCGACCTGTTCGCGATGCCGTCCCGGTTCGAGCCCTGCGGCCAGGGCCAGATGATCGCGATGCGCTACGGAACGCCGCCGCTCGTCCGCCGGACCGGCGGCCTCGGCGACACCGTGATCGACGAGACCGAGCGACCCGGGGAGGGGACCGGGTTCGTGTTCGACGAGCCCACGCCGGCGGCCCTGATCGGCGCCTGCCGCCGAGCCTTCGCAGCGCGCGGCGGCGACGGCTCATCGGCCACCTGGGCCGGGATCGTCCAACGCGGCATGGCGCTCGACTTCGGCTGGGAGTCCGGCTCCGCTCCCCGCTACGCCCTTGCCTACCGGCGGGCCGCCACCGTGCGTCGGGCGATCGCCAACGCCGTTGCTCAAACCAGCGGTCGTCCGCCGAGCGCGACGAGCCAGTAGAGATCGGCCGCGGCGACAACGGCCCAGAACGCGATGATCAGCGTCGGGCGTCGGAGCAGGCACTTCGTCCAATGCACGCCGAGGGTGATCGCGCGCGCGTAGAGGACGATCGCGGCAACCGCCACGATCAGGACGAAGAGCGGCGGACCGAGCGCCCAGGCAATCAAACCAGTCGTGCCGAGCCGGCAGAACGTAAACGCGAGTCGTTCGTACTTCTCGGGCTTGCTGAGCTGGCGCCGCGGGTAGGAGGCGGGCCCGACCGGACCGAAGGCCGGATCGATCGGAGCGGGGAAGATCGGCTCGATCGTGCTGCTCATGGCCGAACTCCTGTCGCCACTCGTCGGTCGTCGAGCGGGATGAGCTCGCGTGCCGTCACCATCCCGGCCGAGGTCCGGCGACGGAGCGCTCCGAACGACTGGCGAGCGCAGAACGGGATGCGAACCGGGTCGTCGCCATCCGTCGAGCCCACGTGGACGCAGCATTGCTGGAGGCGCTCGACATTCATCGTCCAGGGATCCATGAACGTCTTGATCGAGACGCGCTTCACTCGTCGGGCCAGGGCCTCGACGGGGACCGCCGACCGGTCGGTCAGCCACCGCCCGAGCGTCTTCACGAACCCACTGACCCCGAGATCGCAGACCTCGCACACGTCGAGCAGGTAGTCGATCAGCTCGGGCCGGCTGACCATCGCGGTCTCGGACAGGAGCCCGGTCAACGACTCCCAGAGCGCGTCGTCGGGCGCCAGCCGGTTGCCGATGAGCACCATCTGCTCCTTCAGCCGCTCGCGCCCGATCATCCGGATGACCGATCGATAGCCGCCGTCGTCGCCCCGCACGAAGTAGGTGAGGGAGGAGCAATCCGGATGGCTGCAGGGCAGGGCGATGAAGTCGTCCGGGGCCACCCGTCCGCCCGTCTGTTCGCCGAGACGTCGGATCGTCCCGGTCGTCGTGGCCCGATCCAGCGGATCGACGGGCTGTGCCCGGCCCGACACGAACATCGGCTGGAATGCGATTCCGGCGATGTAGTCCGTCCCGAATGCCAGATCGACGATCGCGCCCGTCTCGTCATCGTTCACGCCCTTGGCGACTGCGACCGCGAGCGTCGTGAAGATCCGGGCGTCGGTGAGACGCCTGATCGCCTCGGCCTTGACCTCGCGGAGGTCAGCGCCGCGATGGAACAGGTGCGTCTCCTCCCGGAAGCCATCGAACTGGAGGTAGACCTCGACCCGGTCACGGACTCGGGTGAGCTCGGCCATGAACCGATCGTCGCGCGCGATCCGGATGCCGTTCGTGTTGAGGATGACCCGGGTGACATTCCGTTCGGTGGCCGCCCGGATGATCTCGACGATCTCGGGGTGGACCGTGGGCTCGCCGCCGGACAGCATCAGCGCATCGATCTTCCCGCCTTCGCGGACGATCGCCGTGTCGAGCGTATGGACCAGGTGGCGGACCTGGGCGTGACGATTGATGCCCGGACCGCTGACCGCGAAGCAGGTCGGGCACTGGAGGTTGCAGTTCTCGGTGACGTCGAGCAGGAGGATGCACGAGTGCTGCGTCTGCAGGTCGCCGAGGCCGTCCAGGTAGCCCATCGGGATCGGCCGAGCGTTGCCGGCGCGATCCGGCACGATCTGGCGCGTCGGGATGCGCCATTGCTGGAGCTCTTCCCAGAGGCGGACGTCCTCCTCGTACAGGCTCACCACCTCGCCGTGGCCGCGCCGACAGATCCGGCGCAGCTGGACCTGTCCGTCCGTCGCGACGAGGTTGCCCTGGAGGATGTCGGTCTCGTAGTCGATCTCCCGATCCGGATCCTCCGCGAAGCAGCGGCCGCAGACCGTCAGGACCATCCGGAGCGGGGTATACGAGCGCAGCGCGAGCATCGAACCCTCCGATCTGTTCGGACCTGATCGCTACTGCGTCGTTCCGAAACCGGCGAACGGGACGCACAGACCGGCGACACCCACGAGCAGGACAACCGAGATGACCACGGCCCAGGCGAGATACTCGCCCGACCGCAGGGCACGCGACCCGCGGATGAGCAAGAGAGAGACGATCGCCGCGAAGGTCAGGGCGATGGCCAGGATGATGGCCCCGAGGCCATACGTGTACCGGGCCATCGGGGTAAGGGCGACGAACACGACCCAGGTCGCGACGTAGGCCACCACGATCACGCCCGAGACGACCCGGCGGCGGTCTGGCCCGGCGGGCACCACATCTCGGTCCGCCACGTCGAAGGCGGCCTCGATCGCGAATTGGGTATGCCCGGCCTCGAGCAGCTTCTTCGAGATCGCCTCCTTGGTGTAGGTCGCGCGGTTCTTGCGGATGTAGTCGACGATCTCGTCGGTCATGGCGCTCCCTCGGCAAGTCCTGGGGTTGGTGGCTCCGGCAGGCGGTAGACGCCGCGCCGGACCTGGCGAGTGAAGTGGACGACCAGCAGAACGAGCAGCGGGATGAGCACCGTCTGGGGGCCGGTCAGGCCCCACGGCTGGATCTCGTTGCCGCGCACGAACTCGACCCCGAACCGGAAGGTCAACGCCGCGACCAGGTAGAGCTTGAGCAGGTCGCCCTGGACGGTCACCCGGTGGCGCCAGCGGACGATCGCGGCGGCTGCGATCAGGCTGAACAGGATCTCGTAGAGCATCGACGGATGCATCGGGACCGTGCAGCCCGGGCAGCGAGCGAACGCGGCGGCTGCGGCTGGGCTCGCCGCGATCCCCCACGGCAGGTCGGTCGGGGTGCCCAGCGGCAGCTCCGACAGGAAGCAGCCGACCCGCCCGATGGCCGTGGCGACGGCCAAGGCCAGGGCGTAGCAATCGCCCGTGGAGCGGGTATAGCCGAGGGCTCGCTTGGCCAGCACGCCGGCCAGGTAACCTCCCGCAATCGCCCCGAGAATGCTCTTGCCGCTGTGCTCCACGATCCACGACAGGGGCAGCCCGGCAGCCAGGGCATCGGCGTAGAGCTCCGGGTGCTCCCAGGCCGTGATGGTTCGGGCTCCGATCACGCCGCCGACCACGACCAGTGCCGAGATCGTCACGATCCGGGGCTCGAGGAGCCCTCTCTCGCGCAGCTCTCGGTAGTAGAGCGCCAGACCCACGAGGATCGCGATGACGGAGAAGACGTCGTGGGTGTAGAGCGTGACCGATCCCGCCTGCCAGAGCACGGGAATCACGGAGCGAGCCCCTCCCATCGCACGGGTGCCAGCGCGACTTCGATGAGCATAGCGTTGCGCCGTCGCCGGGGCGACCGGGTTTGGCGCACCCGGGTCGGGTCGGGCCGAGCTCGGGCGGCTAGAATCGTGCTGGCGGCCGCCCAACGAGCGGCGCCGCGGAGGGTGGCATGGCCAGGCAGTTCGTCGTCCAGCTCAAGAACCAGCCGGGGGCGCTGGCGATCCTCGCCGAGGAGCTGGCCTCGCGCGGCGTCGACCTGCGCGCGATCGGCGGCGGGAGCATCGGCGACTCGGGCCACGTGATCATGACGACCGCCGATGACGACACGACCAAGGCGGTCCTCGACGAGGGCGAGTACACCTACGTCGAGGGCGAGGCGATCCTGTCCGAGGTCGGCGACCGACCGGGCGGGATGGCTGCCGTCGCCCGGGAGCTGGCCGACGCCGGGGTCAACATCCAGGGCCACCTGTTCCTCGGCCGCTGGGGCGACCGGGCGATGTTCACGTTCGTCGTCGACAAGCCCGAGATCGCCCGCCCGATCCTCGAGCGCAAGCCCTAGGCGGCAACCACCCTCGTCGTCGACCGTTCGGGTTCGGGAATCGAGCGGCGTTGGCGACGGATGCTGATCGAGAGCACCAGCCGGTATCCGAACAGGAAGACCACCGCGACCGTCGAGGTGACGTAGATCCACCATGCCCACGGCGCCCCGCTGTCCGTGCCGGCGCCGAGTCCGTGCGCTGTCGCCCCAACGAACGCGAGAAACGTCAGGTAGTGCAGAACACGCCAGGTCCGCTGGCCGATCCGTCGCCGGGCGTAGAAGCTGGCGATGACCACGGCCATGAGGTAGAAGGCAACCTGGCCCGCCGCGACCGCCAGTGGGGCGTGCGGCGCGAGGCCGGGCACGGCGATCTGGGGCAGGCTGAACGGAACCGTCTTGTCGAGCGCGAGCAGGGCGCCGTGAACTCCGGCGAGCCCGAGCCCGACCGAGGCGAGATCCTGGTGGAGGTTGAACGTGATCGGCCGATGGGCGATCGCGTCGAGAATCTTCGTCGACAGGAGGAGTCCGTAGACGACTGAGCCCGCCACGGCGAAGTAGGCGAGGAAGCCGGCGAGTCGCTCGGCAAGCCACGGAAGGCTGGCCCGGTTCAGCTCCCAGGCCGTCGCCAACGACCCGGCGGCGGTCGGAGCGGTGGCCCCGAGGACGATCCCCACCGCGACGGCGAAGAGCCCCCACCGGAGCACCTGCGTGCGCGGGTCGAGGCCGCGGAACTTCATGCCAGCCAGCGCATTGTCGCGGGGGTCATGAGGAGCTCGTCCCGATCGGTCAGGAGCACGGCCCCGTCCGCGCCCGGCTGGCCGAGCAGGTCGAGCGCCGCGTCGGACCCGAGGATCACCGCCGTCTTGGCGAGCGCCTCGGCCTCGCGCGCCGTCCCGGCCAGGACGGTGGCCTGGATGACATCGGTCCGTGCCGGCGCTCCGCTTCGTGGATCGATCAGATGGTGGGCTGCCAGGTCGCCGTGGACCCAGCGATGGATGCTGGTTCCCGAGGTGGCGAGGCCGAACCTCCGACCCCCGTGGACGGATCCGATGAGGTCGAGCTCGACGAGATCCACGTGCCTGAAGCGCGGGTCGGCGACACCGAAGCGCCATCGCCGGCCCGGTCCGAGCCTGATGGCGATGTCGCCGTCGGCATCGACCACGGCGGCCGGGAACGAGGCCAGACGTCCGAGGGCGCGATCGGCCAGCCAGCCCTTGGCAACCCCATCGAGATCGAACCTGAGCCCGACCTGTCGCAGGACGTGGGTTTCTCGGCTGCCCCGGTCCAGCGACCAGGCGCGATCGACGGCCGGGTCAGCGGGCTGACCGCCGCACCGTTCAGCCGCCAGACGGGCGTCGAGCCATGCGATGTCGACGACACCGTCGCTCAATCCCTCAGCGATCCGAGCCCAGTCGAGCACGGCCGCGAGGGTATGGCTTACCCGGATCCGGGACTCCGGGGAGTCGTTCAGCCGGGCGAGATCCGAGGTCGTCGTGAACCTGGTCAGGCGATCGGCCCACGTCCCGAGTCGGCGGACGGTCGATCGAGCCGCCTGACGCGCTAGTGCCTCAGACCGCGCTCCTCCGTGAACTGGCCGGAGGTGGACCCCGACCATCCCGCCCATCAGACGGGTCACGAACGACACCGGAGGCAGGTCAAGGTCGGACACGGATGCGGACTCGGAGTGCATGAGGACCGCACGACTCGACCCCGACGGCGGGACCCCCGGAAGGTCGACCTGGAGGCTCATGGCTTGGAGCCCGACTGGCGGGTAGTGACGACCACGACCCGCGGCTTCGGCGCCGGCGCCTGCTTGACCGCCGCTTGGGGCGGCGCCGTCTGGCCGGGCTTGAGCTTGATGTACTGGACCACATGGCGGGCGACGGGCGGCGGATCGACGCCGAGCGTGATCGTCTGGGCCGTGGGAGCCGCGGTCGAGCTGTTGCCCGTGGTGACCAGCGCAGTCACGAGCGCGCTGGCGGCCGCGATCCCGCCCATTCCGTAGGCGATCCGGAGCGGGCGTGAGTCGGGCCGGGCCCGCGCGATCGGGACCGGTCGCGGTCGGTCGCCACGGAGCTCGGTCATCAGTCGCCGCCCTCGGACCCTTCGGACTCGGATTCGCCGCCGCCGGCGCTCGTGGCCTTGTGGACCGTGATCGTCCGCTGGGGCTGTGGCGGTGCGACGTAGACCTTGTCGACGACGACCGGTGGCGGTGCGACGACATCGGCAGCGTCGGTACTGAGGGTCGATGACGTGGCGACCGGCGCGATCGTGGTGCCCGGCGCGAAGCCGGCTGCAGCGAGCGCGAAGGCGAGAGTCAAGGCAGCCGCCACCGAGGCGACGAAGAGCGCGGTCTTGTGAAGCATCGGGGAGGAACCTCATCGAACGAGTGGCGATGAAGCCAGCATCGGCCGGCGCGATGGGATCGACCTGTGGCCCGGATGAGAAGCTTCAAAGACAGGCCGTTGGAACCTCGACGCGGGCCCGGCCCGCCCGCAGAATGCCCGGGATGCACATCCTGCTGGTCGAGGACGAAGCGAAGATGGCCGCGCTGATCAAGCGTGTCCTGACCGCCGAGCGACACGTCGTCGACGTGGCACCCGATGGGCTCACGGGGGCTGCGCTGGCCCAGCGAGGACCCTACGACGTGATCGTCCTCGATCGGATGCTCCCCGACATCGATGGGGTCACGTTGCTCAAGCTACTCCGCGCGAGGCGGGTGCTGACGCCGGTCCTGATGCTGACCGCCCTCGGGGCCCTCGACGATCGGGTCGGCGGGCTGAACGCCGGCGCGGACGACTATCTCGCGAAGCCATTCGCGTTCGCGGAGCTCATAGCCCGGATCCGGTCCCTCGGTCGACGGTCGTCGGTCGTGTCGGTCGGGCGGCTCCAGGCGGGCGACCTGTCGCTCGACGAGCTCCGACACGTCGCACAGGTTGGGGAGCAGACCGTGGACCTCTCGGCTCGCGAATTCGCCCTGCTCGGCTACCTGATCCGCCACGAGGGCCAGGTGCTGACGAGACAGCAGATCCTCGACGCCGTCTGGGGGGCAGAGCCGGACGTGTATTCGAACGTCGTCGACCTGTATGTGCATTACCTCCGACGCAAGCTCGGCGAGCTCGGCCGGGCCGACCGCTTGCGGACGGTTCGCGGCGTCGGCTACACGCTCCGGGCCGAGGCCTGACCGTTCCGTGGCCGACCCGACCAGCAGGCTGTTGCGGACGACCCGCCGCCGGTTGATCTTTGTCACGCTCGCGCTGATCACCCTCCTCGTCCTCGGGATCGGCGCTGCGACGGCGTTCGTCGGGCTCAGCGTCCTCGACGCCGACGTCGACCATGCCCTCGCTGCCAGCGTCGACTCCGCCTTGGCCGCGCTCGACGGCGAGCTGCCGCAGGCGCAGGAGGAGACCGAGACGGACGAAACGGCCCCGGCCTCCGCCGACACCTTCGTGCTCTACCTCGACCAAGCCGGGGGGCTGCTCGCCAATCCCTCGCGAAAGGCGTTGACTGGGCTCCCGGACGCGTCCGCGGCCGTTGCGGCCGCCGCCTCGGGTCGGGACCTCCGAACGGTCGACGCGGCGGGCGTGCCGGTTCGCCTGCTGACGGTGCCGGTCGTCTCGTCAGAAGGCGGACCGCCGATCGGCTTCGTCCAGGGTGGCTTCGTCATGGAGCTGCACGACGCCCAGTCGAACAGCCTGGTCGCCGCAATCGCGCTGGTGGGCGTCATCGGCCTGGTCGGGGCTGCGCTGGTCACGCTGGTTGTCACCGGGGATGCGCTCGGTCCGATCCGCCGGACGTTCGACGCTCAACGTCGGTTCGTCGCCGATGCATCCCATGAGCTGCGGACGCCGATCGCGCTGATCCGGGCGAACGCCGAGGTCCTCGACCGCGAAGGAATGATCGCCGACAACGGGCGCCCGCTGGTCGACGACATCGTGGCCGAGTCCGACCGCCTCTCTCGCCTGGTCGGCGACCTTCTCCAGCTCGCGTCAGCGGACGCGAGCGGGCTGGTTCTCGATCGCCGGTCAGTCGACCTGGCCGGGATCGCTGCAGACACCGTGCGCCAGGCGGAGGCGCTCGCCTCGGAGCGAGGGGTGGGCCTGAGGCTGGTGCGCTCCGCGCCGGAGGGGCTGACGCTCGTGTCCGGCGACCGGGACCGGCTGACCCAGCTCCTCCTGATCCTTCTCGACAACGCCTTCGATCATTCGCCGAAGGGGACGACGGTCACGGTCGATGTCCGGGCGTCTGGCCAGGCCGCCGTCGCGTTGACCGTCGCAGATGAAGGGCCGGGCATCCCGAGCGTCGACCGGGAACGGATCTTCGAGCCGTTCGCCCGCCTGCCCGGTGTCGCCCGGGACCGTGCGGGCGGGACGGGCCTCGGGTTGGCGATCGCCCGGCGGATCGCGCTGGCCCACGCCGGCACGATCTGTGTCGACGACCGGCCGGGCGGCGGCGCGAGATTCGTCCTGACGTTGCCCGTCGCGGGACCGACCGCCGGCTGACTTCTCCCGGATGAGTGAACTCACATCCGGGCCACACGGCACTCCCATCCGCCGGTCCGATGATCGAGTCAGGCCGCGCGCCGGCAGACGCCGGGCGCACGGCCGACCAACTCGCCGGGAGGACAACCCGTGGCCTACGTCATCGCCGAACCGTGCATCGACAACAGCGATCAGTCCTGTGTCTCGGTCTGCCCGGTCGACTGCATCAGCGCGGATCCCTCGGTTGACCGCAAGTTCTACATCGATCCGGACGGCTGCATCGACTGCGGCTCGTGTGAGTCCGCCTGCCCGAACCAGGCGATCTTCCGGGCCGACCAGCTGCCGCGCCAGTGGGTCGAGTTCGCCTGGATCGACGCGACCTGGTATCGCGATCCGGGAGCGGCCCGCGAGGCCGTCGACGGCGTTTCGTCGGCGGCCTGACCGTGACCGCCTCCGACATCTCCACGGTCCTGCCGCCGGTCGGCTCGGTGGTCCGGCCGGCCCTCGGGCCGAACGCCACGCTGTCAGCCCGAATCGACCTGACCCCGACGATTACGCATTTCGTGGTTCGGCCGGATGACGGGGTCGGCGCATTCGAACCTGGTCAGTACTTCGCGCTCGGCGTGATCGTGGGCGGCAGGCTGATCCAGCGACCCTACTCGACGTCGTCCCCAAGGGACGCCCGAACCGAGCTCGAGTTCCTCGTCCGGCTCGTGCCCGGTGGCGCGCTCACTCCGACGTTGTGGGCGCTCCGAGTCGGCGATCGGATTCGGATCGGGCGCGCCAAGGGCCTGTTCAGGCTCCGCCAGGGCGATCCGCGGACTCACCTCTTCGTGGCAACCGGAACTGGCCTGGCACCGTTCCTGTCGATGGCCGACTCGCTCGTTCGAGACGACGTGGCAAACCCTCGTCGGCCCCGTGGACCGGCGACGGCGCCGCCTCGAGCGGTCGTGGTGCATGGCGTTTCGCACGTCGACGAGCTGGCCTTCCGGGGTCGGCTCGAGCGGCTCGCGGCTGATCGGAGCGACGTGCACTACCTGCCCGTCGTCTCGCGCCCGGCCGCGGCTGCCAACGCCGGCTGGCCGGGCCTGACCGGTCGGCTGGACGCACAGCTCGATGCGATCTGCGACCGGTACGGGTTGGAGCCGGCAGCCAGCGTGGCGTACCTGTGCGGCAATCCCGAGATGATCACCGGTGCCGAGCGCATCCTGGCGGCCCGTGGCTTCGACCGGGACGCGATCGTCAGCGAGCAGTATTGGCCGCTGGCCTGAAGCTGGGCTTCGACCGCCGAGACGCCGCACCAGGCCCTCACGACGAGCCACCCCGGTCAACGAGCCCCACTCGGCTCGGGGGCCGACAGGCGCGGCACCCGGATCGAGGCGCCGATGATAGGGTCGGATGCGGTTTCCGACGAGCCCGCCACTAGGAGAGCATCAGGGTGACCGAGCCCCAGGGCGCGGCGAGCGACGAAGAGCTCCTGCTCAGGCAGGACGCGCTCCAGGCCGAGGCGACCGACGTCCTCCGCGACCTGGACCTGTTCGAGCGGCTCGGAACCGTGGGCCGGCCGGTCCAGACGGGCAGCGTGGCGCTCGGGCTCATGGTCTGGCGCGACATCGACGTCACGGTGCTCTGCCCGAGCCTGGCGATCGGCCCGATCTTCGAGGCGCTCCGGCCGCTCGCCGTCCATCCCAACGTTCGCCAGCTCCGGTTCCGCAACGACACCGGGCGCTGGAACGTCGACCCGGCCTATCCCGACGGGCTGTACTGGGGCGTCGACTACCGGGCGGAAGGCGGCGCCGACTGGAAGCTCGACGTCTGGTTCCTGGGTGACGGCAGCTCGCAATACGACCTCGAGCACATCGTGACGCTGCCACCGCGGCTCACGCCCGAGAAGCGCCTGGCGATCCTGCGGATCAAGGACGTCTGGCAGCGGAGGCCGGGCTACGGCAAGCAGGTCCGGAGCTACGACATCTACGAAGCGGTCCTCGACCACGGCGTGCGAACGCGCAGCCGAGTTTGACGCCTACCTGGCCCGACGCGACGGCCGAGGCGGCTGACCGGGCGAGGGTCGGCGGCCGTCCGAGGGCCAGCTGCGGAGCACGTGAGGGGCCTGGTCGGAATGCGGCGATTCTCAGATTGACGCCCGTGGACGGGCGTGTTAGCGTCCGCCTAAACCGGTTTGCTAAACCGCTTTAGATCATCATCCGATCAGCGTGATCGATCGTGCCCAGGCCGGCCGCAAGGAAGACCATTGGAGCTAGGATCCCGACGCGTGACGATCGCCGACGTAGCCCAGATGGCGGGCGTCTCCAAGACCGCCGTGTCATTCGCGTTCAACTCGCCCGACCGACTCGGTGAGGCGACCGCGGCGAGAATCCTGGAGGTCGCCGATTCGATCGGCTACCGGCCCCATCCGGTAGCCCGGGCGTTGACCCGTCGGCGGACGGGCACGATCGGCGTCCTGACCCCGCAGGCGTTGTCGATCATCTTCTCGAACCCGTTCTTCGGCGAGTTCAGCGAGGGTGTCGCGCGGGCGGTCGAGGCGTCCGGCTACGGGCTTCACTTCATCGCGCCGCGGCACGGGTCGCTGGCCAGCGCAGTCGGGCGGGCGACCGTCGACGGCTTCGTGGCCATCGGTCTGCCGGCCGGTCACCCGGAGCTCGAGCAGATCCGCCGGGCCGGGATGCCGATCGTGTCGGTTGATTCGCCCGCCCTGGCCGACTATCCGTCGGTCGAGGTCGACGACGAAGGCGGGGCGCGGCTGGCGGCTGAGCATGTCCTGGGTCTCGGGCATCGGGCGATCCTGGTGATCGGGGTGGACCCGCCCCATCCGGCCGGCCGCGAAGACCCGGATGGGGTCATGAACCGGCGCCTGCGCGGCTATCGACAGGCCATCGAGGCGGCCGGCCTGCGCCTCCCGGGCTCGGCGGTGATCGTTGGTCCGGCGAGCGTGGGCGGTGGGACGGCCGCGTTCAAGCAGGCCTGGGAGGACGGACAGCGCCCGACGGCTGTGTTGGCGATGAGCGACGCCATGGCGAGCGGCGCCATCCACGCGATGCGCGAGCTGCGACTGGCCGTACCGGGCGACATCAGCATCGTCGGCTTCGACGACCTCGAGCTCGCCCGGCTCACCGATCCGCCGCTGACCACCGTGCACCAGCCGGTGCGGCGAAAGGGAGAGGAAGCCGTGCGGCTTCTCCTGTTGGCAATCGAGGGCCAACCAGAACGACCCGAGCGACGGGTCCTGGAGACCCGGCTCATCGTCCGGGCATCGACCGCGCCACCGCCAGTTCAGCCAGGGGAGGAGAGTCGGACCGACGGCGCGCGCGTCTGACTCGTGCACGGTCGCTCGATCAGCCCCCGAGGTCCGGGGGCGACGGGTGGACCGACGGCAAAGAAGGAGGAGTACGAAGGATGAAACCGAGATTCGGGTTCGCCGCGATCGTGGCGAGCCTCAGCATCGTCATCGCCGCCTGTAGCAGCGGCACGGCGACCAGCGCACCGGCCGGATCGCCGACGACGGCACCAGCCGGGTCGCCGGCCGCATCGGCGGCCGGGTCGCCGGTCGCATCGGCCGCTGCGGCCTGCACGACCGACCCGGTCAGCCTCACCCTGTGGACGAAGGAGGGCCCCGGCGACGGTGCCCTGCAGTTCGTCCAGAAGCTGACGACCGAATACACGGCCGCCCACCCGAACGTCAAGATCGCCGTCACCCAGAAGGAAGTCGGAGGATCCGAGTCGCTGCGCGAGGACTTCCTCAAGGCGACCCTGGCCAAGAATCCGCCCGACATGCTGTGGACGGTTGCGGATCATGTCGGCCCCTTCACGGCCGCCGCCGCGATCATGCCGCTCGATGGCCTGATCGATCCCGCCACGTACCTCCCCAACGCGCTTGCCGCCGTCCAGGCTGATGGCAAGACCTGGGGCGTGCCGACCTCGTACGGCAACCAGCTCATGCTCTACTGGAACAAGAGCCTGGTGCCCGATGGCCCCGCCGACAGCGACGCGATGATCGCTGCCGCGAAGGCCAATACCAGCGGCGACAAGGTCGGCCTGGCCTTCCGCCAGGAAGAGTCCTTCTGGCTGGTGCCGTTCCTGGGTGCCTACGGTGGCAAGGTGTTCGCCGACGACGGCAAGACGCCGACCCTGAACACCCCGGCCATGGTCAGCGCGCTCAAGTTCCTCTACGACCTCAAGTACACCGACAAGGTCACCCCCAAGGAAGCCGACTACACGGTTGCCGACAACCTGTTCAAGCAGGGCAAGGCGGCAATGGCGATCAACGGGGACTGGGCCCTGGGCGACTATTCCAAGCTGCCCTTCAAGATCGGCGTCGGGCCGATCCCGAAGATCGTCGGGGCGGACTTCCCCAAGCCCTATACGGCCGGCACGTTCCTGATGGCGTCGGCGGCCGTCGCCAATGATCCCAACAAGCAGTGCGTGGTGATCGACTTCATGAAGTTCGCCACCGACAAGGCCCACCAGCTGGAGATGGTCACGGCCCTCAAGCGGCTGCCCGGGAACAACGAGGCGATCAATGATCCGCTCGTGACCGGTGATCCCTACCTGGCTGGGGCTGCCGAAGCAGTCAAGCTCGGGATCCCGCAGCCGACCAACCTCGAGATGCGGTGCGTGTTCGACTCGATGAACACGGCGATCCGCAACGTGCTCGGCAAGGGTTCCGACCCGGCCAAGGAGGCTGCCGCGGCGCAGACCTCCGCAGAGGCCGGCATCGCACCCGGCGGCGAGTGCGCCGCCCAGTAATCCTGGGCATTCAAGGCCCTATCCGGACGTAGCATGATGAGCCCCGGGTCCTCGCGGGCCGGGGCTCATCCACACCTTGGGCTGGCATCGGTTCGCGTGGCTTGATCGGGAAGGAGGAGGCATGCCATGTTCGACCCCGCACAAGCAGCCAAGGCGCTGAGCGAGGTCGTACTGACCCTGCTCGCGCTGGTGGCCTTCGTGGCCATCCTGGAGACGTTCCTCTACCTGTTCTTCGTCCGCTGGCGGACCTCGCGCTTCGCGCTGCCGGTGATGCTGGCGACGCCGGCCCTCATCGGGCTGCTCATCGTGTTCCTCAACCCGGCGCTGGTCGCCGTGGTGATCGTGCTCGAGCTGATCCTGTACCCGATCTTCATCGCCTGGCGCAAGCCCGCCCATTGGCTCCCGCTGATGCTCATCACGCCGGCGGCGATCGGCCTGATCGTCCTGTACGTCTACCCGCTGATCTGGGAATTCAACATCTCCTTCACGAAGATGAACATCCGCAACTTCTTCGATCCGGGCTTCCTTGGCCTGACCGGTGAGCGCAACATCTTCGTGGGCCTCGACAACTACATCGCGATCCTGACCGGAGCGCCGGTCCTCAAGCAGACCGGCTTCTACCAGCTCTTCGCCCAGACGCTGCTCTGGACGGCGATCAACATCTTCTTCCACGTGACGCTGGGGATCGCCCTGGCGCTGATGCTCAATCGGGCGATGCGCGGGCGGAGCGCCTACCGGGCGGCGCTGATCCTGCCCTGGGCGATCCCGGCGACCGCCTCGCTGATGATCTGGCGCACGGAGTACAACTTCGAGTACGGAGCCATCAACCAGGTCCTTGGCCTGGTCGGGCTCGGCCCGGTGCCATGGCTGTCCGATCCGTTCTGGAACTTCGTGGCCATGATCATGACCAACGTCTGGCTGGGCGTGCCGTTCATGATGGTCATCGTGCTCGGCGGGCTGCAGAGCATCTCGACCGACTACTACGAAGCAGCCGAGATCGACGGCGCGAACACGTTCCAGTCGTTCCGCAAGATCACCCTTCCGCTGCTTCGCCCGGTGCTCGTGCCGGGCGTGCTGCTCGGTGTGTTCCTGACGTTCAACAACATCCTGGTGCCGTTCTTCATCAATCAGCAGGAGCTGGAGACGAGCGACATCCTCGTGACCGCGCTCTACCGCGCGGCATTCGCCTTCAGTCGCTACGGGTTCGCGGCCGCGTTCGCGTTCATCATCTTCGCGATCCTGCTGGTCTTCACGGTCTTCTACGTTCGCCAGACGAACGCCCTGAAGGGAGCCTACGAATGAGCTTCCAGGTTCGCGAGGAGATCTTCGTCTCGCAGCAACCAGCGAGGCGGACTGGGCTCCGACGGATCACGACGGCGGCCGGCAGGGGCAAGGACTCGCCGCTCAAGCGGGCCCTCATCCACGCCGGGCTGATCTTCGCCTCGTTCATCGCCATCGCGCCGATCCTGCGGGTGATGGGGACGGCCCTTCGACCCGGCGACAACATCCTGGACCCGAAGCTGTCGATCATCCCCGCGGGGGCCACGATCGAATTGTTCCAGAAGGTGATCTTCGAGAGCAGCACGCTGCAGTGGATCTTCAACAGCCTGATCGTCACGCTCGGCACCGCGACCGTCGGGCTCATCCTGGCGGCGACGTCGGCCTACGCGTTCTCGAGGCATCGGTTCCCGGGCCGGGGGTTGGGGCTGACCTTCCTGTTCGCGACCCAGATCATCCCCGGGATCATGCTGCTCGTCCCGATCTTCCTGCTGGCGGTGAACCTGGACCTGGTCAACTCGTATCGCGGCCTGCTCATCGCCTACTCGGTGACGGCCATCCCGTTCAGCATCTGGATCCTGAAGGGCTACTACGACACGGTGCCCGTCGACCTCGAGGAGGCCGCGCTCATTGACGGCTGCTCGCCGTTGCAGGCGTTCTGGCGCGTGCTCCTGCCGCTCTCGCTGCCGGCGCTGGCGATCGTCTACCTGTTCAACTTCCTGGCCGCCTGGGGCGAGTACTTCACCGCCAGCGTGCTCGTCGGCTCGGAGGAGTCGCTGCTCACCTGGCCGCTCGGCATCACCCGCTACCAGGGCCAGTTCGCGACGCAGTGGGCCGAGCTGTCGGCGGTCTCGATCATCGTCAGCGTGCCGGTCGTCTTCCTCTTCGTGTACACCTCCAAGTACCTCGTCTCCGGCCTCACCCTCGGTGGCGTCAAGGGGTGACATCGCGATCACGGCGGCTCGGCGTCCTCGTCGTCGTGGGCGCCGTAGCCGTCGGGGTCGGCAGCTGGGCACTGCTCGGCGGCACCAGGTCCGGGCCGCCGCCATCGCCTTCGGCCACGGGCCGGCTGATCGCCGTGGACCGCCCGGCGCTGTCGCCGGATGGCCGGATTCGCGACGCCGACCTGCAGCATGACAGCCGCGACGACCTGTACCGCGCCCCGGGCGGCGCGGTCCCGGGCGGTACCCCGGTCACCCTGCGCGCTCGCGCCGCGGCCGGAGACCTGACCGCGGCGGAGGTGCGCGTCAGCGACGGGCGGGCCGGGACCTCGGTGGTCGTCCCGATGATCCGGGCGGCGACCGATGCCGCCGCCGGCGAGCACGGCTACGACTACTGGCAGGCGACGATCGAGACATCGGTCACGCCGACGATCCTGACCTACGACATCGTGCTCCACGATGGGACCGCGACGCGCTACCTCGCCGACGACCGGTCGCTCGACGGCGGCACCGGTTCAATCTCCCGTGAACCGCCCGACCAGCGGGGCTGGCAGATCAGCGTCTACGACCCGGCCTTCGTGACTCCCGGCTGGACGCGCGGCGCCGTCGTCTACCAGATCTTTCCGGACCGGTTCTTCAACGGCGATCCAACGAACGACCCATCGCCGACGGCCACCGCCGGTACCGAAGGCCCCGCGCGCTTCCGCTACGGCGACGTCTACGGCAACCCGGTCCTCGTCAAGTCCTGGGACGAGCGACCGGAAGGCTACTGCCGCGCCTACCAGGACGTGCCCTGCTCGGAAGGTCCGCTCGGTCGCGACTTCTTTGGCGGGGATCTCGCGGGGATCAGCGCCAAGCTCGACGAGCTCGCCGATCTGGGCGTCACGGCCCTCTACCTCAACCCGATCTTCGCGGCGCCGTCGAACCATCGCTACGACACGTCGGACTACTTCACGGTCGACCCCGACCTGGGCACCGAGGCGGACTTCGACCGCCTGGTCGCCGCAGCCAGGCAGCGCGGCATGCGGGTCATCCTGGACGGCGTCTTCAACCACGTTTCGTCCGACTCCCCGTGGTTCGATCGGTACCGTCGCTTCGCGGACGTTGGCGCCTGCGAGGCGGCTGACTCGCCGAGCCGCTCGTGGTTCACGTTCCGCAAGCCGGCCGGCACGGAACCGGCCCCGTGCGCGCCGTCCACCGCCGGCGGCGACGACACCTTCTACCAGGGCTGGGCCGGGTTCGACACGATCCCCGAGACCCAGGAGGTGCCAGCGGTCGTCGACCTGGTGACCGGCCCGGCTGGCGTCGTCCCGACCTGGCTGGAACGGGGCGCGGCCGGCTGGCGACTCGACGTCATGGACAACCTGAGCGATGAGTTCATGATCCGGATCCGGGCGGCGGCCAAGACCGCCGATCCCGATGCGCTCGTCCTCGGCGAGCAGTGGGGGGACACCTCGAAGTGGCTGCTCGGCAACGAGGCCGACACGACGATGAACTACCGCTTCCGACGGGCCGTCATCGGCCTCGTGAACGGCGACACGGCAGACCTCGACGGGGAGATCGGCGCCCTGCGACCGACCGACTTCGCGGCCGAGATGCTGGCCGTCCAGGAGGACTACCCGCCCCCGGCGTTCGCCGCCCTGCTGAACCTCGTCGACAGTCACGACACCACCCGCATCCTGTGGACGCTGACGCCCGGCGCGGAGAACGAAGCGGCCAAGTCCGACCCGGCGGCGGTGGCCGAGGGCAAGCGCCGGCAGCGCCTCGTGGCCGCGATCCAGATGACCTGGCCCGGCATGGCCTCGATCTACTACGGCGACGAGGTCGGGCTGACCGGGCAGGACGACCCCGATGATCGCCGTCCGTATCCGTGGGGCACCGAGGACTCGGAGCTGCGCGCCTACTACCGGACGCTCGCCCACCTGCGCGCCGACCACGCCGCCCTGCGCGAGGGCGATCTGTCGCTCCTGGTCAGCGACGACGATCATGAGGCGCTGGCGTGGCTGCGGCGGACGAACGACGAAGCGGCCGTCGCCGTGGTCAACCTTTCCGAGCGCGAGCAGAGCGTGACCGTGCCCGTTGCCGGGCGCCTGCCCGACGGCATCCGGCTGGCTGACGGTCTCGGCGGCACGGGTGGCACCGTCACGAACGGCGAGCTCGTGGTCCGCGTCGCGCCCGGGTCCGCGGCCGTCCTCGTCACCGAGCCGGGAACGGACCTCGCGCCACCCGCGGTCCCCGGCCAGCCGATCGCCGGCGCCAGGACGGGTCAGGTCGCGCTGTCCTGGCCGGCAGTCGACGGCGCTGCCGGGTATCGGGTCTTCCGCTCGATCGTCAGCGGCGGTGGCTATGAGACCGTCGGTGACGTTGAACAGCCGGCCTTTGTCGACGCCACGGTCCGCAACGGAACTCGCTACCACTACGTCGTGGCTGCGCTCGACGACCACGGCAACGTCTCCGGTCGATCGCCCGAGGCCACGGCGCTGCCGGAGCTGATCGTCACCGAGGTCCGGCTCGAGGGTCCGCCGGCCATCCAGGCCCCGCTGTCGGCCGCCGGTCCCGGTGCATCGGTTGGCGCCCGAGTGACCGTGCCGGGGGTCGCCGCCGGATCCGGCCCGCCGATCGGCCTGCGCGTCCAGGTCGGGCTCGGCCCGGGCGGCTCCGACCCGGCGAGCTCCGACGGCTGGACCTGGGTGGACGCCGCCTATGACGCCGGTGCCGGACCGGCTGCCGGTATTCCCTATCTGGCCCAGCTCCGACCCGACGCCGAGCAGACCTTCGACGTGGCTGCGCGGGCCTCGACATCCGATGGTGCGACCTGGATCGTCGGCGACCTCGACGGGAGCGCGAACGCCTACCAGGTCGGGCAAGCCGTCCACCTGACCGCGATAGCCGGGCTCGGATCGTGTTCCACCACCGGCTCCGGGCCTGCCCGTGGCCGCGGACGTGGCCGGCGACCACATTCGCCTGACCTGGCCGGCCGTGGCGGCCGACGATCTGTACCGCTACGAGGTGCTGCGAGGCGAGAAGCCAGGCGGACCGTTCTCGACCGTCGGCCTGACCAGCGCCCCGACCTTCCTCGACCCGAGCGTGGCCGAGGGCACGGCCTACGTCTACGCGGTCGTCGCCCAGGACACCAGCTTCAATCGCTCGGCACCCTCACCGGAGCTGGCGGTGACGGCCGGCCGACGTGACGTTGCGGTGACGTTCAGCGTCGCGGTGCCCGCCGGGACCCCGGACGACGACACGGTCTACATCGCCGGCGACTTCCAGGGCTGGAGCCCGGCCGGGACGCCGATGACCCGCGGCGCCAGACGGGACCTGGACGATCACGCTCGTCTTCACCGACGGCGCCGTTCCCCAGTACAAGTACACCCGGGGCTCATGGGAGGCCGTCGAGAAGGACGACGGCTGTGGAGAGATCGCCAACCGCTCGCTGTCGGTCGCATACGGAACTGCGGGCACCCAGCGCCAGGACGACGTGGTGGCGAAATGGCGGGACATCGACCAGTGCGGCTGACCGCATGCCCCGGGACGGTCCTCGGCCGACGATCAGGGTGCGACCGTCCGCCAGGCTCCCTTGAGCAGCTGGACCGTCTCGTCGGGCAGGACATCCGCGAGCGCGGTGGCCTCGACGGCATCCAGCACGGCCCGGCGCGCCCGGTCGTTGGCGGCGTTGGCTCCGAGCGCCTCCCGCACGGCGTCGTCGAGGACAGCCACCAGCGAGCCCCGGCCAGATCGCCGCGCACAGACGGCCGCGGTCGCCCGAGCCGCCGCGATGCCGCCGCCCGGCGGCAGCATGACGGCCCATGACCGCCAGGCGACCTCGTCGGCCAGGCGCTTGACCTGAGCCCGGGTCAGGCTCGATGCGCGACGGAGCAACCCGCGAACGGCGTCCGCGTTGGGCCCGTAGTCCGGCGTCTGCGACGCGTCGTCGGCTGCGTCGACGGTCTCGTCGAGCACCGGCGGTTCGATCTGCCTGATTCGTAGCCGCATCGATCCCCCAACCCCACCCCGAGGTACCCGATGATGGTCTCGACGCCCGACTGGGTCAAGGACGCGGTCTTCTACCAGATCTTCCCCGACCGCTTTGCCCGCAGCGGCCGGGTCGCCGCGCCCGGACCGTTCGAGCCGTGGGACGCGGCTCCGACCCGGGACGGCTTCAAGGGGGGCGACCTGTTCGGCGTCGCCGAGCGACTCCCGGAGCTGGCCGAGCTGGGAATTTCGGCCCTCTACCTGAACCCGGTCTTCGCCTCTGCCTCGAACCACCGGTACCACACCTACGACTACCTGACGGTCGATCCGCTCCTCGGCGGCAACGCCGCCCTGCGCGAGCTGATCGACCGTGCTCACGAGCTCGGCATGCGGGTCATCCTCGACGGCGTCTTCAACCACAGCGGCCGCGGGTTCTGGCCGTTTCACCACGTGGTCGAGAACGGCGCCGGGTCGCCCTACCGGGACTGGTTCCTGCTCGATCCCGAGGTCCGGGCCGGACGTGGGACCCTGGATCCCTACCCGCGCGAGGAGCCCGGCCCCGACTACGGCGGGTCCTCGTACCGCGGCGGCTATCGCGCCTGGTGGGGTCTGCCCGCGCTGCCGAAGCTCAACGTGTCGAACCCGGCGATGCGCGAGTACCTGCTCACCGTCGGGGAATCCTGGCTCCGTTTCGGGATCGACGGCTGGCGGCTGGACGTCCCCGACGAGATCGAGGACGAGACCTTCTGGGCCGAGTTCCGCAACCGCTGTCGGGCGGTCGACCCGGACGCCTACCTGGTCGGAGAGATCTGGGAGGAGGCACCTCGATGGCTGGCCGGAGACCGCTTCGACGCGCTCATGAACTATCCCCTCGGAGCAGCCATCCTGGGCTTCGTCGGGGGTGACAACCTCGACTCGACCGTCATCGCCGACCATCTCCTGTACCGAGACATGATCCGGCGCCTTGACGGCGCCGGGTTCGGACAGGCAGTCGATCGGCTGATGACGATCTACGACCCGGCCGCCGTCGCGGTCCAGCTCAACCTGATTGGTTCGCACGACGCACCGCGGCCGCTGACGGTCCTCGGTGGCGACCTGACGGCACTCCGCCTGGCGATGCTCCTTCAGCTGACCCTGCCCGGAGCGCCGTGCATCTACTACGGCGACGAGATCGCGATGGTCGGCGGCGACGACCCGGATTGCCGCGGCGCCTATCCGGTCTCGCCGTCGGCCGGCGACCAGGCGCTGCGGGCATTTGTGATCGCCCTCACCGCGGCCCGTCGCGACCACGTCGCCCTTCGCCGGGGCGCGGTCCGCTGCCTCGCGACGACCGGCGACGCGGTCGCGCTGCTGCGGACCGCCGAGGGGCGGAGTGCCGTCGTGGCCGTCAACGCCGGGTCCCGACCGGCCGTCCTCGATGTCGAGCTCGCGCCGGGGTTCCAGCCCGTCGAGCGACTGACCGTCGCGCCGGAGCGAGGTGGCGGACCGACGATCGTCGCCGGGCCGACGGGTTCGCGCCTCGAGTTGCCCGGCAGATCGGCGTTCGTCCTCCTCGAGCACTGAACCGCTTGAGCGTCGGAACCCGGAACCGGGCGGCGATTCGGGCTACGATTCCTCCCCCTCAGCAGAGGAGACCAATGTCCGAGACGTATCGAGTCGACGTCCGATCGGTCGACGGCGGCCCGACCGCCCTCGGCTCCGGCGGGTCCGCCACCGTGGTCATCGACCGGCCGGCAGCGGGAGGCGGCCGCGGGCTCGGGCTCAACGGCGGCCAGCTCCTGAACCTCGCGGTCGCCGGCTGCGTCTCGAACGACCTGTTCCGCGAAGCCGCCCGACGCGGCATCCGCCTCGACCGGGTTCGAGTCGTCGCCGACAGCGACTACGTGGGTGACCCGGCGACGTCGACCGCCATCGAGTACGAGATCGAGCTGTCGGGTGATGCTTCGCCGGAAGCGCTCGCCGAGCTCGTGGCGTACGTGGACGAGATCGCCGAGATCCCGAACTCGATTCGGCGCGGAACCGAGGTTCGACTCCGCCGCACGCCGCCGTCGGGTGAGAACCTTCGGATCCATGGTGCTGTCGTCGCTTGGGAGGGCTTGATGGAAGGTTCCGGCGTCGGTTCGTGGCCCGGTGGAATCAGCGCGATCACGCTGTTCGTCGAGGACCTGGCGGCCGCCAGGCAGTTCTACCGGGATGTCTTCGGCCTGCCGGTGACGTTCGAGGACGACGACTCGGCGGTGTTCCGGTTCGGGGGCACGCTGGTCAACCTGCTCAAGACCACGGCGGCCCGCGAGCTCATCGAGCCTGCGGTCGTGGCGCCAGGCGAGGCCGGGTCTCGCTTCCAGTTCACGATCGACGTAGATGACGTCGATGCGACGTGCGCGGAGCTGGCCAGGCGTGGGGTGACGCTGCTGAACGGTCCGCTGGACCGGCCATGGGGCGTCCGCACCGCCAGCTTCGTGGATCCCGGCGGCCATATCTGGGAGATCGCGAAATAGCCGGGTCGTTCGCTCGAGGCGAGATCACGCGCCGGGACGCGGAAAGGGGCCAGACGATGGAGTGGGAACGATGATCCGGGTCGGTTCGATCGTCATCCGGGTCGATGACCTTCCGCGTCAGCGGCAGTTCTGGGCGGCCGCCCTCGACTACCTGCCCCGCGAGGGCGACGGCGACGACTTCGCCCTGCTGCACCCGCGGGACGGCATCGGGCCGAACGTGTCGCTCGATCGGGTCCGCTCGACCGTCCAGATCCCGCCCCGGATCCATCTCGACCTCTACGCCGAGGACCAGGCCGCGGAGGTCAGGCGCCTGATCGGGCTGGGGGCCACCGAGGTGCACTGGGACAAGCGGCCGGCGGACGCGGACTACATCATCATGGCCGACCCGGAGGGCAACCGCTTCTGCGTCATCGACGCCGGCTAGGCATCGTTCGTGCCCAGCCCGGGTGATGCCGCGGGCGTCCTTCGCGGAGACGACGTGGCGCGAGGATTGAGTCGCCCGTCTGGTTGCGACGCCCCTACCTTGTGAGTGCGCCGGATGCGACCGGCGTGCCACTGGTGGAAGGGCATGGATACGCATCTCGTGGTCCTGGCTCAGCACGGCGACGAGGAGGCATTCGCGAGCCTCGCCGTTGCCATCGGTGGCCGGCTCCACGCGGTGGCGCACAGGATCCTGCGCGACACCGACCTCGCCGAGGATGCGACGCAGCAGGCGCTGTTGACCATCTGGCGAGACCTTCCCCAGCTTCGCGACCCGGCGGCGTTTGACGCCTGGTCGTACCGGCTCCTCGTGCGCGCCTGCTACGCCGAGGGTCGCCGGATCCGGGCCTGGGCACCGAACCTCCGTCTCCTGCCGGTCGACGAGCCGGTGGAGGCTGGGGGCCTGAGCATGGTCGTCGATCGCGACCAGCTCGAACGGGGATTCAGGCGCCTGTCCATCGATCACCGAGCGGTTGTGGTGCTCCACCACTACCTGGACCTTCCGCTCGACCAGGTCGCCGAGATCCTCGGAGTCCCGATCGGGACGGTCCGATCCCGTCTATTCCATGCGATGCGCGGGCTTCGCGCGGCCCTCGAGGCCGACGCTCGGCCGGCGTTGCGGGAGGTTGCACCGTGAGCGCCGATCGCGACGTCACCCGCATCGTTCGGTCGTGGCTGGAGGAGGGCGTGACCGCGCTCCCGGACCGCGTCCTGGACGCCGTGCTCGACCAAGTCCCTGCGACCCGACAGCGCCGTGCCTGGTGGCCGGCGCGGAGGTTGCCCAAGATGAGAACCCCGATCAAGATCGTCCTGGCGGCGGCCGCCGTGGTCGTCCTCGCCGTGGTCGGTGTCAATCTCCTGCCGAGGAGTGGCGGTGTCGGAGCGCCCGCCTCGACGCCAACGTCGACCGGAACGGCCGCCCCGACTCCCAGCCCAACCCCTGTTCCAACGCTACCGCCGTCCGGCCAGCTCGCACCGGGGACGTACCGATCCAACTGGGGGGCCGGGCCGTTCATCACGTTCACGCTGCCCGCCGGCTGGAGCTCCGACCCGAACATCGTCGGCAAGCCCGATGCGGACCCGCCCAACGGAATGGCGATCAACACGTGGCTAAACGTCGCCACGGTCTACAGCGACCCATGCCACTGGCAGACGACGGCCGTCTCGGTCGGCCCAACGGTCGACAACCTGGTGGCCGCACTGGTGGCCCAGAAGCGGGATTCGACGGTGATGCCCGTCGACGTCACGATCGACGGCTTCCACGGGAAGGAGGTCGACCTCATGGTGCCGCTCGACATCAAGTTCGACGGGTCGAGCGCTAGCCTCTGCGACGGCGCCCAGTACAAGGCCTGGACCCTGGCGGACGGGGGCGACCGATACAACCAGGGCGCCGGCCAGCACGACCTTCTCGACATCCTCGATGTGAACGGCCAGACGCTCGTGATCAAGAGGTCCTTCTATCCGGCCAACACAGCCGCCGACCTGGCAGAGCTCCAGGCCATCGTCGATTCCATCCGGATCACGCCCTGACCCGGAGACGACCTGTCTCCCTGGTATTCCAGGAGACCCGGCGCCAGAGCCCACCGGCGCCGGGTCTCCTCTCCGTCGTTCGGACTCTCCTTCAGCTGCAGCGCACCGGCTGGCGCTTGGTAGAGTGACGGCGATGCCTTCGCCCCTCCTCGCCGATGCGTTCGGCCATCACGTCTGGGCCACCATCCGGGTTCTCGATGCCTGCGCTTCGCTCGACGACGCGCAGCTGGCGACCACCGTGCCCGGAACGTACGGCTCGATCCTCGACACGCTCCGCCATCTCGTCGACGGGGACGTCTTCTACCTGGACGTCCTGCGCGGCGGCGAGCCGGAGCCCTTCGACAAGGGGAGCGACATCCCGACCCTGCGCGCCGTGATGGAGGCCCACGATCCGGTCTGGCAGCGCCTGGTCGCTGGCGACCTCGACCCCACCACCGTCGTCGTCGAGCATGAGGACAGCGGCTACGAGACTCATGCGCCGCTCGGGATCAGGCTCGCCCAGGCGCTCTATCACGGGACCGATCACCGCAGCCAGGTCTGCACTGCCCTCACGTCGCTCGGAATCGAGCCGCCGGCGATCGAGGTGTGGGACTACGCCCACCGCGACGGCCGGATATTCACGATCGAATTGACCGCGGCTCCACCGTCGTCCTGAGCTCGCGGCCCGACCGGGCGACCAGTTGGGCGGCGGCGCCCGGGCTCAGGGTTGACGCGAGTCGGGGTGCCCGGGCGACGGGTCCTCCGCGGCGAGCTCATCGCCCATCACCGCTTCGATGACCTGGTCGACGTCGTCGGCTGACGCCGGCCCGTCGATCATCTGGCGGATGCCCTGGGCGACAGCCTTGATGTGAGCCTCCTCGCGGTCCTCGTCTGGCATTCGTCGGTCTCCTGAACGTGCCGCGAGCCTACGCGTCGATTGTTTCCGGACCAACGCGCCGGTCTGGAACGCTCAGCAGGCATACGGGCACGACGGGCGACCCGGGCGCTACCTCGGGACGACCAGGTACACCTGGCACTCGGAGCAGCGATAGCTGCCGTCCGGCCCGAGGTTCGCCACCACCCAGCGGTCGCCGTGCGCATGCGCCCATCGACCTTCGGGCCGGGCGTCCTTCGGGGCAAGGCCGCGGGTGAGCGGCAGCCGGCGCCTGGGGGCCTCTGATCCGGCGCGGCGACCTACAGCTCTCCCGATTCCATCAATCGCTTGAGCGTGTCGAGTCCACGAGCCCACGCCCGGCCGTACCACGCGGCGAGGAATGGTCCCGCGATCCGCGAGGCGCCTCGAAGCGCGAACTCGGTCGTGACCTCGACGAGCGTCGCCTCGCCCTCGCGCTTGAAGACGAGCGTGCCGACGAACGGGGCGTTCGGCGAGGTGCCCGCTATCACCGCCCGTTGTGGCGGGTCGTATTCGGTGACCGTGGCATCGTTCTCGGATCGCCTGCCCCGCATCCGCACCACGGCATGCCGCGTCGAACCGACCCCGTGCGGCGGCGGCGACGTCCAGTGTTCCTCGACGTCGCCCGGGAACCAGATCCCGGTCTGCTCGACGTCGGTCAGGACCGCGAAGACGTCCTCGATCGGTCGGCGAATGGTGATCCGGGTCGTGACCCTCGACATTGGGCCGCTACCAGATGCGTCCGCCGGTGCATTCGATGGTCAGCTCGCCATCGAGGTCCAGATCCGGCGTGCGTCTCAGGCGAAGGATCATGATGCCGTGCTGATCGGGCGTCGGGATCACTCCCTGCTCGTTGACGCCTGCCAGGGCACCACGCCACAGCTCCCAGCCAAGACGCTCGTAGAACCGCGAGATGTCGGTCTCGAGGCAGCCGACATCGTAGTCATCGACGTTCTCCGCCAGGAGTCGCAGGACGGCACTCGCGTAGCCCTGTCCCTGGTGCGCCGGAGACGTCGCGACGGCGTCCACGTAGGCCGTCCTCAATCGACGCCCACCTTCGACGCGAAGCCAGCGGGTCGTCACGACGGCGTGGCTCACCAGCTCCTTGCCGCGATACGCGATGAAGTGCCGCCCGCCCGACGGAATGTAGGAGAAGAGGCGTTCGAAGTCGGGCTCATGGTGAGCTGCGACGCAGACCTGGATGATCTCGGCCCGGGTGCCCGGGTCGAGATCCTCGGTGGCGGACCGAATGACCGTGGTGTCCACGTTGCGGCTGTGCTGCATGACGGAGCGAGCCGACCCCTGAGGAATGGTCGGGGCAGCAGCCCCGAGGATTGCCTGGCCAGTGTTGCCTGCCAACAGCGAGAGCCTAATGCCGGCGCCGGCGGAAGTGGATCAGCGGCAGCGCGAGCGCGAGGATCGTCGTGATCAGGTACAGACCGACGGCGGCGAGGGGCAGGACGACGGCAATGGCGATCGCGACGACGTTCAACGCGATCACGACCCACCGCTGGTGGACCTTCGCCTCCAACGTCTCGTCGGCGACGCCGTCGACAACGAGCGATCGCTCGCTGGCGATGTAGAACATCAGCAGGCTCAATGTGAGCGACGCAAGGAGCACGTTGACCCCATAGATCACGACCGCTGCTTCCACGTCCGGACCCGACAGGTGGGTGACCATCACGTTCGTCGAGAACGGGAGGACGCCGACGAAGAGCAGCATCAGCAGATCGATCCCGTACGACACCCCGTCGGCCTGCCGCATCAGCTTCGTCATCCCGGCATGACTGATCCAGATCCCGCCAATGAACACGAAGCTGATCAAGTACCCGAGGAACTCCTGCCATTGCTCGGCGAGTGCGGGTACCAGGGGACCTTCTCCGACCGGCACGGTCAGTTCGAGGACCAGCAGGGTGATGGCGATCGCGAACACGCCGTCGGTGAATGCATTGAAGCGGTCGAGCGGCAGGACATCGGCGGGTCGGGACAGACGACCACCGCTCGCCGATCCCAGGGCAGGGTCGGTCAGAACGTCATCTGCGCGTCGATCGGACTCCATGGACAGGCATGGTAGCGGCCTGCCAGAAGGGGACCAAGCCGAACGCACCGCCTCGTCGAACGTCGTGGCGCCGAGACCTGCCGGGCAGCTCACGCCGGCGCCGTTGTCCGGGCCCGTCCGGGTTTGTCCATCGCCTTGACAAAGTTCTGCAATCCGCGCAACATGCGACTTTGTCAAGTCTCTTGGCAAAGCCGCGCTCGGCCAGGCCCAAGGGGTTTGCGGTTGGAGGAGTGGCCGCCCGGATGAGCGCCAGCGCGACGGTGCTGCCCGAAAAGGCAACGCACCAGCAGACGCGAACGTTCAATCAGCAGCTGGTGCTGCGCGCGCTGCACGATGACAGTCCGCTCTCGCGCGCCGACCTGGCCCGGCTCACCGGTCTGACGCGTACCTCTGTCGGCGACCTCGTCGGCGCGCTCATCGATGACGGCCTGATCGAAGAAGTCGGTCGTGGCCAGTCGAGCGGGGGCAAGTCACCCATCCTGCTCCGCGTTGCTCCCGACGGTCGCCACCTGATCGGGCTCGACCTCGGCGAGGCGCGGTTCAGCGGTGCGGTCGTCAACCTGCGGGGCGAGATCCTCCGCTCGATCCACCTGCCCCTCGAGGGACGGAACGGCGATGCCGCCGGTGAGCTCGTCTTCCAGCTGGTCGACGCCCTGCGCGTCGATGACCGGTCGCCTCTCCTCGGCATCGGCATCGGCGCGCCCGGGATCATCGACACGAGCACGGGGACCGTCCGCTGGTCGGTCAACCTGAACTGGGCTGAGCTCCGTCTTGGGCCGCAGCTCGAGCAGCGCTACGGCGTGCCGGTCGTGCTCGCCAACGACAGTCACGCTGCCGCCCTCGCCGAGCTGACCTTCTTTCGCCGCCCTCGACCCAACAACCTGATCGTGATCAAGGTGGGTCGCGGAGTCGGCGCCGGGATCATCCTCAATGGCCAGCTGTTCCAGGGCGATGGCTATGGCGCTGGCGAGTTCGGTCACGTCTCACTGGGCAGCGCCGACGCTGCCTGCCGTTGCGGCCGCGAGGGCTGCCTCGAGACGTTGACGAGCATGCGGGCGTTGGTCGATGCCGCTGGCGCCGTCGAGCCCTCGATCACCGACGAGAGCGACCTCGTCGCCTCCTTCCTGGCCGGCGTCCCTGGCATCCGGCGGATCGTCCTCGATGCCGCACGGGAGCTCGGTGTCGCGATTGGCTGGCTGATCGGCGTGCTCAACGTTCGCCACGTGCTGCTGGTCGGCCCGGTCGCGGCGTTCGGCGAAGACTGGCTCGGCGAGGTCCGGCGGCACGCCCGGTCGAGCGTCCTGGCCCTGGTCGCACGCGACACGCAGATCGAGTTCGGCCACGTCCACGACGACGTGGTCGTGCTCGGCGCGTCGGCGCTGCTCATGGAGCAGCAGCTGGGCCTGGGGTTGGTGCGATGACCGCGACCTATGAGCCGGGGCTCGTCGGGCCGCTGGTCGCCGGCGTCGACGTCGGCGGCACCAAGACATCGGTCGTCGTCGTCGACGATCGGGACCGCATCCTCTACGCGCACGTCACGCCAACGGACCCGTCATCGCTTGTCGGCCAGATCGCCGGACTCGTCGACGACGCCCGGCGCCAGCTGCAACGGGACATCGCCGCGGTAGGCGTTGCCATCCCCGGCCACGTCGACCCGGAGGACGGCTCGGTCAGCATGGCCGTCAACCTGGGCATCACCCACCTGCCGCTGGGATCGATGCTGCAGACGGAGCTCGGGATACCGATCGTCGTCGAGCACGACGCCCGCGCTGCGGTGCTCTGGCTCAGCGAGCACGCGGCCGACGGGTCGGCTCAGGCGCCGTCGAGCGTCGCCTTCCTGGCGATCGGGACCGGGATCTCGGCCGGCATCGTTCTCGACGGGGCACTCCTTCGCGGCGACAACAGCTTTGCCGGCGAGGTGGGCCATATCGTCGCCGATCCGGATGGAGCCATCTGCGCGTGCGGTATGCGAGGCTGCCTCGAGACGATCGCCGCCGGTCCGGCGATCGGTCGCCAGGCCGACGAGGCGATCGCTGCCGGTCGCGGCACCGTCCTGTCGCCCCATTCGAGTGCCGCAGATGTCTTCCGCGCCGGTTCCGCCGGCGACGAGGTCGCGGTCGAGATCATCGACCGAGTGGCCGATCACCTGGCCCGCGCGATCCGATCGCTCGCCCTGACCGTGGGCGTCAAGCGAGTCGTCATCGGCGGCGGCGTGGCGGCCGCCGGACCTGCCCTTCTCGATCCCATCCGATCGCGCATGGCCCGCGAATGCGCGGCTTCGCCACTCGTCCAGGCCGTCCTGGGCGATGCGCCCGTCGAGCTCCTGTCGCCAACCGAGGCGCCCGGCGCGCGCGGGGCGGCAGCGATCGCGCGCCACCACATCGGCTTGCCTGTGCGAGAGGGGGTGGGCGAGCGATAACCATATGGCGGCTTTTGCTGGAGTGGGATACCTTGCACCAGCGAAGCCACTCGACACCCACTGTCATGGCAGTTCGCAGGAGGAGATACATTCATGGCCAAGAGACTACGGACAACGTCCGCCCTGGCGGTCGTCGTCATGATCCTGGTCGGCGCATGCTCGAGCAGCAGCTCGACGCCGACCGCAGGCGCGTCTGCGCCGACGTCTGCGCCGCCCGCGTCTGCGCCGGCCGCGTCTGCGCCGGCCGCGTCTGCGCCGGCCGCGTCTGCGCCGGCATCGCTAGCTGTGCCGGCCGTCCCGACCGGCTACACCGAGCTCGACAAGGCCCTGACAAAGGGTTCCGACGGCAAGCTGCCGTACGACGGCAAGACCGTGTCGATCCAGACCCAGTGGATCGGTGGTGAAGGCACCAACTTCGCCGCCGCGGTCGCCGATTTCGCGAAGGCGTCCGGGATCAAGATCCAGATCGACAGCATCGGCTCGAGCCACGAGACGGTGCTGAAGACGCGGATCGACGGCGGAAAGCCGCCGGACCTCGCGATGCTCGCCCAGCCGACGCCCGTTCTGCAGTACGCCGCGGCCGGCAAGGTCATCGACGTCGCGTCGTTCATGGCCCCGAAGGTCAGTACGGACCACGCGGCCACGATCGGCCTGGTCACCCAGGGCGACAAGATCTGGGGCATCCCCTACAAGGCCGACGTCAAGTCGACCATCTGGTACCCGATCAAGGCCTTCGAGGCCAAGGGCTACAAGGTTCCCACGACGTGGGAGGAGCTGATCGCCCTGTCCGACAAGATCGTCGCCGACGGCTCCAACCCGTGGTGCGTCAGCGCCGGCGGCCCGGGCACCGCGACCGGCTGGCAGCTCACCGACTGGGTCGAGGAGATCGTCCTCAAGACCAAGGGCATGGACTACTGGAACGACTGGATCAGCCACAAGGTCCCGTTCTCGGACCCGGGCATCAAGGATGCCCTTGACAAGTACGTCGCCAAGATCTTGTTCACGCCGAACTACGTGTTCGGCACGAACACGAACATCGTCAACCAGGACCAGAAGACGGTCATGGACCCGATGTTCACCGACGACCTGGCGAACCCGAAGTGCTGGATGCAGAAGATCCCGACCTGGTATGGCCCGGACTTCTTCCCGGATCAGCGGGCCAGCGCCAAGCCGTCGAAGTACGTCGTCGGGACTGACGTCGGGATCTTCCCCTTCCCGACGATCGATCCGAACCAGAAGAATGCCGAGGGCTCGGCCGACACGCTCATGGTGCTCGCCGATCGGCCCGAAGTTCGGGCCGTCGCCGAGTTCCTCGCCACGCCGGAGGGGATCCAGAACTGGATCCGCGCTGGCAGCGCCATCTCGACCAACACGACCACGCCGGCCGACTGGTACGCGGGCGCCTACAAGCTCAAGGTCGCGGCCGATATCGCGAACAGCGCTTCAGGTCTCGGCTTCGACGCTTCCGACCTCATGCCTGCCAAGGTGGGGGCCGGAACCTTCTGGACCAAGATGGACGAATGGGTCAACAACAACGGCGCCAATACGGACGCCATCCTGAAGGCCATCGACGACAGCTGGCCCGCCCAGTAACGATCTGATGGCTTGCGGGGCGCGCCACCACACGGTGGGGCGCCCCGTTATTATTTCCCCCGAGGAGGGTCGATGGCCGTCGCTCGGACTGAGCGTCCCGGACTGTCCAGTTTCATCCTGCCGATCGCGGGGCTGATCGGCCTTGGCCTGTGCATCGCAGGCATCCTCGTCCTCTACGACCCGCACGGCGGCCCGAACCTCCTGGCCTCGATCTACGACGCGCTGGGCAACTCGTCGGGCGCGACCGACCTGCGCAACGGCCAGGGTGATCAATGGTTCGCCAAGATCCTGCTGGCGGCGATCGCCCTGGCGGTGGGCGTCGGCGGCATCTGGCTCCTGTTCATCGGCGTCGGCTCGCTGGTCAGCCTCCTGGAGGCGAAGTGGCGCGACCGGATTCTGCCGTGGGTCTTTGTCGGCCCCGCCCTGGCGCTGTTGGCGGTCTTCCTGATCTATCCGGCGGCGGGAACGATCCTGCGCAGCTTGCAGGACGACCACGGCCAGTTCACGCTCGCCAACTTCGCGGTGTTGATCGAGCCCGAATTCACCGCGATCCTGCGCAACAACGTCATCTGGCTGCTCGTTGGGACCGCGGGCAGCGTTACGCTCGGGCTCATCTTCGCCGCGCTCTTCGATCGCGTCCGACGCGAGGCGGTGGCCAAGACCATCGTCTTCCTGCCGCTGGCGATCTCTCTCGTCGGCGCATCGGTCATCTGGGGCTTCGTCTACGCCTTCCAGCCCGCCGGCCAGCCGCAGATCGGGCTCCTGAATGCGATCGTCGTCGGGCTCGGTGGCAAGCCGATCGCGTGGCTGACGACCAGCCCGATCAACATCTTCTGCGAGATCCTGATCCTGGTCTGGCTCCAGACCGGTTTTGCGATGGTGGTCTTCTCCGCCGCGATCAAGGGCGTGTCGGGTGAGGTCCTCGAGGCGGCCCGGCTGGATGGCGCCAACGAGCGCCAGCTCTTCCTCCGGGTGATCGTGCCGATGATCCGCGGCTCGATCATCACGGTCGCGACGACCATTGCCATCGTTACTCTTAAGATCTTCGACATCGTCTACGTGACGACCGGCGGACGGTTCAACGACGACGTGGTGGCCAACCGCATGTTCCTCGAGATCTTCCAGTTCTTCGACGACGGTCAAGGCGCCGCGCTGGCCACGGTGCTCTTCCTGGCCGTGTTGCCGGTGATGTACATCAACCTTCGCAACTTCAGGCGGCAGGGAGTGGGAGGATGACGGCGCCAGCCCAGCCCATCGAAGCGCGACAGGCACGCGTGGCCCCGTGGCGGCCGGCCCTGCTGCGGAGCGTGCCGCTCCGACTGACGGTCCTCGCCATCTGCGCCTTGTGGACGATCCCGACGCTCGGCCTGCTCGTCACCTCAGTGCGCGACCCGGCGCTGATTGCAACCTCGGGATGGTGGACGTCGCTGCTCCACCCATTCGACCCCAACCAATGGACGATGTCGAACTACGAGACCGTCCTCTCGAGCGACGGCCTGGGTGACGCGTTCATCAACAGCCTGATCGTGACCATCCCGTCGGTGGCGATTCCGATCACCATCGCCGCATTTGCCGCGTATGCGTTCGCGTGGATCCCGTTCCGCGGTCGCGGCATCCTGTTCACGATCGTGGTGGCACTGCTTGTCGTGCCGATCCAGATGTCCCTGATCCCGATCCTGCGGATCTACGCGGCCGGCAACCTGTACGGCTCGTTCCTTGGGATCTGGCTGGCGCACACGGGCTTCGGCCTGCCGCTGGCGATCTTCCTGCTCTACAACTTCATCTCGCAGCTGCCGCGCGACCTGTTCGAGTCCGCCGCGATCGATGGCGCCTCGGCGCTCCAGACGTTCATCCGGCTCGTCCTGCCGCTGTCGGTTCCGGCCCTCGGTGCGATCGCCATCTTCCAGTTCCTGTGGGTCTGGAATGACCTGTTGGTGGCCCTCGTCTTCCTGGGACCGGGTGCCGACGTCCGAGTGCTGCCGACGGCCCTCTACAACATGATCGGAAGTCGCGGCGGCTCATGGCATCTCTTGACCGCCGGCGCGTTCATCACGATGGTGGTGCCGCTGCTCGTCTTCCTGCTTCTCCAGCGGGCATTCGTGAGAGGGATCCTGGCCGGCTCAGTCAAGTCGTGACGCTGGCGCGGCTCATGATCGCCTTCGTCGGCACCGAGCTGCCGCCGGCAACGGCGAGGCGGATCAACGAACAAGGCGTGGCCGGGGTGACCCTCTTCCGCGTCCACAACATCGTCGATCCGCCCCGGATCCGGGAGCTGACCGACGCGATCCAGGAGGCCCGGCCGGCCGGAGCACCACCGTTGCTGGTCGCCGCCGACCAGGAGGGCGGCCAGCTGGTCGGGCTGGGCGATGGGACGACGCAGTTCGCGGGCGCGATGGCGCTCGGTGCGACCGGCGACGAAGAGCTGGCCGAGCGCGTCGCCGGCGCGATGGCCCGCGAGCTGCGTGCCCTCGGCGTCAACGTGAACTACGCGCCGGTGTGCGACGTGGCCAACAACCCGGCCAATCCGGCGCTCGGGATCCGCAGCTTTGGCGACGATCCTGAGGCCGTGGGAAGGCTCGCGGCGGCGACCGTCCGCGGCCTGCAGGACGACGGCGTGGCCGCGACGGCCAAGCACTTCCCGGGCGCCGGCGACACCGCAGCGGATCCGCACCACGAGCTGCCGCTGGTCCCCCGGACGAACGCCGAGCTGGCCGGGCGGGAGCTGGTCCCGTTTCGAGCGGCATTGGAAGCGGGCGCGCGGATGGTCATGACCGGCCACTTCGCGCTGCCCGGCCAGAACGACGACCTGCCGACCAGCCTGTCCGCCGCGGTTCTGCGCGACCTGCTGCGCGGGCAGCTGCAGTTCGACGGCGTGACCGTCAGCGACGCCCTGGACATGCGCGCCCTGGCCCAGGGATCGGCGCAGATCGTCGATGCCATCGTCGCCCTCCGTGCCGGCGAAGACGTGCTGCTCGGAACAGCGGACGAACGAGCGCTGGAACGGCTCGAGGAAGGCCTCGCGCAGGCGCAGCGGCGAGGCCTGTTCGATGCGGACGACGACGCTGCGGCGAAGCGCCGCCTGGGCGAGCTGCGCCGCTGGCTGGGAACCTTCGACCAGCCGCCGCTCGACGTCGTCGGGTGCGGCGAACATCAGGCAATTGCCGCCGAGCTGGCCCGACGTTCGATCACCCTCGTCCGCAACGATGACCGGCTGGTGCCGTTGAAGCCGGCCGCCGACGCGCGGATTGCGGTCGTCCAGTCGATGCCCGCCGACCTGACGCCGGCCGACACGTCATCGACGGTGCCGCCGACGCTGGCATCCGCGCTCCGCCGCCGGCTCGCAGGCGTGGAGGAGATCCTCCTGCCGGCGGCGCCGGGCGAGGCTGACATCGCGGGTCTCGGCGAGCGGCTTGCACCCTTCGACCTCGTCGTCCTCGGGACGTTCTCCGCGCACCTCCAGCCGATGCAGGCGGTGCTGGCCGCGGCGGTCCTGGCGTCCGGCAAGCCGACCGTCACCGTCGCCCTGCGCACGCCGTGGGACCTGCTCGCGTACCCGTCCGCCCGAACCCACGTCTGCAGCTACGGCATCCTGCCGCCGTCGATGGAGGCGCTGGCAGCCGCCCTGCTGGGCGAGGCGCCGTTCGTCGGCCGGTTGCCCGTTGACATCGCCGGTCTGTATCCACGCGGTCACGGGCTCATGGCATCGGGCTGAGCGACGAGATCCTGGGGCAGCCGCCCGATGGTCGGCGCAGCAGCGGCCGATGGCCGACCGCGGAGGAAACCTACTTCCTGGCGATGAGCCGCTGATACCAGCGCGCGCTGTCCTTCGGCGTGCGACGTTGACTGTCGTAGTCGACATGGACGAGGCCGAACCGCCGGCCGAAGCCAAGGTTCCACTCATAGTTGTCGAGAAGCGACCAGACGTAGTAGCCGGTAAGCGGCACTCCTGCGCCAAGGGCGTCCGAGGCCGCGGCGACGTGGCGTGCCAGGTAGTCCACCCGGCCCACGTCGCGCACCCGGCCGTCGTGGTCGACGGTGTCGGGGTAAGCGGCGCCGTTCTCGGTGAGCACGATCTCGGGCGGTGCGTACGTCCGGTTGAGCTCGAGCAAGGCGTCACGCAAGCCGTCGGACGCAACGTGCCAGCCCATCTGCGTCTGCTCCGAGCCCTGCACTGCGCCAATTTCCCAGTCGAATGCGCGGTCCGACCTGGCGCCCACCGAGTCGCGCCGGTAGTAGTTCAGGCCCAGGAAATCGAGATTGCCGGCCGGTGGCGCGGCGAGGTCGATGCCTTCGAGGTGACCCGCCTCGCGGTGGGCTTCGAGTCCCAGCGCCGGGTAGCCACGGCCGAAGAGCGGATCGAGGAACCACGCGTCGCGAGCGGAGCTCCACTGGTCGGCGGCGACTCGATCCCGCTCCGAACCGGTCGCCGGCGCGACCTGATTGACGTCCATCGCCAGGCCAATCTTCGAGTCGTCGACCAGCGCACGGATCGCCTCGGCGGCGCCGGCATGAGCACGCAGTTCGTTGTCGGCTACCCGAATCGCCGTCGGCCAGTGACGCAGCCCCGGCGCATGAACGCCGTCGGCATGGCCCATGAAGGCGAAGACGGCCGGCTCGTTGAACGTCATCCAGTCCTTGACCCGGTCGCCCAGGTTCGACGCGAGCAGCGCGGCGTAGTCGGCAAACCAGCCCACGACCTCCGGGTTGGCGAAGCCACCGCGGTCCTGCAACGCCTGCGGCAGGTCCCAGTGGAAGAGGTTGACCAGCGGTTGGACGCCCGCGCCAAGCAGGGCGTCGACGAGGCGCTGGTAGAAGTCAAGGCCGCGCTGGTTGATGGCGCCAGTCCCCATGGGCAGAACGCGCGACCAGCTGACGCTGAAGCGATAGGCGCGCGCCCCCAGATCGGCCATCAGCCGTACGTCCTCGGGGTAGCGGTGGTAGTGGTCGCAGGCGACGTCGGCCGTGCTGCCATCGACGATGGCGCCCGGCTGGCGGGCAAAGGTGTCCCAGATCGACGGTCCTCGGCCGTCTTCGGCCGCTGCTCCCTCGATCTGGTAGGCGGAGGCGGCGAAGCCCCAGGTGAAGTCAGCCGGGAAGGGCTGGGCGAGCCGGGCTGGGTCGGTGTCGAACGTGGGCGATGGACTCACCGGCGGATGGTATGCGCAACAGAACGTGTCGAATGGTCCTGTGGCAAGCCGGAAACGCGGCTATGACCGTACGCCGATCCTGGGCCCCGGCTACTTCTCGATGTAGACCGTCACTGGCGGGATCATCCCGTGCCGCTCCATCTCGGCTGCCATCTCGGGAGAGACGGCGGTCTGGGCCGCCTGGAAAGCGTCCATGTCGGTGACGTCCCAGGTGCTCGCGACGCGGTTGCTGCCGTCGGTCGCGACGTAGCTGGTCCCGTCCGACGCGACGGCCGACAAGTGGGCGATGAGCTCCGGCTTGAACTTCAGCCACGCCTCGACATCCTTGACCGCCGCAGTGACCACGATCTTCGGCATGCCCTCTCCTTCGGGAGGCGCGCCTCGAGGCCCGATGCCACGGACGCCAACCCAGAACGTAGGCGGGAGTATGCGGGTTCGCTCCGCTCCTGACAGGACAGGGCTTCAGTTGAGCTGCTCGGCCAGTGCGACGATGGTGCCCTCGGGGCCGCGGACGTAGCGAGCCGGTGGCGACATACTCGGCCACTCCGGCGAGACGCTTCGACATTGCTGGTGCCGCGCCAGAGGCGTCCGGTCGGAGCTCGCGGGCTGTAGGCTCGCCTTCGTCACATGCCGGAAGGAGGCGTCGATGAGCCAGCGGACCAACGAGGCAGACATCGCCGCAGTGACGGAGGTGGTGCGCGCCTATTACGACGGGATGATGGAAGCCGACGCGGCGAAGCTCGGCCGCGCGTTCCATCCGCGGGCGTCCATCGTCGGCAACGAGGGCGGCGAGTTGACCTGGGCGACCCTCGACGAGTTCACGGCCGAGTGCGAGGGGGCAGTCTCACAGGCGGGACCCTACGAATGGCGAATCGAACGCCTCTCGTTCGAGGGCGACACGGCCCTGGTCAGGCTCGGCGGCCAGTTCGCAGGCGTGTGGTACAGCGACGACCTGTCTCTGGTCAGGACCGACGACGCCTGGCGCATCGTCCACAAGACGTTCTACGCCCACCCCGCGGGTTGAGGGCGAGCTTCGGACGACCTGGCGTGCTCGGCGCGGACCTCGATGCCCACGGGGGCCGAGACACCAGTCGAATGGTCCGGACAGTCGGTGCGATGACCGCTGCGATCCGGCGCCCGATCGTGGTTGCGCGGCGGGCCGCCGAGGCCTAGCATCGTCGGACGTCCGCCTGGACACCGTTCGAGGGCCTCACGCACCTCGGGGACGGCCATCCGGCGGGCTCGAAGGGAGGAGGTGTCTGAAGGCTCGGTCGCTGACCAGTGATGGGCGCTTCAGCGCCACGGACACCCTGATCACGACGTGACTGACCGCCAGCAGCCCTCGTCAAACTCGACCCCGTTGACGGGTCCGACTGGTGGAGTGCGATGGATGAATCCAGACGAGACAAGGTTCACGTAACCACAACGGTGGGGCCTATGGTCCCTGAGAGGAGACTGGATAGTGAGCGACGAGTACGGCCAGACCCTTGCCGCGTTCGTGCTGGACACGGGCAAGCAGTCGCGGCGACTCCTGAAGCGGCTCCAGGAGATCGACGACGTCGACCCCAACGTCAAGATCGTCGATGCGGCGATCGCCGACCGGACCAGGTTCCGGGTCAAGGTCCATCAGACCGCGGATCTCGGCGGCGCGAAGGGCGCCGCCCGTGGCGCCGGGGTCGGTGTCATCGTCGGCGCCATCGTCCTCGGGCCGGCCGGTGCTGTCGTCGGCGGCGCGGCGGGTGGCGTGCTGAACGGCCTGCGCAACCGCATGCACGACATCGGGATCGACGACAAGTTCATGCGCCAGGTCACGAAGGAGCTCGACAAGGGGAAGAGTGCCCTCTTCGTCCTGTATGAAGGGAACTGGGCCGGATCCATCGGGATGATCGAGCAGGCCATCACGACCGATAAGGCCCTCCTGATCTCGAGCACGCTGCCCCCCGAGAAGGCGGCCGCGCTCAAGGCGCTCGTCGACCCCGCCGTGGAGCAGCTCGGCGGCGCCGAGGTCGTGTCGGACTACGAGGTGGAAGTTCCCGAAGAGGCGCCGGCCGAGGCGGCCGCGCCGGCCGCGGCGGTGGCCACGGCCGCGGCTGCGGCGCCAGCCGCGACCGCCGACGACCTGACCCAGCTCTCCGGCATCGGGCCAAAGGCCAGCGACGCGTTGGCCACCGCGGGGATCACCACCTACGCAGGATTGGCCGAGGCCAACGAGCCGCAGCTCCGGCATGCGCTCCACGAGGCGGACATGGTGCCACCCGCCAATGTGGCGTCCTGGCCGATGCAGGCAAGCTATGCCGCGAAGGGCGACTGGCAGGGCCTGATGAAGTACAACAAGCGAGGCTCTGAGCCCAGTCACCACGCTGGGAGCAAGCCGAAGGCGGCCAAGGCCGCGGCGCCCGACGACCTCACGCAGCTCAGTGGGATCGGGCCACGAATCTCCTCGATCCTGTCCGATGGCGGCGTGACGACCTACGCCGAGCTCGAGCACACTGACGCCTCGGATCTGCGCAAGATCATCGCCCAGGGCGGGGCGCTGCCACCCTCGAGCCTCGATACCTGGCCGACCCAAGCGTCGTACGCGGCACGGGGCGATTGGCAAGGGCTCGCGAGCTACAACAGCCGCAAGTAGCGTCCGACGCGGCCGCCTGCCCCAGGCGGCGGCCGCACCACGAGACATGACAGAGACCCTCCCGGTGTCGGGAGGGTCTCTTCGTTATGCGCGCAATCAACCACCGTCAGGCGTGCGGCGCGCCTGGCCCGGGGATCAGGAGGGTGGTGGGTTGTTCTGCTGCTGCGCGAGCTGCTTCTGGACCTCCTCGTCGATCTCGTTCTGGCGGCGCTGCCGAGTGCGCCTGACCACGATCAGGCCCATGATCCAGGGCCAGATGAGCGCCACCACCAGGCCGACGAGGATCGCCAGTGCCCAGTTCGGCGTGGCCGGTGTCGCCATCCCGCCGGAGAGCCAATACACGATCAAGAACGCCACCACTCCAAGGATGATCCCGGTGATCCGCCGAATCATTGCGAGCCCTCCATCCCTCGGGCAGCCTCGCGCATGCGGCGCAGCGCCCTCGACCTGAGCCTAGGCGCCGCGGGGTCGGCCCGTCAAACGGATCGAGCGCCTGGAACTCGAACGAACACAGGAGAGCGCACCCATGTCACGTATCAGGCGCTTCGATCACGTCGGTATCACGGTCGCACATCTCGACCTGGTGACGGCGTTCTTCGTCGGGCTGGGTTTCGAGATTGAGGGCAGGATGGTCATGGAGGGCGAATTCGTCGACACCGTCATCGGCATCCCCAACTCCCGAAGCGAGATCGTGATGCTCCGGCCGCCCGACGGAGGAACGGGGCTAGAGCTTTCGAGCTTCCTCCAGCCCAACCACGAACCGGGATCGCCCGACGCCATGTCCACCGAACTGGGGTTGCGCAACGTCATGTTCGAGGTGGACGACCTCGACGCGATCCTCGACCGGCTAGCCGCGGACGGCTACCGGCTGGTCGGCGGCATCGGTCAGTACGAGCACATCTGGCGCATGGCGTATGTGCGCGGACCCGAGGGGATCATCGTGGCCTTGGCCCAGCGTATCGACTGATCGCGCAAGCCGGCCCCGTGCCATCTGATGGTCACTCCGGAATGGTGCGGTTCCACGACAGGAAGTCGATTTCGTCCTGATTGGGCCCACCACGGAAGCCGGTGTCGAGCGCGTCGATTGACGCCACCTCCTCTGACGTCAGCTCGAAGTCGAACACCGACAGGTTCTCGGCAATCCGCTCAGGACGGACCGACTTCGGGACCGCCGATCGGCCGCTGTCCAAGTGCCAGCGGAGGATGACCTGCGCGGCGGACTTGCCGTACCTCGCAGCGATGGCTGCGATGGACGGGTCTTCCAGGGCGTTCTTCGTGGTCTCGCCCGGTCGGTAGACATACACCCCACCGAGCGGCGACCAAGCCTGAGTGACGATGCCCAGTCGATCATGCATGGAGCGGAGGGCCGGCTGGTTGTAGTACGGGTGAACCTCGACTTGGTTGACCGCTGGCACGACCGTCACTCGCGGCACGAAGGCGTCGAGGTGGGCTGCGCTGAAGTTGGACACTCCGATTGCGCGTGCGCGACCTCCTGCGAGCAGACGCTCTTGCGGCGCGATACGCGTCAACGGTGCTGTCGAAGTGCTGCGGGAGCGGTTGGTGCAGCAGGTACAGGTCAACCGTATCGAGCCCGAGCTTCCGCGTACTGACCTCGAAGCCGTGAAGCGCTCCGTCGTACCCGTAGTCGCTGACCCACAGCTTGGTCTGGACGAACAGCTCGGACCGCTCGATACCGCTGGCTGCAATCGCGGCGCCTACCTCGCGCTCGTTCAGGTATGAGGCGGCTGTGTCAATCAGCCGGTAGCCGACCCTGATGGCCTCCTCTGTCGCGGCTTGGGTAACGTCAGGAGGCGTCTGGAAGACGCCGAACCCGAGCGCCGGAAGTTCGACCCCGTTGTTCAGCGTGAGCATCGGTTGGGTCGAATGCATGGTCACTCTCCGTCGTCGCTGGCCGCCATCAAAGCACGGACGCGCCAACGGAGCTCAGCCGGCGCCTCGGCGTCGGCATCTTCCGAAGCGCCTCAGCGCGTTGCATGAAGCCGAGATTCCTGCCTAGCATTGCCCCATGAGCGAGAAGCGAACGACTGCTCGGGCATTCCACGACGCCGTCGGAGTCGAGGACTGGCGGGTCCTTTTCTCTGGCGCCCACGCCTACTTCCACGTCGGATCGTTCGCGGAAGCAGCAAGGTTTGTGGCCGCGATCGCCGAAGTTACGGAGGTTGTGGGCCACTTCCCCGACGTGGACGTGCGACCCGAGGGAGTCACAGTCCGGACCGCCTCCGGGGAGTACGGAGCTCTGAGCCATCGCGACGTCGAGCTGGCACGCCAGATTTCGGCAGAAGCTCGGAAGTTGCGGATCGAGCCGGACCCCTCCCAGGTCCAAGTCGTGGGCATTGCGGTGGCACAGGATGCAGGCAGCGACGTAGGTCCGTTTTGGGCCGCAGCCCTCGGGTACAGGAGCCTTGGACCGAAGGAAGACGTCGTCGATCGGCACCGACGTAACCCGCACGTGTCGTTCCAAAGCCTCCGCCCTCCCAAGCCGGGGCGTGGCCGGACCCACATCGACGTCAGCGTGCCGGCCGATCAGGCCGAAGCTAGAGTCGCGGCAGCACTCGAAGCTGGCGGACGCTTGGCGGACGGTACGCATGTGCCCCATTGGTGGACACTCGCGTCGCCCGAGAACCACGGTGTCGACATCGCGGCTTGGCCGGACTTCGAGGACGACGAGGAAGACTGAGCCATGGCGGCACCCGTCATCAACACCCGTCGCTCAGGCCGTCAGTCTACGTACTGAAGCGGCGTCACCACGAAGTCATCCGGCAGCTTCACGCCGGTGGAGTGATTCGGGCAGTAGCCGTACGGGTTCTGAGCGAGTCAGGTTATAGCCGTCGAGCCATCTTGCAGGCGTCCAGCCGATCTGCGTCCTCACGGAGGACATCCCGCCTCATGAACGAGCGCAGAATGTTCGAGTGGTCCCGGAAACGCGTTACGCGAGGAGCTCCGACAGCGTCCATATCGCCTACCAGGTCCTAGGCGATTCGCCACTTGATCTCGTCCTTGCGCCGGGCTTCGTGTCCCACCTCGAACATTCGTGGGACGACCCCGCATTTGCCCGATTCCTTCGACGTTTGGGCTCCTTTTCTCGGCTGATCGTCTTCGATAAGCGAGGGACGGGGCTGTCGGACCGCGATCCAACCGATCGCGCCCCGCTGCTCGAAGACCGCGTCAACGACATCGTTGCCGTCATGGAGGCGGCCGGGTCGGCGAAGGCCGCGATCATGGGGATCTCGGAGACCGCGGCGATGTCCCTCCTTTTCGCGGCCACGCATCCTGAAAGGACCACGGCCGTGATCGCCTATGGCTCATGGACCAATGGCAGCGACACACGACCCGCGTATCCATGGGCGCCTTCGGCCGATGAAGACGAGTGGCTCGCTGAGCTGCAGCGGAACTGGGGGCGCGGGGCGATGTTCCTCGAGGACATCGTGCCGACGCTGGTCGGCGACAAGCGGTACGAGGCGTGGTATGCGAAGCTCGAGCGACTCGCGGCGAGCCCTGGTGCCGCTGTTGGGTTGGCGCGGATGGCGATGCAGATCGACGTGCGCGACATCCTGCCGACGATCCATGTCCCAACGCTGGTACTGCATCGGCGAGACGATCAGGCCATTCCGATCGAAGACGGGAGATACATCGCTGATCACGTGCCCGGAGCGAAGTTCGTCGAGCTCCCCGGCGCTGATCACTGGCCGTGGATAGGCGATGATCGAGCCGTCGAAGAGATCCAGGAGTTCCTGACCGGGATGCGCGACGGTGGCGAGGTGGACCGTGTGCTCGCCACGGTGATGTTCGTCGACATCGTCGACTCGACGAAGCGCGTTGCCGATCTCGGGGACCGGCGATGGACCGACTTGCTCGAAGGCTTCTACGCGGTCGTCCGAGGCGAGCTGGAGCGCTTCAGAGGACGAGAGATCGATACGGCTGGAGACGGGTTCTTCGTCACCTTCGACGGGCCGGCGCGAGCGATCCGGTGCGCGGCCGCCATTGTTGATGCGGTGGAGAAGATCGGCCTCGCCGTCAGGGTCGGGATCCATACCGGCGAGGTCGAGCGGGTTGCTGACAGTATTGGTGGCCTTGCGGTCGTGATCGGGGCTCGGGTCGGCGCACTTGCAGGGCCCGGGGAGATACTTGTGTCGCGGACGGTGAAGGATCTCGTGGTCGGATCGGAGGTTCTATTCGAACCACAAGGGCAACGTCAGCTAAAGGGTGTTCCGGGTGACTGGGAGCTCTACAGCGTCGATCGGGACCAGCGACCTTCGGCTGAGAAGGCTTGATCGCCCGCGACCTGCGCTGCCCGGACGGCAGATGTGGCCCGGCGGATCGAGCGGGCTGACCTATCTGGTCAGACGTCGCTCGCGGTGAGGCCCACGCTGATCGGGCAGCTCACGCCGGTCGAGTGTTCTGGGCAGTAGCCTCGGGGATTCTCAGCGCGTCATGGTCCGGGATCCGGGGCCGCGGTCATCTCATCCCAGCATATGTCGCGGCGCAACGATTCCTGGTCCAACCCTTGTTCCCCAACGTTCGACCGAATGACAGAGACCCTCCCGGCGTCGGGAGGGTCTCATCGTCTTCGGGCGGGCAGGACTAGTCGACGTACTGGAGCGGCGTGACCACGAAGTCATCCGGCAGCTTCACGCCGGTGGCGTGGTTCGGGCAGTAGCCGTGTGGATTCTTCGCGAGATACTGCTGGTGGTAGTCCTCGGCGTAGTAGAACGGGTTGGCTGCGGCGTCGACGATCTCGGTCGTGATGTCGCCGTAGCCGGCCGCCTTGAGCCGCTCCGCGTAGATGGCGCGTGAGGCCTCGGCGATCCGCCGCTCGTCATCGTTCGCCACGACGATGATCGAGCGGTAGGAGGTCCCGACGTCGTTGCCCTGGCGCATGCCCTGGGTCGGATCGTGGTCCTCCCAGAAGACCTTGAGCAGCTGCTCGTAGCTGACCTTGGTCGGGTCGTACGCGACCAGGACGACCTCGGCGTGCCCGGTCTTGCCGGAGCAGACCTCGCCGTAGGTCGGGTTCGGGGTCATGCCGCCGGCGTACCCGACGGCCGTCGAGATGACCCCCGGCGTCTGCCAGAACGTCTTCTCGGCGCCCCAGAAGCAGCCGAACCCGAAGATCGCGGTCCGGGTGCCGTCCGGCCAGGGCGGCGTGAGGCGGGCGCCGTTCACATAGTGCGTGTCGGGGATGTCAATGGGCTCGGGTCGGCCGGGGAGCACCTCGGTCGGCGCGGGCATGGCCGGAGCCTTCTGGAAGAACCGCATGCCTTGATGGTACTCAGGTCGGGATTCCGTGCCCGAAGGCATCGATCCCTTCGGCGTCACGGCACCCGATATCACCACCATTGCTGGGGGACGGCTTGCTGGCGGCTCGTGCCCACTTTGTGGCTCGGCCCACGAATGCCGGTGATATCACGCGGCTTATGGGCCATCGCAGTGGGCGTTCGGGACGGTCCTGGGCCTCCCAATGATGCGGCTACGAATGGTGGTCATATCGTGGGCGGCAAGGCCGAGTCGTCACCCGACGCAGGAGCCGGCACCCAGCGCAGGAGCTGTCACCCGGCCCGGGCGCGGACGCCCGACGTCCACCGTCCCCGCGGATCACGACGCGTTCGTGGCCTGGGCGATGATCGCCTTGGCGGCGTCGATCGGGATCGCGAAGCCAAGACCGGCGGCGTTGGTCGACGTCGCCGTGGCGATCGCGATGACCTTGCCCGTCGCGTCGACGAGTGGCCCGCCGCTGTTGCCCGGGTTGATCGCCGCGTCCGTCTGGATGAGGTGCGACAGCGTCGTGGGGCGGCCGGTGATCTCGCTCCGGACGGTGATCTCACGGTCGATCGCCGACACGATCCCCTTCGTGACCGTTTCGGTGTAGGTGCCGAGCGGGCTGCCGACCGCCAGCACGGACTCGCCGACCTGGATCCCCGACGACGAGCCGATCTGGGCCGGCGTGAGCCCGGTTGCCTGGATCCGGATCACGGCGAGGTCGGCGGCGGCATCCTCCTCCACGATCGTCGCGTCGAAGGTTCGGCCGTCGAGGAGCAGGACCGTGATCGCGCCGCCGTCGGCGATCACGTGATCGTTGGTGAGGATCAGCCCGGTCGAGCTCACCACGATCCCCGAGCCCACGCCGCTGCTCCGTCCGGCATCCGTCTCGATCGTCACGACCGACGGCTCGATCGCCGCGGCGATGGCGGTGTCGTCGCCCGACGTCATGTTGAGCGTCGTGAGCGCGGCGTCGGCGGACGGCGAGGCGGCCGCGGCGGGCGCCGCCGCCTGTGGCGCGGGAACGAGCGCGACGAGCGCAAGGGTCGACGCCGACGCGACGAGCGCCGAGACGACCACCGCCAGGATCGCCGTCCGGGCTAGGCTCGGGCCGCTCGGCCGGGCCGGTGGTGGTGGGGCTGGCGAGACTGGTGCCGTGGTTGGCGTCGGGCTGTCCATCATCGGTCTCCAACGGGTCGCAGGTGCCGGGCTGTCGTGTCCATCCTGGGCCATCGGACCCCCTCGCCTCGATCGCAGTGTGGGCCGTCCTTCCTTTCGGTCGCGTGACGACGCTTCTCAGGACACTCCAAGGTTCCGCCGCCACCCTGTCGTCAACGGGGGATACCCACGCCTGCCCCACGACCCACTCGGAGGTATCGATGGATCGATCCGACCAGCCGACTCAATTCCACGAAACGCTCAACCGGACGAACCGCCTGCGGATCGGATTGGCCGTCGGGGCGTTCCTCGTCGGGGCGTTCGGCGTGGCAGTCGCGCTCGCCGCATCACCCTCGCCGGCGGCCGACCCCGGCTCCTCCACCGCTCCCGGCGCGTCGGCCGCGCCCGGCGCGTCGGCCGCGCCCGGCGCATCTGCGGCTCCCGGCGACCGCAAGTTCCCGGCCGGCGGCCCCGGCTTCTTCGGCTTGGGCCCGCGCGGCGGCCTCGGCCAGTTCGGCGGACGCGGGCTCGGCTCGGTCTTCGGCCCGATCACGATCACCGGCGATCGACGGCTCGAGCGTGTCGCTCAAGACCGCCGACGGCTGGACCCGGACGATCACGGTCGGTGACAGCGTGAAGGTGACCAGGGGCGGCGCGGCGGCCACCCTGGCCGATCTCAAGGTGGGCGACACCGTCCGGCTGGGTCAGACGAAGGCCGACGACGGCACGTACACCGTCAACGCGATTGACGTGATCCTTCCGGCCGTGGCCGGCCAGGTCACGGCCAAGACGAGCGACACGATCACGATCACCCTGCGTGGCGGGACGACCTCGACCATCCACGTCGGCAGCGGTACGACCTATCGCATCGCCGGCGTCGACAACGCGAGCCTGTCCGACGTCAAGGTCGGGGACCAGATCGTGGCCCAGGGCACCGAGCGGGCGGACGGCTCGCTCGACGCGCTGTCCGTGTCGGGGTTCACCCCGGGCGCCTTCCCCGACGGACACGGCCGGGGCTGGCCGAGTTGGCCGGGCGGACCGAAGCCGAACGCATCACCGGGGGCCTCGACGACTCCCGGCTGACCGCGCAGCTCGCCCGAATCATCGAGGGTGCCGCGAACACATCGGCACCCTCGATCCGTGCCCGGCTCCCGACGCGGGGAAAGGCCGGCAGTCAGGACACGCCTTCGGCACAACTCAGGACACGGTTCCGGCACAGTCGTAGAGCGTCGCCCCGGATCCGATGTCGACCGGCGTGCAGTTCGCGACGATCCAGGCGTCCCGTTCGGCGGCGACCCCCGAGTTCCCGCCGCCCGGTCCGCCGCCACCACCAAGGAGCACGAACCGCAGCTGGCCGGACCTGACGTAGGCCTGGAGCTCGGCCAGGGTCGGGGTCGGGTCGGAGCCCGAGAAGCCGCCCATCGCCATCACCGGCTGACCGGTCGCCAGCTCGATCGAACCGGCGGTGCCCGAGGAGACGGTCGCGACGAGCCAGGTGGCGTCGCCCCGGTTGGCGACGAGGTAGTCGATCGTGGCCTGGTCGACGGAGCCACCCCCGCCACCGCCGAAGCCTCCACCGGCCGGACGAGCTCCGGGGGTGGCCGCACCGTCACCGGTCGTCGGGCCACCGTTCGGCGGTGCGCCGTTCGTCGGGCCCGCCACCGCCGCCACCGAACCCGCCCTGCCCGGCGACCGCCGGACCGGCCTGCGGATCGCCGCCGCTCAGCGACGAGCCGATCGTGTCGAAGCTGTACGCGAGCGGCCCGGTCAGCAGCACGGCCAGGGCCAGGACGCCGGCCGCCAGCGAGGGTCGGTGCCCGGCGATCACGAGCGGGAAGGCAAGGACCACCGCGGCGCTGATCCCGACGACGAGGATGCCGAGCCCGAGGCCGGGCAGGAAGTCGGGCGTTCGCTCGAGGAGCTCGAACGCCCACCAGGCCGAGACGACGACTGCGCCGGCGAGGACGAGCCCGCCGAACCGGGTCCGCTCCCGCAGTCGCCACAGGTCGACCGTCCCCGCTCCGACGAGGGCGGCGATCGCCGGGGCGAGGGCCACCGCGTAGTAGGTGTGGACGATCCCCGACATGAAGCTGAAGACGACCGCGTGGACCGCGAACCAGCTGCCCCACAGGAGGTAGCCGGCGAGGCCGAGATCGGTCCGGCTGGCGCGTCGCCGGAGCCACAGGCCCGAGATCAGGGCGATGAGCGCGAACGGGAAGAGCCAGGCGATCTGGCCGGCGAACTCGGCGTTGAACAGGCGGAGGATCCCGGGGCTCCCCGAGAAGTTCGCTCCGCCGCCGCCATCTCCGCCGCCCGCGCCGAAGATCCGGCCGAGACCGTCGTAGCCGAGGAGCAGCTGGACGGCCGAGTCGGTCGTGCTGCCGCCGATGTACGGGCGAAGGGTGGTCGGGATGAGCTCGACGATCGCCACCCACCAGAGCGACGACACGAGGACCGTCACCGCCGCCACCGCCAGACCGACGATCCGACGGCGGACTCCGCCGGGTGCTGCCACCGCGTAGGTCAGGGCGAAGGCGGGGAGGACGAGGTACGCCTGGAGGTACTTGGCGTCGAAGCCGAGGCCGACGAACAGCGCAGCCAGGACGACCCAGCGCAGACCGCCCGTCTGGAGCGCCCGGATCAGCGCGGCCGCTCCGGCCACCAGGAGCAGGGTCAGGATCGCGTCCGGGTTGTTGTAGCGGAAGATCAGGACGGCGACCGGCGTCAGGGCCATGACGGCACCGGCGATCGTCGCGGCGGCCGGGCCGAACGAGCGGCGAACGGTCCAGTACAGGACGACGACGGTCGCGACCCCGGCCAGCGCCTGGGGCACGAGGACGCTCCACGAGCTGAGGCCGAGCAACCGGACCGACAGACCCAGGATCATCGTCCCGAGCGGCGGCTTGTCGACCGTGATGAAGTTGGCCGCGTCGAACGAGCCGAAGAACCAGGCCGTCCAGCTCTGGGAGGCCGCCAGGGCCGCCGCCGAGTAGTACGTGTTCGCGTAGCCACTGACGGTCAGGCCCCAGAGGTAGAGGAGGGCCGCCAGCAGGGTGACGCCGAAGAACGCGGGGCGGATCCAGGCCGCCTGGTCGATCGGACCGAGGACGAGCCGGGCGAGCCGGGCCCGAACCCGAGAGTTGGTCTCCGCGAGACCGAAGGGCGGGGCGACGGTGGTCATCGATGGACTCCTTTGGCCGCGGCGGGCGATCCGCTGCGGGCCCGGTGGGCGCGGTCCAGCCAGGACCGCAGGACGACGAAGCGGACGAGCGTGGCCAGGCCGTTCGCGACCACGACCACGGCGATCTCCGTGCGCAGCCCGGCGTCCGGGGCGAGGAGGTCGAGCAGCCCGATCGCCACGGTCGTGATGGCCAGGGCGACGGCGAACGCACCGAGCCCGGCGAGCTGGTCGGCGACGAAACCGTCGCGAACCCGTACCTCGAACGTCAGCCAGCGGTTGGCGGTGGTGTTGCCGAGTGCGGTGATCCCCAGGGCGAGCAGGTTGGCCGGCTGAGCCGAGAGCTCGCTGCGGAGCGCGCCGTAGAGGACGATGTAGGCCAGGGTGCTGACCACGCCGATCGCGGCGAAGGTCACGACCTGGCGACCTGTCCGGGACCAGGTCCGCGAGGCGACGATGTCGTCCGCGAGCGGCTCGGTCGAGTCGGTCTGGCCGGTGACTGTCGTGACCAGATCCGAGAGCTCCGCCGATCGGGCCCGGCCGAGGGAGACTGCCATCTGGGTTCTGCCTCTTGCGTCGAGCGTCAGTGGCGATCCCGCCCGGCGGGATCGATCCGATGTGACGAGTCTCGACGACCTGGGCTGTCGGTTCGATTACGTGCCCGTGCGCCGGGGCCGAGCGGCCGGTCGGCCGCCCCGGCTAGCCCGTCGGCGGTGCGGCTGCGTGCCCTTCGCCGGCCGCGGCGTCGACCGCTCTGGCTCCCCGGTCGAGCCGCGAGCGCCAGGAGATCGACAGGCTGGCCCCACCCGCCGGCGAGGAGCCCACCTTCCAGCGGCCGCCGGTCGCCCGGACGATGGCATCGGCGATCGCCAGGCCGAGGCCGGCGCCGCTGCTCGAGTCCGTCGCCCGATGGAACCGGTCGAAGATCCGGCCGCGCTCCTCCTCGGGGATGCCCGGCCCGGCATCGTCGACGGTCAGCCGGACCCGCCCGCCTTCGGATGCGACCGAGACGATCACGCTCGTCGCCGGTGGCGCGTACTTGCAGGCGTTGTCGAGCAGGACGCCGAGCAGGCGATCGAGCCATTCCGGCGGGACCGACACGATGTGGTCGCCCGGCTCGCTGCGCAGCTCGAGATCGAGCCGCCGAGCCTCGGCCACCGGCTGGAACCGGTCGACCGTCTCGGTGGCCAGGACGGCGACGTCGACCGGCTGGGCGTCGGGCGGCTCCTTCGTCGCGTCGAACCGGGCGAGCCACAGGAGGTCCTCGACGAGCCGGCGCATCCGCTTGTTCTCGACGTCGATCTTGCCGAACGCGGTGCGGTACCACTCGGCGGGCCGGTCCTGGGCCAGGGCCAGGCTCGTGTGCGCCTCGATGACCGACAGCGGCGTCCGCAGCTCGTGCGACGCGTCGGCGGTGAACTCGAGCTGGCGGACGCGGGCCTGCTCGATCGGCGCGGCGACCCGCCGCCCGATCGCCACGGCTCCGAGGAAGACGACGATGAGCAGGATCGGGGCGATGATCAGCTCGGCCAGCAGGAGGGTCGTCCGCGCCTGGTCGACCGCGGAGGTCGTCTGCCCGACCACGACGTAGCCGGACGGCGTCTGGGCACCCATGACCCGGATCTGGGCCTCGTCGAGGGTGGCGGTGGTCGGTCCGGCGACCGCCCGGTACTGCTCGGGCAGGTCCGCGTCGGTCGTGTTCGTGTCGACCGTGCCGTCGGGGCGCACCGTCCAGACGAGCAGGGTCGGACCGAACTTCGGTCCTCCCGGCGGGGCGTCGTAGCCGTGGCCCGGTCCGCCCGGCGGCGGGCCCTGGGCGATGCGATCGAGCGACTCGACGAGACGCCGGTCGATCTCGCGGGTGAGGCCGCTGGTGACGATGGCGAGGACGGCGACGCACACGATCAGGTAGGCGGTCGCGACGATCGCCGTGGTCGCCAGCGCGACCCGGATCGAGCTGGTCCGGACCTCGGCGGGCAGGCCGGTCACGCTTCCTCCAGCCGGTAGCCTGCGCCGCGGACCGTGACGATCCGAACGCCGGCGGTCGGCAGCTTGGCTCGCAGGCGGCTGAGCTGGACGTCGATCGCGTTCGACCCGAGCGGGTCAGTCTCGTCCTGCCAGGCGTGCTCGGCGATCGACTTGCGATCGACGACCGCCGGCGACCGCCGCATGAGGAGCTCGAGGATCTGGTACTCGGTCGGGGTCAGGTTGATCGGCTTCGCCCCGACGCTGACCTCGCGCCGGATGGGATCGAGCTCGATCCGGCCACGGGTCACGATCGGCGCATCGACGCCCCGCGGCCGGCGCTGGAGCGCCCGGACCCTGGCCAGCAGCTCGCCGAAGTCGAACGGCTTGACGAGGTAGTCGTCGGCCCCGGCGTCGAGACCCTGGATCCGGTCGGGCGGCGCGTCGCGCGCGGTGAGCATGATGATCGCGGTCGGCTTGTTGTTCTTGCGGGCCCAGGCGACCACGTCGATCCCGGGCGCCCCGGGCATCCGCCAGTCCACGATGGCGACGTCGTAGTCGTACCACCGGAACTGGTCGATCGCGTCGTCGCCGCGCTCGACGGCGTCGACGTTGTAGCCCTGGTCTTCGAGCCCGAGGACCAGGACGTCACGCAGGCCGGCGTCGTCTTCGGCGACGAGGATTCGCATGGCGGTCAGGCCGGTGCGCTGATCCCAGGGCGATCTGGGCAGATCATGGGCTGGATCATCACACGGGTTGGACGACACCGCGAGCCGCCGTCGCCAGGCTGCGGGGAGGAGCTCGCAGCCGGCGATCCGATCGTCGGCCCCAGTGACCCAGACGATCGTGGCCGGGAGAAGGCGCTGCGGTCGGCTCGCGGTGTCATGCCGGAAGTGTCGGCCTCGCTACCTTTCGGTTGGGTGACATCCGGGCCCCGACCGGGCACGCCGCGCGGCATCACCGTGGTAGGTTGGCGAGGTCGAGCCGGCGGCAGCGAGGAGACGACATGGAGGACCTCAAGGACACCGTCGTGGCGATCACCGGCGCCAGCGCCGGGATCGGGCGGGCGACGGCCAGGGAGCTCGCCCGGGCCGGGGCCCGGGTGGTCGTTGGCGCACGGCGGCGCGAGCGCCTCGAGGCCCTCGAGAAGGAATTTCCGGAGCACGTCGTCGCGGTCGAGATGGATGTCCGCTCGCCGGACGACAGCCGGCGCATGGTCCGCGAGGCCGTCGACCGGTTCGGGCGCCTCGACAGCCTCGTGGCGAACGCCGGGATCGGCATGTACGGCGGCATCCTCGACCACACCGACGAGGCCCTCGCGACGATGCTCGACACGAACGTCGGCGGGACGGTCTGGCCGATCCGGGCCGTCGTTCCCGAGATGGTCGAGGCGGGCCACGGCGACATCGTGATCGTCGCCTCGGTCGCCGGCTTCCGGGGCGGCGCCGACGAGGCGGTCTACGCCGCCACGAAGTTCGCCCAGGTCGGGCTGGCCGGCTCGCTCGACCGCGAGCTGCGCGAGAAGGGGATCCGGATCACGACGATCGGGCCGGCCGGGACCGCCACCGAGTTCGCAATCGGTGCCGGGCGGACCGAGGACATGCCCGAGCTGCGCTACTACCTGCGCCCGGAGGACATCGCGTTCGCGATCCGGACCGTCCTCGAGCAGCCGCGCCGCCTCCGGACGCAGTACTGGACGATCTGGAGCATGGCCCAGGGCAGCT
>CAVWJB010000003.1:0-185669 GCA_963755285.1 uncultured Chloroflexia bacterium | reverse complement strand
GCGGCGTGCATGAGACATGCAAGTCGAACGGACGATCAGGGCTTGCTCTGATCGTTAGTGGCGGACGGCTGAGTAACGCGTGGGTGACCTGCCCCGAAGTGGGGAATAACTGCCCGAAAGGGTGGCTAATACCGCATGTGGTGGTGCGTTCGATCGCACCAGTAAAGCCGCAAGGCGCTTCGGGAGGGGCCTGCGTCCGATTAGCTCGTTGGTGGGGTAACGGCTCACCAAGGCGACGATCGGTAGGTGGTCTGAGAGGACGATCACCCAGACTGGGACTGAGACACGGCCCAGACTCCTACGGGAGGCAGCAGTCGGGAATTTTGCGCAATGGGCGAAAGCCTGACGCAGCAACGCCGCGTGAGGGATGAAGGCCTTCGGGTTGTAAACCTCTTTTATCAGGGACGATAATGACGGTACCTGACGAATAAGTCACGGCTAACTACGTGCCAGCAGCCGCGGTAATACGTAGGTGACAAGCGTTGTCCGGATTTACTGGGCGTAAAGAGCGCGCAGGCGGTCGTTCAAGTCGAGTGTGAAATCCCCCGGCTCAACTGGGGAGGGTCACTCGATACTGATCGACTCGAAGGCAGGAGAGGGAAGCGGAATTCCCGGTGTAGTGGTGAAATGCGTAGATATCGGGAGGAACACCAGTGGCGAAGGCGGCTTCCTGGCCTGTTCTTGACGCTGAGGCGCGAAAGCTAGGGGAGCAAACGGGATTAGATACCCCGGTAGTCCTAGCCGTAAACGATGGACACTAGGTGTTGGTGGTATCAACCCCGCCAGTGCCGAAGCTAACGCATTAAGTGTCCCGCCTGGGGAGTACGGCCGCAAGGCTAAAACTCAAAGGAATTGACGGGGGCCCGCACAAGCAGCGGAGCGTGGGGTTTAATTCGACGCAACGCGAAGAACCTTACCAGGACTTGACATGACCAGGATCGCGGCGGAAACGTCGCTTCCCCGCAAGGGGCCTGGCCACAGGTGTTGCATGGCTGTCGTCAGCTCGTGTCGTGAGATGTTGGGTTAAGTCCCGCAACGAGCGCAACCCCTACTGTGTGTTGTATCACTCACACGGGACTGCCGAGAGAAACTCGGAGGAAGGTGGGGATGACGTCAAGTCAGCATGGCCCTTACGTCCTGGGCTACACCCACGCTACAATGGCCGGTACAACGGGCTGCGAAACCGCGAGGTGGAGCAAATCCCTTAAAGCCGGTCTCAGTTCGGATTGTAGGCTGCAACTCGCCTACATGAAGCCGGAGTTGCTAGTAACCGCCGGTCAGCATACGGCGGTGAATATGTTCCCGGGCCTTGTACACACCGCCCGTCACGTCATGAAAGCTGGCAACACCCGAAGCCGGTGGGCCAACCGCAAGGAGGCAGCCGTCGAAGGTGGGGTCGGTGATTGGGACGAAGTCGTAACAAGGTAGCCGTACCGGAAGGTGCGGCTGGATCACCTCCTTTCTAGGGAGATCCGAGTCGATGGCCTTCGGTGGGTCGTCGGCGTTGATGGCTCCTAGGGTTGATCGCACGATCGGTTCGCGCACCTCCGCCAGGTGGGGCGCGCCGAGTGGTCTCCGGATCGCTCGGACGATCGACCGCGAACCTGGCGAGAACACCGAATCCGTTCACACAGCCGAACCCTGAGTTCCTGTCACTCTTCAATCGTTAAGGGTGCAGCCGCCGGCCCGCGACCTCGTGTCGACTCCGGATCGTCGGCACGGCCCCGGCGGGCGTTTAGCTCAGCTGGTTAGAGCACTGCCCTGATAAGGCAGAGGTCTCTGGTTCGAGTCCAGAAACGCCCACCATTTCCTTTCTCGGCAAGGGGACGTAGCTCAGTTGGCAGAGCATCTCCTTTGCAAGGAGAGGGTCAGGAGTTCGAGTCTCCTCGTCTCCACCATCCCCCGCCGGGCGGAATGATGGGTCGCCGGTCACCCGCAGCGCAAATCGAATAGCAGATCGAGATCCAGGACGGTCCTCCGAGGAGGACGACCGCGACTGGTCACCGCTCCCGGAGTCGGAAACCGCTCCACGAAGAAACCCGCATCGATCCCCTGATCCGTGCCCTCGTCACGATGAGGCCACCGACCAGCGGATCGCTGGACGCCGGTCCCGAGCGTTGCTCGAGATCGGTGGGAGACTCGCCTCGCGCGGGTCGCACCTTAACAACTGGATATGTTGTTCGGCAGTAAATCGAACTTCGATTTCGCCGAGTTGATTTCAAGGTGTATCCCGGACCCCGAACCGGTCACTGATCGCTTGATCAGATGCTGGAGGGGGTCAAGCTACAAAGGGCACGGGGTGGATGCCTTGGCGCCAAGAGCCGATGAAGGACGTGGCAGGCTGCGAAAAGCTTCGGGGAGTCGCGAGCAGACGTTGATCCGGAGATGTCCGAATGGGGAAACCCGGCTGGGGTCATGCCCAGTCACCCCTGGTTGAACCAAATAGACCAGGAGGAGGTAAGCCAGCGAACTGAAACATCTCAGTAGCTGGAGGAAAAGAGAACATTCCCTGAGTAGTGGCGAGCGAAACGGGAAGAGTCCAAACCCACTCAGCGCGATAGGTTGCGGCCGTTTCTGAGCGGGGGTTGTAGGAGTCGATCGTTGGGAGCCCGCAAGGTCCCGGCGGAGTTACCAAGCCATTCGCTAGTCGAACCCGTCAGGAAAGGCGGGCCATAGAGGGTGACAGCCCCGTAGGCGAAAGCGACATGGCCTCCGTGATCGACCACCTGAGTACCACGTGGAAGGTCTCTCATGTGGGAAGCTGGGCGGACCACCGTCCAAGGCTAAATACTCTTGGCGACCGATAGTGAACGAGTACCGTGAGGGAAAGGTGAAAAGCACCCCGGAAGGGGAGTGAAATAGTACCTGAAACCTCGTGCCTACAAGCAGTCAAAGGGTGTTGCCGATCTTCGGGTCGGTAGCCTGATGGCGTGCCTTTTGAAGAATGAGCCGACGAGTTACGTGCACGTGGCGAGGTTAAGTCCGAGAAGGACGGAGCCGGAGCGAAAGCGAGTCTGAACAGGGCGTTCAGTCGCGTGCAGTAGACCCGAAACCGAGTGACCTATCCATGGCCAGGGTGAAGCGGGAGTAATGTCCCGTGGAGGCCCGAACTCACTAGCGTTGAAAAGCTAGGGGATGAGCTGTGGATAGAGGTGAAATGCCAATCGAACTCGGAGATAGCTGGTTCTCCCCGAAATAGCTTTAGGGCTAGCCTCGGGCGTTCAATCGTGGGGGTAGAGCACTGGATGGGCTAGGGGGCTTCCCGCTTACCAACCCCAACCAAACTCCGAATCCCACGATTTCAGAGCTCGGGAGTCAGACTGCGAGGGCTAAGCTTCGTGGTCAAAAGGAAAACAGTCCGGACCGCCGGCTAAGGTCCCTAAATCCAAGCTAAGTGGTAAAGGATGTGGATTCGCATAGACAACCAGGATGTTGGCTCAGAAGCAGCCACCATTGAAAGAGTGCGTAACAGCTCACTGGTCAAGTGGATCTGCGCCGAAAATTCAGCGGGGCTCAAGCTTGGTACCGAAGCCGCGGATCAGACGATCGGTCCGCCGATCGTCGGATGGTAGGGGAGCGTTCCGTTCAGCTGTGAAGGTCGACCGTGAGGACGGCTGGAGCGTACGGAAGTGCGAATGTCGGCATGAGTAGCGCAATGTGAGTGAGAATCTCACACGCCGTAAGCCTAAGGTTTCCTGAGGAAGGCTTGTCCGCTCAGGGTTAGTCGGGCCTAAGCCGAGGACAAACGTCGTAGGCGATGGACATCCGGTTGATATTCCGGAACCACCAGAGATCGTTTGCACCGCAAGGTGTCGCCTGGGGGTAGGTGATCGGAGGATGGCTGGCGCAAGCCAGTCGAGTCCAGGAGCTGATCCCAGGTGAGAGCAAGGGCATGACACGGCATGGTAGTTCGAGCGCGTTTTGGCTATACGCGTCCAAGCCGGTAGGGGGAGGAGACAGGCAAATCCGTCTCCTCAGTTTCAACCCCGAGAAGTGATGGAAAGTGGCATCTGCTGCGATTCGAGTGAGCCAAGCTGGCAAGAAAAGTGTCTAGCGAGATCAAAGGTGTCCGTACCGCAATCCGACACAGGTAGGCGGGTAGAGAATACCAAGGCGATCGGGAGAACCCTCGTTAAGGAACTCGGCAACATGGCCCCGTAACTTCGGGATAAGGGGCGCTTCGCGGCTGCTGCTTGCAGTGGTCGATCGAAGCCGCAGTGAAAAGGCCCAGGCGACTGTTTAGCAAAAACACAGGTCTCTGCGAAAGCGAAAGCTGACGTATAGGGGCTGACGCCTGCCCAGTGCCGGAAGGTTAAGAGGAGGGGTGCAAGCTCTGAATCGAAGCCCCGGTAAACGGCGGCCGTAACTATAACGGTCCTAAGGTAGCGAAATTCCTTGTCGGGTAAGTTCCGACCCGCACGAATGGCGTAACGATCTGGGCGCTGTCTCAACGAGGGATCCGGCGAAATTGAAGTACCTGTGAAGATGCAGGTTACCCGCGATAGGGCAAAAAGACCCCGTGGAGCTTTACTGCACCCTGATATTGGATTGGGATTCAGCTTGTGTAGGATAGGTGGGAGGCTGAGAAGCTGGGGCGCTAGCCTCGGTGGAGCCAACGTTGAAATACCACCCTTGTTGGATCTCGGTTCTAACCGCGACCCGTGATCCGGGCGCAGGACAGTGTCAGGCGGGCAGTTTGACTGGGGCGGTCGCCTCCTAAAGTGTAACGGAGGCGCCCAAAGGTTCCCTCAGGCTGAATGGAAACCAGCCGAAGAGTGCAAAGGCATAAGGGAGCTTGACTGCGAGACCTACAAGTCGAGCAGAGACGAAAGTCGGGCTTAGTGATCTGGTACCTCCGAGTGGAAGGGGTATCACTCAACGGATAAAAGCTACCCCGGGGATAACAGGCTGATGGTGCCCAAGAGTTCACATCGACGGCACCGTTTGGCACCTCGATGTCGGCTCGTCGCATCCTGGGGCGGAAGTACGTCCCAAGGGTTTGGCTGTTCGCCAATTAAAGCGGCACGCGAGCTGGGTTCAGAACGTCGTGAGACAGTTCGGTCTCTATCCATCGTGGGCGTAGGGAACTTGAGAGGAGCTGCTCCTAGTACGAGAGGACCGGAGTGGACGAACCGCTGGTGTGCCAGTTGTCCTGCCAAGGGCACCGCTGGGTAGCTATGTTCGGTCGGGATAAGCGCTGAAAGCATCTAAGTGCGAAGCTCGCCTCAAGATGAGGTTCCCCACCGGGTCAACCGGGTAAGACCGCAGGGAGACTACCTGCTTGATAGGCGGCATGTGGAAGTCCGGCGACGGATGAAGCTGAGCCGTACTAATGGTCGAGGGCTTGACCTCTTCAGCAACTGATCAAGGATCAGCGGCTGGATCCGAGGTACACCGCGCCAGACTCTGGCGCACCGAGATCAGACGCGAGATCGAAGCTCGATCGCCGGTGCGATCCCCGACGGGATCCCCGGCCACGCCGAACGACGTCCAGACGCAGGAAATCCTGGTGACTCTAGCGGAGAGGCCACACCCGTTCCCATCCCGAACACGGAAGTTAAGCTCTCCAGCGCCGAAGATACTGAGAGGGCAGCCTTTCGGGAACATAGGTCGTCGCCAGGATTTCTGCGTTTCCGGGGTCCGCTGACGGGTCCGTCCGACTCGCCGGGCCGTCGGCCCGCCGGCGGCGGTGGGTATCCTTCAGGGCGATGACAGCAGCGCCCGATCGCGAGCCACCGGTCGTCGCCGAGCTCGGCACGATCTGCCCGTATCTCCTGGTCACGGCGGGCCACTGGCGGAACGCCGAGCCATCGCGCGACCACGTCTGCACGGCCCAGGCCGAGGCGATCCCGGTCGGGCTCGAGATGCAGCGCCGGTTGTGCTTCGCGGACTACGAGACGTGCGGCCGCTACGAGGACGCGCTGGCGGCCTACCGCGCCGCAGTCCCGCTCGTGCCGCTCCGCCCGATCGCCCGGACCGCGCCGGTGGTCATCGATCGCGGCCGGCCCCCGATCCCGATCCCGCACATCGCCGACCGCCGGACCGTCGGCCAGGCCGTCCTTGCCCTGGCGATGATCGCCGCGGTCGGCGCGGTTCTCGTCGCCCGCCTCAGCCCGTCGACCGGGACCGGTGGGGCGAGCCCGGGCCCAGGATCGAGCGCCCCGTCGGTGGCCGTCGTGAGCCCCACGCCGACCGTGCCGCCGAGCCCGACAAGCGCTCCGAGCGTGAGTCCTTCGGCCGCACCGACGCCGACCGTCAAGCCGACGGCGAAGCCGAGCCCGACGCCGACGAAGTCGACCGGCAAGACCTACACGGTCAAGTCGAACGACACGCTGTCGACGATCGCCATCCGCTTCGGGACCACGGTCAAGGCGATCCAGAAGCTCAACGGCATGGGCAGCTCGACATTGATCAAGCCCGGCCAGGTCCTCAAGCTGCCCTGACCGAGGGCGGTCAGCGCTGGCAGCCCCGGCAGTACGAGGTCACGAACCCGCCGGGCTTGACCTCGGTGATCCGGGTCCCGCAGCGCGGGCAGGGCGATCCGCCCTTGCCGTGGACGGCGAGGAAGTCGCGGACCTGGGTCTCGAACGTCGGCGGCACGCGCGCGCGTAGGACCTCGATCGCATCGGTCAGCGTCGAGCGCGTCGCCGCGTACAGCGCGTCGACCTCCTCCGGGGCGAGCGATGTCCGCTTGCGGAACGGCAGGAGCCGTGCCGCGTGGAGGATCTCGTCGCTGTAGGCGTTCCCGATCCCGGCGACGAACGCCTGGTTCTTGAGCAGATTCTTGAGCTCGCCCGGGTGGCGGCGGATGCGCGCCCGCCAGTCCTCGAGGCCGAGACCCGGATCGTCGGCGTCTGGACCGAGCTCCTCATCGAGCCCCGGCACCGCCCGGTCCAGGCCGGTCGGCAGCAGGTAGACCTTGCCCATCTGGGTCGGATCGCGATAGCGCACCTCGACGGCCTCGGCGTCGGGCACGAGCCAGGTCGCCCCCCGCGTCCAGCGCGCCGCGTCGGACGGTGGCCCGCCGGTGCGCGGCCCGAAGCCGACGACGACCGCGGTCTTGGTCGGGTGCTTGGCCGCCGGCGCCGCCAGCTGGAAGCGCCCGGTGAGCATCGGGTTGACGACGACCCGGTCCCGCTCGAGGTCGACCAGCAGGAACTTGCCCCGCCTCCGGATGGCGTCGAGACGCTGGCCGACCAGGGCCTCGAGCTCCGCGGGCGTGCCCCGCACCGCGAGCGGGGCAAGGGCATCCGTCCGAACGATCCGGCGCCCGGCGAGGGCAGCGTGGAACGCCTCGGCGACGATCGTCAGATCGGGCAATTCAGGCACGGTGGAGCCGATTGTAGGGCGCAAGAACCCTGTGCTAGACTCTCCCGGCCCTCGCGGGCAGGACAGCAGAAGAGCGTGACCCCAGCGCCATCCGACACGAAGGAGCGGACCGAGGCCCAGCAAGCAGCGGACCGGCTGATCGTCTCTCACGGCCTGAGTCGTCGCTCGGGCCGTTCTGATTCCGCGGGGAGACCGAACAGGAGAAACGATCAAGTTGACCGACCAGAAGCAGGGCGGGACCGCGCCCGAGACGGAGGCGACCGCCGCCGTCACCGATGAGGCGCCCCAGGTAGCCGTCGCCGTCGCCGACGAGCCCGCCGAGATCGCTGAGGCCGTCGCCCTCGCGGAGACCGCCGAAGAGGCCCAGGCCGCCGAGGCCGTCCTCGACATCGCCGACGAAGTGGCCGCTGACGAATCCGCTCTCGAGGCCGCCGCTGCCGCCGAGATCGACCGGCTCGTCGACGCCGCCGACGCGAACGACGCGAACGCGGAACCGGCTGCCGAGGCTGCGGTCGAGGTCGTCGAGGTCGTCGCCGAGACCGAGGCCGTCGAGGAGGCCGCCGCCGCCGAGGCGGTCGCCGAGATCGTCGAGACCGTCGCCGCCGACGAGGTGGCCATGGAGGCCGTCGCCGAAACGGTCGAGACCGCGGCCGCCGATCATGCCGCCGCCGAGCTCGCCGCCGAGATCGCCGACGCGCCGGCCGCGGTCGACGCCGAGGAAGAGGCTCCGGAGCCCGCTCGCGACCTCGGTCCCGAGCCGTCCACGATGGAGGAGCTGCTCGCCGAGCAGGACTCGGACATCAAGAGCTTCAAGCACGGCGACGTCGTCGAGGGAACCGTCGTCCGGATCGACAAGGACGAGATCCTCGTCGACATCGGTGCCAAGAGCGAAGGCGTCGTGTCGAACCGCGAGCTGTACGGCCGGAACGCCGAGAGCCAGCCCGCTCTCGCCATCGGCGACACCGTCCTCGTCTACGTCCTCCAGCCGGAGTCGCAGGAAGGCCATGTCGTCCTGTCCCTCCGACGAGCCGGGCTCGAGCGCAAGTGGCGCTCGATGCAGGAGCAGTTCGAGAGCGGCGTGATCATCGAGGCGCCGGTCATCGACCACAACAAGGGCGGCCTCATCGTCGACTGTGGCATCCGGGGCTTCGTCCCGATCAGCCAGATCGTCGACTTCCCGCGCCGGCCGCAGAACGACCAGCCGCGCGACGCGGCCCAGGAGATCGCCGAGAAGCTCCAGCCGTTCGTCGGTCGGAAGCTCCGGCTCAAGATCCTCGAAGTCAACCGCAAGGCCAACCGGCTGATCCTGTCCGAGAAGGTGGCCCTCTACGAGGAGCGGCGCGAGAAGCGCGACGAGCTGTTCAGCAGCCTCCAGGTCGGCCAGAAGGTCAGTGGCACCGTCCGCTCGATTGCCCCGTTCGGCGTCTTCGTCGACCTCGGCGGGATCGACGGGCTCGTCCACAAGAGCGAGCTGAGCTGGAACAAGGTCAACAACCCGGAGTCCGGCTACCAGGTCGGCGACCAGGTCGAGGCCGAGGTCATCGACATCAACCACGAGCGCGGCCGGATCAGCCTGTCGATCCGCCGTCTCCAGCCCGACCCGTGGCACTCGACGGTGGCCGACTTCAAGGTCGGCGACATCATCGACGGGACCGTCACCAAGCTGGTCAACTTCGGGGCGTTCGTTCGGGTCCGCGACGGTCTCGAGGGCCTGATCCACATCAGCGAGCTGTCCCACCAGCGCGTCGCCCACCCGGGCGACGTCGTCCACGAGGGCCAGACGCTCAAGCTCAAGATCATCTCGCTCGACTCCGAGCGACACCGCCTCGGGCTCAGCCTCAAGCAGGCCGAGGAGCCGCCGGCCCGCCCGGCCGCCCCGGAGGCCGCGCCCGGTGCCCCGCGGCCCGAGCGCCGTCCCCGCCAGGAGCGTGGCTACTCGATGGCCGATGCGGTCCAGGAGCCGGAGGGCGGGATCGACAACACGCTGGCCTCGGCCTTCGCCCAGGTCCGTCAGCAGCTCGCCGCGGCGGAGGTCGACGAGGTCGCCGAGTCGGTCGCCGAGACCGAAGCGGTCGAGGAGGCTGCGGCCGCCGAGGCGGTCGAGGAGATCGCCGAAGCCGTCGCCGAGACGGAGTCGGCCGAGGAGGCTGCCGCCGCCGAAGCCGTCGCCGAGATCGTCGACACTGTCGCCGTCGACGAAGTCGTCATGGAGACCGAGGCAGCCGCCGAGATCGAGCGAATCGTCGACGCCGCCGACGCGAACGAGGCGAACGAGGCGCCTGCGGCAGAGGCGGCCGTCGAGGTCGTGGAGGCCGTGGCCGAAGCGGAAGCCCTCGAGGAGGCCGCTGCCGCCGAGACGATCGCCGAGATCGCCGAGACGGTCGCCGCGGACGAGGCCGAGGTGGAGACCGAGGCAGCGGCAGCGGTCGAGGAGATCGCCGAGACCGTCGCCGAGGACGAGGCCGAGATCGAGGCCGCCGGTGCCGAGGCGGTCGCCGAGATCGCCGAGGAGACCATGGAGAAGAACACCAAGGGCTGACCCCGGTCCCGCCCGCGGATCCCCGGCCCGTCGATCATCCGGCGGGCCGGTTCAATTCCGGGGCCGCGCATCCGAACTCGGTCCGCCGGCGAATCCACTACCGAATGGTCCGCGCCGATGGTCCGGGCGGTCCGGGTTGCGGGGCAGGGCCGCCGTGCTAGCATGGCCGCGGGCGCCCACGATGCTGCCCGGAAGAGGAACAGGCGTTCGACAGGATGGATCGTTTCGACAAGTTCACGGACCGCGCCCGAAAGGTGCTCACCCTGGCGCAGGATGAGGCCCAGCGGTTCAACCACAACTACATCGGGACGGAGCACCTCCTGCTCGGCCTCGTGCGCGAAGGCGAGGGCGTCGCCGCACGGGTCCTCGAGAACATGAACGTCGAGCTGCCCAAGGTCCGGACCGCGGTCGAGTTCATCATCGGCCGGGGAGACCGCCCGGTCGTCGGCGAGGTCGGCCTGACGCCGCGGGCGAAGCGGGTCATCGAGCTCGCGATCGACGAGGCGCGTCGGCTCGGCCACAACTACATCGGCACGGAGCACCTGCTGCTGGGCCTCGTGCGCGAAGGCGAGGGGATCGCCGCCGGCGTCCTCGAATTGCTCGGGGTGAATCTCGACAAGGTCCGCCACGAGGTCATCCGGGTCCTGTCCCAGAGCTCGTCGGCCGGCCCGTCGGCCCAGGAGACGAAGCGCGCCAGCAAGACCCCGACCGTCGACCAGCTCGGGATCAACCTCACCGATCTCGCCCGCGCCGGCAAGCTCGACCCGGTCATCGGCCGCGAGAAGGAGATCGAGCGGGTCATCCAGATCCTCGGCCGGAAGACGAAGAACAACCCGGCCCTGATCGGGGAGCCGGGCGTCGGGAAGACGGCCATCGCCGAGGGCCTGGCCCATCGGATCGTCAACGGCGACGCGCCGGACATCCTGCTCAACAAGCGCGTCCTCACCCTCGACATCGGCTCGCTCGTGGCCGGCACGAAGTACCGCGGCGAGTTCGAGGAGCGGCTCAAGAAGATCATCGAGGAGCTTCGCAACACGAACGACGCGGTGCTGTTCATCGACGAGCTCCACACCCTCGTCGGGGCCGGCGCGGCCGAGGGCGCGATCGACGCGGCCAACATCCTCAAGCCGCCGCTCGCCCGTGGCGAGCTCCAGTGCATCGGGGCGACCACCCTCGACGAGTACCGCAAGTACATCGAGCGCGACGCCGCCCTCGAGCGCCGCTTCCAGCCGGTCATGGTCGAGGAGCCGACCCTCGAGCAGACGATCGACATCCTGATGGGCATCCGCGAGCGCTACGAGCAGCACCACAAGGTGACGATCAGCGATGCCGCGGTCCACGCCGCCGCCGACCTGTCGGTCCGCTACATCACGGACCGCCACCTGCCGGACAAGGCGATCGACCTGATCGACGAAGCCGCCAGCCGGGTTCGCCTCCGCCATTCGTCGGCGCCGCCTGCCCTGCGCGAGGCCCAGAAGGACCTCGAACGGGTGATCAAGGAGAAGGACGCGGCGATCAACGCCCAGGAGTACGAGGACGCGGCCGGGCTGCGCGAGGCCGAGGCCACGGCGAAGGAGCTCGTCGAGGGGTTGCGGGCGGAGTGGCAGGCCCAGACCTCGAGTGACCAGCCCACCGTCGGCGAGGAGGAGATCGCCCAGGTCGTGGCGATGTGGACCGGGATCCCGGTCACCCGGATCGCCCAGGAGGAGTCGGAGCGGCTGCTCAACATGGAGACCGCCCTGCACGGCCGGGTCGTCGGCCAGCAGGAGGCGATCGAGATCGTGTCGAAGGCGGTCCGTCGCGCCCGGGCCGGCCTCAAGGACCCGAAGCGACCGATCGGCTCGTTCATCTTCCTCGGTCCCACCGGGGTCGGCAAGACCGAGCTGGCCAAGGCGCTTGCCGAGTTCATGTTCGGCAGCGAGGACGCGCTGATCAAGATCGACATGAGCGAGTTCATGGAGCGCCACAACGTGAGCCGGCTGGTCGGGGCGCCCCCCGGCTACGTCGGGTTCGACGAGGGTGGCCAGCTGACCGAGGCGGTCCGCCGCAAGAACTACTGCGTCGTCCTCCTCGACGAGGTCGAGAAGGCCCATCCCGAGGTCTTCAACATCCTCCTCCAGATCCTCGAGGACGGGCACCTGTCGGACGCCAAGGGCCGCCGGGTCGACTTCCGCAACTGCATCATCATCATGACCTCGAACCTCGGGGCGAAGCAGCTCCAGACGAACTCCTCGCTCGGCTTCCGGGTCCAGGGGACGACCGACGAGACCCGGGCCGAAGCGTCCTACGAGCTGATGCGGGACAAGGTCCAGCAGGAGCTCAAGCAGAGCTTCCGACCCGAGTTCCTCAACCGGATCGACGCGACGGTCGTCTTCCGGAGCCTGACGGTCGAGGAGATCACCGAGATCGTCGACCTGATGCTCAACCGCGTGCGCGATCAGCTCAAGGCGCAGCAGATGTCGCTCGAGGTGACCACCGAGGCCAAGCAGCACATCATCAAGCTCGGCTACGACGTCGCCTACGGGGCCCGGCCGCTCCGCCGGGTCATCCAGAACATGGTCGAGGACGTCCTGGCCGAGCAGCTCCTCCTCGGGACCTACGAGCCGGGCACGACGATCGTCGTCGACAAGGGCGAGGAAGCGGGCCTCGAGATCCACGCGGCCGACGAGAAGACCCCCGTCGAAGCCCACTAGCGGCCGGCCGGGCCGATGGCCAAGAGCCACAGTCGCTTCGTCTGCCAGACCTGCGGCGACGCGTTCCTGCGCTGGGAGGGCCAGTGCCGGACGTGCGGTGCCTGGAACACCCTGGTCGAGACCGTCGTCCGCGAGCCGAGCCGGGCCTCACGCGCGGTCATGGGGATCGCGGAGGGTCGCCCCGGCGCCGTCCCCCAGCCACTCGGGTCGGTCGTCGAGGCCGACCTGCCGCGCCTGGCGGTCGGGATCGGTGAGCTCGACCGGGTCCTCGGCGGCGGACTCGTTCCCGGCTCGCTCGTGCTCGTGGGCGGCGAGCCGGGGATCGGCAAGTCGACCCTGCTCCTGCAGGCCGCCGCCGGCATCGCGGGCCGGCTCGCGGACGATGGCTACGTGCTCTATGCGACCGGGGAGGAATCGGCCGCCCAGGTCCGGCTTCGGGCGAGCCGCCTGGGCCTCCTCGACGGGCCGGCCGGGACCGGCGTCCGGGTCGTCGCCGAGAGCGAGGTCGGTCGAGTGGCCGAGCTCGCCCGGGCCGATCGGCCCGGCCTCGTCATCGTCGACTCGATCCAGACCGCCACGGTCGACGACCTCGACGGTCCGGCCGGCAGCGTCGGGCAGGTTCGCGAGGCGGCCCTCCGGCTGATGGACCTGGCCAAGGGCGACGGGATCGCGGTCGTCCTCGTCGGCCACGTCACGAAGGACGGCACGATCGCCGGGCCCAAGACGCTCGAGCACCTCGTCGATGCCGTGCTCAACCTCGAAGGCGACCGATCGGCCGGGCTGCGACTCCTGCGGGCGTCGAAGAACCGGTTCGGGTCGACCGACGAGGTCGGGGTGTTCGAGATGGGCGAGCTCGGCCTGGTCGAGCTGGCCGACCCGGCGCGGGCCTTCCTCGTCGAGCACGACGGAGCCGCGCCCGGCAGCGTCGTCGCGCCGACCCTGGAGGGCAGCCGGCCGCTGCTCGTCGAGGTCCAGGCGCTGGTGGCGCCGGTCGCCTACGGGACGCCGCGCCGGACCGGGGTCGGGATCGACCCGAACCGACTCGCGCTGCTCGTCGCCGTGCTCGGGCGACGGGCCGGGATCGGCCTCGGCAGCCACGACGTGTACGCCAACCTGGCGGGCGGCCTGAGCCTCGAGGAACCGGGTCTCGACCTGCCGCTCGCCCTCGCCCTCGCCTCGTCCCTGCGCGACCGCCCGGTCCGGGCGGCGAGCGTGGCGATCGGCGAGGTCGGCCTGCTCGGCGAGCTGCGCAACGTGACCGGGCTCGAGCGACGGCTGCGCGAAGCGGCCAGGCTCGGCTTCGCTCGGGCGATCGTGCCGCGGCCGCCCCGCGGAGGGTCGGCGCCCGAGGTCGACGGGCTCGAAGTGGTCGCCGTTGGCACCCTCCGCGAGGCGATCGAGGCCGCGCTCGACGCCGACGCCCGCATCCCGGCGATGCTAGGCTGACGCCCGGACCGGGGGCCGTGGCCTCGGCCCATCGTCATGTTCAGCCGGGAGCGCGTCCACCACCGTGATCCGGAACATCCGTATCCTTGGCGCCGCTCTCGGCGGGATCGTCGGACTGGCCCTGGCGACGTCGCTCGGCGGCGTCTTCGATCGGGGCGGACCCTACTACGGGTTCTTCCTCGCGGCCTGGGTGGTCGCCTGGATCGTGGTCGGCTTCGCCATCCTGCCGTACCTCACGATCGTCCCGGCCGAGTGGCTGATCCGAAGCGCCCAGGCGCTCTCGACGGCCGAGTTCGTGACCGCGGTCGTTGGCCTCCTGATCGGCCTCCTCATGGGCCTGCTGCTCGGGATTCCCTTGTCCAACATCCCGCCGCCGCTCGGCTACTGGCTGCCGCTGGCGACCTCGCTTGGCCTCGGGCTCGGGATGGTCGGTCTCACGGTCGCCAAGCGGCAGGACCTGGTCACCGCCGCCGAGGCGATCGGCATCTTCCGCCGATCCGAGCCGGACGACGGGAGCGGTCGACGGGGCGACCCGCACATCGTCGTCGACACGAGCGCGATCATCGACGGCCGGATCGCGGAGATCGCCGAGTCGGGGTTCATCTACGGGACGCTGGTCGTCCCCCAGTTCGTCCTCGACGAGCTCCAGCACATCGCCGACAGCGCCGATACCCTCCGCCGCAACCGCGGCCGGCGCGGGCTCGAGATCCTCGCCCGGATGCAGAAGGACTCGCCGACGCCGGTCGAGATCGTGGCCGACGACTTCCCGGACATCAGCGAGGTCGACGCGAAGCTGGTCGCCCTGGCCAAGCGCAAGAGCGGGGCGATCCTGACCAACGACTTCAACCTGAACCGGGTCGCCGAGCTCCAGGGCCTGCGGGTGCTCAACATCAACTCGCTGGCGAACGCGGTCAAGCCGGCCGTGCTGCCGGGTGAGGAGCTCCGGGTCCGGGTCATCCAGGAGGGCAAGGAGCTCGGCCAGGGGGTCGGCTTCCTCGACGACGGCACGATGATCGTCGTGGAGGGCGGTGCCCGGTTCATCGACAAGGACCTCGACGTCGCCGTGACCCGCGTCCTCCAGACGGTGGCCGGGCGGATGATCTTCGCCCAGCCGCGCCAGGATTGAGCGGGCCGGCACCCGAGCCGATGCCGGCGGGATCCGCGGCCACCGTCCCGGGTCCCGGGGTCGACGCGATCGTCGTCGCCGCCGGCGCGTCGAGCCGGATGGCCGGGATCGACAAGCTCCTCGCCCCGATCGGCGACCGGCCGCTGCTCGCCTGGACCCTGGCCGCGGTCGCCGCGGCGCCCGAAGTGGAGCGGGTCGTGGTCGTCGTCGCCGCGGATGCCGTCGAGACCACGAGGGTCGCCCCCTGGCTCCCGGCCAAGGTCGTCGCCGTCGTCGCCGGCGGGGTCCGGCGCCAGGAGTCGGTGGCGGCCGGGCTGGCCGGGCTCGAGGCGGTCGACCCGGCCGGCTCGGTCGACGGTCGGGCAGCGTCCAGCGACCGGGTGGTCCTGGTCCACGACGGCGGCCGGCCGGCCGTCTCCGCGGCCCTGGTCGGCGCCATCGCCCGGGCCGCGGCCGAGCACGGGGCGGCGATCCCGGTCGTGCCGATCGTCGAGACCGTCAAGCGGATCGACGAGGCCCGGGTCGTGTCGACCGTCGATCGGACCGAGCTGGCCACGGCCCAGACCCCACAGGGCGTCCGGCGGACGCTCCTCGCGCTGGCCTTCGCGACGTTCCCGCCGGCAGGTCCCGAGACCTGGACGGATGAGGCCGCGCTGCTGGAGGCCTGTAGAATCCCGGTCCATGCGATCCCCGGTGAGCCGACGAACCTCAAGGTGACCACGCCCGAGGACCTCGGGCGGGCCGAGCTCGTGCTCCTCGGCCCGGCACCGGTCCGGATCGGCTATGGCGACGACCGCCATCCGTTCGGGCCCGGCGAGCCGCTCGCCCTGGGCGGGATCGCGATCGATGGCGCGCCGCGCCTGCACGGCCACTCGGACGGCGACGTGGCTCTCCACGCGGTCGCCGACGCCCTGCTCGGCGCCGCCGGCCAGGGCGACCTCGGCCGGCTCTTCCCGGCGGGACCCGACACCCCGCAGGGCATCGCCAGCTCCGAGCTCATCCGGGACGTCGTCGGGCGGCTCGCCAGCGCCGGGCTGCGCCCGGCCCGGGTCGACCTGACGATCGTCGCCGCCCGGCCGCGTCTCGGCGGCCGGCTCGACGCCATGCGGGTCGCCATCGCCGAGCTGCTCGGCGTCCCGGTCGACCGGGTCAACGTCAAGGCATCGAGCGGGAACCTGGCCGGCGGCGAGGGCGCCGGTCGGGGGATCGCCGCCCGGGCGGTGGCCACCGTCGAGCCCATCCGATGACGATCCGCCTGCTCGACACGCTGTCGGGGGAGCAGCGTGAGCTCGTCCCGCTCGAGCCGGGTCACGTCCGGATCTACAGCTGCGGTCCGACCGTCTATGGCCCGGCTCACATCGGCAACTTCCGATCGTTCCTGTTCGCCGATCTGCTCGTCCGGCACCTTCGCTGGCGCGGGTACCGGGTGACCTGGGTCATGAACGTGACCGACATCGATGACAAGATCATCCGGGGCGCCGCGGCCGCCGGCGAATCGATCGAGGTCCTGGCCGATCGCTGGACCGAGCGCTTCCGGAGCGACGCCCGGACGCTCCGGATGACCGAGCCCGACGTCCTGCCCCGGGCGACCGGCCACATCGACGACATCGTGGGGCTCGTCGAGACGCTCCTCGACCGGGGCCACGCCTACCGAACCGACGACGGCTCGATCTTCTTCAGGATCGCGTCGTGGCCGGCGTACGGCCGCCTCGCCCGGCTCGACCCGGACCAGCTCCGGGTCGGCGAGCGGGTCGAGGCCGACGAATACGGCAAGGACGACGTCCGGGACTTCGCGATCTGGAAGGGTCGCAAGCCGGCCGAGCCGTTCTGGGCCACGAGCGTCGGCGAGGGACGGCCGGGCTGGCACATCGAATGCTCGGCGATGAGCATGAAGCACCTCGGCCAGAGCTTCGACATCCACACCGGTGGCGTCGACCTGATCTTTCCCCACCACGAGGACGAGATCGCCCAGAGCGAGGCGGCGACCGGCAAGCCGTTCGTCCAGACCTGGCTGCACTGCGCCCACCTCCAGATGGCCGGCGCGAAGATGGCCCGGTCGGAAGGCAACATCGCCCGGGTCGACGAGGTGCTCGAGCGCGGCGTGTCCGCGCGAGCGCTGCGCTACTTCCTCATCGCGGTCCACTATCGGTCCGGCCTGAGCTACTCCGACGAGTCGCTGGCGGCGGCGAGCGCCGCGATCGAGCGCCTGGACGCTGCCCTGCTCGCCCTGTCGACCTACCACGAGGACCGGCCCGACGATCCGAACCTGCCGGCCGTCCTCGAGGCCGCCCGCGCCTCGTTCGGCGCGGCGCTCGACGACGACCTCAACGTGTCGGCCGCGCTGGCGGCGTTGTTCGACCTGGTCCGCGAGCTGAACCGGCGGATCGACGCCCGCTCCCTGTCGACCGCCGACGCGGCCTCGGCGTCGGCCGCCCTGGGCGAGCTCGACGACGTGCTCGGGATCGGTCCGGATGCCGCGCCGAGCGGGCTCGAGCCCGCGCTCGAGGCGCTGCTCGAAGCCCGCGCCGCGGCTCGTGCCGCGCACGATTGGTCGGCGTCCGATCGGCTCCGCGACGAGCTGGCGGCGGCCGGGATCGCGGTCGAGGACTCGCGTGACGGCCAGCGCTGGCGACGGGCCGAAGCGGTGTCCGATGGCTGATTCCCGACGGCCCAAGCCCGATCGACCGAAGCCGGACCGGGCGGGTGCCCGTGGTGGCGGCCGGCCGGCAGGTCGTCCTGGTGGACGGCCGGCCCGCGACGCTGGCCAGCATGGGTCGGGTGGCGCGGGTGGTGGTCCACGGGGCGGCGGTTCACACCCGTCCGGAGCGGGAGGGCGACCCGGCTCCAAGGGCCCGCGCCAGGCGTTCGGCCTGCGCGGGGTCGATGGGCCGCCGCCCGATCGCGGCCAGGCGATCCCGGACGGCCCAGGTGGACCGGGAGCGCGCGACGACTGGCGGGCGGGCCCACCGCCGTCGCGCGGTGGCCCTGGTCCGCGCCGCTTCGAGGGTCCCCGGCGGGGTCCCGGTCCGAGCCGCGGGTCAGGTCCCGGTCCTGCCTCGTATCGATCGCGCCCACGCCCGCCGGGGGGTCCCGACGACCGGCGCGGTCGTGGTGGGTTCGACCTGGACCCGCCCCCGACCGACGGTATGGGTCCCGCCCGGGCGGACCGCGGCGCTCGGTGCCGTATCCGGGCGGACCCCGCCGCTCGGAGCCGTTTCCAGGCGGACCGCCCCGCTCCGAGCCGTTCCCCGACGGGCCGGATCGACCTCCGCCACCCGGACCGACCGGACCTCGTCCCGGCTACCGACCGTATGGGGCACGACCGACCGGGCCCCGACCATACGGCGATCGTCCGGCTGGTCCGCGTCCGGCTGGCCCGCGACCTGGAGGCCCGCGACCGGGAGGCCCGCGACCGCCGGGTCCCCGTCCCGGCGGCGCACCGCCCGGCGCCTGGTCCGGCCGCCCGCCTGGCGTCCGGCCGCAGTCCGCGCCGCGCCCCTACGTGCCGGTCGGTCCACGACTCGACCTGTTCGACCCCGCGGCCGACGAGCTGGTCGCCGGACGGCGGCCCGTCGAAGAGGCGTTCGTCGCCCGGCGCGAGGCGCGCCGCCTGCTCGTCGTGCCCCAACGTCGCCAGGCCCTCGAGAAGCTGGTCCTCCACGCCACGAGCCTGCGCATCCCGATCGTCGAGGTCGAAGGCGGGACGCTGACGGCGATCGCCGGCTTCGACGGCCACCAGGGCATCGGGCTCGTCGTCGGTCCCCGGCGCTACGCCGACGTCGACGAGATCCTGGCCCGGGCGGTCGAGCGCGATCAGCCGCCGTTCGTGCTCGTCCTCGACTCGCTCGAGGACCCCCAGAACGTCGGAACCCTGCTGCGCAGCGCGGAGGCGGCCGCGATCCACGGCGTCGTCTTCCCGACCCACCGCCAGGCCCCGCTCACGCCATCGGCGGTCAAGGCCTCGGCGGGGGCGGTCGAGCATCTGCTGCTCGCGCCGGTCGACGATCTGCCGGGCGCCCTGGTCGAGCTCCACGGGCGCGGGCTGCGGGTGGTCGGCGCGGAGGCCGATGCCCCGCTCTCGGTTCGCGAGGCCGACCTGCGCGGGCCGCTCGCGCTCGTCGTCGGCAGCGAGGGCCAGGGTCTCGGCCCGGCCGTCCGACGCCGCTGCGACCTGCTCGTCCGGATCCCGATGCGGGGTGCCGTCGGGTCGCTCAACGCGTCGGTTGCCGGGTCGATCCTGCTCTACGAGGCGTCGACCCAGCGTGGAGCCGCCGCCGGCTCGGCGCCGGCTGCCGAGGACGGACGGCCGGCTGACTCCGGCGCGGCGGCGGCTCCCGACACCGCGACGATGGCTCCCGAGTCGGCGGCTGCTCCCGAGTCGCGCGACCGTCCCCGCGCCGAAGACCCGTCGCCCCCGGAAGCCCGTGGTCCCGCGCGAGCCCGGCGGACCGGACGAGGCTGCGACGACACCGGCGGCTCCCGCCAAGCGGGCTCGTCGTCCGCGCGCCTCGGCCGGCGGCCAGTCGCCGCCCGAGGCTCCGCCGGCGGATGCCCCGCGCCGGACGGCTCGAACGCGGTCCAGTCCGAAGCCGCCGACCGCGAAGCCCGCGACCGACGCCGCCGTCGATCTGCTCCCGGGCGAGCCCGACCGCGGTTGACGCTCGCGCCCGCCACCGCCTATCATTCCCGGGCGCCACAGGGTCACCTGCGGTATGGTCCTGCGCGCGCCGACGTAGCTCAATTGGTAGAGCAGCGGTTTTGTAAACCGCCGGTTCCGGGTTCGAGTCCCGTCGTCGGCTCCAGCGCGAATCATCGCGTGCCGGGTGCACCACGACGCCGCAGCGTCACCGGACACGCTCAGTGGGTAGGTTGAGCAGGTGGTGAGCTCCGCTGACTGTAGATCAGCCGTCTTCGACTGTGGGGGTTCGATTCCCTCCCTGCCCACCATCTCATGAAGGGTTCTACCGGGCCCACATAGCTCAGCTGGCAGAGCACTTCCTTGGTAAGGAAGAGGTCATCGGTTCGAGTCCGATTGTGGGCTCCATCATCGCGGCCGTGGGTCCGATGATCCCCCCGGAGGCGGGCCGAACTGCCCGCGGTTCCGGCGCGGCGCAGCCGCGCCGCCATAGCACCAACAGTCTGGAGTAAGCGCTCACGTGGCGAAGAAGAAGTTCGAGCGGACCAAGCCGCACGTCAACATCGGCACGATCGGTCACATCGACCACGGCAAGACGAGCCTGACCGCGGCGATCACCAAGTACCTCGCCCTCAAGGGCGAGGCCGAGTACCGCGCGTTCGAGTCGATCGACAACGCCCCCGAGGAGCGCGAGCGCGGGATCACGATCGCGATCGCCCACGTCGAGTACGAGACCGACAAGCGCCACTACGCCCACGTCGACTGCCCCGGCCACGCCGACTACATCAAGAACATGATCACCGGCGCCGCCCAGATGGACGGCGCGATCCTGGTCGTGGCCGCGACCGACGGCCCGATGCCCCAGACCCGAGAGCACATCCTGCTCGCCCGCCAGGTCGAGGTCCCCTACATCGTGGTCTTCCTCAACAAGTGCGACGCGGTCGACGACCCCGAGCTGCTCGACCTCGTCGAGCTCGAGGTACGCGAGCTGCTCTCCAAGTACAACTTCCCGGGCGACGACATCCCGGTCATCCGCGGCTCGGCGCTCAAGGCGCTCGAGGCCGGCGACGACCCGGCCGATCCGGCCTACGCTCCGATCCAGGAGCTGATGGACGCGGTCGACTCCTACATCCCGACCCCCGAGCGGGCGATCGACAAGCCGTTCCTGATGCCGGTCGAGGACGTCTTCGGGATCAAGGGCCGGGGCACGGTCGCGACCGGGCGGATCGAGCGCGGCATCGTCAAGGTCGGCGACGAGGTCGAGCTGGTCGGGGTCAAGCCGACCCGCAAGGTCGTGATCACCGGCGTCGAGATGTTCAAGAAGCTGCTCGACGAGGGCCGCGCCGGCGACAACGTCGGCTGCCTCATCCGGGGCATCGAGCGCGACGACATCGAGCGCGGCCAGGTCCTGGCCAAGGCCGGCTCGGTCAAGCCGCACACCAAGTTCAGTGCCCAGGTCTACGTCCTGACCAAGGAGGAGGGCGGCCGGCACACCCCGTTCTACAACGGCTACCGCCCCCAGTTCTACCTGCGCACGACCGACGTGACCGGCGCCATCGGGCTGCCCGACGGGGCCGAGATGATCATGCCCGGCGACAACGTCGAGATGACCGTCGAGCTGATCACCCCGATCGCCCTCGAGACCGGCCAGCGGTTCGCCATCCGCGAGGGTGGCCGGACCGTCGGCGCCGGCGCCATCACCTCGATCACCGAGTAGGGCGATGGCGAAGGTCGAGAACCGTCCGGTCATCCTGCTCGCCTGCACCGAGTGCCGCGAGCGGACGTACGCGACGCGCAAGAACAAGAAGAACGATCCCAACCGGATCGAGCTCATGAAATACTGTCCGCGGGACCGCCGCCATACGCTTCATCGGGAGGCGAAGTAGCGATCCACCGGAGGGGTGTAGCTCAATTGGCAGAGCACCGGTCTCCAAAACCGGCGGTTGTAGGTTCGAGTCCTATCGCCCCTGCCACCTCGTCTTCCATCCGTACCTGAAGGCATCGAGACCCAAGTGTTGCAGCGGATCCGTCAATTCCTCGACGAGTCATGGTCTGAGTTGAAGAAGGTCACCTGGCCGACTCGCCAGCAGACCCTGAACCTCACGTTCCTGGTCTTCCTGGTGAGCTTCGTCGTCGGCGTGTTCATCTCGGTCGTCGACTTCGTCTTCACCCAGGGCCTCAACTACATCCAGACACTGGGTTAGGACCGACACATGACCGAAATCACGACCGAGACCCAGGCCCCCCAGAAGCACTGGTACGTCATCCACACCTACTCGGGCTACGAGAACAAGGTGAAGACGAACCTGGAGCATCGGATCGAGTCGATGGGCATGGACGACAAGATCTTCCAGGTCCTGGTCCCGATGGAGGACGAGATCGAGATCCGCCAGGGCCAGCGCCACACCGTCCAGAAGAAGGTCTACCCGGGCTACGTCCTGGTCGAGATGATCCTCGACCCGGACAGCTGGTTCGTCGTGCGGAACACGCCGGGCGTGACCAGCTTCGTCGGTGGCGGCAACATTCCCGGCCAGCGCAACGAGCCGATCCCGCTCGCCGATCACGAGGTCAAGCAGATCCTCCGGACGATGGGCGTCGAGACCCCGAAGTACCGGGTCGCGTTCATGAAGGGCCAGAGCGTCAGGGTCACCGACGGGCCGTTCGCCGAGTTCATCGGCACGGTCGACGAGGTCAACCCCGAGCGCAACAAGGTCAAGGTCCTCGTCAGCATCTTCGGCCGCGAGACGCCGGTCGAGCTTGACTTCCTCCAAGTCGAGAAACTGTGATCACCGCCCGGACGGCCGATGCCCGCGTTGTCGGCTCTGCGCGCTCCCGGCCCGATGCTCACCGCGCTGACGCCCGCTAGAAAGGAACCTCTCCTACCGTGGCCAAGAAGATCCGCATCGTCCTGACCCTCCAGCTGCCCGCCGGCAAGGCGACCCCCGCCCCGCCGGTCGGAACGGCGCTCGGCCCGCATGGCATCAACATCGTCGAGTTCACCAAGGCCTACAACGAGAAGACCGCCGACAAGTCGGGCCAGATCATCCCGGCCCAGATCACGGTGTTCGAGGATCGCTCGTTCACGTTCATCCTCAAGACCCCGCCCGCGGCCGATCTCCTGCGCAAGGCCGCCGGGATCGAGACCGGGTCGCAGACACCCGGCCGGGAGACGGCCGGCCGGGTCACCCGTGATCAGCTCCGGGAGATCGCCGCGATCAAGATGAGCGACCTCAACGCCAACGACGTGGAGGCTGCCGCTCGCCAGATCGAGGGCACCGCCCGATCCATGGGTCTCGAGGTCGTCGGCTAGACCTCGGCACCCACGCCCACCCCGCGCAGAGGGGAGGCCGGACTCGCCGGCCGCCAGAGAGGAACCAGACATGGGACACGGCAAGAAGTACATCGAGGCCGCCAAGCTCGTCGACCACGACAAGGTCTACCTCCCGGACGAGGCGGCCGAGCTCCTGCGGCAGACGAGCACGGTCAACTTCGACCCGACGGTCGAGGCCCACATCCGGCTCGGGGTCGACCCCCGCCACGCCGACCAGATGGTCCGCGGGACCGTGGTCCTGCCGCACGGCACGGGCAAGGTCGTTCGGGTCGTGGTGTTCGCCCAGGGCGAGAAGGCCCAGGAGGCGCTGCGCAACGGCGCCGACGAGGTCGGGGCCGAGGACCTGGTCAAGAAGATCGAGGCCGGCTGGCTCGAGTTCGACGTCGCGCTGGCCACGCCCGACACGATGGGCCTGGTCGGCAAGCTCGGCAAGATCCTCGGTCGCAAGGGCCTGATGCCGAACCCGAAGTCGGGCACGATCACGTTCGACATCGAACGGGCGCTCAAGGAGGTCAAGGGCGGCCGGGTCGAGTTCAAGGTCGACAAGGGCGCGATCGTCCACGTCGCGTTCGGCAAGGGCAGCTTCAGCTCGGAGGCGCTCCTCGAGAACCTCGCTGCCCTGGTCGACGCGATCAACCGGGCCAAGCCTGCCGGGGCGAAGGGTCAGTACCTCAAGTCGCTGTCGGTCGCCAGCACCATGGGCCCCGGCATCCGGGTCGATATCCCGGCGACGCTGGCGGCCGCGGTAGCCTAGTCGTCACAGCACCGTCGCCGGACACCGGCGGCGGCACCAAACGCGGCGACGGCCGGCGGGATGACCGCGGGTGCGTCGCCTGACAATCGAAGAACGACGGACGCCCAAGACAGCCTGCGCCCGCGGACCGCGCCTCACCCCATGGGGGAGGGACGGTCGGGGCTTGAACCGCCGCACGGACCGGGTTCGCCCGGGGACGACGGCGAGCACGCCGAGGCAGGACGAGCCTCCCGCTCCGCGGGTGGCGCCACCCTGCAGACGCAAGTGGACCGTCGCAGGGTCGATCCGGCCGCCGGCCGGATCGGTGCCACCGCCGCGCGCCGGCCGCGCGCACGAACTACGGGAGGTCGACAAGATGCCGACCGAGGCCAAGCGAGAGACCGTCGCTGCGCTGAAGGAGGAGCTCTCCAACAGCACGACGCTGATCGTCTCCGAGTACCGCGGCCTCAAGGTGGGTGAGATCGCCGAGATCCGGCGGTCGCTGCGCAAGCAGGACGTGTCGTACCGGGTCGTCAAGAACCGGCTCATGCGGATCGCCGCGACCGAGTCGGGCAACGACGCGCTGCCGCCGATGCTCGAGGGCCCGACCGCGATCGCGTTCGGGACCGGGGACGAGGCCGCTGTCGCGAAGGCGGTCCTCGACGCGACCCGGCCGTACAAGATCGTCAAGGTCAAGGGCGCCATCCTCGGCAGCCGCGCGATCGACGCCGACGGGGTCACCCGTCTCGCGACGCTCCCGCCGCGGGACGTCCTGCTGGCCCAGATCGTCGGAGCCATCACGTCTCCGCTGGCGACCCTCGCCGGACTGTTCGACGCGCCGCTGCGCGACGTCGCCGGTGGGATCGGGGCGCTCGCCGACCAGCGCGCAGCCAACTCCTAATCACTCACCAGACCACGACTCCACCTGTCGGGCCCGATATCGGACCCGGCGCCAGATCCAGGAGGATCAACCGACATGGCGACTCTCACCGCCGATCAGCTCATCGAGGCCTTCGAGAAGATGACCGTCCTCGAGCTGTCGGAGTTCAAGAAGAAGTTCGAGGACCGCTTCGGCGTCACCGCGGCCGCCCCGGTGGCGGTGGCGGCAGCGTCGGCCGCCCCGGGTGCCGCCCCGGCCGAGGCCGCCGCGGCCGAGGAGCAGACCGAGTTCACCGCGACGCTCACCGAGATCGGGCCCAACAAGATCCCGGTCATCAAGGTCGTTCGCGAGCTGACCGGCCTCGGGCTCAAGGAAGCCAAGGACCTCGTCGACGCCTCACCCAAGCCCGTCAAGGAAGGCGTGACGAAGGACGAGGCCGAGAAGATCAAGGCGGCCATCGAAGAGGTAGGCGGCAAGGTCGAGATCAAGTAGGGCTTCGGCCGAGCGAGCGGCCACCCTCAACCGAGAGTTGCTGCTCGCGAGCTACTCAGGCGATCCGGGTCGGACCGACGGTGGACCGGCCAGGATCCGCCGGCGGACCGACTCGACCGTCGGTCGTTCCCAGTCGGCGTCGATCCACCACGTCGCGCCGGCCTGGGCAAAGGGCAGGACCACGGCGGACGCATCGGCGTCGTCGGCTGCGGTCGAGCCCTGGGCCACGATCTCGAACGGGACGCCCGCCGCCGATGGCCGGCGTTCGCGAGCGACATAGTCGGCGATGGCCCGGACGTCCGCGGGGTCGTCCGTCTGGGTGACGATGCCATCGAACCGCACGACCCGTCGCATCGACCGCTCGCTGGGCCACGCTCCCACGACCCAGATCGGGATCCGTGGCTGCTGGACCGGCGTCGGGCGGAAGGTCATCGGCCCGAACCGGTAGTGGCGACCCGCGTACGCGAACGGTTCGCCGCTCCAGAGTCCCTCCAGGATCGCGAGCGACTCGTCGAGGAGCTCGGCCCGGGTCCGCGCCTCGGTCGGCTCCCCGACGTTCCCGAACGCCCCGTCCTCGAGCGCGCCGAGCCCAACCGGAACGACGAGCCGGCCGGCGGACAGGCGATCGAGGGTCATCGTCTCGCGGGCGAGCTTCCACGGGCGCCGGCGCGACGGCGGGGTGACGATCGCCCCGAGCCGGACTCGACTGGTGCGCATCGCCATGGCGGCCATCACGACCCACGGATCGAAGGTCTCGGACTCGCCGATCGCGATCCCGTCCCAGTAGAAGACACCGTCCCAGCCGGCGGCCTCGGCCTCGGCGGCCAGGTCGGCGACCGTCCGCGGGTCGCCGGTGGTGACGATGACGCCGAACTTCACGCTATCCTGCCTCGTGACGAGACCGGCCCGGACCGGACGGAGCGGGCCCGCCTGCCGTCCCCGTCGGCTCACGGAGGGCGGACGCTCGCGACGGACCACGGCGGTGACGACAGCCTGCCGGCCGGCGACGGGCGTTGCCGCCGGCGTCGGTCGGTCGGGGGCCCGTTTGACTTTTCGCTGGATCGCGGTATCCTACTCCTTCTGTGAGCGCGGCCCTTTCCCTCTTCCCCACACTCCTCGGATGGGAGCGGTTTCATGCTGTCTGCTGAGTCGTCGTCCCGGGCGACCCCGGCCTCGGCGCGCAAGTCGTATGCGCGGATTCCCGAGGTCCTCCCGATCCCGAACCTGATCGAGCTCCAGCTCGACTCGTTCAAGTGGTTCATCGAGAAGGGTCTGCGCGAGCTGTTCGACGAGATCAGCCCGATCAAGGATTTCACCGGCAAGGTGATGGAGCTCCAGTTCCTCGAGTACGAGTTCGGGCCGCCCAAGTACACCGAGCTCGAGTGCCGGACCAAGGACCTGACGTTCAGCCGCCCGCTCTATGTCAACGTCGAGCTGCTGATCAAGGAGACCGGCGAGATCCAGCGCCAGCGGGTCTACATGGGCGACTTCCCGACGATGACCGACCAGGGCACGTTCATCATCAACGGTGCCGAGCGGGTCGTCGTCTCGCAGCTCGTTCGCTCGCCCGGCGTCTACTACAGCGACACCGAGGACCCGACGAGCGGCCGGACCCTGTTCAGCGCCAAGGTCATCCCGAACCGCGGTGCGTGGCTCGAGTTCGAGACGAGCAACAAGGACCTCCTGTCGGTCAAGGTCGACCGCAAGCGCAAGATCGCCGCGACGACCCTGCTCCGCGCCGTCGGCTACGAGTCGAACGAGGAGATCGCGGGCCTGTTCGTCAATGTCGACACCGATCCCGATCATCCGTACATCGCCGCCACCCTCGACAAGGACCTGACGAAGACCCAGCAGGACGCGCTGATCGAGGTCTACAAGAAGCTCCGGCCGGGCGACCCGCCCACCGGCGACAACGCGCGCCAGCTGGTCGAGAGCCTGTTCTTCAACTTCCGCCGCTACGACCTCGGTCGGGTCGGCCGCTACAAGTTCGACAAGAAGCTCGACGCGGTCGCCAGCCGGATGGGGATCGAGCTGCCCCGCGACGAGCGGACGATCACCCGCGAGGACATCGCCGCGATCGTCGGCCACCTGATCGAGCTCAACATCGAGGGCCAGAAGCCGCTCGGCGAGCGGCGCTGGACCGCCGACGACATCGACCACCTCGGCAACCGCCGGATCCGGGCCAACGGCGAGCTGATCCAGAACGCGTTCCGGATCGGCCTCCTCCGGATGGAGCGGGTCGTCCGCGAGCGGATGACGATCCAGGAGATCGACAAGGCGACCCCGAACGCGCTCATCAACATCCGGCCGGTCGTCGCCGCGATGAAGGAGTTCTTCGGCGGCAGCCAGCTGTCCCAGTTCATGGACCAGACGAACCCGCTGGCCGAGCTCACCTCGAAGCGCCGGCTGAGCGCGCTCGGGCCGGGCGGCCTGTCGCGCGAGCGAGCCGGCTTCGACGTCCGCGACGTCCACCACAGCCACTACGGCCGGATCTGCCCGATCGAGACGCCCGAAGGCCCGAACATCGGCCTGATCGGGTCGCTCGCGACCTACGGTCGGATCAACAGCTACGGGTTCATCGAGACGCCCTACCGCAAGGTCAAGCGGACCGTCGCCTGGGATGACCCGAACGTGCGCTCGTACGAGGCCGGCGCGGAGCTCCGGGGGAAGACCGGTGGCGTCATCCTCAAGGCGGGTGCGGCGTTCACCGATGCCGCCGTCGCCGAGCTCAAGAAGCAGAAGGCCCAGGCGTTCCCGATCCGGCCGGTCGTGACCGACGAGATCGAGTACCTGCCGGCCGACGAGGAGGAGCAGCACGTCGTCGCCCAGGCGAACGCGCCGCTCGACGAGGCCGGTCACTTCACGGCCGACCGGGTCCCCTCGCGCTACCGCGACCAGTTCCCGGAGGCGCGCCCGAACCAGATCGAGTACATGGACGTGTCGCCCAAGCAGGTCGTCTCGGTCGCCACGGCGCTCATCCCGTTCCTCGAGCACGACGACGCCAACCGGGCGCTGATGGGCTCGAACATGCAGCGCCAGGCGGTTCCGCTCCTCGAGCCCGAGGCCCCGATCGTCGGGACCGGGATGGAGGTTCGGGCCGCCCGCGACTCGGGCCAGGTCCTGATCGCCCGCGGCGCCGGAGTCGTGACGAGCGTCACCGCCGAGCGGGTCCAGATCGAGACCGACGGCGGGGAGCTCGTCGAGTACCCGCTCCAGAAGTTCGTCCGGTCCAACCAGGGCACCTGCATCAACCAGCGCCCGATCGTCGACGTCGGCGCCCGGGTCGTCGACGGTGAGCCGATCGCCGACTCGAGCTCGACCGATCTCGGCGAGCTCGCGCTCGGCCGGAACGTGCTCGTGGCGTTCATGAGCTGGGAGGGCGGCAACTACGAGGATGCGATCGTGATCAGCGACCGCCTCGTCCGCGACGACCTGTTCACGAGCATCCATATCGAGAAGCACGAGATCGAGGCACGCGACACGAAGCTCGGCCCCGAGGAGATCACCCGCGACATCCCGAACGTCGGCGAGGAGTCGCTCAAGGACCTCGACGAGCAGGGGATCGTCTACGTCGGGGCGGAGGTCGCCCCCGGCGACATCCTCGTCGGCAAGATCACGCCGAAGGGCGAGACCGAGCTGACCGCCGAGGAGCGCCTCCTCCGGGCGATCTTCGGCGAGAAGGCGCGCGAGGTGAAGGACTCCTCGCTCCGGCTGCCCCACGGCGAGCGGGGCAAGGTCATCGAGATCCGCGAGATCCAGCGTGGCGACGACGACGACTCGGCGCTGATGCCGGGCGTCAACCGGCTCGTCCGGGTGTCGGTCGCCCAGAAGCGCAAGATCTCGGTCGGCGACAAGATGGCCGGCCGGCACGGCAACAAGGGCGTGATCGCCAAGATCCTGCCCCAGGAGGACATGCCGTTCCTGCCCGACGGGACCCCCGTCGACATCATCCTCAACCCGCTCGGCGTACCGAGCCGGATGAACATCGGCCAGATCCTCGAGACCCACCTCGGGTGGGCGCTCAAGGCGAAGGGCGAGAAGGCCGCCACCGCGGTCTTCGACGGCGCCACCGAGGTCCAGATCCAGGCCGAGCTCGTCTCGGCCGGGCTGCCCGAGGACGGCAAGATCGAGCTGCGCGACGGCCGGACCGGCGCGCCGTTCGATCGACGGATCACCGTCGGCCAGATCTACATGTTGAAGCTCCACCACCTCGTCGAGGACAAGATCCACGCCCGGTCGACCGGCCCCTACAGCCTGATCACCCAGCAGCCGCTCGGTGGCAAGGCCCAGTTCGGCGGCCAGCGCTTCGGCGAGATGGAGGTCTGGGCGCTCGAGGCGTACGGCGCCGCGAACATCCTCCAGGAGCTGCTCACGGTCAAGTCGGACGATGTCCTCGGTCGGGTCCAGACCTACGAGGCCATCGTGAAGGGGGAGGAGATCCAGCCGCCGAGGGTCCCCGAGTCGTTCAAGGTCCTGATCAAGGAGCTGCGCAGCCTCGGGCTCAACGCAGAGATCCTCGACCCGAACGACCAGGAGATCGAGCTCGGCGAGGACGACGGCACGGTCTACGCGCTGCCCGATCTCGGCGGGATCAATCTCGCCGGCTTCGAAGACTAGTCATCACCACGTTTCACCCGCGAGCTCGGCGCCCGGCCAGCCCGAACTCGCTTGCTCACGGTCCAGATCGCGTCACCGAGCCAGGCGGCGACGCGGAGGAGAACCATGCTGGAAGTCAATAACTTCAGCGCAATCCGGATCTCGCTTGCGAGCCCGGATCAGATCCGCGAGTGGTCCAAGGGCGAGGTCACCAAGCCCGAGACGATCAACTACCGCACGCTCAAGCCGGAGAAGGACGGTCTCTTCGACGAGCGCATCTTCGGTCCGACCAAGGACTGGGAGTGCTACTGCGGGAAGTACAAGCGGATCCGCTACAAGGGCATCATCTGCGACAAGTGCGGGGTCGAGGTCACCCGCAGCAAGGTCCGTCGCGAGCGGATGGGTCACATCCAGCTGGCGAGCCCGGTCAGCCACATCTGGTACTTCAAGGGGACGCCGTCCCGGCTCGGGATCCTGCTCGACATCAGCCCGCGCAACCTCGAGCGGATCCTGTACTTCGCGCTGTACATCGTCAGCCACGTCGACGAGGAGGCGCGCGCCCGCGCCCTGCGCCAGCTCGACGAGGAGGCCGAGGGCCGCGGCGGCAAGGGTGGCAAGGCCCTGGCCGAGCGCGAGGACGAGCTGCGGGCCGTCTTCCATCGCGAGAAGGACGAGCTGAACCAGGCGCTCGCCGCCACCAAGGCCGATCTCGAGCGCCAGCGGACCGAGGCCACCGACGCGATCGCCGAGGCGGCCAAGGGTGTCGAGGCCCAGCTCAAGGAGCTCGGCTCGACGGCGGCCGAGGAGACGATCGCCTACCCGCCGACCGGCGAGGTCGTGCTGGCCGCCGGCGACAAGCCCGGCAAGGCCGCCACCGCCCAGCTGCGCAAGATCGCGGCGGCGGAGACCGACCGGGTCGGCGAGGACCTCAAGCGGCGGATCGCCGACGAGGAGGCGGCGACGGTCCAGCGGGTCGCCGATGCCGAGCTGCGGATCGACGCCGAGCTCGAGGCCGAGCGCGAGCAGCTCCGCCGTGACGCGGATGGGCTCAAGGATGAGATCCGCCGCGCCCGCGACGAGATCGAGCGGCTCCAGCCGATGATGACCCTGCCCGAGACGTCACTCGACGGCTGGAACTTCCGCGACCTCGACGCGAAGTACGGCAGCGGTGCCCGGAGCGGCCGGATCTTCCACGCCGGAATGGGCGCCGAGGCGGTCCGCGACATCATCCAGCGGATGGACCTCGAGGAGCTCTCGCGATCGCTCCACGTCGAGGTCCGGACGACCTCCGGCCAGCGGCGCAAGAAGGCGATCAAGCGGCTCCGCCTGATCGAGGCGTTCCGCCGGTCCGGGACCCGGCCCGACTGGATGATCCTGTCGGTCCTGCCGGTCATCCCGCCGGACCTCCGCCCGATGGTCCAGCTCGACGGCGGCCGGTTCGCCACGTCGGACCTCAACGACCTCTATCGCCGGGTGATCAACCGGAACAACCGGCTCAAGCGCCTGCTCGAGCTGGGCGCCCCGGAGATCATCATCCGCAACGAGAAGCGGATGCTCCAGGAAGCGTGCGACGCGCTGATCGACAACGGTCGCCGCGGCCGGGCGATCGCCGGCACCGGCAACCACCGCCTCAAGAGCCTGTCCGACATGCTCAAGGGCAAGCAGGGCCGGTTCCGCCAGAACCTCCTCGGCAAGCGGGTCGACTACTCGGGCCGCTCGGTCATCGTCGTCGGGCCGGAGCTCAAGCTCCACCAGTGTGGCCTGCCGAAGAAGATGGCCCTCGAGCTGTTCAAGCCGTTCGTCATGCGCCAGCTCGTCGAGAAGGGCTTCGCCCACAACATCAAGAGCGCCAAGCGGATCGTCGAGCGGGTTCGGCCCGAGGTCTGGGACGTCCTCGAGGAGGTCATCAAGGACCACCCGGTTCTCCTGAACCGCGCCCCGACCCTCCACCGGCTGGGCATCCAGGCGTTCATGCCGATCCTCGTCGAGGGTTCGGCGATCCAGATCCACCCGCTCGTCTGCCAGGCGTTCAACGCCGACTTCGACGGCGACCAGATGGCGGTCCACGTGCCGCTCTCGTCGGCCGCCCAGGAAGAGGCGCGCGAGATGATGCTGTCGACGGCCAACCTGCTGTCGCCCGCCGACGGTAGCCCGGTCGTCGCGCCGACCCAGGACATGGTGCTCGGCAACTTCTACCTGACGATGGACGGCGAGGCGGCGACCGGCGCCAAGGCCAAGCCGCCCACGGCCAGCAGGCGCTTCACCGACGAGAAGGAGGCGATCCTCGCCTACCAGCTCCGGGAGAAGACCAAGCTGACCCTCCACGAGCCCATCGACGTCGAGGTCCAGACCTGGGACGAGACGGCCGAGGAGATCCGCTCGGAGCGGATCGTGACCACGGTCGGCCGGGTGATCTTCAACGAGATCCTGCCCGACCGGCTCCGGTTCAACAACAAGATCATGAAGCGGGCCGAGCTCCGGCGCCTGGTCGAGGAGTGCTATCGCCTCCTCGGCCCGGTCGAGACGGCTCACCTCGTCGACGGGATCAAGAGCGTCGGGTTCGAGTTCGCAACCCGGGGCGGGATGACGATCGGCGTGTTCGACATCGAGATCCCCAGTGACAAGGCCGCCCGGCTCAAGTCGGCCGACGGCGAGGTCGAGGAGATCGATCGCCAGTTCCAGCGCGGCCTGATCACCGACGACGAGCGCTACGAGCAGGTCGTCTCGGTCTGGCAGCGGACGACGGCCGAGATGTCCGACGCGATGATGGCCGGGCTCGACCCGTTCGGCGCGGTCACCATGATGACCTCGTCGGGCGCCCGGGGGAACAAGGGCAACATCGGCCAGCTCGGCGCGATGCGCGGCCTGATGGCCGACCCGTCGGGCCGGATCATCGACGTCCCCGTCCGGAGCAACTTCCGGGAGGGGATGACCGTCCTCGAGTACTTCATCTCGACCCACGGCGCCCGGAAGGGCCTGGCCGACACCGCCCTCCGGACGGCCGACTCCGGCTACCTGACCCGGCGGCTCGTCGACGTGGCTCAGGACGTCATCACCCGCGAGGACGACTGCGGCACCGAAGAGGGCAGCTGGATCACCCGGACCGAGTCGATCGAGATCGCCGGCAACGAGGACGGCGCCTTCGGGCGGCGGCTCGTCGGTCGGCTGGCTGCCGCCCCGATCGTCGATCCGACGAGCAAGGGCAAGAGCCAGACCGTCATCGTCGAGCGGAACGAGCTGATCACCGAGGACCTCGCCCGTGCGGTCGACGCCGCCGGGGTCGACGAGGTCGTCGTCCGCTCACCGCTCACCTGCGAGGCCCGCCACGGCGTCTGCCGGGCGTGCTACGGCCGCAACCTGGCGACCGGCCAGCTGATCGGAATCGGCGAGGCGGTCGGGATCATCGCCGCCCAGTCGATCGGCGAGCCGGGCACCCAGCTGACGATGCGGACGTTCCACACCGGCGGCGTGGCCGGACTCGACATCACCGCGGGCCTGCCCCGGGTCGAGGAGCTGTTCGAGGCCCGGGTCCCCAAGGGCAAGGCCGAGATCAGCCACATCGACGGTGTCGTCGAGGTCATCCGCGATGCCCAGACCCGGGTCAAGGTCATCAGCCGCGAGTCGTACGACACGTCGCTGGCGATCCCGAAGGGCGCCGAGCTGCTGGTCGCGGCGGGCGACGCCGTCGCGGCCAACCAGGCCCTGGCCCGGGTCGATGGCAAGGACGGCCAGACGGACGTCGCGGCCCCGGTCGCCGGGTTCCTCGTCAAGGACGGCGACTCGTTCGTCGTCCGGGCCGAGGACGTCGTCGAGCGCGAGTACGTCATCCCCCACAACGCCAAGCTCAAGATCGAGAGCGGCCAGGAGATCCGGGCCGGCGACGCGATCACCGATGGCCCGATCAACCCGCAGGAGTACCTCGACACCCGGGGCAAGGACGCCGTCCAGCGCTACCTGGTCAAGGAAGTCCAGAAGGTCTACCGGAGCCAGGGCGTCACCATCAACGACAAGCACATCGAGATCATCGTCCGGCAGATGCTCCGCAAGGTCCGCATCGACCAGCCGGGCGACGTCGATCTCCTGCCGACCGAGCTCATCGATCGGCTCGAGTTCGAAGAGGCGAACGACCGGGTTCTGGCCGAGGGCGGCGAGCCGGCCACGGCCCAGACCGTCCTGCTCGGCGTCACCAAGGCCTCGCTGAACACGTCGAGCTTCCTCGCGGCGGCGTCCTTCCAGGAGACGACCAGGGTCCTCACCGAGGCGGCGATCAACGGCGCCAAGGATCACCTTATCGGGCTCAAGGAGAACGTCATCATCGGCAAGCTGATCCCCGCCGGGACCGGCGCGCCGGCCAACCTGGCCGCCGCCCAGGAGCGTCGCCGCCGGGCGGCCCTGGAGGCGCTGGCCGGCGAAGAGCTCGAGGGCCTCACCGGCGAGGGCGAGTTCAACCCGTTCCTCGAGGACGGCACGGCCCGACCGGCCGACGACGAGACCGCGGGCCTCGCCTCGCTGCTCGCCGCGACGCCCCCCGAGGACGACAACGACGAGCTCGCCGACCTGCTCCTCGAGGGGACCGAGGCCGAGCCGGACGCCCTGTCCGACCCGGACAAGAACCCGTTCCTGACCGCCGATGACGAGCAGCCGGTTGAGGCCGGCTCGTCCGAGCGGGATTGAGGCCGGCCAACCGCCGACAACCAGCCCACCGGCGGCCCCGCCGCGTTTGACACACGCTCGGGGCCGCTGATATCCTCCGCCTTCGTGGCCATCGAGGTCCGACGCGCCCGCCCGTGCGTCACGGACCGCCACCCCACCGTCAAACCCTTTGATCGTCCGGCCCCGCCACGCGGCGCCGGTCGAGCCGGGCGGTCAGCCGCCGAACAGAGATAGGAGCAGCGTCTTCGTGCCGACGATCAGCCAGCTCGTGCGACACGGCCGCAAGCGCAAGATCCCCAAGGTCAAGGCGCCGGCCATGCGCAAGAACTGGAACAGCCTGAAGCAGCGCCAGGAGCCCATCCCCGGTGCCCCGCAGAAGCGTGGCGTCTGCCTTCAGGTCCGCACGATGACTCCGAAGAAGCCGAACTCGGCGCTTCGGAAGATTGCCCGTGTCCGGCTGACCAACCAGATGGAGGTCACGGCCTACATCCCGGGCATCGGCCACAACCTCCAGGAGCACTCGGTCGTGCTCGTCCGGGGCGGCAAGGTCAAGGACCTGCCGTCGGTCAAGTACCACATCATCCGGGGCACGCTCGACGCCGCCGGCGTCCGTGATCGCAAGCAGGGCCGGAGCAAGTACGGGGCCAAGGCGGCTCCGGCGATCGGAGCCCGCTAGTGCCCCGTCGCCAGAACGTCGCCCGCAAGACGAAGTACGAGTCGGTCCCGGCCAACCGCACCACCGCCCGGTTCAGCGCGAAGCTGATGCACGACGGCAAGCGCAACCTGGCCGACCGGATCATGCGCCAGGCGCTCGCCCGGGCCGAGGCCCAGGCCCGACGCCCGGGGATCGAGGTCCTCGAGGCCGCCCTGCGCAATGCGACCCCGATCATCGAAGTCAAGCCGCGCCGCGTCGGTGGCGCGACCTACCAGGTCCCGGTCGAGATCCGGGGCGACCGCCGCCTGTCGCTCGGCGTCCGCTGGCTCGTCCAGGCGGCGCGCAAGCGGAGCGGCAAGAGCATGGGCGAGAAGCTCGCCGCCGAATTCGTCGACGCGGCCAATGGCCTCGGGGCCGCGGTCAAGCGTCGCGAGGACACCCACAAGATGGCCGAGGCCAACAAGGCCTTCAGTCACTTCAAGTGGTAGTCACGAACCCAGGAGCACGACAGACCGTGGCACGACAGGTTCCGCTCGCGAAGACGCGGAACATTGGAATCATCGCGCATATCGACGCCGGCAAGACGACCGTCACCGAGCGGATCCTCTTCTACACGAAGAAGATCTACAAGATCGGCGAGGTCCACGAGGGCGCGGCTACGATGGACTGGATGCCCCAGGAGCAGGAGCGGGGGATCACCATCACGGCTGCGGCCACGACCGCGTTCTGGGGCGACCATCGCATCAACATCATCGATACGCCCGGGCACGTGGACTTTACCGTCGAGGTCGAGCGGAGCCTCCGCGTGCTCGACGGCGCCGTGGTCGTGTTCGATGGCGTGGCCGGGGTCGAGCCCCAGTCCGAGACGGTCTGGCGCCAGGCCGATCGCTACGGCGTGCCGCGCTTCTGCTTCATCAACAAGCTCGACCGGACCGGCGCCGACTTCTGGCGCGGGGTCGAGAGCATCAAGGAGCGCCTCGGCGCGAACGCCGTGCCGATCCAGGTCCCGATCGGCAGCGAGGACACCTTCCTCGGCGTGATCGACCTGGTCGAGATGAAGGCGGTCTACTACCGCGACGACCTCGGCAACCAGATCGACGTCGTCGACATCCCGGACGAGCTCCGGGCCGATGCGGACAAGCACCGCCACGCGATGATCGAAGCCGTCGCCGAGATGGACGACGAGCTGCTCCACAAGTACCTCGAGGGCGAGGAGCTGACCGTCGCCGAGATCAAGCGCGGGCTGCGGCTCGGCACGCTGACGACCAGGATCATCCCCGTCCTGACCGGCTCGGCCCTCCGCAACAAGGGCATCCAGAAGGTCCTCGACGCGGTCATCGACTACCTGCCGTCGCCGCTCGACGTGCCGCCGATGATCGGGATCGACCCGCGGACCGGCGCCGAGATCATCCGGACCCCGAGCGACAACGAGCCGTTCAGCGCGCTCGCCTTCAAGATCGCCGCCGACCCGTTCGTGGGCAAGCTGGCCTTCTTCCGGGTCTACTCCGGCACGCTCAAGGCCGGCTCGTACATCCTCAACCCGACCAAGGGCAAGAAGGAGCGGATCGGCCGCGTCCTCCAGATGCACGCCAACCACCGCGAGGAGATCGACGAGGTCTACGCGGGCGACATCGCGGCCGCGGTCGGGCTCAAGGACACCTTCACCGGCGACACCCTGAGCGATCCGGACCACCCGGTCATCCTCGAGTCGATGACGTTCCCGGAGCCGGTCATCGAGGTCAAGATCGAGCCGAAGACGAAGGCCGACCAGGACAAGCTCGCGATCGCCCTCCAGCGGCTGGCCGAGGAGGACCCGACGTTCCGGGTCAAGACCGACCCGGAGACCTCGGAGACGCTCATCGCCGGGATGGGTGAGCTCCACCTCGACGTCCTCGTCGATCGGATGATCCGCGAGTTCAAGGTCGCGGCGAACATCGGCAAGCCCCAGGTCTCCTACCGCGAGACGATCCGGCGGGCGGCCGAGGGCAACGGCCGGTTCGTCCGCCAGACCGGCGGCAAGGGCCAGTACGGCCACGCCGTGATCAAGCTCGAGCCCCAGGAGAAGGGCGCCGGCTACGAGTTCGTCGACAAGATCGTCGGCGGGACGATCCCGCGCGAGTACATCAAGTCGGTCGACGCGGGCATCCGCGAGGCGCTCGAGACCGGCATCTTCGCCGGCTTCCCCGTGGTCGACGTCAAGGCGACCCTGTTCGACGGCTCGTTCCACGAGGTCGACTCGTCGGAGATGGCCTTCAAGATCGCCGGCTCGATGGCCGTCAAGGACGCCTTCAACAAGGCCGACCCGGCGATCCTCGAGCCGATCATGAAGGTCGAGGTCCTGATGCCCAGCGAGTTCATGGGCGACATCATCGGCGACCTCAACAGCCGGCGCGGCCATATCGAGGCGATCGAGTCGCGCGGCGGGACGGAGGTCGTCCGGGCCTACGTCCCGCTGGCATCGATGTTCGGCTACGTCACCGACCTGCGCTCGATGAGCCAGGGCCGCGCGACGAGCTCGATGGAGTTCAGTCACTACGCCGAGGTCCCCGCGAGTCTCGCGGCGGAGCTCGTCCAGAAGTCGAAGGTCTAGCGGCGGTCCCGTCGACCGGTAGAGGAGCCAGGAGCAGACGACGATGGCGAAGAAGAAGTTCGAGCGGACCAAGCCGCACGTCAACATCGGCACGATCGGTCACATCGACCACGGCAAGACGAGCCTGACCGCGGCGATCACCAAGTACCTCGCCCTCAAGGGCGAGGCCGAGTACCGCGCGTTCGAGTCGATCGACAACGCCCCCGAGGAGCGCGAGCGCGGGATCACGATCGCGATCGCCCACGTCGAGTACGAGACCGACAAGCGCCACTACGCCCACGTCGACTGCCCCGGCCACGCCGACTACATCAAGAACATGATCACCGGCGCCGCCCAGATGGACGGCGCGATCCTGGTCGTGGCCGCGACCGACGGCCCGATGCCCCAGACCCGAGAGCACATCCTGCTCGCCCGCCAGGTCGAGGTCCCCTACATCGTGGTCTTCCTCAACAAGTGCGACGCGGTCGACGACCCCGAGCTGCTCGACCTCGTCGAGCTCGAGGTACGCGAGCTGCTCTCCAAGTACAACTTCCCGGGCGACGACATCCCGGTCATCCGCGGCTCGGCGCTCAAGGCGCTCGAGGCCGGCGACGACCCGGCCGATCCGGCCTACGCTCCGATCCAGGAGCTGATGGACGCGGTCGACTCCTACATCCCGACCCCCGAGCGGGCGATCGACAAGCCGTTCCTGATGCCGGTCGAGGACGTCTTCGGGATCAAGGGCCGGGGCACGGTCGCGACCGGGCGGATCGAGCGCGGCATCGTCAAGGTCGGCGACGAGGTCGAGCTGGTCGGGGTCAAGCCGACCCGCAAGGTCGTGATCACCGGCGTCGAGATGTTCAAGAAGCTGCTCGACGAGGGCCGCGCCGGCGACAACGTCGGCTGCCTCATCCGGGGCATCGAGCGCGACGACATCGAGCGCGGCCAGGTCCTGGCCAAGGCCGGCTCGGTCAAGCCGCACACCAAGTTCAGTGCCCAGGTCTACGTCCTGACCAAGGAGGAGGGCGGCCGGCACACCCCGTTCTACAACGGCTACCGCCCCCAGTTCTACCTGCGCACGACCGACGTGACCGGCGCCATCGGGCTGCCCGACGGGGCCGAGATGATCATGCCCGGCGACAACGTCGAGATGACCGTCGAGCTGATCACCCCGATCGCCCTCGAGACCGGCCAGCGGTTCGCCATCCGCGAGGGTGGCCGGACCGTCGGCGCCGGCGCCATCACCTCGATCACCGAGTAGGGCGATGGCGAAGCAGCGGATCAGGATCCGCCTCAAGGCCTATGACCACCGACTGCTCGATCAGTCGGCGGCTCAGATCGTCGAGACGGCCCAACGGACCGGCGCCGATGTCGTCGGCCCGGTGCCGCTGCCGACCCGGATCGAGAAGTTCACCGTGATCCGCTCGCCGTTCATCGACAAGGACTCCCGGGAGCAGTTCGAGATCCGCACCCACAAGCGGCTCGTCGACATCCTGGATCCGAGCGCGAAGACCGTCGACGCCCTGATGCGACTCTCGCTTGCTGCGGGCGTCGACATCGAGATCAAGATGTGATGACGCGCCCGCTGATCCGGCCCGCTGGCCGCGTTGTCGCCTGCGCTCCTCGCTCACGCACCTCGATGTGCGCTCGCTCCGGTCCTCGGCTCCGCCTTGCCCTCGGGCCGGCTGAGCGGGCGCTGGAGGAACGTGGCTGATGTCGATCGGATTGATCGGCCGCAAGGTCGGCATGACCCAGGTCTTCCAGGACGACGGGACGATGGTCGCCGTCAGCGTGCTCGCCGTCGAGCCGAACACGGTGACCCGCCTGCGCACGCTCGAGCGGGACGGCTACACGGCCGTCCAGCTCGGGACGGACGTCGTCGCGCGCCTGTCGAAGCCCGAGACCGGCCAGCTGCGCGCCGGGCTGCCCAAGGTCGCCACGATCCGCGAGTTCCGGGTCGACGAGGTCGACGCCTACGAGGTCGGCCAGACCGTGTCGATCGGCGACCTGTTCAACGCCGGCGACCTGGTCGACGTCGTCGGGGTGTCGAAGGGCAAGGGCTTCGCCGGCCAGATCAAGCGCCACAACTTCCACCGCGGGCCGAAGACCCACGGCTCGGACCACCACCGCGAGCCCGGCTCGATCGGCCCGGGCACGACGCCCGGCCGGGTCTACAAGGGCATGAAGATGGCCGGCCACATGGGCGACGACCGGGTCACCGTCAAGAAGGTCCGGATCGTCCGGGCCGACACCGAGCGGAACCTGCTCCTCGTCAACGGCTCACTGCCCGGGTCGCGCAACTCGCTGATCCTCGTGAAGAAGGCCTGACGATGCCGCAGACGACCCTCTACGACCGGACCGGCGCCTCGATCGGCAGCGTCGAGCTCAGCGACCAGCTGTTCGACGCCCCGGTCAACGCCGCCGTCCTCCACCAGGTCGTGACCGCCCAGCTGGCCGGTCGCCATCTCGGGACCCACGACACGAAGACTCGCGGCGAGGTCCGCGGCGGCGGCCGCAAGCCGTACCGCCAGAAGGGGACCGGCCGGGCACGCCAGGGCCATCGCACCGCGCCGCACTATCGTGGCGGCGGGGTCGTGTTCGGCCCGCACCCCAGGTCGTACGCGCAGCGCCTGCCGCGGAAGATGAAGCAGCTCGCCCTGCGCGGGGCGCTGACCGCCAAGTTCGGCGACGACGCGATCAAGGTGATCGACGGGTTCGGCCTCGAGGCGATCAAGACCCGCGACCTGGTCGGGGTCCTCGCCGCGGTCGGCGCCACCGGCCGGGTGCTCGTCGTCGCACCTGCCCGTGACGACACCCTCCACCTCTCGTCGCGCAACCTGCCGACCGTCGAGGTGATCCTGGCCGATTCGCTCAACGTGGTCGACCTGATCAACGCCGACACCGTCCTCATCGAGCAGCCCGCGCTGGCCCGGATGGAGGAGGTGTACGCATGAGCCTGACCGCCCACGAGGTCATCGTCCGCCCGGTCATCAGCGAGAAGTCGATGGATGAGTCGGGCCGCGGCAAGTACACCTTCGCCGTCCACGACGAGGCCAACAAGATCCAGATCAAGGCCGCCGTCGAGGAGCTGTTCAAGGTCAAGGTCATCGGGGTGAACGTCCTGACGACGAAGGCCAAGGAGAAGCGGCGCGGGACGAAGCGGGGCCGGATCAGCGGCTTCACCACGCCCTGGCGGAAAGCCATCGTGACGGTTGCCGCCGGCGACAAGATCGAATTCTTCGAGGGGGTGTAGGGATGCCGCTCCGAAGCTACAAGGCAACCTCCCCGGGCCTCCGCCAGATGACCCGCTCGACCTTCGAGGAGATCACCACCCGGGAGCCGCACAAGCCGCTGCTCGAGGCCCAGAAGCGCGGCTCGGGCCGGAACAACGCCGGTCGGCTGACGGTCCGCCATCGCGGCGGCGGCGAGAAGCAGCACTACCGCAGGATCGACTTCAAGCGCGACAAGATCGGCGTGCCGGCTCGCCTTGCCACGATCGAGTACGACCCGAACCGGTCGGCCCGGATCGGCCTCCTCCATTACCGGGACGGCGAGAAGCGCTACATGCTCCTGCCCCACGGGCTGAAGGTCGGCGACATCGTCGTCGCCGGGCCCGACGCCGAGGCGCGGGTCGGCAACGCGCTGCCGATCGCCAACATCCCGCTCGGCACGACGATCCACAACATCGAGCTCGTCCCCGGCAAGGGCGGCCAGATCGTCCGCTCGGCGGGCGTCTCGGCCCAGCTCCTCGCCAAGGAGGGCGACTACGCCCAGGTCCGGCTGCCGTCGGGTGAGGTCCGCCGGGTCAGCATCCGCTGCATGGCGACGGTCGGCCAGGTGTCCAACCTCGACCACGAGAACCAGAACCTCGGCAAGGCGGGCCGGGCCCGGCACATGGGCCAGCGACCCGAGGTCCGCGGCGTCGTGATGAACCCGCGCGACCATCCCCATGGTGGCGGCGAGGGCAAGTCCCCGACCGGGATGCCGCCCAAGACCCCGTGGGGCAAGCCCGCGATGGGCTATCGGACCAGACGCAACAAGACCAGCGGCCGGCTCATCGTCCGGTCCAGGCACCGCAAGTAGCGGGGAGGAGACAACAGCATGTCGCGATCGGTCAAGAAGGGACCGTTCGTCGAGGCGCGGCTCCTCGGCCGCGTCACCGAGATGAACAAGCGCAACGAGAAGAAGGTCGTCAAGACCTGGTCCCGCGCCTCGGTGATCTTCCCCGAGTTCATCGGGCACACGGTCGCCGTCTACAACGGCAAGAAGCACATCCCGGTCTACGTGACCGAGAACATGGTCGGTCATCGCCTCGGTGAGTTCTCCCCGACCCGCAACTATCGCGGGCACGGGAAGCACACCGACCGATCGACGGCCCTGAAGTAGGAGCGAGCCGATCGTGCGCGTTTCCGCCACCGCCCGCTACGTCCGCGGCTCCACTCGCAAGGCCCACCTCGTCACCGAGGCGATCCGGGGCAAGCGGGTCGAGGATGCGGCCGCCCTGCTCCGGTTCATGCCCCAGCACGCCGCCCGCGACATCGCCCTCGTGCTCAAGAGCGCGACGGCCAACGCCGAGAACAACCACAACCTGTCGGCCGAGGACCTCGTCATCGTCGACGCCCGCGCCGACCAGGGCCCGACCATCAAGCGGTTTCGGCCGCGTGCCCAGGGGCGCGCGTTCCCGATCCACAAGCCGATGACCCATATCACGATCGTGGTCGAGGACCGGGAGGCCTAGCAGATGGGACACAAGGTCCACCCGTACGGCTTCCGGCTCGGTGTCTCGCGCACCTGGACCGCGAAGTGGTACGCGGACAAGGAATACACCACCCTCCTCAAGGAGGACATCGGCATCCGCCAGCTCGTCGAGCGCCGGCTGGCCAACGCCAGCGTCAGCCAGGTCGAGATCGAGCGGGGGATCAACCACGTCACCGTGACCGTCCACACGGCCAAGCCCGGGATCGTCATCGGCAAGGGCGGCCAGAACGTGGAGATCCTGCGCCAGCAGATCGGCGCGCTGACCAAGCGCAAGGTCAAGCTGGAGATCAAGGAGATCCGTCAGCCCGAGCTCGACGCCTACCTGGTGGCGATGAACATCGCCCAGCAGCTGTCGCGCCGGATCGCCTTCCGCAAGGCGATGAAGCAGGGCGTCCAGCGGACGATGAAGGCCGGTGCCAAGGGCGTCAAGATCATGGTCTCGGGTCGCCTCGGCGGCTCCGAGATGGCCCGCCGCGAGTGGGACAAGGAGGGGCGGATCCCGCTGGGCACGCTCCGCGCCGACATCAGCTACGGCCAGGTCCACGCCCACACCACCTACGGCCGGATCGGGGTCAAGGTCTGGATCTACCGGGGCGACGTCATCCCCGAGCGGACGCCGGCCCGCGACGTGGTCGCGGCCCAGGCGGCCGCTGCCGCGGCCGCAGCCGGGACGGTGGCCTGATGTTGATGCCCCGCCGGGTCAAGCACCGCAAGGTCATGCGCGGACGAATGTCCGGGATGGCCAAGGGCGGCCACACCGTCGCCTTCGGCGAATACGGGCTGGCGACGATGGAGCCGGCCTGGATCACGAGCCGCCAGATCGAGGCCGCCCGCCGGGCGATGACCCGGTCGGTCAAGCGCGGCGGCAAGATCTGGATCCGGATCTTCCCGGACAAGCCGGCGACGAAGAAGCCGGCCGAGACCCGGATGGGCTCGGGCAAGGGCGCCCCCGATCACTGGGTGGCGGTCGTCAAGCCCGGCCGGATCCTGTTCGAGATGGCCGGCATCGGCCACGACGAGGCGGTCGAGGCGATGCGCCTGGCCAGCCACAAGCTGCCGGTGGCGACCCGGGTGGTCGTCCGCGAGACGACGGTCAAGGAGGCGGCGACCGATGGACATCGATAAGGTCCGCGCGATGACCGACCTCGAGCTCGAGCAGGCCCTGCGGGAGGCCAAGCAGGAGCTGTGGGGCGCCCGGTTCGCGTTGTCGACCCGCCAGCTCAAGGACTACAGCACGATCCCCCAGACGCGACGAACGATGGCCCGGATCCTGACCGTCCAGCACGAGCGCAAGCTCGGCCGAACGGCCTGAGGAGAGCCGGACCATGACAGGAGCCACGGTGCAAGGAAAGCGGAAGACGAAGGTCGGCCGGGTGGTCAGCGACAAGATGGACAAGACGATCGTCGTGTCCGTCGAGCGCCTGACCCGTCACCGGCTGTACAAGCGGGTCATCCGCTTGAGCACGAAGTTCAAGGCCCACGACGAGCTCAACGAGGCTCGCATCGGCGATACCGTCCTGATCGAGGAATCGCGACCCCTGTCGGCCACCAAGCGCTGGCGGCTGGTCGAGGTCCTCGCCCGCGCCGGCGAGAACACCCCGATCAGCGAGCTGGTCACCGAGGAGGAGGCAACCTCCGAGGCGATCCACGGCTCGGCCCATCCCGGCCGCCACCGTGCCGACAGCGCGCCCGAGACCGCTGAGCCGGCCGAGCCGAGCGAGAGCGAGCCGGCCGAGCCGGTGGAGGCCGGGGCGTGATCCAGGAATCGACCCGTCTGAAGGTCGCCGACAACACCGGCGCCCGGACGATCGAGTGCATCCGGGTCATGGGCCGTTCGCAGAAGCGGACGGCCGGCGTCGGCGACGTGATCGTGGCCAGCGTCAAGCAGGCGATCCCGAATGCCGCGGTCAAGAAGGGCGACGTCGTCCGGGCCGTGATCGTCCGAACGGCCAAGGAGTACGGCCGCCCCGACGGGAGCTACATCCGGTTCGACGAGAACGCCGCGGTCCTGATCAACAACCAGGGCAACCCGCGCGGGACGCGCATCTTCGGGCCGGTCGCCCGCGAGCTGCGTGACCGGAACTACATGAAGATCGTGTCGCTCGCCCCGGAGGTGCTCTGATGACGCAGCTTCGACGGAAGGAGGCCACGAAGGTGCCCGAGCTCCGCAAGGGCGACACGGTGATCGTGCTCACCGGCAAGGATGCCGGCAAGCGGGGCGTCGTCGACCGGATCGTCCGCGACCCGCAGGGCATGGCCAAGACCAAGGCGCGCGGTGGCGGGGCCTGGCGGCACATCAGCCCCCTGTCGCAGGTGTCGGTCGTGGTCGAGGGCCTCAACGTGGCCAAGCGGCACACCAAGCCACGGGCGACGGGCTCCTCGAGCGACCGGATGCCGAAGGTCCAGCAGGGCGGGATCCTCGAGATCGCCCAGCCGCTGCCGGTCAGCAAGGTGATGCTGGTCTGCGGGAGCTGTGACCGCCCGACCCGGATCAAGCACACCAGCCTCGACAACGGCCAGCGCGTTCGCATCTGCGGCCACTGTGGCGAGCGGTTGGAGGTGAAGTCCTGATGGCCAACCGCCTCCACGAGCGCTACCGGGCCGAGGTCGTCCCGGCGCTCATCAAGCAGTTCGAGTACGGCAACCCGATGGAAGTGCCGCGGGTCGACAAGATCGTCGTCAACATCGGCCTGGGCGAGGCGCTGACCAATGCCAAGGCGATCGATGCGGCCGTCGGCGACCTGACCACGATCACCGGCCAGAAGCCGATCGTGACCCGGGCCAAGCGCTCGATCGCCCAGTTCCGGCTTCGGACGGGCAACCCGATCGGGGCCAAGGTCACCCTCCGCGGCGAGCGGATGTGGGACTTCCTCGATCGGCTGACCTCGATCGCACTGCCCCGCATCCGCGACTTCCGGGGGATCCCCTCGAAGTCGTTCGACGGGCGCGGCAACTACTCGCTCGGCTTCCGGGAGCAACTCGCGTTTCCGGAGATCGACTACGACAAGGTGGACCGTCTCCGCGGGCTGGAGATCAGCATCGTGACGACGGCGAAGACCGACGAGGAATCGAAGCGCTTGCTCGAGCTCCTCGGCATGCCCTTCGCCGGCTAGGCGCGGGGAGGAGTCAGATGGCCAAGAAGTCAATGATCGCCAAGGCGAAGCGAACGCCCAAGCATCCCGTCCAGGGCTACCACCGCTGCTTTGTCTGCGGCCGCCCCCGGGCCTACATGCGCCGGTTCGCCCTGTGCCGGATCTGCTTCCGGGAGCGGGCGCTCCTGGGGCAGCTGCCGGGCGTCACGAAGTCGAGCTGGTAGGACCACGATGAACATCTCCGACCCGATCGCCGACATGCTCACCCGGATCCGCAACGCGTCCCGGGCCCATCACGCCGAGGTCGTCGTGCCGGCTTCGCGGACGAAGCGCGAGATCGCCCGGATCCTCAAGGACGAGGGCTTCATCGCCGACGTCCGCGAGGACAAGGACGGCACTCTGGCGATCCTCCGCCTCCAGCTCAAGTACGTCGACGGCAAGGTGCCCGTCGTGTCCGGCCTGAAGCGGATCAGCAAGCCCGGCCTCCGGGTCTACGCCCGCAAGACCGACATCCCGCGGGTGCTCGGTGGCCTCGGCATCGTCATCGTCAGCACCAGCCAGGGGATCATGACCGGCGCGCAGGCCAGGCAGGCCCAGCTCGGCGGCGAAGTCCTCGCCTACGTCTGGTAGGAGAGGAACACCATGTCGCGCATCGGTCGTCTCCCGATCACCATTCCGGCCGGCGTCGAGGTCACCCTCGACGGACGGGCGATCACGGTCAAGGGGCCCAAGGGCACCCTGGCCCGTGAGCTGCATCCCGACATGCGGGTCGTCCAGGAGGACGGCAGCATCCTCGTCCAGCGCCCGACCGACGCCAAGATGCATCGCCAGCTCCACGGCCTGACCCGGACCCTCGTGGCGAACATGGTCGAGGGGGTCACGACCGGCTATCGCAAGGGCATCGAGATCACCGGCGTCGGCTATCGCGCGGCGAAGGTCGGCGAGAAGCTCCAGCTCAACCTCGGCTACAGCCACCCGATCGAGATCGTCCCGCCGAGCGGGATCAGCTTCGAGGTCGAGAACCCGACCCGGCTGGCCGTGGTCGGGATCGACAAGGAGCTCGTCGGCCAGATCGCCGCCAAGGTCCGGTCCACCCGCAAGCCGGAGCCGTACAAGGGCAAGGGCGTCCGGTACGCGGGCGAGGTCGTCCGCCGCAAGGCCGGCAAGGCCGGCAAGATCGGCGGCAAGAAGTGATCACGAAGGACCGCCGCTCATGACCCACCTCAGCACCCGGACCGCGGCGCGTCACAAGCGCCACGAGCGGCTCCGGCTCCGCCTCGCCGGAACGACCGAGCGGCCCCGACTGGCCGTGTTCCGCAGCCTCAGCCACATCTATGCCCAGGTCATCGACGACGCGTCCGGGAGGACGCTGGCCGCCGCCTCGACCGCCGAGAAGGAGTTCAAGGGCTCCAAGTCGACGAAGTCGGACCAGGCCAAGATCGTCGGTCGCCTGATCGCCGAACGCGCCCGCTCAGCCGGCGTCGAGCACGTCGTCTTCGATCGGGCCGGGTTCCGGTACCACGGACGGATCAAGTCGCTCGCCGACGCCGCCCGCGAGGCCGGTCTCGACTTCTGATCTGAAGGGAGCAGCCGAGTTGGCCAGGATCGATCCGAACAAGCTGACGCTCGAAGAGCGCGTCGTCCAGATCAACCGCGTCGCGAAGGTCGTCAAGGGCGGCCGTCGCTTCAGCTTCAGCGCGGTCGTCGTCGTCGGCGACGGCCAGGGCCACGTCGGGGTCGGGCTGGGCAAGGCGGGCGAGGTCCCGGAGTCGATCCGGAAGGGCGTCGAGGACGCCAAGAAGAACCTCATCCGGGTCCCGATGGTCGGGACGACGATCCCGCACGAGATCCGGACCGAGTACGCCGCGGCCAGGGTCATGCTGAAGCCGGCGTCACAGGGCACCGGGGTCATCGCCGGGGGCGCCGTCCGCGCCGTCGTCGAGGCGGCCGGGATCCGCGACATCCTGGCCAAGGTCCACGGCTCGACGAACCCGGTGAACGTGACCCGGGCGACGATCGAGGCCCTCGGCTCACTCCACTCGGCCGAGGAGATCTCGGCCCGGCGGGGCGTCCCGGTCCGGGCGTTCATCGCCGGCCAGCCGGCCATGGAGGGCAGCGATGGCCGGTAGGCTGCGGGTCACCCAGATCAAGAGCACGATCAGCCACATCGAGCGGAACCGGGCGACGGTCCGCGCCCTCGGCCTGCACCGGATCGGTGACACGGTCGAGGTTCCCGACAACCCCGCCACGCGGGGCATGGTCCGCCAGGTTCGGTTCCTCGTGAGCGTCGAGGAGGTCCCCGGGACGGCGACCCCGGAGGAGAAGCCATGAAGCTCCACGACCTCAAGCCGGCCGACGGGTCGAGGACCCCGCGAACGCGGGTCGGCCGTGGGATCGCCGCCGGCAAGGGCAAGACCGCCGGTCGCGGCACCAAGGGCCAGAAGGCGCGTGCCGGCGGCTCGATCCCGCCCTGGTTCGAGGGCGGCCAGACGCCGCTCCACATGCGCATCCCGAAGCTGCGCGGCTTCAAGAACCGGCTCAAGGTCGAGTACGAGATCGTCAACGTCGGGCGGATCGGCCAGCTCGCGCTGCTCGGCGCGTTCGAGGCCGGTGACGTCCCGGCGAGCAAGAAGCCGGCCAAGGCCGCCCCGATCACCGTCAACCAGGAGATCCTCCGGGCGGTCGGCCTGGTCCGGACCCTCGACAAGCCGCTGAAGGTCCTCGGCCAGGGCGACATCGAGGTCGCCCTGTTCGTCGTCGCGGACGCGTTCAGCAAGAGTGCCGTGGCCAAGATCGAGGCCGCGGGTGGCTCGACCCAGGCGCTCGAGATCCCGACCAGGCCGCTGCCGGCGCTCGGCCTCGAGGCCGAGCACGAGGGCGACACGGCCACGGCCGAGGTCGTCGCCCCGGACGACGAGCCGGTGCCCGCGAAGCCGGTGCCGGCCAAGCGGGCCGCCGAAGCCGGCCCGATCGAAGGCGAAGGCGAAGGCGACGGCCGCCGAGTCCGTTCCCGCGGAGGCTGCCGCAGCCGAGTCCGCGGCTCCGAGTCCGCTCCAGAGGCGCCTGCCATCGAGGCCGCGGCCGATGCCGCGCAGGCCACGACGAACCGGTCGCCTCGGTCACGACCGCGCCCGACGAGGAGACCAGGCCGAAGGCAGCCAAGCCCGCCAAGCCCGCCAAGCCCGCGAAGTCAGCCAAGCCCGCCAGGCCGGCCAGGAAGTCGAAGGCCTCGCCCGATGCCGCCGACGCCGACGAACCGGCCGCTCCGGCGGCTCACCAGGATTCCCCGATCGACGAAGCTCCGGCTGGCGAAGACGCCTAGACCGTGATCGAGAACCTGCTCAACGCGTTCCGCGCACCGGACCTCCGACGACGGCTGCTGTTCGTCGCCGGGATCCTGATCGTCTTCCGGTTCCTGGCCCACGTGCCGGTTCCGGGCGCCGATCCGGCCGCGCTCGAGCAGTTCTTCAGCAGCAACTCACTGCTCGGCCTGCTCGACCTGTTCTCGGGCGGCGGGCTGTCGCGGTTCTCGATCGTCGGCCTCGGGGTGAACCCGTACATCAACGCCTCGATCATCATGCAGCTGATGACGAACGTCGTCCCCCAGCTCACGGCGCTGAGCCGGGAGGGCGAATACGGTCGGAACAAGATCAACCAGTACACCCGCTACCTGTCGGTCCCGCTGGCCCTCCTCCAGTCGTACGGCTTCCTGGCCCTGCTCCACAACACCAACCCGCCGGTCCTGACCGGCAGCTTCGGCCTGGACAACCTGGAGACGCTGACCCAGATCGTCGCCCTGACCACCGGCTCGGTCCTGCTGATGTGGCTGGGCGAGCTGATCACCGAGAAGGGGATCGGCAACGGCATCAGCTTCATCATCTTCGCGGGCATCGTCGGGCGTGCCCCGACCGCCCTCATCGCCTTCATCAACTCGCCGGACATCCTCGCGTTCGTCGCCTTCGCCGTCGTGGCCATCGCCGCGGTCTTCGTGATCGTCTACATCCAGGAGGGCCAGCGGCGGATCCCGATCCAATACGCCAGCCGGGTTCGCGGCAGGCGGATGTACCAGGGCGGCTCGACGTTCCTTCCCCTCCGGGTCAACCAGGCCGGTGTGATCCCGATCATCTTCGCGGTGAGCATCCTGCTGTTCCCGTCCCAGATCGCCCAGTACTTCACGAACTCCGAGATCACGATCGTCAAGGACATCGCCACGTTCATCGTCAACCTGTTCAGCCCATCGCGGCCCTTCTATGCGGTCATGTACTTCCTGCTGACGTTCGGGTTCACCTACTTCTACACGGCATTCACGTTCAAGCCGGACGAGACCGCCGAACAGCTGCGCAAGAACGGCGGCTTCATCCCGGGCATCCGTCCCGGTCGGCCGACCCAGGACTACCTGACCAAGGTGGTCTACCGGATCACGATCGCCGGGGCGTTCTTCCTCGCGGTCGTGGCGGTCTCGCCGATCCTCGTGGGGCTGGTCTTCCCGACGCTCGGTGGGCTGACCCTCGGCGGGACGAGCCTGCTGATCGTGGTCAGCGTCGTCGTCGAGACGATGAAGCAGATCGAGGCCCAGCTCCTGATGCGCAACTACGAAGGATTCATCCGTTGACCGGACGTTGGCCGTCCGACCGCCGAGGGGCCGCTCTCGTGAGCCATCGGCGGGAGGAACTCATCCGGTGACCTTCGTCGTCCTGCTCGGCGCCCCAGGCGCCGGCAAGGGCACCCAGGCGCAGATCCTGTCCGAGCGGCTCGGCATCCCGCACGTCGCCACCGGGGACCTCTTCCGATCGGCCGTCCGGGAGGGCTCGGCGATCGGTCTCGAGGCTCGCCGCTTCATGGAGCGCGGCCAGCTCGTCCCGGACGACATCACCGTCCGGATGCTCCTCGCTCGCCTCGCCGAGCCCGACGCCCGGGACGGGGTGATCCTCGACGGGTTCCCACGAACCGCGGCCCAGGCGGCCGCCCTCGATCAGGCGCTCGACGAGCACGGAGCGCGAGTCGACACGGCGCTCGAGATCGACGTCCCGTCCGAGGAGCTCGTCCGGCGGATGTCCGGACGCTGGATCTGCGAGGCGAACGGCCACGTCTACAACGAGACCACCCACCCGCCGCGCGTCCCCGGCGTGTGCGACCTCGACGGGTCACGGCTGATCCAGCGCGAGGACGATCGGATCGAGACCGTCCGGGCGCGACTCGACCAGCAGCTCGGCGCGATGCGCGAGGTCTGTGGGCACTACCGCGATCGGGGGATCCTTCGAACCGTCGACGGCCGACGCCCGATCGACCAGGTCGCCGCCGACCTCCTGGCCCTCGTCAAGCCGTTGGTCCGGAGGGGCGCCTGATGGCCGTCAGCCTGAAGTCGGCGGCCGAGATCGACCGCATGCGACGTGCCGGACGGGTCGTCGCCGAGGTCCTCGCCCTGGTCGAGTCGGAGCTCCGACCCGGCGTCTCGACCGGTCATCTCGACGCCCTCGCCGAGGCGCACGTCCGGCGATCCGGGGCGATCCCGTCGTTCAAGGGCTACCCGGGGGTCAACCCGCGCCGGCCGTTCCCGGCCAGCATCTGCATCTCGATCGACGACGAGATCGTCCACGGGATCCCCGGCGACCGGATCGTCCGCGAGGGCCAGATCGTGTCGGTCGACGCGGGAGCCATCGTCGACGGCTGGCACGGCGACGCTGCCCGGACGTTCTTCGTCGGGACGCCGCCCGAGGCGACCCGCCGGCTGATCGACACGACCCGGCTGGCGATGATGGCCGGGATCGCGGCGGCGGTTCCGGGCGGCCACATCGAGGACATCTCGGCCGCCGTCGAGGACGTGGCCGCACCGGCCGGCTACGGGATCATCCGCCAGTTCGTCGGCCACGGCATCGGCCGGGCGATGCACGAGCAGCCCCAGGTCCCGAACTACCGGCTCGGACGGAGCGGCCGGAAGCTCGAGCCAGGGCTGTGCCTGGCCATCGAGCCGATGCTGACCCTCGGCGACCACGACACCCGGATCCTCGACGACGACTGGACGATCGTCACCCGCGACGGCTCGCTGGCCGCCCATTTCGAGCACACGATCGCGATAACGGCCACAGGACCCGAGATTCTCGACGACGGTATGAAGATGAGCGTGCTCCCGGTTGCCGGAATGGGTGTGGTTTGGTATCCTGTCCATTCGTGTGTCGGCCCGGCCCGGGCCGGCACTCGGTCTGAGAAAGGGAACCTGGACGCCTGTGGCCAAGAAGGACGCGATCGAGGTCGAGGGAACGGTCATCGAGCCGCTGCCCAATACCATGTTCGCCGTCGAATTGGAGAACGGCCACCGGGTCCTCGCCCACATCAGCGGCAAGCTCCGGATGAACTTCATTCGGATCCTGCCCGGCGATCGGGTTCGCGTCGAGCTCTCGCCGTACGACCTCACCCGGGGTCGGATCACCTACCGCCTGAAGTAACCGGGTGGCCGCCCCAGCGGCCCCAGCCAGATCGATCGAGGATGCGTTGAAAGTCCGAGCCTCCGTCAAGGCACGCTGCGATAACTGCAAGGTCATCCGGCGCCATGGAACGGTGATGGTCATCTGCACGAACCCCAAGCACAAGCAGCGGCAGGGCTAACCGATGGCACGTATCGCCGGCGTCGACATCCCGCGCGAGAAGCGCGTCGAGATCGCCCTGACCTACATCTTCGGGATCGGCCTGCCGACCAGCCAGAAGGTCCTCGCCCAGGCCAACATCAACCCGGACACCCGGGTCCGCGACCTCACCGAGGAGCAGGTCAACCGGCTCCGCGAGATCGTCGACCGCCGCTACAAGGTCGAAGGCGACCTGCGCCGCGAAGTTGCCCTCAACATCAAGCGACTCATCGAGATCGGCTCGTACCGCGGCCTGCGCCACCGGCGCAACCTCCCGGTGCGCGGCCAGCGGACCAAGACCAATGCGCGCCAGCGCCGCGGACCGAAGAAGACGGTCGGCGTCCGGCGCAAGAAGTAAGGGGCTCCGACCAGACTCATGGCCGAACGCAAGCGTGTCGCCAAGCAACGCCGCCGCGAGAAGAAGAACGTGCCCGTGGGCCACGTCCACATCCAGGCGACGTTCAACAACACGATCATCACGATCACCGACCAGGGTGGCGCGGTGATCAGCTGGGGCTCGGCCGGCACGGCCGGGTTCAAGGGCTCGCGCAAGAGCACGCCGTACGCCGCCGCGCTGTCCGCCGAGGGCGCCGCCCGGCGGGCCATGGAGCATGGGATGCGCTCGGTCGAGGTCTACGTCAAGGGCCCCGGGGCCGGACGCGAGCAGGCGATCCGGTCGCTCCAGTCGGCCGGGCTCGAGGTCACCGCGATCACCGACGTCACGCCGATCCCGCACAACGGCTGCCGCGCCCCGAAGCGGCGCCGGGTCTAGGCGGGAGGTAGACGATGGCTCGCTACACAGGATCCGTCTGCCGGCTGTGCCGCCGGGAGGGCGCCAAGCTGTTCCTCAAGGGCAGCCGCTGCTACTCCAAGAAGTGCGCCTTCGAGCGCCGGCCGACTCCGCCCGGCCAGCACGGCGTCCGGCGCCGCAAGGTCGGCGACTACGGCCTCCAGCTGCGTGAGAAGCAGAAGGTCCGGCGGACCTACTCGGTCCTCGAGCGCCAGTTCAAGAACTACTTCGACGCGGCCGAGGCCAGACCCGGAGTCACCGGCGAGAACCTCCTCCGGCTGCTCGAGCTCCGGCTCGACAACGGTGTCTTCCGGATGGGCTTCGCGACGAGCCGCGCGGCGGCCCGCCAGCTGGTCGCCCACGGTCATTTCGCGGTGAACGGACGGCCGACCAACGTGCCGTCGTTCCAGCTCAAGGCGGGCGACCGGGTCGAGGTCCGTGAGTCGCACCGCGAGCGCGAGCCGTTCAAGGTCGCCAAGGAAACGCTCCGATCCCATCAGCCGCCGGACTGGCTGAGCATCGACGCCGCCAAGCTGGCCGGCACGGTTCTCGACCAGCCCCGCCGCGACCAGATGCCGCTCGACCTCAACGAGCAGCTCGTGGTCGAGTACTACTCGAGGTAAGCCCCAGATCATGATCGAACTCGAGAGCCCCCAGATCGAGCCCGTCGAGGAGCTCGGGACCTACGCCAAGTACGAGGCGGGTCCCCTCCCGGCCGGCTACGGCGTCACCCTCGGCAACGCCCTCCGGCGTGTCCTCCTGTCGTCGCTCGAAGGCGCCGCGGTCACCTCGATCCAGCTGCGCGACGTGTACCAGGAGTTCTCCACGATCCCCGGGGTCAAGGAGGACGTGACCCAGATCGTCCTGAACGTGAAGAAGCTCCGCCTCAAGAGCTTCGCCACCCACCCGGTCCAGCTCCGGCTCGTCAAGAGCGGCGCCGGCGCGGTCACCGCTGCCGACATCGCCGAGTCGGCCGACGTCGAGATCATCAACGCCGACCAGGTCCTGATGACCCTCGACACGGACGACGTCCCGATCGAGCTCGACCTGACGGTCGAGCGCGGGGTCGGCTATCTCGCCGCCGAGCGCTCGGAGGCGCTGCCGATCGGGGTCATCGCGGTCGACGCGATCTTCACCCCGGTCCGCAAGGTGAACTACTGGGTCGAGCCGACCCGGGTCGGCCAGATCACGAACTACGACAAGCTGACGATGGAGATCGAGACCGACGGCACGATCGGCCCCGAGGAGGCCCTCGCCCGGGCCGCCGACATCCTCGTCCGCCAGTTCGGCCTGTTCGCCAACATCGGCATGGTCGCCACGGCGGCGGTCGCCCCCGGTGGCGCCCCGCAGCTGCCCCCGAACATGCTCGACATGCCGATCGAGGAGCTCGATCTGCCGATGCGGGCCTACAACTCGCTCAAGCGCAACAACATCGTCAAGGTCGGCCAGCTGCTCCAGCTCTCCGACGACGACCTCCTCCGGATGCGCAACTTCGGCCGGAAGTCGCTCGATGAGATGAAGGAGCGGCTCCGGATGCGTGGCTTCGTGGTCCCGGACACCGAGCTGTCCGACGACCCGTTCCCCGACGACGAGACCGAGGAGGTCTGAGTCGTGGCGCATCGGATCGACGGCCGCAAGCTGTCGCGCAAGAAGGGCCCGCGCAGCTCGCTCTACAAGAACCTGACCGTCTCCGTCCTGCGCTACGAGAAGGTCAAGACGACCGAGGCGAAGGCCAAGGAGATCCGCGGCCGGGTCGAGCGGATGATCACGATCGCCAAGCGGAACGACCTGGCGGCCCGCCGGGCGGTCGTCGCCGAGTTCCCGAACGAGCCGCTGGTCGTCGACAAGCTGTTCGACGAGATCGCTCCGAAGTACGCCAACCGGACCTCGGGCTACACCCGGATCGTCCGGATCGGGCCACGTCTTGGGGATGCCGCAGAAATCGTTCAGATCGAACTGGTCTGATGAATCCGATCGACGGTCAGCCGAGCCCAGCCCCAGGCGGCGCGGAGCACGTGAGCGAGCGCATCAAGATGCGTGAGCGAGCGCGCGGACGCGCCAACAACGGCGTGGGCCGGATCAGCGTCGATCGCTAGCGCCCGAGAGGGCGCCCCGGTGCGCTACCGCGCAACGGTGGAATATGACGGAACGGACTTCGCCGGCTTCCAGGCGCAACCGGGAAGGCGGACGGTCCAGGGAGAGCTCGAAGCCGCGCTCGCCCGGCTCGATCCCTCGGGATCGAGCACGATCGACGCGGCGGGACGGACCGACGCCGGGGTCCACGCCTCCGGGCAGGTGATCGCGTTCACCTTCCGGGGCAGGGCCGAGGCCGAGGAGCTGGGTCGGGCGCTCGATGCGCTCCTCCCGGCGGACGTCTCGATCGGGGGCCTGTCACGGGTCCCGGACGGGTTCGATCCCCGCTATGCGGCGCGGTACCGGGAGTACCGCTACACCGTCTGGAACGGGCCGCGCAGCCCGCTTCGCGAGCGTTACGCGCTCGGGGTGCGGGACCCGCTCGACGTCGCCGCGATGGCACGAGCCGGATCGGTCCTGGTGGGCCGGCACGACTTCCGCGCCTTCGGGACGACGAACCGGTCGCCGGTCCGAACCGTTCACGCGGTCCGGGTCGCGCGGAGGGGTCGGGTCGTGACGATCGACGTCACGGCGGACGCCTTCCTCCGCGGGATGGTCCGGCGGATCGTGGCGGTCCTCATCGAGGTCGGTCACGGCAAGCTGGATGCGACAGGGGTCGCTGCGGCGCTCGACGCCGGGCGGCCGGCCATCGACGGAGCGAGTGCTCCGCCGCACGGCCTGTGTCTGCGACGGGTCGTCCTCGGGCGACCCCCGCGAGTTGACGGAGAACACGGAGAACCATGACGGCCAAGACCTATGCACCTCGCGAGAGTGAGATCGAGCGACGCTGGTACGTCGTCGACGCGGCGGACGAGACGCTCGGTCGCCTGGCGTCGCGGATCGCCCGTGTCCTCGAGGGCAAGCACAAGCCGACCTATGCCCCGAACCTCGACTCGGGCGACCACGTGATCGTCCTCAACGCCGCCCGGATCACGGTCACCCGCGACAAGCTCGAGTCGAAGATCTACCACCGCCACAGCGGCCATCCCCAGGGCTACAAGGAGGAGACCCTCGGACAGCTCCTCGAGCGTCGTCCCGAGGAGGTCATCCGGCGGGCCGTCAAGGGGATGCTGCCCCACACCCGGCTCGGGGCCCAGCAGCTCCGCAAGCTCAAGATCTATGCCGGTTCGGACCACCCGCACCAGGCCCAGCGGCCCGAGCCGCTGGCCTGACGAGGAGCCCTGATCTCATGACGACGCCAGCGTTCTACTACGGCACCGGTCGGCGGAAGACCGCGGTCGCCCGCGTCCGGCTCCTGCCCGGCGAGGGTGAGATCGTGGTCAACGGCCGCTCGATGGACGAGCACTTCGGCAACGCGGTCAACGAGGCCGAGGTCCGGATGCCGTTCCGGGTGACCGGGACCGAGGGCCGCTTCAACGCGATGATCAAGGTCGAGGGCGGTGGGGTGACCGGTCAGGCCGGCGCGATCCGCCACGGCATCGCCCGCGCGCTCCTCCAGCTCGACCCGGAGGGCAATCGGCTGCCGCTTCGCCAGGCCGGCCTCCTGACCCGCGATCCGCGGATGAAGGAGCGCAAGAAGTACGGCTTGAAGCGCGCCCGCAAGGCCCCCCAGTACACCAAGCGCTAGACGCGGCGCACCTGGCCGCCGATGCCGGCGTTGGGCGCTCCGGGCGCTCGCTCACGCACGTTGGAGTGCGCTCGCTCGCGTCCTCGCACCCGCCTTGGCCTCGACGGCCATCTGCGCCGCTCGAGTCAGGTCATGAACAGCGCCGCTCAACCGCCCGTGTCCCTGCGCGGGCGGGATCTGCTCAGCGCGGCCGATCTCAGCGCGGCCGAGGTCGGGCTCGTCTTCGGCCGGTCGGCCGAGCTCAAGGCGGAGTTCCGGGCGACCCGCCGCCACGCCGACCCGCCGCTCGCCGGGCGGACCCTGGCGATGCTCTTCCAGAAGCCGAGCCTGCGGACCCGGGTCACGTTCGAGGCGGGGATGACCCAGCTCGGCGGTCACGCCGTCCACCTGGCGACGTCCGATGTCGGCCTGGGCACCCGCGAGAGCGTGGCCGACGTGGCGAGGAACCTCGATCGCTGGGTCGACGGGATCATGGTCCGCACGTTTGGCCACGCGATCGCCGAGGAGCTCGCGGCGGCGGCCACGATCCCGGTCATCAATGCCCTGACCGACCTCGAGCACCCGTGCCAGGCGCTTGCCGACATGTTCACGCTGCACGAGCGATTCGGTGCGCTCGACGGTCTCGTCCTCGCGTTCGTCGGCGACGGCAACAACGTGTTCCACTCGCTCGCGATCCTCGGTGCCCGGCTCGGGCTCGAGGTCCGGCTCGCCCATCCGACCGGTCACGGTCCGGACCCGGCCGTCGTCGAGCTGGCGCGATCGCGTCGCCGGCGGCTCCGGTCGGGTGATCCTCGGCGACGATCCGCTGGCCGCGGTCCGCGGTGCCGACGTCATCTACACCGACGCCTGGACCTCGATGGGCCAGGAAGCCGAGGCGGCGCACAGGCGCACCGAATTCGCCGGCTACCAGGTCGACGACCGGCTCCTCGGAGCGGCCGGACCGGCTACCCTCGTCATGCACTGCCTGCCGGCCCATCGTGGCGAGGAGATCAGCTCGGACATCCTCGACGGGCCACGCAGCCTGGTCCTGGACCAGGCCGAGAACCGGCTCCACGTCCAGAAGGGGTTCATGGCCGAAAGCCTCGGAGGTCGATGAGCGAGGAAGCGCTGTACGAGCGCTACAAGAGCGCGCTCCGGCTCGGCCACGTCGCGGCCGTCCGCGGTCGGCTCGATGCGGCCGTCGCCGCCTATGCCGAGGCAGCGACGCTCGCCCCCGACCGCCCGCTGCCCCATTCCAGCCTGGGTCGCGTCCTCCTCCAGCTCGGGCGGACCGACGAAGCCCTGGCTGCCTTCGCCGAGGCGCTCCGGCTCGCGCCCCGCGACGAGACGAGCCTCGCCGGCCGGGCCGATGCACTCTCCGCCGCCGGTCGGCAGGCCGAGGCCGCCGGTGTCCTCGACCTGCTGGCCGAGACGCAGGCCGCGGACGGCCGCCTGCCCGATGCCTGCGACACCGCCAGACGCGCGCTCGAGCTGGCCGAGTCGAGAGCCCGACGGCGCCACCTCCAGTCGCTCGTGACCGAGCTCCAGGGCTGGCCCGCCGAGCGCGGCGGGCAGGAGCAGCTGGCGCTCGCCCTCAGCCTGCTCGAGGCCCCGGTCGCCGACTCTGGCCCGAGCGTCCCGGAATTGCCGCCACCCGAGCCGGAGCCACCTCCGCTCGACCCGGGCGCGCTGTCGATCGCCGTCGAGGCCGCCGTCGAGACCGGCGACCCGGCGGTGGTCCACGAGGTCATCCTCGACGCCGTCGGGGCCCTGCGCCGGGGCGGCCTGCTCGATGCCGCGCTCGACGCCTGTCAGCTCGGCCTGACGGTGTCCCCGTCCGACCCAGACCTCCACCTCGCCCTCGCCGAGCTCGATCTCGACCTCGGCTGGACGACGGCCGCTTCCGACAAGCTCGTGATCCTCGACCGGTACGTCGAGCTGACCGACAACGGACCCGCTCGCGACAGGCTCCGCGAGCTCGTGGCCGCGCGCATGCCGGACGACCCCCGACTGTCCACGCCACCGGCCTGACGTACACTCTGGCAACGATGCCGCAGGCCATCCAGTCGGTTCTCGACCAGGTCCGTCTCTCGACCATCGTCGACATCGGGATCACCGCCGTCCTGATCTACTGGCTGTTCCTCCTGATTCGCGGCACGCGGGCGGTCCGCCTCGTGATCGGCGTCAGCGTCCTGATCGCGGTCTACGCCGCGGCCCGCCTGTTCAACCTGCCGCTCCTCCGCCAGATCCTCGAGACCGGCGCGATCGTCGGCGTGTTCGCGCTGGTCGTCGTCTTCCAGCCCGAGCTCCGCCGTGCGCTCGAGCGGATCGGCCGGGTTGGTTCGATGGCGTGGCTGTTCTCGCCGGTCGACGAGCGGACCGCCGAGCACGTCGCCGCCGAGATCGCCCGGGCCGCGACCGTGCTCGCCGAGCAGGACCACGGCGCGCTCATCGTCATCGAGCGGCAGACCGGGCTCGAGGAGTTCGCCGAGACCGGGGTCATGCTCCACGCCGACCTGTCGGCCGATCTGCTCGTCACGATCTTCATGCCGCGAACGGCACTCCACGACGGGGCCGTCATCATCCGCGGCGAGCAGATCGTCGCGGCAGGCGCGCTGCTGCCGCTGGCCGAGATGACCGTCCAGGCGGAGCGGCTGGGGACGCGCCATCGGGCTGCGCTCGGGATCGCCGCTGATACCGATGCGGTCGTCGTCGTCGTCAGCGAGGAGAGCGGCCAGGTCAGCCTCGTCGAGCGCTCGCGGATCCGGCGCAACCTGAACGAGGCCCAGCTGACCCGGGCCCTGGCCGGGCTCCTCCGGCCGGGTGAGAGCGGGCGCAGCCTCGTCAAGAAGGGCAGCGGCGCCGTTCGCTCGGTCGCCGTCGCCCGGCCGACCGGTGGCCAGGTCGCGCGGCTGCGGCGGTCGGTCCTGCGCTCGCCGGAGGGCGGCACCAACGGTGCGCCGAAGCCGGCGGACGGCGAGACCGGCACGACCCCGACCGACGACTCGCCGTCCGCGACCGCGTCGGCCGGGGACGGCTCGACGGCCGGCGACGGCACGCCGGCGCCGGCCACGTCGCGGCCCGATCGCCACGATGCCGATCCCCGTCCCGCGCCGGCGGCGCCCGCAGCTCGCCGATGAGACGCGCCCTCCAGCTCATCGTCCGGAACTGGCCGCTCAAGCTCACCGCGATCATCCTGGCGACGTTCCTGTACGCCGGTCTCGTGCTGTCGCAGAACGCCCAGGTCTGGACGGGCAGCGTGCCGATCGTCCCGCTCAAGCTGCCGACATCGGCGGTCCTCCTGCGCAACCTGCCGTCGGTCACGACCATCCGCTACTTCGCCCCGGCCGAGCTCGCCCAGCGCCTGACGAGCTCGAGCTTCACCGCGACCGTCGACCTGTCCCAGGCGAACGCACAGCCGAACAACCCGTTCACGACGGTCAAGGTCGACGTCCAGGCGATCGATCCCCGGGTGACGATCCTCGACTACGACCCACCGTCGATCGTCGTCCAGCTCGATCCGCTCGTCTCGAAGGTGGTCCCGATCCAGGTCGACCACGGCGAGGTGCCGGCCGGTCTCGACATCCGCGATCCCGTGCTGTCGGCGACCGAGGCCACGGTGTCCGGTCCCGAGTCGATCGTCCGGCTGGTGACGGCCGCCGAGGCGCGCGTCGTCATCCAGCCGTCGGGCATCGACGTCGACCAGACCGTCGACCTCGTGGCGGTCGACGTCCGCGGCGATGTCCAGGGGCCGGTCGACGTCGAGCCGGCCAGCGTCCACGTCCGGATCGCGGTCGGCAGCGGCCTCCAACGGAAGAGCCTGCCGGTCAACCCGATCGTGACCGGCACCCCGGCCTCGGGTTCCAGGTCGAGACCGTGACGGTCTCGCCCCCGATCGTCTCGGTCGAGGGCGACGCCGACGCGCTGGCCTCCCTGGCCAAGGTCGACACGGATCCGGTGTCGATCAGCGGCGCCTCCACGGACCTGACCCGGACCGTCCCGCTCGACCTGCCCGACGGCGTCGACTCGTTGTCCGGCGGCTCGGTCGACGTGGTGATCACCCTCGAGCCGATCGTCGCGACCCGGACCTACTCCGCGGGCATCGTGCTGTCCGGGGCACGGGACGACCGGACCTACGGGTTGTCGACCGATTCGGTCCTCGTGACGGTCGGCGGGACCGTGGCCGCGCTCGACGCGCTCGACCCGCGCACGCTGGCCGTCGTGGCCGACGTCGACGGGCTCGCCCCGGGCGATCCACAAGGTCAAGCTCAAGATCTCGCTGCCCGCCGACGTCAAGCTCGTCGCGGTCAGTCCCGCCGGAGATCACCGTGACCGTGGAGGCGATCGTCACGCCGCCGCCGTCGCCGGGTCCATCGGCATCCCCGAGCGGTCCATAGCGTGGCCCGCCTCTTCGGGACAGACGGAATCCGCGGTGTCGCCAACGTCGATCTGAAGCCCACCATCGCCCACGACCTCGGCCGGGCCACCGCCCGGCGGCTGGCCGGACCCGGCCGGTCGATCGTCGTTGGCCAGGACACCCGGCGGTCGGGCGACATGTTCGTCGCCGCGATCGTGAGCGGAGCGACGAGCCTCGGGGTCGACGTTCACCGGGTCGGGGTCGTGCCGACGCCCGGCCTCGCGTTCATCACCGGATCGGGCGACTTCGCCGCCGGGATCATGGTTTCGGCGTCGCACAACCCGGCCGAGGACAACGGGCTCAAGGTCCTCGACGCCGCCGGCCTCAAGCTCGACGACGACGTCGAGGACGAGCTCGAGCAGCTCATCTGGCGGTCGGGCGATCTCGGTGGCGTCGGCAATGCCGATCTCGGCCGGTCGATCCACGCCGGCGCGCTCCTGGAGCGCTATCGCGACCACCGGATCCGCCTGGCCCGCGACGCGGCGCCCGGCGTCCGGATCGTGCTCGACTGCGCGAACGGCTCGGGCAGCGTCGTCGCACCGTCGATCCTCGAGGCGACCGGCGCGACCGTGGAGGTGATCCACGCCGAGCCCGACGGGATCAACATCAACCTCGACTGCGGGGCAACCGCCCCGGCCTCGCTGGCCGCCGCGGTCATCGACCGCCAGGCCGACATCGGCTTCGCGCTCGACGGCGACGCGGACCGCTGCGTTGCGGTCGATGCGGCCGGCCGGGTCGTCGACGGCGACCAGCTGATCGGCCTGCTCGCGCTCGACCGCCTCGGGCGGGGCGCCCTCGACGGCGGCGGGCTCGTCGTGTCGGTCCTCTCGAACGGCGGTCTCCAGGGCGTCATCGAGGCGGCCGGCGGGCAGCTCATCCGGACGCCGGTCGGTGACAAGTACATCCTCGAGGGGATGCAGGTCTCGGGCGCGGTCCTCGGCGGCGAGAAGAGCGGCCATGTCATCGTCCGCGAGCACAGCACGTCGGGCGACGGCGTGATCACCGCGATCGAGGTCCTCCGGGTCCTCGCCCGGCGCGGCCGCCCGATCGCCGAGCTTGCCGCCGAGATCCCCCTCCTTCCGCAGCAGCAACGCGCGGTCCCGGCCCGTCACAGGGATCACTGGGAGGGGGACCCGGTCCTCCAGCGGGCGCTGGCCCAGGCGACCGCCCGCCTCGGAGCGAGTGGCCGGATCCTCGTCCGACCGTCCGGGACCGAGCCCGCCCTGCGGGTGATGGTCGAAGGGCCGGACGCCGAGCTCGTCGGCCAGCTGGCCGACGAGATCTCGACGCTCGCCGGAGAGCGTCTAAACTAGCCCGGCCCCGGGGCAGCGCCCCGCGGCCGCTCAGGAGACTCCGACCGGATGTGTGGGATCGTCGGCTACACCGGACCGCGTGAGGCGGGCCCGATCCTCATCGAGGGGCTCAAGCGCCTCGAGTACCGCGGCTACGATTCGGCCGGGATCGCCCTCGTCGACGACGCCGGCGACCTGTTCGTCGAGAAGCGGGCCGGCAAGCTGGCCAACCTCCAGACGGCGATCGCCGACCGGACGCCGCACGCGGCAATCGGCCTCGCCCACACCCGCTGGGCGACCCACGGCCGGCCGAACGACCTCAACGCCCATCCCCACCAGGACTGCACCGGCGACATCACGGTGATCCACAACGGGATCGTCGAGAACTTCCGCGAGCTGCGCGACGGGCTCGAGGCGCGTGGTCACGAGCTGACGTCGGAGACCGACACCGAGGCCTTCGCCCACCTCATCGAGGAGGCCTACTCGGGTGACCTCGCCGATGCCGTCCGCCACGCCCTCCGCCAGGTCCACGGGGCGTACGCCCTGGCCGTGATGCACCGGGTGGAGCCGGACCGGCTCGTCGGCGCCCGGATGAACGTGCCGCTCGTCGTCGGCGTGGCCGACGGCGAGAGCTTCCTCGCCAGCGACGTCGCCGCGATCCTCGCCCATACGGACCAGGTGATCTTCCTCGAGGAAGGCGACGTCGCCGACCTCCGGCCGTCCGGGGTGACGATCACCGACGTCGACGGTGACGGCGGTCGACCGGATCGTTTCGACGATCGACTGGACGCCCGAGGCTGCCGAGAAGGGCGGCTACGAGCATTTCATGCTCAAGGAGATGCACGAGCAGCCGACCGCCCTGCTCCAGGCGATCACCGGGCGGGTCACGTCGGACGACCGGATCGAGGTCCCCGAGCTGGCCGATCTCGGGCCGCTGCTCCGGACGATCGAGCGGGTCGAGCTCGTCGCCTGCGGAACGGCCTACTACGCGTCGCTCGTCGGCGCGGCCGCGATCCAGGACTGGGCCGGGATCCCGGCCCGCGCGAACATCGGCTCCGAGTTCCGCTACAGCCCGCCGCCGCTCGACGCGCGGACGCTCGTGATCGCGGTCACCCAGTCGGGCGAGACGGCCGACACGATCGCCCCGACCCGGCTCGCCCGCGAGCACGGCTGTCCGATCGTCGCCGTGACCAACACGGTCGGCTCGGCGATCACCCGCGAGGCCGCCGCGGTCCTGTTCCTGCAGGCCGGACCGGAGATCGCGGTCGCGGCATCGAAGACGTTCGTGACCCAGGTGACGACCCTGGTGATCCTCGCCGCGGCGATCGCCAAGACCCGCGGCCGGCTCGGCGCGGAGCAGGAGCTCGAGCTCGGGGCCGCGCTGCGCCGCCTGCCCAAGCAGGCCCAGGCCGCGCTCGACGCCGCGGGCGACGTCCCCGACCTCGCCCGGCGCTACGTCAACTCGCGCGGGTTCATGTTCGTCGGGCGCGGCTACACCTACCCGGCGGCGCTCGAGGGAGCGCTCAAGCTCAAGGAGGTCAGCTACGTCCACGCCGAGGGCTACGCGGCCGGCGAGCTGAAGCACGGACCGATCTCGCTGCTCGACCCGGAAGTCCCGCTCGTCGCGGTCGCCACCCGCTCGTCGGTCTACGACAAGCTGATCAGCAACGTCATGGAGGGGCGCGCCCGGGACGCCCGGGTCATCGCCGTGGCGACCGAGGGCGACGTCCAGATCGAGCGCTTCGCGGACGAGGTCCTGTGGGTCCCCGACACGCACGAGGCGCTGAGCCCGATCCTGGCGATCATCCCGCTCCAGCTGTTCGCCTACTACACCGCGATCGCCCGCGGAACCGACGTCGACCAACCGCGCAACCTGGCCAAGTCCGTCACGGTCGAGTAGCCCGATGGCCTCGGACGGTGTCCCGGTCGAGGTCGCCCAGGGCGTGGTGCCGGGTCTCGTGCCCGCGGGTACCACTGAGCTGGGGATCGACATCATCAAGGTCGATCGAATCCGGGCGGCCCTCGGCCGGTTCGGTTCCCGCTTCTCGAACCGGGTCCTGACGCCTTCGGAGCGGCGCTACGTCCGCGATCGTCCGGAGACGTTCGCCGGGCGCTGGGCGGCCAAGGAGGCGGTCAGCAAGGTCCTCGGGCTGGGTGTCCGCGGGATCGGCTGGCGCGAGATCGAGATCGAGCGGATGCCGACCGGGCAACCGGCGGTGCGCCTCCACGGTCGGGCGGCCGCCCGGGCCGAGCAGCTCGGCATGGAGCGGATCGCCGTGTCGATCAGCCACGAATCCGACTACGCCGTCGCGATCGCGTTCGGGATCCGGACCGCCGGCGGGCGGTACGTCTTCCCGCCCGACATCGAGGATCGGCTCGACGAGCACGAGCGGAGGATCCTCGCCCGGATGGACCGGCTCAGGGCGCTCGCCGCGGAGACGGACGGTGCCTGACCCGGCGCCCGCCGGCGGGTCTCCGGCCGCGCTCGAGGTCCTCGACGACAAGACCGTCGCCGCGCTGATCCCGGAGCGCCCGGCCCGCGGCCACAAGGGCACGTTCGGCAAGCTCCTCGTGATCGCCGGCTCGCTCGACTACGCCGGCGCGGCGTTGCTCGTCTGCCGGTCGGCCGGACGGGCCGGCGCCGGTCTCGTCACGCTGGCCGTGCCCGAGTCGCTCCAGCCGCTGTTCGCGGCGAAGGTCGTCGAGGCGACGACGATGGCCCTCCCGGAGGACGACGTCGAGGAAGTCGAGCCCGAGGACGCTCTCGCCCGGATCATGGACCACGAGCATGACGCGCTCGTCGTCGGCCCCGGGTTGCGACCGGGCCTGGCCACGGCCGACCTGATCGGCGCCCTGCTTGCCGTCGAGGGCGAGGGTGGCCCGCCACCGGCGGTCGTCGACGCCGAGGCGCTGCGCTCGCTCGCCGTCCGCGACGAGTGGTGGGAGCGGGTTCGACGGTCGTGCGTCCTGACCCCGCACGTGGGCGAGTTCGCCCGGCTCCGCGCGGCCAGCGGGATCGCGCCCGCCGCCGACGGCGACCTGGCCGATGACGACGACGCGCGGGAGGCCGCTGCCCGGGATGCGGCAGCTCGCTGGAACCAGGTCGTCGTCCTGAAGGGGGCCCACACGATCGTGGCCGCGCCGGATGGCCGTGCGGCGCGGGCCCCGTTCGAGAACCCGGCCCTGGCCAGCGGTGGCACCGGCGACGTCCTGGCCGGGACGATCGGAGCGCTGCTCGCCCAGGGTCTCGATCCGTACGACGCCGCTCGCCTCGGGGTCTACCTCCACGGGGCGGCCGGCGACGTCGTCCGCGACCGCCTCGGCGATGCCGGCCTGCTGGCGAGCGACCTGCCGTTCGAGATCGCGCTCGCCCGGAAGCGCCTCGTGGCGCTCGGCCAGCGCCGCGCCCGGCCGGCTCGTCTCGGCTTCGGCGCCGTCGGCCGCGCGGGACCGCCCGTCGAGGGCGCACCCAGCAGCGGCTCGTGACCGACGCCGGGTCGCTCGCCGGCCGCCTCGCGTCGGCCGGCCTCCCGGCGCTCCCGAGGACGGCCTGGCTCGAGATCGACCTCGACCGGCTGCGGGCGAATCTCGCGGCGCTTCGGGCCGCCCTCCCGCCAGGGGTCCGGGTCGAGCCCGTCCTCAAGGCCGATGCCTACGGCCACGGCGCCGTGCCGATCGGGCTGGCGCTCGAGGCGGCCGGCGCCGACGGGTTCTCGGTCGCGACGTTCGACGAGGCGGTCGAGCTCCGCGCCGGCGGCCTCCGGGCGCCGCTCCTGTGCCTCTACGCGATCCCGCCCGAGGTCGTCGCCCCGGCGATGCGCCTCGGGCTGGCCGTCAGCGCGTCCGGGGAGACGAGCCTCGCGCGGATGGTCGACGCCGCGGCGGCCGCCTGGCGGGGTGAGCGGGGACCGCGTCCGCGACGAGCCCTGCGGGTCCATCTCGACGTCGAGACGGGGCTCGGTCGAGCCGGGCTCGATCCGGGCCGGATCGCGGCCGTCCTCGGCCGACTCCGGACGAGCCCCGGTGTGCAGCTGGCGGGCGTCTGGTCCCATCTCCAGCAGGCCGACGACCTGCCGCGGACCGAGGCCCAGGCCGAGCGCTACGCCGCCGCGCTCATGGGCCTGGCCGAGGCGTGGGGCGGCGCTCCGGCTCGTCATCTCGCAGCGAGCGCCGGGCTGCTCGGACGGGTCGTGCCCGCCTACGACGCCGTACGAGTCGGGCTGGCGACCTACGGGATCGTGCCCGACGACGTCGTCCCGGCGGCGGCGGCGAGCGACCCGGCGGCCGCCCTCCGGCCGATCCTGTCGCTCCACGCCCGTCCGGTCCGGGTCGCCGACCTGCCGGCAGGGACCGGGATCGGCTACGGCCCGTCGTTCACGACCGCCCGCCCGAGCCGGATCGCGACGCTCCCCCTCGGGTACGGTGACGGCTACCCGCGGGCGCTGTCGAACCGGGCCGAGGCGCTCGTCCGGGGTCACCGGGTGCCGCTCGTCGGGAACGTCGCGATGGACGCGCTGATGGTCGACGTGACCGACGTCCGCGGGCGGCCGGTCGACGTCGACGACGAGTTCGTGCTGATCGGGTCGGACGGCGACCAGTCGATCCCGATCGAAGAGCTGGCGCGACTGCGCACCACCAACACCTGGGAAACGGTCACGGCCATGTCCCGCCGCTTGCCCCGGGTGTACCATGCCGCGGCGATACCGGTGGCCGTCCGGACCATCGCGACGTGGAGGGATCGGTGAGTCGCATCCAGCTCTGGAATGGGGACATCTGCGAGCTCGAGGTCGACGCGATCGTCAATCCGGCCAATCCGAGCCTGTGGATGGCGACCGGCGTCGGTGAGGCGCTCAAGGCGGTCGCCGGCGAGGAGGTCGAGTTCGCCGCGGTCCGCCAGGCGCCGGTCTCGGTCGGTGACGCGATCGTGACGCCGGCCGGTCGACTGGCCGCCCGGCTGGTCATCCATGCGGTGTCGCTCGATCGCGATCGGCGGACGAGCGCGTGGGCGATCGAGACCGCCGTGCGGAGCGTGTTCGCCCGGGCCCGCGAGCAGGGGGTCACCTCGATGGCGCTGCCCGCGCTCGGGACCGGCGTCGGCGCGTTCCCGATCGACGATGCGGCCCGGATCGCCGTGACCACGGTCCGCGACGAGCTCCGACGCTCGCCCGAGATCGGGGAGGTCACCTTTGCCGTCCGTGGGGCGGCCGCCTACGGCGCGTTCGAGCGCGCTCTCGCCGCACCCGTCGCGATCGAGGTCGTCGCGGACCCGGTCCCGGTGGCAGGCGGCCTGGGCTCGCTTCGCGGAGCGCTCCGATGAGCTTCCCGCGGGAACGGACCGACGAGCAGCGCGACGACCTCGTCGAGCAGGTCGCCCGCGAGATCCAGTTCCGCGGGCTGACCGCGCCGGCCGTCCACTTCCTCAACGCGAGCCGTCCGTACCGGCCGCTCGGCAGCAACGCGATGCTCTTCTTCGATCCGACCCTGCGCGGGCTGTTCGGGGGCGACGTCTCGTCGGCCTCGGCGATCCTGGCCGACGACATCGGGATCGAGCAGCTGATCGACCGGCTCGAGGAGTTCGACGAGGACGACACGGTCGACGCCTGAGCTCGGCCGCCCGGCCTCGGCGCTCTCGCCACATCGGCCGCCCCGGGGCGGCTCGGCTAGCATGGACCGGTGACCGTCGATCCCGCCGTTCGAATCGCGCTCGATCTCGGCGCCGCGACGGCGTCCGCGGCGCTCATCGGCCCGGTCGACGGCCGGCGACGCCTGCTCGGAGCGGTCGCCCTGCCGGCCGGCGTCGACGAGGACGTCCTCGTTGGCCATCTCATCGACCGGGTCCGGGCGGCGGACCCCGAATCGGCCGATCGACTCGGCCTTGACGGCCGAGCCGTGGCGGCAGCCCCCCGGCTCACCACCCGCTCGACGCCGCCGCCGGTCCTGGCGGTTCTGGCCACGACCGTCCGGGAACGGGCGGCGGTCGAGGCGATCGCCGGCGTGGCGGCCTGGCGCGTCCGCGGCGCGAGCCTGGATCAGGACGGACCGGTCGGGCTCACCCGGATCGCCCTCGAGCGGGATGTCGACGCGATCGCCGTGACGGGCGAGCCGGCCACGAGCCGCGAGGAGACCGCCGCCCTCATCGAGCTTGGTGCGACCGTCAATGGGATCGCCGGCCGGCCCGACGCGCCGCCGATGATCCTGATCGGCGAGATGGCCCGCGACGACCTCGCAACGCCACCGGCCCAGGGCACCGACGACGGGGACGGCCCGGTCTACGCGCCCGGCGCCGACGCCGGCGACTCGCCCGGCGAGCCGCTCCGACGGCTGCTCGATCGGCTCGATCCGAACGACGGCAGCCCGCGCCGTCAGGCCCTCGGTGCGGTGCTCGACCTGGCCGTGATCCTCGATCGGCGGATCGAGCTCGTCGAGATCGGCTTCGACGGCGGCCTGCGAGCCGTCGCGGGTCCGCACGGGCTCGAGGCTCCGGCAGCCCTCGTCCCGGACGCGGCCCTCGTCCCGGTCGACCTCGACGACGATGCGGTCGATGCGGTCGTCGCCTGGTCGACGATCGCGCTCGATCGGCATCGGATGCGCGATCGCCTCCGCGAGCTTCGGCTCGGCCCGTGGGTCGAGGCCCACGGCGACGGGCGCCCGGCTCCGGACGGCCGCCGCCCGCGCGGCCGTCACCCGGCTCGTCCGGGCGACGCCCTGGCTCGAGGCGCTGGCGGCGCCGGATCTCATCGTCGTCGCCGGTGGCGCCTGGTCGGCGGCCCCGGGTCCGGCGATTGCGCTGGCGATCGCCGACGTCATTCGTCGACCGGGCGCCAGCCAGCTGGCGTTCGACCACGCCCGGCTCCTCGGCCCGCTCGGCTCGATCGACGATCCGGCCGAGCGGCGCATGCTCCTGACCGAGCTGGCCGACGACCTCCTCGCGCCGCTCGGCAGCGTGATCGTCCCGCAGGGACTGCGCGCGGGCCGGACGGCCGGCCGGCTCGTCGTCAGCGGCCCGGCCGGCCAGACGGAGCTCGAGCTCGTGCCGGGTGGGCTCCAGCTCGTCGACCTGCCGCCGGGTCAGGTGGCGACCGCCGATCTCCGCTTCCGCGACCCGGTTGGGCTCGGGACCCGGGCCCGGCGGATGAGCGTCGAGGTGGGCGGCGGGCTCGGCGGCCTGCTCGTCGATCTGCGCGACGTCCCGCTCCGGCTGCCCGAACGGGCGGAGCGCCGGCGGGCGATGCTCGAAGCCTGGGAAGACGCCTTCTGGGCGGGTCACGACGGATGACCGAGCTCGCCAGCCCGAGCTCGGCGACGGCAACCGGGCTGTCGCCCGAGCTCGACCAGGGCCTCCTGCTCGTGCCGGCGCGGCGGCTCCTGGACGACGCGCCGGTGGCGCGCTTCGAGCTCGGACCCGGCGACCGGATCCTCGTCGCGCCGGGCGACGCGGTGACGGCCGGTCTCGGGCTCGCCGAGCGGCAACGCGACCCGCGGGTCGACGACGGCCCACCGCTCGAGGGTCCGGAGGACAGCGAGAGCCCGGCTCTCCGGGCCGGCGACTGGTGGCCCGGCGACGGCCACGAAGCAGGCGGGCCGCTCCGCCGGCGTCAACCCCGAACGCCGGCGGGCGAGCTGCTCCATCCGGCTGACGGGCGCTGGCGGATCGCCGCCGGCGCTCACGTCGACCGGCTCGAGGCCCCGGCGGCCGGGTCGGTGGTCGACTCGATCCCGGGTCGCGGGCTCACCGTCCGGCTGTCGGGACAGGCGCTGCGCGGGACGTTCGCGGTCGGCATCCCGAGTCGCGGTCGGCTCGAGCCGGTCTCGGGCGAAACGGGGCTCCGCGGTGCGCTCGATGTCGGTCGCGCCGGGGCGATCCTCGTGGTCGACGGTCGGATCGACTCGGAGGCGATCATCCGGGCCCGGGCGACCGGTGTGCGTGGGGTCGTCGCCTCCGGGCTTGCCGGCAAGGACCTGCGCGACCTCCAGGGATCGGAGGCGCGTCAACGGGCGAGCCTCCAGCCGCTCGCCCCGTTCGCGGTGCTCATCCTCGACGGGACCGTCCGCCGGCCGATCGCCGGGCCGATCGCCAGGCTGCTCGGCGCGCTCGAGGGTCGTGAGGTGGCGATCTTCGTCGACCCGCCGATGCTCGTGTTCGACCCGCCGGCCGCCCGGTTCGAGCCGCCGCCGCCCGACTGGGTCCGGGTCCAGGCCGGCGAGCTGGCCGGGCGCGAGGGCCGCTGGCTCCGGTCGGCCGGGCTGCGCCGGTTCGCCGCGGGCGTCCATCTCGAAGCGGCGGCGATCGTCCTCGACGACGGCGAGGTGGCCGTCGTCCCGGTGGCCGATCTCGAACGCTTCGTCTGACGGCACGCCCAGCTGCAGTCCGCTACCCTCGGGCCATGCTCCCCAGGTCGTCCCGCGCCCTGCCACCGTCCGCCGACGTCGTGAACCTGACGAGCGAATCCCCGGAGGCGACCCGCGAGCTGGCCGCTCGCCTCGCCGCGGCAGCCGAGCCGGGCGACCTGATCGCCCTGATCGGCGACCTGGGGGCGGGCAAGACCCAGTTCGCCAAGGGCTTCGCCGCCGGCCTCGGGGTCAGCGCGACGGTCAACTCGCCGAGCTTCGTCCTGATGGCCGAGTACGCCGGGCGGTTGCCGCTGTTCCACATCGACCTGTTCCGGCTGGCCGACGGGCCGGAGGCGCTCGCGTCGGGCCTGCTCGACGAGCGTGAGAGCGCCGGGGTGACCCTCATCGAGTGGGCCGAGCGGCTCGGGTCGGCGCTCCCCGCCGACCGGCTCGAGGTCCGGATCGACGGGACCGGCGACGAGCCCAGGGTGATCGACCTGATCGCCGGCAGCGAGCGCACGCGCCGCTACCTCGAGGCCGCGTCGTGACGGGCCAACCGGGGTCCACCGCCGCCGGTCGACCCGACGCCCCGATCCTCGTCTTCGACACGGCGACGACGATCGCGGTCGTCGGCCTCGGCACGAGCGACGCTGCGCTCATGGCCGAGACCGCCTGGGCCGCCGGCTACCGCCACGGCGAGGAGCTGCTCGCCCGGATCGACGGCGTGCTGGCCGAGGCCGGTGCCGGCCTCCACGAGCTCGGCGGCATCGTCGTGGGCACCGGCCCCGGCGCGTTCACCGGGCTCCGGGTCGGCCTGGCCACCGCCAAGGGCCTCGCTCACGGGCTCGGGATCCCGCTCGTCGGGGTCGCGACCGGGCTCGCGCTCGTGCACGCCGCGACGCTCGTCGATCCCGCCACGCCGCTGGTCGCCGGGCTCCTCCCGGCCGGTCCGACGGACCGGATCGTCATCGACCCAGACGGTCGGGCGTCGCTCGTCCCGGCCGGCAGCGAGCCGCCCCTCGACGCTGGTTGGCGGCTGTTCGCGATCGACCTGCCCGAGCGGGCCCCGGCCGACGCCCTCGAGCGGGGAGCGTCGATCCGGGCACGGCTCGCCCGGTCGCTGCTCGAGCTCGGGGCGGCTCGCCTGCGCGACGGGCGTCCGGACGACCTCGCGACCCTCGTGCCCGAGTACGTGACGCTGCCGCGCGGCGTGCGCGAGGAACGCGGAGAGATGGCATGGTCGCGCGACCCGAGCTGAGCGTCGTCGTCGGGCCGATGGAGCTCGCCGACGTGGCCAGCGTCGAGGCCATCGAGCGGGCCAGCTTCAGCGCACCGTGGCCGCCGAACGCCTACCGGACGGAGCTCCAGACCAACCGGCTGGCCCACTACCTCGTGATCCGGGTGGGCCCGGAGATCGTCGGCTACGCCGGGCTCTGGCTGATGGTCGACGAGGCCCACGTCACGACGTTCGCGATCCATCCCGACTGGCGCCGGCGGCGGCTCGGCGAGCGCCTCCTGATGGCCCTCCTCGACATCGCCCTCGAGCGGCGAGCCAGCGAGGCGACGCTGGAGGTCCGCCTGTCGAACCTGCCCGCCCGGCGTCTGTACGAGAAGTTCGGTTTCCGGCCGGTCGGGATCCGGCCGCGCTACTACACCGACAACAACGAGGACGCGCTGATCATGACGACCGATCGTCTCGACGGCCGGCTGATGCGCGACCGCCTGGCCGGCCTCCGGGCGGCGCTGGCGGCGGTACCCGATCCGCTCCTCGGCTCGCCCGTGGAACGACACGACGCTGCCGGCCCGTGGCCGGACGGCGGCGAGCTCAGCCGGCCCCAGCCGGCCCCGGCCAACCCGGAGGGCAAGGGATGAGCGGAGCGCTCCTCCTGGCGATCGAATCGAGCTGCGACGAGACCGGTATCGCGCTGGTCGAGGGCGGGCGCCGGATCCACGCCAACGTCGTGGCGAGCCAGGTCGCCCTCCACGCCGCGACCGGCGGGATCGTGCCCGAAGTCGCGGCCCGGGCCCACCTGCGCTGGATCGTTCCCGTCCTCGAGGCCGCCTGGTCCGATGCGGGGGCGGGCTGGGATGACATCGACGGCGTGGCGGTGACCTATGGCCCCGGCCTGGCCGGATCGCTCCTCGTCGGGGTCAACTTCGCCAAGGCCCTCGCCCACGTCCGGGACAAGCCGCTGGTCGGTGTCAACCACCTCGAAGGCCACGTCGAGGCGGGCTGGCTGCTCGATCCGGGCGAGGACCCGGAGGCCCGCCCCGAGCCGCCGTTCCCGCTGGTGGCCCTGGTGGTGTCGGGCGGTCACACGTTCCTCGTCGAGATGCGCGATCACGGCGTCTACCGGCTCCTCGGCCAGACCGTCGATGACGCCGCCGGTGAAGCGTTCGACAAGGTCGGACGCCTGCTCGGGCTCGGCTATCCGGGCGGTCCGGCGATCCAGCGAGCGGCCGAGGACGCGACGCGACGCGACGTCAGGTTCCCGCGCGCCTGGATGGGCGATTCGTACGACTTCAGCTTCAGCGGGCTCAAGACCGCCGCCCGGCGGATCGTCGCGGCCGCCCGGGCCGACGAGGGCCTCCAGCCCGACGACCACGACGCGCCCCTCTCGGCGGCGACGGTCGCCGAGCTCGCCTACGGCTTCCAGGACGCCGTCGTCGACGTCCTCGCGGTCAAGACGGTGCGGGCGGCCACGGAGATCGGGGCCCGGGCCATCGTCGTCGGTGGCGGCGTCGCGGCCAACGCCGCCCTGCGCGCCCGTCTCGAGGGCGACGCGGCGGCGCTCGGGCTGCCGCTCATCGTGCCCCGGCCGGGCCTGTGCACCGACAACGGGGCGATGATCGGGGCGGCCGGTGCCCGCCGGCTGGCGGCCGGAGAGCGCGCCGGGCTCGATCTCGACGCCCGGCCATCGCTCCCGCTGGCGGCTCGATGACCGCATCGGCCCGGCTCGATCCGGCCGAGGTCCGGCGCTCGCTCCGCGAGGCCGGGCCTCCACGCCCAGCACGCGCTCAGCCAGAACTTCCTGGCCGATGTCGAGGTCCTCGAGCGGATCCTGGCCGAAGCGGCGCCGACCCCGGGTCGAGCGGTGCTCGAGATCGGTCCCGGCCTCGGGATCCTCACCGGTGGCCTGCTCGATGCCGGCGCCCGGGTCACCGCGGTCGAGCTCGATCGTGGGCTGGCGACCCGTCTCCGGGACCACTTTGCCGACTCGATCACCCGGGGCCTGGCCGACCCAGCCGAACCCGGGACGCTCCGCCTCATCGAGGGCGACGCGCTCGACCAGCCGCTGACCCGGCTCTGTCCGGTGCCGTACGACGTCGTCGCCAACCTGCCCTACCACATCACCAGCCCGATCCTCCATCGGCTGCTCGGGGAGCCGCCGCGTCCCGATCGGCTCGTGCTGATGGTCCAGCGCGAGGTCGCCGAGCGGATCGCGGCGCCGCCCGGGAAGATGAGCTACCTGTCGGTCTTCGTCCAGTACCACGGGTCGGTCCGGCTTGCCCTGCGCGTGCCGCCCACGGCGTTCGAGCCCGCTCCCGAGGTCGAGTCGGCGGTCATCGTCATCGAGCCGTACCCGCCCGACGACCGGCTCGACCCGGCCGCCGAGGACGAGCTGTGGCGGCTCGTCCAGGCCGGGTTCCGCGAACGCCGGAAGATGCTCCACAACGTCCTTGCCAGGCAGCTCGCGCTGCCGGCCGAGCGGGTCGCCGAGGTCCTCGCCGCCGCCGGCATCGATCCGGACCGGCGGCCCCAGACGCTCGCGGTGGGGGAGTGGCTGCGCCTGCTCGAAGTGCTCGGACCGATCGGTCCCGACCGACGCGGCCGTCCCGGGGTCGATCGGTGACCGAGCCGGCCGTCGACCCGACCCGGCGCCTGACGCCGGTCGTCCGGCTCGCCCCGGCCAAGCTCAACCTGAGCCTGGCGGTCGTCGGCCGGCTGGCGGACGGCTACCACGAGCTCCACTCGGTCATGGTCCCGCTCGAGCTGGCCGATCGGCTCAGCCTCGCCCCCGGCAGCGGATCGGCCGACACGCTCCACGTCGAGGGCCTGGTTCCCGGACCCGAGGCCGACAACCTCGTCCTGCGCGCGCTCGCCCTCACCCGCGAGGCGGTCGGGGCCGGCTGGGCCGGGTCCGGCGGGCCGCCGCCGCCGCTCGCCGCCCGGCTCGACAAGCGGATCCCGGTCGCCGCCGGCCTGGCCGGCGGCTCGAGCGACGCGGCGGCCACCGTCGACGGCGCCCTCGAGGCGTGGGGCGCGAGCGCTGACGATCCACGAGCGACTGCGGGTCGCGGTCCGGCTCGGCTCCGACGTGCCGTTCTTCCTGGCCGGCGGGGCCGCGCTCGTCGAGGGCCGGGGCGAGGTCGTGACCCCGCTTCGCGGCGTCGTCGGCGATCCGCCCGGCGTGCTCCTCGTGACCGCGCCGGTGGCGCTCCGAACGCCCGACGTCTTCGCCGCCTGGGATGCCGGTCCGCGGAGCGGCGGAGGTGCCGTGCGGACGAGCTCGGCCCATCTCGCCGACGAGCTCCGGACCGGCCTCAGCGCGCAGGCCCTCGTCGACCGGGCCGGGATCCTGGCGGTGGCCAACGATCTCGTCGCGGCCGCGGCCACCGTCGAGCCCGGCCTGCTCGCGCTCCGCCGGTCGCTCTCCCGCCGGCTCGGCCGGCCCGTCGGCCAATCCGGCTCCGGTCCGACGCTGTGGGTCCTCTATCCTTCTCGATCGGATGCCGGGGCGGCCGCCGACGAGGTCCGAACGGCGATCGCCGGCGGGGAGATCCCGGTGCCCGGCGGCGGCGAGCCGTTCATCGCCGCGACGACGATCGCCGCTCGCGCGGCCAACGACAGGAGCGACCGATGACCCGCCAGGCGATCACGACGTCCGGAGCCCCGGCCGCGCTCGGCCCGTACAGCCAGGCCATCGCCACCGAGGGCTTCCTGTTCTGCTCGGGCCAGATCGGGCTCGACCCGGTCAGCGGCGAGCTCGCCGGCGGGATCGAGGCCCAGGCCCAGCGGGTCCTCGCCAACCTCGAGGCGGTCCTGGCGGCCGACGGCCTGGACTGGAGCGACGTCGTCAAGACGACGATCTTCCTGGCCGACATCGGCGACTTCGCCGCGGTCAACACGATCTACGGCGCCCGCCAGGCGGTTCCGCCCCCGGCCCGCTCGACGTTCGCCGTCGGGTCGCTCCCGAAGGGCGCCCTGATCGAGATCGAGGCGATCGCCCGGCGCCGCTGAGCCTTGACGTTCGGCAGACGATACCGGGATGGCCCTCCGACCCGACCACGCGACGGCGATGCGGCGCTACATCCGGGCGCTCCTCGGGGATCCCGCCGCCGCCGACGGCCTGTTCGCCGACGACTCGTTCGAGGCGGCTCGATTCCGGGCCGATCTCGTCGAGCGGTTCGACCCCGACTGCGCCCTCGACTGAGGACGATCCGGGCGTCGCCGGGCGGCTCGCGGGCGGTGCCCGGACCTCGGGCCGACGTTTGACACCCCGATCGGGAGGCCCCTACGATGCCCGAGCCCTGATGAAGCCCGAACCAGCCCCGCCACGCACCGTCGCGATCGTCCTCGCCGCGGGGCTCGGGACGCGGATGAAGTCGCGTCGTCCGAAGGTGCTCCACGAGCTGTGCGGCCGGCCGATGCTCGGGTACGTGCTCGAGGCGGCGGCTGCCGCGACCGACCAGCGCCCGCTCGTCGTCTACTCGCCGCCGACCGAGGCGATCCGGGGCGTCTTCGCGGAGCTCGCCGACTTTGCCCTCCAGGACGAGCCACGCGGAACGGCCGATGCGCTGACCGCGGCGCTCAGGGTCCTGCCGGCCGACGTGGCCGAGGTCCTCGTCCTGTACGGCGACGTGCCGCTCCTCGAGGCCGGCCTGCTCGAGGCGCTGCTCGACCTGCGGCGCCGGGAGGACGCAGCGATCGCGCTCGTCAGCGTCGTCACCCTCGACCCGGCCCGGCTCGGCCGGGTCGTCCGCGACGACGACGGGCAGGTCGAGCGGATCGTCGAGGCGAAGGACGCGACCGACGATGAGCTCGAGGTCGACGAGATCAATGCCGGCATCTACACGATCGACGTCGCCTGGCTGCGTCGGCGGATCGCCGACCTCCAGCCGTCGGCGGCGACCGGCGAGCTCTACCTGACCGAGCTCGTCGCGCTCGCCCGGGCCGACGGCCGCGACGTGGCCACGATCGAGGTCGGCGACGACGGCACGCTGCTCGGGATCAACGACCGGGCCGAGCTGGCCGACGCGACGTTCCGGCTGCACGAGCGGATCAACGACCGTCATCTCCTGGCCGGAGTGACGATGCTCGATCCGACGACCGCCTGGATCGACGCCGGGGTCGAGCTGGCCGCCGACGTGGTCCTCGAGCCCAACGTCGTCCTGCGCGGACGGACGTCGATCGGGGAGGGGACCGTGATCGGCTCGGGCTCGCAGATCGTCGACACGACCGTCGGCCGCGAGTGCCGGATCTGGGCGAGCGTGCTCGAGGGATCCGAGGTCGAGGACGAGGTCTCGATCGGTCCGTTCGCCCACCTTCGGCCGGGCTCGTCGATCGGCCGCGGGGCGAAGCTCGGCAACTTCGCCGAGGTCAAGAACAGCCGGCTCGAGGCCGGCGTCCAGCAGCACCACATGAGCTACCTCGGTGACGCCCACGTCGGCGCCCGGACGAACATCGGGGCCGGCACGATCACCGCCAACTACGACGGGCAGCGCAAGACCCGGACGACGATCGGCGACGACGCCTTCATCGGGGTCGACACGATGCTCGTCGCGCCGGTCGAGGTCGGCGATGGCGCGAAGACCGGGGCCGGTGCCGTCGTCACCCGGGACGTCCCGGCCGGCAAGCTCGCGATCGGGGTCCCGGCCCGGATCCGCGACCCGCGCTCGCCGGGCGCCGCCGCGCCCGAGACCCGAGAGAACGGGGCGTGAACCTCCCGATAACCGAGCTCGTGTTCATCGTCATCCTGACGATCCTCGAGGGCTTCTTCGTCGCGTCCGAGATCGCGCTCGTGTCGATCCGCCGGAGCCGGGTCGAGCAGCTCATCGAGGAAGGCAATCGCGGCGCCCGCCGGGTTCGCAAGCTGCTCGACGACCCGGGTCGCTTCCTGGCCGTCGCCCAGATCGGCCTGACCTTCCTCGGCTTCTTCGCCTCGGCCTACGCCGCGGTCAGCCTGACCGAACGGCTGACCGGCCTGCTCGAGCAGATCGAGCTGTTCCGTGGGTCGGCCGCCGGGATCGCCCTGGTCATCGTGACGATCCTGCTGGCCATGTTCACGATCGTCTTCGGCGAGCTCGTCCCGAAGACCCTCGCGCTGGCCTTTCCCGAGCGCTTCGCGCTGGCCGCCTCGCGGCCGATCGACGTCCTCGGGCGGATCCTCGGTCCGCTCGTCGCCCTGCTGACCGCGGTCACCCGGGCGGTCACCCGGCCGTTCGGGGCCGACGTCTCGAAGGAGAGCCAGATCACCGCCGAGGAGCTCCGCCTGATCGTCGAGCGTGGCGGCCAGCAGGGCATCCTCGAGGCCGAGGAGGAGCAGATGATCAACGCGGTCATCGAGCTCGGCGACCGGCGCCTCCACGAGGTCATGGTTCCCCGGATCGACATCGTCAGCCTGGCTGCCGACGCGACGTTCGAGCAGGCGATCGACACGATCGTCGAAGAGGGTCACAGCCGGGTCCCGGTCTACCAGGAGTCGATCGACGAGATCGTCGGCATCCTCTACGCCAAGGATCTGCTGCCATACCTCAAGACGGCCGCCGAGCCGCGGCCGGCGATCCGGTCGATCCTGCGCGCCCCGGTCTTCGCCCCCGAGTCGATGTCGATCGACGACCTGCTCCACGACTTCCAGCGCAAGAAGGTCCACATCGCGATCGTCCTCGACGAGTACGGCGGGACGGCCGGCCTCGTCTCGATCGAGGACCTCCTCGAGGAGATCGTCGGCGAGATCCAGGACGAGTACGACGAGGAGGAGGAGATGATCGTCCGCCTGTCGGACGACGAGATCCGGATCGACGGCCGGGTGGCGGTCGACGAGCTCGCCGAGCTGTTCGGGACCTCGCTCGAGCTCGAGGACGAGGACGAGTACGACACGATCGGCGGTCTCGTCTTCCACCGGATCGGGCGGGTCCCGGTCCCCGGCGACCAGGTCGAGGTCGACGGCCTGCGGCTCACCGTCGAGTCGACCGACGGCCGGCGGGTCGGCAAGGTCCTGGCGATCCGCGAGCGCTCGTTCGAGGAAGCCGACGACGACGAGGCCGACCGCTAGCCCGAGCCTGCCCGAGAACGCGCCATGCCGTTGGGCCGCGCGCCGGATCGGTCGCTTCGACCGACACGCCACGATCCCCTCGAGGCCGGCCCCCCAGCCGCCTCGCCGCCCAGATATGAACACCATTGCTACGAGGTGCGTTGGCGGCCGGACCGTCCTGCCGAGCCACCGATCTGGGTGCCTTGAGGCCCGAAGTAGCAGCACCATTCGTAGCGGGGCCGTTGAAGTCGGCTGGGCGTTGGGCTCCAAGCCACGCAAACGGTCGCCTAAGAATGGTGGTCATACACACGTGCGACTGGCGATCGGTCCGACCGCACGACCGGAGCCGGCCCCGCTGCGCCCGACCGCCAGGCCGAGCCGAACCCTAGGCGCTGATCACCGACACGATGATCCGCTCGAGGCTGGCCCGGGCCGCGGGGTCGAGCGTGCCGGCCGCGCCGAGCTCGGCGAGCGCCTCGTCGCGGTAGCGCTGGGCCTGGTCGCGGGTGTAATCGCGGGCGCCGGTTCGTTCGAGGATCGCGACCGCCTCGGACAGCTCGGCCGCGGTCGGCGCCGCGGCACCCTGGAGGGCGACGAGTCGGTCGCGCTCGGGCTGGTCGGCGTGCTCGAGGGCGTAGATCACCGGCAGCGTCTTCTTGTGCCGGGCCAGGTCGGTCGGCTCCTTGCCGGTCGACTGCTCCTGGCCCCAGATCCCGAGCAGGTCGTCGTTGATCTGGAAGGCCAGGCCGAGCGCCCAGCCGAACGCCCGGTAGCGGGCGATGACGGCCTCGTCATCGGTCGCCAGGAGCGCGCCGGCCTCGATCGAGGCGCTGATCAGGGCGGCCGTCTTCCGGCCGATCATGTCGAGGTACAGCTCGACCGACATCGCCTGATCGTGCTCCGAGGTCCAGATGTCGATGTACTGGCCCTCGCACAGGGCGACGCAGGTCTCGTCGTACAGCCGCATCAGGCGGAGGACCTTGGTGTCGCTGAAGCCGAGATCGGTCAGCCGATGGAGGGCGACCCGGCTCAGGCTGAACAGCATGTCGCCGGTGTTGATCGCCTGCGGGATCCCGTGCTTCGCCCAGAGCGTCGGTCGATGGCGGCGCTCGACGTCGCCGTCCTCGATGTCGTCGTGGACGAGGCTGAAGTTGTGGCCGAGCTCGACCGCCGCCGCCCCCGGGAGGGCCGGCTCGTAACGGCCGGTGATCGAGGCATAGGCGAGCAGGCCCAGGAGCGGACGCATTCGCTTGCCTGTCGGCGCTCCGCTGCCGTCGAGTCCGAGGTGATAGCGGACCATCTCGTAGACGCCATGGGTCGACGGATCGCGGTCGCGGACGAGCGCCAGGATTTCGTTCTCGGTCGCGGCGATCAGCTCGGCCAGCTCGAAGCCGGGGGTCGTGGCGGTCATCCTGGCCCGAGTGTACGTCGCCGACAACATGTACGTCCAAGGTAGCCGGTTCGGCTCGGATCGGCGCCGGTGCTACCGTGGGCCCGTGCCCAGGCCGCGGACCTTCACCACCGACGCCATCGTCCTCAGCCGGTTCGACCTCGGCGAGGCGGACCGCGTGCTGACCCTGATCACGCCCGGCGACGGCAAGCTCAAGGCGATCGCCAAGGGCGTCCGGCGGCCGACGTCGCGGCTCGGGGGCAGCGTCGAGCCGTTCGCCGAGCTGCGCGTCCAGCTGGCCCACGGCCGGACGTTCGACGTCGTGACCCAGGTCAGCGTCGGTCATGCCTGGCTTCGCCTGCGCGACACGCTCGAGCCGGCAGCGACCGCCTGGTACCTCGCCGAGCTCGCCGACCGCTCGCTCGAGGAACGTCACCCGGCCGAGCCCCTCTACCTGCTCCTCAAGCGGGCGTACGAGCTGCTCGACGCCGGGATGGCTCCCGGCCGGGTCGCGCGCTGGTACGAGATGCGCCTGACCGACGAGCTCGGCGTCCGGCCCGAGGTCGACCGCTGCGTCGAGTGCGACCGGATGCTCGAGGCGAGCGACACGTTCCGCTGGGTCCCGCCGCTCGGCGGGGTCATCTGCCAGCGCGAACCGGGTCCGCCCGCCGAGCGGACCGGCCTGAGCCTCGAGGCGCTCAAGCTGCTCAAGGCCTATCAGCGGATGGACGTCGAGGCCCTCGCCCAGCTGCGCGTCCCGGCCACGGTCGAGCGTGAGGTCGAGGCCGCGATGCGCGACTTCGTGCGGGTCGCCCTCGAGCGCGACGCTCGGTCGCTCCCGTTCCTCGACGAGGTTCGGGCGGGCCACTGAGCCCGGCTCGACGACAACTGGAGGGACGCCCGACATGTTCGATCGGACGACGAGGGCCGGGGCCGCTGCCGCGGCCCGGCTCGAGACCGAGCTCATCGTCTGGCTCACGACGGTTTCTCCCTCCGGCCAGCCCCAGGCCTCGCCCGTCTGGTTCCTGTGGGCCGACGGTGAGTTCCTCGTCTACAGCCTGGCGACGACACCACGGATCCGGAACATCGCCGCCAACCCGCTGGTCGCCCTGAACCTCAACTCCACGCGCGACGGTGGCGGTGTGGTCAGTGTCGAGGGCGAAGCCCGGATCGATCGCGACGACCCGGGGGCCGCAGCCACGCCGGCGTTCGTCATCAAGTACCGCCGGCTGCTCGACGAGTACGGCTGGACGCCCGAGCGGTACGCCTCCGACTACCCGATCGCGATCCGGATCCGACCGACCCGCTGGCGGGTCGGCTGACACCGAACCGGACGGCACCGGACGGCACCGGACTGCGGCCGACCGCTCCGCTCCGACCCTTCGTCCCGCTAGAATGACCGCGGCGCGCCGGGACGAGCCACCTTTCGAGCAACGGACAGATCCGGAGGTGGCGTGCGAACGCTGGCGGTCATCAACCACAAGGGCGGCGCGGGCAAGACGACGACCTCGGTCAACCTCGCTGCCGCGATCGGCGAGACCGGCGCTCGTGTCCTCCTGATCGACCTCGATCCGCAGGGTTCCGCCTCCGATTGGGTCGGCGCCCATGACGACAGCCGTGGGATGTTCGATGTCTTCGTCGGCTCGGCCGAGTTCGCGACCCTGGCCCAGCGGACGATCGTGCCCGGCGTCGACATCGTCCCGGCCTCGCCCTGGCTGGTGACCGCCGAGCGGACGCTGATGGGTGACCTGGCGGCGGCGTTCGTCCGGGCGATCGGCAAGCTGCCGGCGAACTGGGACATCGTCATCGCCGATTGCCCGCCCTCGATCGCCTTCCTCAGCGTCGCCGCGCTGACCGCCTTCCGCGAGGTGCTGATCCCGGTCGAGACCCACGCCATCGCCCTGCCCGGTGTGGCCAGCCTCGTCCGGGAGATGGACCAGATCCGGATGGGCCTCAACCCGTCGCTCGGGGCGCCGCGGATCCTGGCCGGTCGGGTCAACCGGACCGTCCACTCGCGGCAGGTCCTCGCGGAGATCCGGCAGACCTACGGCGAGCTGGTCCTGACCGCGACGATCCGCGACAGCATCCGCCTGGCCGAGGCGGCCGGGCTCCGGCTGCCGATCACCCTCAGCGCGCACGACAGCCACGTCGCCAACGACTTCCGGGCCGCCGCGGCGGAGATCCTGGGGATCGCTCCGGCGACCGGGTCGAGCCCAGATGATGCCGGAGGCGGCTGGCGTCGCTGGCTGTCCCGGGCTCCCGCCACCCGCTGACGTCGTGGACCAGGCGGTCGTCCTCGGCCTGCTCGCCGTCGTCGTGGTCGTGGACACGATTGCGATCCTCGCCATCCTTGGCCTGACCCTGCGCGGACGCGGATCGGCTGGCCATCGGCACGCGCCGAGCTCGGTTGCGGTCGCCCCGTCGACCGGCTCGGGGCCGATCGACGAGCCGGTCCTCGCGGGCGCCGAACCGACCGCACGCGTCACCGTGCCGGCGTCCGCCGGCCCGCCAGCGCCGGTGCCCGCCGGGGCCGATCCGCTGGCCGACGCGATCACCGCGTTCCTCGGGCGGTCCGAGGGCATCTTCCGGGCGGGGGGCGGTCCCGCGACTCCGGCGCCCGCCGACGCGTTCCCGGCGCCGCTCCTCGACTCGCCCGGACCCGAGGTGACCTGGTCACCGTCGCGACCGGCCCGCTACGTCCCGTCGGGCCCTCGACCCGCCAGGCCGGTCGACCGGCCTGCCCCGATGACCGCGGCCGATGCCACCGAACCGGCCGGACCCACCCAGCCGGCCGAACCGCTCGCGGCTCGGCCGCAGCCGGGCAGCGCGCCGGCTCGTCCGGCCATCCGGCTGCGGGTCGCGCTCGCCGCCCGCGAGTCCGTCCGATCGGGTCGTGGCAGCCGAGACCGTCGCCCGCGTGGGTCCGGTGATCGGCGGCCTGCTCCGCGAGCGGACCCGCGGTCGCGACCGGGTCGAGCCGGACGGACCCGGCCGCTATTCGGTCGTCCTGCCCGATACCTCGCGCGACGGAGCGGAGGCGCTCGGCCGCCGCATCGCCACGAGCTGCGACGACTGGTTGGCGGCCGAGCTGCCCCCGCTCTGGCTCGAGCTTCGCCTGGACGCGAAGCTGGTCGGGGTCCCGCTCGCCGCGCCCGGACCGCGTCGCGAGCCGGGCACGGAACGACGCCGACAGGTGTCGCAGGATGCCTGAGCGGACCGAGTCAGGCGCCCGCGAGCGCGGCGTCGCAGCTATGCACGGGGTGCGGGCGATCGGCCTCGAACGCCTCGGCCATGAGCGGTTCAGGTCGGATCGCGGCGGTCCGGTGCGCGCCTGATAGAACGTTCGTACTGGACTTGTGCCGCCGATTCGGCCATCATTGCAAAATCATCGATGGTCCGGCGAATGCCGGATACCGGGACATCATCGGATCGCTATCGGTCCAAGGGAGGAACAGGCCATGCGGACAGGGGTCCGTCATCGGTTCGTTCGACAGCGCGCCAGGCGGATGGTCCGCCCGGTCGGGTGGGCCGCCGTGGCCACTCTGCTTGCAATGTCCCTCGCGGGACCTGCGGCCGTCGGGGCCGCCAGCCCACCCCAGCCGACGTACGGATCGGCCACCGTGGACGGCGCCACCGGCGACTGGAATCTCGGCGCCGACAAGTTCGCCGACATGACCGACTCGGGGGTCGCCGGCAAGCCTGTCGTCGGCCACCTCTATCTGCGCTACGACTGCGACACGGAAACGCTCTTTGCGCTCGTGCTCGGCGTCGACGGCATCCAGTTCCAGCAGACCCGGCCGGAGAACGCCTACATCCGGATCGACGGCGTCGGCAAGGCAGTCAGCGGCAACAGCGGCAACAACGGCATCCCACCGGACTTCTCGTGGGTGAACCCGGACGGAAAGCTGGCCGACGGCTTCGAGGGATCGCTGCCGCTCGCCGTGGGCAACTACACGGTCCGGGCCCACGTCCTGCGACCCGACAACAGCGACGACGGGTACCAGACGGTCGACAACATCGGTCGGGCGGATCCGCTCGAGCTCGTCTGCAAGACGACGACGCCGACCGGAACGACGGCCCCGACGGCCACCGCCACCGCCACGGCCACCGCCACGGCAACGGCCACGGCGACCGCGACCGGTGGCACCGAAGGGACCGCCACGCCATCGGCGTCGCCCTCGTCCGGCGGAGTCCACGGCGAGACGGCCACGCCCCACGTGACCCTGCCGCCGACCGCCACGATCGGGCAGAGCGAGCCGCCGTCGATCTCGCTCTCGATGGTCTTCCTCGGCCTGGGCCTGGTCATCGCCGGCGCCCTGGTCCTCCTCGACAAGCCATCCGTGGCTGCCGGCCGTCGCCGGCGCGGTTGACCGCCAGACGTTGACGCGATCGGCCGGAGCACGCCTTCGGCCGATCGTCGCCGCCTCGCCGACGAACCGGTGAGGCGCCCGTCGCTGGTCCGTCTCGCAGCGCTCGGGGTGGCCTCGCTGGCCACCGCCGGGGCGGGCGCACGAGTCGCATTCGACGTGGTCCCCGACCGTCTCGCACGAGCCAAGAACCCGGTCCATCGCCGTCCTCCCTACCCGGCCTCCGAGCGGGCACGCGAGCTCCACCGCGAGCTCGTCGTCGTCGATCTCCACGCGGACTCGCTGCTCTGGGGCCGGGACCTCCTCGAACGATCCAGCCACAGCCACGTCGACGTGCCCCGGCTGATCGAGGGCGGGATCGCCCTCGAATGCCTCGCCGTCTCGACGAAGGTCCCGCGCCGGGCCAACCTCGAGCGGAACGACGGCCGGTCCGACGACGTGACGCTGCTCGCCCTCGCCCAGCGCTGGCCGTCGTCCACCTGGCGGAGCCTCCTCGCCCGGGCGCTCTACCACGCGGCGCGGGCGAGGTCGATGGCCGACCGCTCCGGCGGACGGCTCAGCCTGATCGACAGCCGGCCCGGTCTCGAGGCGTACCTCGCCCGGCGGAGCGACTGACCGGTCGATCACCGCGGCATTCCTGGCGATCGAGGGCGCGCACGCGCTCGACGGCGACCTGGCCGCGCTCGATCGGCTGAGCGATGCCGGCTTCCGGATGATGTCGCCGACCCACTTCTTCGACAACGAGTTCGGCGGGTCCGCTCATGGCGTCGAGAAGGGCGGGCTGACCGCGGCCGGTCGCGAGCTCGTTGCCGGGATGGAGGCCAGGGGCATGATCGTCGACGTCGCGCATGCCTCCGACCGTACGATCGACGACATCCTGGCGATCGCCACCCGGCCGGTCGTCGCGTCGCACGCCGGAGTCCGGGCCAGCCACGACTCGGTCCGCTGCCTCGTCGACGCCCACGTCCGGGGCATCGCCGCCACCGGCGGCCTGATCGGCATCGGGTTCTGGCCGACCGCCACGGGCGGCGACGACGCCGCGTCGATCGGACGGGCGATCCGGGCGACGGCCGAGCTGGTCGGGGTCGAGCACGTCGGCCTCGGCTCGGACTTCGACGGCGCCGTGCCGGTCCCGTTCGACGCGACCGGCATCGTCCAGGTCACCGATGCCCTCCTGGCCGAGGGGTTCGCTGACGAGGACATCGCCGCGATCATGGGTGGCAATGCCGTGCGGCTCCTGCTCGCGACGCTCCCGGATCGACCGGGCTTGACAGTCGCACCCGTCTGACAGATAGTTGCATAAGCAATTACATGCGACCACGGTCGCGCCGAGGAAAGAGCGCCATGCCCGCCATCACCGTTCCTGACATCACCGTCCTGCCGCGCCTTCCGGAGCCGGACGCGGCCACGGCCCGCGAGCGAGGCGTCCGCGGGATCACGAACGCGCCGCAGGGCTTCGAAGGGGAGGGGTTCCCGGTCCGCCGGGCGTTCGCCGGGGTCGACCTGGCCGACCTCGACCCGTTCGTCCATCTCGACCAGATGGGTGAGGTCGAGTACGCCCCGGGCGAGCCGAAGGGCACGCCGTGGCACCCCCACCGCGGGTTCGAGACGGTGACCTACATGATCGACGGCGTGTTCGAGCACCAGGATTCGAACGGCGGTGGCGGGGTCATCACGAACGGTGACACCCAGTGGATGACGGCTGGGGCCGGGATCCTCCACATCGAGAAGCCACCGGAGTGGCTCGTCGCGAGCGGCGGGCTGTTCCACGGCTTCCAGCTCTGGGTCAACCTGCCCGCGGCCCAGAAGTGGTCGCCGCCGCGCTACCAGGACATCCGCGCCGGCGAGGTCGCCCTGGCCACCTCGGCCGATGGCGGCACGCTCGTCCGGATCATCGCCGGCGACGTCGCCGGCCAGGCAGGGCCCGGCTCGACGTACAGCCCGATGACGCTCGTCCACGCCACGCTCAGTCCCGGTGCGAGGCTATCCCTGCCGTGGCGGCCCGACTACAACGCGCTGGTCTACGCGATGGCCGGCGCCGGTAGCGTCGGCCCGGACGGACGGCCGTTCCGGGCCGGCCAGCTCGCCGTCCTGGGCGCCGGCGACACGGTGACCGTGGCCGCGGCACAGCACCAGGAGAGCCGGAGCCCGAACCTCGACGTGCTCGTCCTCGGCGGCCGGCCGATCCGCGAGCCCGTCGCCTGGCTTGGCCCGTTCGTGATGAACACCCGGGAGGAGGTCCTGCAGGCCATGGCCGACTACCGGGCCGGCCGGCTGGGCACGATCCCGGCGATCCACGGCGCCCCGACCTCGCTCGTCGAGTCGCGGGCCGACGACGCCGGTCGCCCGGCGTGACCGCGGGCCGATGAGCGCCGTCGGCGACCTCGCCGGGGTCGAGGTCCGCGATCGTCCGGACCGGTCCCGCTATGAGGTCTCCGTCGGCGGCGAGCTGGCCGGCTTCGCCACCTATCGCCTCGACGAGGGCGGGAGGATGATCACGCTCGTCCACACCGAGGTGGCTCCCGCGTTCCGAGGTCGCAGCCTGGCCGACCGGCTCGCCCGCCACGCCCTCGACGACGCCCGCCAGCGGGGTCTCCAGGTCCGCCCGGACTGTCCGTTCATGCGACGTTTCATCAGGGCCCACGCCGAGTACGGCGACCTCGTGGCCGGCCAGGACGGTTTCGGGGCTCGCTGACGGGAACCTGCTAGCATCGGCCGGCCAACGCCACCCGCGACCGTCCCTGCCACGGCCGGCCGCCCCCAATGGAGTCGCCTCGTCGTGACCCACCCCCAGACCGCCGATCCGGAGTCCGTCGCGCCCGCCGTCGCCAGCCTCGACACCATCGTCTCGCTCGGCAAGCGGCGCGGGTTCATCTTCCCGTCGTCCGAGATCTACGGCGGGATCAATGCCGTCTGGGACTACGGACCGCTCGGGGTCGAGCTGAAGAACAACGTCAAGCAGGCCTGGTGGCGGGCGATGGTCCAGCTCCGCGACGACGTCGTCGGCCTCGACGCCGGCATCCTGATGCACCCCCAGGTCTGGGTCACCTCGGGCCACGTCGGCTCGTTCTCGGATCCGCTCGTCGAGTGCGCGACCTGCCACCGACGGTTCCGGCTCGACGAGCTGCCCGGCGCCGAGCATCTGACGGCGACCGAGCTCCGCGACGAGGGGATCGTCGAGCGGCTCGGGCTGGTCTGCCCGGTCGACGGCGGTCCGCTGTCGGCGCCGCGCCGGTTCAACCTCATGTTCGAGACGCACATGGGCCCGGTCCAGGACGACTCCTCGATCGTCTACCTGCGTCCCGAGACGGCCCAGGGGTCGTACGTCAACTTCAAGAACGTCCTGAACGCGAGCCGGAAGAAGATCCCGTTCGGGATCGCCCAGATCGGCAAGAGCTTTCGCAACGAGATCAGCCCGGGCAACTCGATCTTCCGGACCCGTGAGTTCGAGCAGATGGAGATGCAGTACTTCGTCCGCCCGGGCGAGCCGGCCGCGGCGGCATTCGAGGAGTGGCTCCCGAGCCGCCGCGCCTGGTACGAGGCGTACGGGGTCGACCCGGCCCGGCTCCGCCTGCGCGAGCACGCGCCAGACGAGCTCGCCCACTACGCCAAGAAGGCCGTCGACGTCGAGTACCGCTTCCCGTTCGGCTGGAAGGAGCTCGAGGGTGTCCACAACCGCGGCGACTTCGACCTGTCCCGCCACGGCGAGGCGTCGGGTGAGACCCTCGACTACTTCGACCCGGCCACCGAGGAGCGGTTCGTTCCCTGGATCGTCGAGACCGCCGCCGGCGCAGACCGGGCGGCGCTCACGTTCCTGATCGACAGCTACCGCGAGGAGGAGGTTCGCGGCGAGACCCGGGTCTCGCTGGCCCTCCACCCGGAGCTCGCGCCGTACAAGGTCGCGGTCCTCCCGCTCCTCAAGAAGCGTCCCGAGATCGTCAAGCTCTGCCACGACATCGAGGCCGACCTCAAGCGGGACCTGATGGCCGTCTACGACGACACGGCGGCGATCGGCAAGCTCTACCGGCGTCAGGACGAGATCGGCACCCCGTGGTGCATCACCGTCGACGTCGACTCGCTCGACGACCAGCAGGTCACCCTGCGCGATCGAGACACGATGGCCCAGGAGCGGATCTCCGTCGACCGGATCAAGTCCGTGGTCCTCGAGCGTCTCATGGCCACGCGGCCGTGACCCCCCGACCGAGCCGTCCCGGTCCCGCGTTCGCACGCGATCCCAAGGAGCGTCATTCCGGTGTCCGCGACCCTTCGCCGCCTCGCCCTCGCCCTCGTGGCGATCGCCTTCGTCCTGGCCGGCGCCGTTCCGGCCGCCGCCGCGCCGCCGACCGTCCGCGTCGCCGACAACGCCGCGCCCGGCGGTCGGCTCGTCGTCCTCTGGCGGGACCACGCACCGGTCCGGCTCCAGCTGTCCGGGCTGAAGGCGATCCGGCCGTCGGCGTCCGGCCAGCGCACGGTCGTGACGGCTGCCGCAGGACGGGCCGGCCGGCTCGCAGCCGAGCTCCGGGCCGATCCGCGGGTCATCGGGGTGGTGCCCGATGCCGTCGTCCACGCCAGCGGCTGGCCGGACGACGCCCCGCCCTCCGACCCGCTCTACGGCGACCAGGAGGACCTCGAGCAGATCCATGTCCCGGAGGCCTGGCCAGTCTCGACCGGGGACCCGAGCGTCGTCGTCGCGGTCGTCGACACGGGCGTCGACCTGACCCATCCGGACCTGGCCGGGGTGACCGTCGTGGCGCCCCGCAACGAGACGTTCAACACGACCGACGTGACCGACGCGGTCGGCCACGGAACCCACGTCGCGGGCACGATCTTCGCCCGGGCGAACAACGGGACCGGGATCGCCGGGATCGCGCCCGACAGCTCGCTGATGCCGATCAAGGTCCTCGACGGAGACGGCTCCGGCTTCTTCTCCGATGTGCTCGACGCGGTCGACTGGGCCCGGACCCACGGCGCCGACGTGATCAACCTCTCGCTCGGCGGCCTCCTCACCCCGGACGAGGTCGCGCTCTTCCAGCCGACCTTCAGTGCCGCCCGGGCGGCCGGGATCCTCGTCGTCGCGGCCGCCGGGAACAGCGGCGACCGGCTGATGTTCTACCCCGCCGGGCTGCGCGGTGTCGTCTCGGTCGGGGCGGTCGACCGGACCGACGTCGAGGCCGACTTCTCGACCCATAACCGGGCCGTGGACCTGTCTGCCCCCGGCGTCGACACCCTGTCGACCCTGCCCGCCGGGAGCGACCCGGCCGACGACTACCAGCGGCTCAGCGGGACGAGCATGGCCGCGCCGCACGTCGCCGGCGTGGCGGCGCTGGTCTGGGCGGCGCGACCGTCGCTCGATGTCGCCGAGCTCGAGGGCGTGCTCCGGGCCAGTGCCGTCGATCTCGGCGACCCGGGCCGTGACGACCGCTATGGCTCCGGCCGGGTCGACGCGGAAGCCGCGCTGACGGCTCCCGGTCCCGAGCCCGCTGCCCAACTTCGATCCGGCTCCCGGCCCGACCACGCCGCTCGAGATCACGTTCAACTCCCCGCTCGTCCCGGTCCGCCAGGCCGCGACCCACGCGTCCGTCAGCTGGACGGTCAGCCACGAGGTCGTCGACGGGGTCCTCGTCCGGCTCATCTGGCCGCTCGTCCGGGGCGGGGCCTGCCCCGACGCCAACGACGAGGTGTTCGACTACGCGGTCCTGCCGTTCACCAGCCCGACCGAGGAGACCGGCCTCCGGCCCGGGTTCTGCTACCGCTGGGAGGCCCTCGCCTTCGACGAGAACGGCGAGTTCGGCGACGTGGTCAGCGAGTCGGTCACGATCGTCGATCACGTCCGGCCGTTCATCCGCTCCCGGACCCCGACCGCGGGCGCGGTCCACGTCTCGCGCAAGGTCTCACCGCGGGTCGTCTTCTCCGAGCCTGTCGCGGGCGTGTCCGCGGCCACGATCCGGCTCAAGAACCTGGCGACGAACCGGTGGGTCCGGATCAAGGTGACCTACAACCCGGCGACGGCGACCGCGACGATCAACCCCCGGTTGTGGATGTTCCGCCACGAGCGGTACGCGATCTACCTGTCGGCGGACATCCGTGACGGATCGGGCAACCGGCTCGCGGCGAGCCACTGGTCGTTCACGACCGACCGCTGATCCCGCCGATCAGTCGGCAACGGCCGCTGACGGAACGGGCTCGCCGGCGCCGGCGACAGCGGCCGGTTCCTCGGCTGGGGTCTCGAAGCCCAGGTAGCGGTGGATGGCGGCAGCCGCCCGCTTCCCGTCGCCCATCGCCAGGATGACCGTGGCCGCGCCGCGGACGATGTCGCCGCCGGCGAACACTCCGGCCAGGCTCGTCATCCCGTTCTCGTCGGTCTCGATGTAGCCCGCGCCACTCACCTTGAGGTCGGGCGCGGCCGCGGTGAGGATCGGGTTCGAGCGCGTCCCGATCGCGACGACGACCATGTCGCACGGGATCTCGAACTCGGAACCCGCGATCGGCTCCGGGCGCGCTCGACCGGACGCGTCCGGCTCTCCGAGCTCCATCCGGACGCAGCGGAGCGCGCGAACCCAGCCCGCCTCGTCACCGAGGACCTCGACCGGGGCGACGAGGTAGTCGAACCGGATCCCCTCCTGCTCGGCGTGGTGGGCCTCCTCGGCCCGGGCCGGCAGCTCGTCGCGACCCCGGCGATAGACGATCACCGCCTCACTCGCTCCGAGGCGTCTGGCCGTTCGAACCGAATCCATCGCGACGTTCCCGCCCCCGACCACGGCCACTCGCTGCCCGTGCAGGACGGGGGTCTCGGCGCCGGCGCTCCAGGCGCCCATCAGATTGACCCGGGTCAGGTACTCGTTGGCCGAATAGACGCCCTTGAGGTTCTCGCCGGGGACGTTCATGAACACGGGCAGGCCGGCACCGACCGCCACGAAGACCGCGTCGAACCGGTCCCGGAGCTCGACCAGGGTGTAGGTCTTGCCGATGATCGAGTTGGGCACGATCGTGACGCCGTCGGCGACCAGCCGGTCGACCTCGGCCTGGACGATGTCCTTCGGCAGGCGGAACTCCGGGATGCCGTAGACCAGGACCCCGCCCGCGGCATGGAACGCCTCGAAGATCGTGACCTGGTGGCCGAGCTTGGCCAGCTCGCCGGCCGCGGTCAGGCCGGCCGGCCCGGAGCCGACGATCGCGACCGACTTGCCGGTCGGCTGGGGCCGGACGTGGGTCAGCGCGTCGGGATGGGCCTGGGCCCAGTCGGCGACGAAGCGCTCGAGGTGGCCGATCGCGACCGCGTTGCCCTTCTTCGCCCGAAGGCAGACCCCCTCGCACTGGTTCTCCTGGGGGCAGACCCGGCCGGTCACGCAGGGCAGCGCGTTGTCGTCGAGGAGCGAGTCGGCCGCGGCGGGCAGGTCGCCCTCGCGGAGGAGGCGCAGGAAGCGCGGGATGTTCACGCTGACCGGGCAGCCGCCGATGCAGTACGGCTTCGGGCACTGCAGGCAGCGCTCGGCTTCGAGCATCGCGATCTGACGGGTCAGCCCGAGGTTGACCTCGCGGAAGTTGGCGGCCCGGACCCCCGGATCCTGCTCGGGCATCGCGACCCGCTCGATGGCCATCCGCTCCTTCGCGGTGAGCGGCGGACGTGGTTCGGTCATCGGGCCGGGCCCTCCCCGCTCGGGGCCGTCGCCGCGGCGGCCACGACCGGCTCGGTCTCGGCGCGCTGGGCGAGGCCCGGGATGAGGCACTCCCGCCGGGCGAGGGCGCCCTGCTCGAACTCGCGGTACGTCGTCAGGCGATCGGCCAGGACCCCGAAGTCGACCTCGTGGCCGTCGAACTCCGGTCCGTCGACGCAGGCGTAGCGCGTACCGCCGCCGACCGACACCCGACAGCCGCCGCACATCCCGGTGCCGTCGACCATGATCGCGTTGAGCGAGACGGTGGTCCGGATCCCGTACGGCCGGGTGAGCTCGGCGACGGCGCGCATCATCGGCACCGGACCGACGGCGAAGACGGCGTCGATCGACCCGGCGTCGCAGACGTCCTTGAGCGCCTCGGTCACGAACCCATGGCGGCCGTAGCTGCCGTCGTCGGTGCAGACGATGACCTCGCCGGTCGTCCGCAGCTCGTCCTCGAGGATGACCCATTCGCGGGAGCGACCGCCGATCACGCTGGTGACCTCGACGCCGCGTCGATGGAGCTCCTCGGCGATCGGGTAGACCACCGCGGTCCCGACTCCGCCGCCGACGCAGACGGCCCGGCCCTCGTCGATCAGGTCGGTCGGCCGGCCGAGCGGTCCCGCCACGTCGCGGATCGCGTCACCGGGCTGGAGGGCGACGAGGTCGATCGTGCTCGCGCCGACGGCCTGGATGATCAGGCTGATCGTGCCCGCGACCGCGTCGGCGTCCGCGATCGTCAGCGGGATCCGCTCGGCTCCCTCACCGAGCCGGACGATGACGAACTGGCCGGGCCGTCGGATCTCGGCGATCCGTGGCGCCTCGACGATGAGCCGGGTGACGTTCGGCGAGAGCTGATCCCGGGCGACGATTCGATGCATACCTATCCCATGACTGCCAGCGGCCGACCCGGCCGCAGCTCGATCCTAGTCGGCGCCCCACGCTGCCCCATGCGTCGGGTGGCCCGTTTCGATCGGGCCGAAGGTCACAGGCTCAGCCCGGCGCGACGCCCACCTTGCCCTTCGGCCAGTAGAGCTCCTTCTTGACGTGGAACTCGGGGAAGCCGTGGTCCATGAGGACCGATTCGGCGTTGAGGATCATGTCCGGGTTGCCGCAGATGTAGACCACCGTCCGGTCGGGCCGGACGTGCAGGTCGCGGCAGACGTCCTGGACGATCGCCTCGACCCGCCCGACCCGGCCGGTCCAGTCGGCGTTGCGCGGATCGCCCGGGCGGCTGATCGTCGGGACGTAGGTGACCGGATAGCTGCGGTCGCGCTCCCAGGTCTCGAGCTCGGACCGGTAGCCGAGCTCGTCGACGTACGAGCAGCCGTGGAGGACGACCGTCTTGCGCGGGCGACCCGCGGCGAGGCTCGACCGGATCATCGACATGAACGGGGCGATCCCGGTCCCGGTCGAGATGAACAGGTGGGTTCGGCTGTCGTCGGGCTCGAGCAGGAACTTGCCCTTCGGCCCGATCATCCGCATCCCGTGCCCGAGCGGCAGCCGCCAGAGGAGCGTCGTGAACCGGTAGATCGGCACGAGCCGGACGTAGAACTCGTAGCCGCCGTCGGCGGTCTCGCGCGGATCGGACGCGACCGAGTAGGGCCGCTGCCAGAGCTTCCCGTCGGCGAAGACCCCGATCGTCATGTACTGGCCGGGCTCGAACGGGGTCGGTTCACCGTCGAACCGGACCCAGAAGCAGGCCAGGCTGGCGTTCTCGTCGACCCGCCGGACGAGCCGTGCGTTGTACTGGGGCGCCTCGCTGGCGATCTCGCGCTGGTCTGAGGCGTCGATCATGATGGCGGTCGTCTCCTCGCCGCAGACGTGCGGCGTCGGTACCGGTCGTGGTGGTCCCAGTCTACCGAGGCGGGAACCGGCCCGGAGGTGTCGGGCTGGACGCCTGGCGACGCCTGGAACCTGCCCTCACGGCCATCGCCCGACCGGCGCCGTACAATCGGCCGGTCAGCCCGCCCGAACCGCGCCCGAGCCGGCGCCACGCTCACGATCGCCGAGGAGCCCAGCCCCATGACCGACACGGCCGCCAGCCCGACCGAACGCGCCCACCGCGCGGCCAAGCGCTACATCTACGCCTGGGGCGGGGGCCATGCCGAGGGCGATGCGTCGATGCGTGACCTGCTCGGCGGCAAGGGCGCCGGCCTGGCCGAGATGACGATCGCCGGTCTGCCGGTGCCGCCCGGGTTCACGATCACGACCGAGGCCTGCAACGACTTCTTCGCCGCCGGCGAGGCGCTGCCCGCCGGCCTCTGGGACGACGTCCTCGAGGCGGTCCGGGCCGTCGAGCTCGAGACCGGCAAGGGCTTCGGCGACCCGGCCAACCCGCTCCTCGTGAGCGTCCGCTCCGGGGCCAAGTTCTCGATGCCCGGGATGATGGACACCGTCCTCAACCTCGGGCTCAACGAGCAGACCCTGCACGGCCTGATCGCCCTGACCGGCAACCAGCGGTTCGGCTGGGATGCCTACCGGCGGTTCATCCAGATGTTCGGGCGGATCGTGATGGGCGTCGACGGTGAGCGGTTCGACCATGCCCTGGAGGCCGCCAAGAAGGCCCATGGCGCGGCGCAGGACACGGACCTGGATGCGGGGGCCCTGCGCGAGGTCGCGGACGCGTACAAGGCGATCGTCCGGGCCGACACCGGCCGCGACTTCCCGGCCGACCCGTACGACCAGCTCGACCTCGCGATCAAGGCCGTCTTCGCCAGCTGGTTCGGCAAGCGCGCCCGCGACTACCGCGAGAACCAGAAGATCGCCCACGACCTGGGCACGGCGGTCAACGTCGTGACGATGGTCTTCGGCAATATGGGCGACGATTCGGGCACCGGTGTCGCGTTCACCCGCGACCCGAACACCGGGGCAAAGACGCTCTACGGCGAGTACCTCACGAACGCCCAGGGCGAGGACGTCGTGGCCGGCATCCGGACCCCCCAGAAGATCAGCCACCTGGCCCAGGACCTGCCCGGCGCCTACGACGAGTTCCAGCGGATCGCGGAGCGCCTCGAGCGCCACTACCGCGACGTCCAGGATCTCGAGTTCACGATCGAGCGGGGCCGGCTTTACATGCTCCAGACCCGGAGCGCCAAGCGGACGGCCGCGGCCGCGGTCAAGATCGCGACCGACATGGTCGCCGAGGGCGTGATCACGAAGGAGGAGGCGCTTGCCCGGATCGAGCCGGCCCATGTCGACCAGCTCCTTCGCGACCAGTACGACCCGGCTGCGATCCGGGCGGCCAAGCGGATCGCCCACGGCCTGAACGCCTCGCCCGGTGCGGCGGTCGGCCGGGCGGTCTTCTCGGCCGACGACGCGGTGGCCTGGGTGGATCGGGGCGAGAAGGTCGTCCTGGTCCGGATCGAGACCTCGCCGGACGACTTCCACGGGATGGCCGTCGCGCAGGGGATCCTGACGGCCCGCGGCGGGGCGACCTCGCATGCGGCCGTCGTCGCCCGCCAGATCGGCAAGCCGTGCGTCGCCGGCTGCGCCGAGCTGGTCGTCGACTACGGTGCGGGGACCGCCCGGAGCAGCGAGACCGGCGTGAGCTTCGGCGAAGGTGACTGGATCAGCGTCGACGGCTCGACCGGCGACGTCTACGCCGGCGCCTTGCCCACCGTGTCCGCTCGGTTCGAGGACCAGCCCGAGCTCCAGACGATCCTCGGCTACGCGGACGAGGTCCGCCGGATGGGCGTCTGGACGAACGCCGACAAGCCCGAGGAGGCCGCGCTCGCCCGGAGCTACGGCGCCCAGGGCATCGGCCTGTGCCGGACGGAGCACATGTTCCGCGAGGGCGAGCGGCTCGACATCGTCCGCGATGCGATCCTGGTGGCGACCGTGGCCACCCGGGCCAAGGCGCGGGTCGCGTCCGGCGAGACCCTCAGCCCGGAGGACGCCGCGGCGGTCACCCGGTTCGATGCGGCGATGGGCAAGCTCGAGGTGCTCCAGCAGGGCGACTTCGAGGGCATCTTCCGGGCGATGGACGGCCTGCCGGTCGTCGTTCGGTTGATCGACCCGCCCCTCCACGAGTTCCTGCCGAACCACGACGAGCTGCTCGTCGAGGTCACCGAGCACCGGGTCAAGGGCACGCCCGAGAGCGATCCCGGCTACAGCCGGGCGCGCGAGGTGCTCGCGGTCGTCGAATCGCTGCGCGAGCAGAACCCGATGCTCGGCCTGCGCGGCTGTCGGCTCGGGCTGATGATCCCCGACTTCGTGAAGATCCAGACCCGGGCGATCCTCAACGCCCAGATCGCCGTCAAGCGCTCCGGCGGCAACCCGATCGCCAAGATCATGATCCCGCTCGTCGGTCACGTGAACGAGCTGTCGGCGACCAAGGCGCTGCTCGAGGCCGAAGCCAGGGCCGTCGAGGCGAAGTCCGGCGTCGAGGTCGACTACAAGTTCGGCACGATGATCGAGGTCCCGCGCGGGGCCCTGACCGCCGACGAGATCGCCCGGGACGCCGCATTCTTCAGCTTCGGCACGAACGACCTCACCCAGATGACGTTCGGCTACAGCCGGGACGATGCCGAGGGCGGCTTCCTGCTCAAGTACGTCGAGGAGAAGATCCTCCCAGCCAACCCGTTCCAGACCCTCGACGACGCCGTCGCCGGGCTGATGAAGATCGCCGTCGACAAGGGTCGCGCCACAAGGCCCGACATCGAGCTGGGGATCTGCGGCGAGCACGGTGGCGACCCGGAGTCGATCTTCAAGTGCGAGCGGATCGGACTCGACTACGTGTCCTGCTCGCCGTTCCGCGTCCCGGTCGCTCGGCTGGCCGCGGCGCAGGCCGCACTGGTCAACGCTGCCGAACGTGATCGCTAGGACCGGCGATGGCTAGGCGCGGGCGCGTCGTGCGCGCCATGGCCGCTGCATGGCTCGTCGGCTCGATCGCGGTTGGCTGCGCCATCTCGACGTCCGGCAGCCCGACGGCCGCGGTCGGCGAGGGGTCGTTCCCGATCGACGAGTCGCCCGGCGACGAGCAGTTCTCGGACGAGCTGCCACCTACCCTCGCTCCGGTCCCGTCCGGGGCCACGGCCAGCCCGGCCTGCGACGCGGCGTTCCTCGCCTGGGTCACCTGGTGGCAGGCGTTCATGGCCTCGACCGACCCGTCCGACCCCGACGCGACCTCGTCGGGCGAGCCACCGGGCGACCCCGACCAGCTCGAGCATGCCGTGTTCGATCGCTGCTCGGTCGAGGACATGGCCGCGGCGAACGTGAACCATCCGATCGTCGTCGATCCGGACGAGTCGCCGATCCCGTACATCGACTACGACGTCGGCTGGTTCGTCGACGGGTTGTGCCAGGACGACACCGACATCATCGGCGACACCACGCTGTGCGAGGGGCGTCCGAGCCCGTCCCCTTGACCGCCACTCGGCCGCCCCGGCCGGCCGCGCTCAGAACGTGATGACGCTGCGCAATCCTTCGCCCCGCCGGAGCCGCTCGAAGGCCGCCTCGACGCCGTCGAGATCGATCCGCCGATCGACCAGCCGCTCGATCGGAAGGCGGCCCTCGACGTGGAGCGCGGCATACCGGGGGAAGTCGACCGCGGCGACCGCCGAACCGTAGTTCGAGCCGAGGATCCGCCGCCCGCCGTCGACGAACCGGTAGACGTCGAAGCTCGCCCGTCGGCCCTGGGCGGTCATCCCGACGAGGACCGCGCTGCCGCCGGGGCGGACGGCATCGATCGCCAGCTCGACCGTGTCCGGGCGGCCGATCGCTTCGAAGGCGAAGTCCGGCCCGCCGCCGGTCACTGTGCGCAATGCGTCGGCCGTGGAGGCCGGCTCGGGGCCGGCCAGGATCGTGTCCGTCGCCCCGAGCTCGCGGGCGAGCTCGAGCTTCGCGGCGACCCGGTCGATCGCCACCAGCTGCCCGGCCCCGGCCAGCCGCGCACCCATGACCGCCGACAGCCCGACCCCACCGAGCCCGATGACGGCCACGCTCGCGCCCGGCGGGACCGCGGCCGTCTTGATCACCGCGCCGACGCCGGTCGTGACGCAGCAGCCGATCAGGGCCGCGACCTCGGGCGGCGTGCCGTCCGGCATCGGGATCGCTGCCCCGGCCGGGACAACCTGCGCCTCGGCCATCGTCCCGATCGACAGGTAGGCGAGCACGTCGCTCCCGTCGGCCGCCCGAAGCCGGCTGCGACCGTCGGCGTCCCGGCCATGAAGGAACGACGGCGAGTCCTGGCACTCCCACGACCTGCCGGCCCGGCACGAGCGACAGACGCCGCACGGAACGACCCAGGACAGGGCCACGAGCTGGCCCGGCCGGAGCCCGCTCTCGACCGGGTCCACGCCCGCGCCGAGCTCCTCGACGATCCCGGCGCCCTCGTGACCCATCACGATCGGACCCGGGCGCTGCCATTCGCCGTCGCGAACGTGGAGGTCGGAGTGGCAGACGCCGCTGGCCAGCATCCGGACCCGGACCTGGCCGGAACCGGGCGATTCGAGCTCGAGCTGCTCGATCCGGACGGGCTCACCCGGTCGGGCGAGGACGGCGGCACGCACGGTCGGAGTGTAAGCGGCCGTCCAGGCGGGCTGTCCGATCCCGGACTGGGGTCATGTCGGTGCGTTCGTCGACGAGGGCGTCGGCGGCTCGTAGGTTGGGCTCAAACCAGAAGGAGGTTGAGTGATGAACGCGAATTCGATCAGCCGACCAGTCAGCCAGCAGTCGGCCCAATCCTGGACACCGCTCCTTGCGGCCGTCCTCCTCGCCATCGCCCTGATCGTCGGCGTGGCCGGCGTCGCGGCCCTGACGGTCAAGACGTCCAGCACGACCAGCCCGATCTTCCGAAGCCTGCAGGGCGTCCCGTATCCGGGTGGCGTCGCCGGCCCCGGCCAGCTCGAGGTCCAGAAGACGACCCCGCTCGCGCCGGTCACGCTCCCGACCGTCCTGGGCTACGAGTGGATCAACGGCGAACCGCACGCGATCACGGCGCCGGTCGTCGTGCCGGAGTCGGTCAACATCGACGCGAAGCATGCTGCGCCGTACGCTGAGCCGTTCGTGCCCCAGCCCATCAACAGCCACGAGCACCAGATCCGGCTCAGCCCTCCGGGCATGGGCGGACGGTAATCCCCGCCAGCCCACGCCGGCCCTCGCGGCCGGACTCCTCCACCAAGCGCTCGAGCCCCGGACCAACCCGGGGCTCGACCGCGTCCGGCGCCGTCCCATGGACGCCCGAGCCGCGGGCTACCATCGTGGAACCGATGCGAGTCCCCGAAGCGGCACCCACGCTCTCGTGACCGACCCGACCGGCTCACGCTCCGAGCCCTGGCGGTCCGTCCCGCCCCAGGCTTCCGTTGGCCCGCCGGCATCCGGGCGGCGGCCTGCTTCAGCTTCGATCTCGACGCCGAGAGCGGTCTGCTCTTCGACCACCCGGAGACCGCCGCTCAGCTCGACGTCATGAGCCACCAGGAGTACGGGCCCCGGACGGCCGTCCCGCGGCTCCTCCGGATCCTCGATCGCCAGGCGGTCCGGGCGACGTTCTTCATCCCGGGCTTCAGCGCCGAGCGCTGGCCCGATGTCGTCCGGAGCATCCGTGACGCCGGCCACGAGATCGCCCACCACGGCCATCTCCACGAGGGCTCGCGGGCGGCCGATCCCGAGACCGAGGAGCGCCGGCTTCTGCGCGGATTCGAGGCGCTCGACTCGGTCGCAGGGGTCCGGCCGATCGGCTATCGGGCACCGAACTGGGAGATGACGTACGCGCTTCCGGCGATCCTCGCCCGGCATGGCATCCGGTACGACTCGGGCCTGATGGACGCCGATCACCCATACCGGCTGGCGACCGGGTCCGAGCCCGGGGCGGCGACCCTCGTCGAGCTTCCCGTTCACTGGAGCCTCGACGACTGGGGGCCCTACAACTACCTGCCGGGGCTGACCGGCAGCGGCGTCATCCTCAACCCGGCCGACGTGGTTGCCCGCTGGACGCTCGAGCTCGAGGCGCTGGCCGCCGAGGGCGGCCTGTTCATGCTCACCTGCCACCCCTTCGTCAGCGGCCGACCCTCGCGCGCCGCGGCCCTCGAGGGACTGATCGAGCGGGCCCGCAACGTCGACGGGATGTGGGTCGCCACCGGCGCCGAGATCGCCGCGCACGTCGAAACGCTCGACCTGGAGCCGGTCCTCCATCTCCCGCCGGACCCGAGCCCGGACGCGACCCCGGATTGAGCCCGGGCCCCCGCCGCGGGCCAGTACGAAAGGCTCATGCGCGGAGGCTGTACGCCCGCGGTTCCGGGCGAGTACCCTCCCGCTAGCGGAGGGTGTCGTCCCGACCGTGGCGAGTCGGCCCGGGGACCGACGAACGCCGCGGAGACGCCCCACCGGTACAACGTCGCGGGGTCGCACGCCACGGACTCATCCGCGTCAATCCGCCTGCCTGCGCTGCGTGCGTAACCCGACGATCGACTCGGTCGGCATCGCGAGGGTCCCCGGTCAGACGGCCGGGATGGGAGGGGTTCGAGAGATGGCTCATCGTCGTGTCTCGGCAGGACGGGTCGGCGCCCTGTTCCTGGTCGGGTTCTTCGCGCTCGTCCAGGCCGCGCCCGTCGCCGGCGCCGGTCTCGCCCCGGGCGGCGGCCCGGCGGCTGCCACGGCGCCTTCCGACGCAAAGATCGAGCGGGGCCTGATCAAGGCCCTCCAGACGGGCGCCGCGGATCGGTTCGTGGTCGAGTTCACGACCAAGGCGAACCTGACCGGAGCGGCCCAGGTCAAGGACCGCGCCCAGCGGGGTCAGCTGGTCTTCGATTCGTTGCGCAAGACGGCCGTCTCGGCCCAGGTCGCGGCGCGGACCGCGGTCGGCCGGACGAAGGGCGCTCGAGCCGAGAGCTTCTGGCTGTCGAACGTCATGCTCGTTCACGGTGACGCTGCGCTCGCGACCAAGCTGGCGGCGCTGCCGTCGGTTCGGACGGTCCGCAAGGAGAAGGTCTACCCGCTCGTCAAGCCGATCGCGCCGAAGGTCGTGGTCGACGCCGGTGAGACGCCCGAATGGGGCGTCACCAAGATCGGCGCTGACCAGGTCTGGGCGGAGGGGATCACCGGCGCCGGGGTGACCGTCGCCACGATCGACACCGGGGTCGAGTACACCCACGAGGCGCTCGTCGAGCACTATCGCGGCAACCACCACGACGGCTCGTTCGACCACAACTACAACTGGTGGGACCCGACCGGTCTGTGTGGCGACACCCCATGCGACAACGCGGGGCACGGCACCCACACGATGGGCACCATCGTCGGTGGCGACCTCGACGGTCCGCTGCCCGATATCGGCGTCGCGCCCGGCGCAGAGTGGATCTCGGCCAAGGGCTGCGAGGAGTTCGACTGCAGCGAGGGTTCGCTGCTGTCCGCCGGCCAGTTCATGATCGCCCCGACCGACCTCGAGGGCAACAACCCGCGGCCGGATCTCCGGCCCGACATCGTCAGCAACTCGTGGGGCAACGACAACCCCAACGACACGTTCTATCTCGCCACGGTCGAGGCCTGGCGGGCGGCCGGGATCATCCCGGTCTTCGCCGCCGGCAACGCGGGACCGGGCTGCAGCACGGCCGGCACGCCGGGGCTGTTCAACGAGGTGATCAGCGTCGGCGCCACCGACAAGACCGACCTGATCGCCGACTTCTCGTCGCGCGGCCCGTCGCCGAGCGACAAGGTCAGCCCGAACGTCTCGGCGCCCGGGGTCGACGTCGTGTCGAGCGTCCCCGGCAACGGCTACCAGGCCCTGAGCGGCACCTCGATGGCGACGCCCCACACCGCCGGCGCGCTCGCCCTGATGCTGTCCGCCAAGCCCACCCTGGCCGGCAACTTCAACGCGCTCCTCGACGCGCTCAACAAGACGGCGGTCGACCGGCCCGACGACCAGTGCGGGACGCCCGACCCGTCGGACAACGATCCGAACTACGTCTACGGCGAGGGCCGGATCGACGCCAAGGCCGCGGTCGACCTGGTCAAGTCGGGTGGAACGCTGAGCGGCACCGTGACCGACGTCGCGACCTCGGCGCCGATCGCCGACGCGCGGGTCAGCGCGACCAACGGCGACCGCGAGTTCACCGCCACCACCGACGCGACCGGTCACTACGAGCTGTTCCTGGCCGCCGGGGACTACGTCGCGACCGGCCAGGCGTTCGGCTACGGGGCCGACACGGCCCCGCTCGTCACGATCGTCACCGACCAGACGACCAACCAGGACTTCCACCTCGCGGCGCTCCCGCGGTTCACCGTGAGCGGGCACGTGACGGCCGCCGAGGACGGCAGCCCGATCGAGAACGCCAGCGTCCTCGCGGTCGGCACGCCCGTCCCGCCGGCCAAGACCGATTCGTCCGGCGCGTACAGCCTCGAGCTCCCGATCGGCAGCTTCACCCTGCGCGGATCGTCCGGCGGCTGCACCGAGACCGCGTTCGTCGACATCGAATCGCTCGGCCCGAACCTGACCCAGGACTTCTCGCTCGCGCGCAAGCTCGATGACTTCGGTCACGGCTGTCGCGAGATCCCGTTCGCCTGGGTCGACGCCGCGAACCAGTCGGGCCTGTTCGGCGACGAGTTCGCCGGACGCCTCCGGCTGCCGTTCGACTTCCCGTTCTACGGCACCAACTACTCGGCCGTCTATCTCAGCGACAACGGCTACCTCAACTTCCTGGCGGCCGACCAGTACAACCAGTTCCCGGTCGGCATCCCGTCGAAGTCCGTGCCGAACGCCGCGATCTACCTGCTCTGGCAGGACCTCGTCCTCGACACCGAGGCCGGGATCGACTACGACACGATCGGGAGCGCGCCGAACCGCACCTTCGTCATCGAGTACTCCGGGATGCGGGCCGGAGCGAGCCGGCTGAGCTTCGAGGCCCAGCTCCACGAGGACGGCCGGATCGACCTCCTGTACGGCCCGAACCCGGCCAACCCCGGCGACGGCCGGAACGCCCTGACCGGGATCGAGAACGAGACCGGGACCGATGCGCTCGAGATCTCGTTGTTCGACGGCGTCATCGAGCCGAACAGCGCCATCCGGATCGAGCCGGTCTCGAGCGGGCTCGTCCACGGCACCGTCGTGGACCGCAATGACGGGCTGCCGATCGCCGGCGCCGCCGTCAGCGCAACGCCCGGCAACCGGACCGCCACGACGAACGAGGACGGCAGCTACACGCTCCGCCTCCGCCCCGGTCACTACACCCTGTTCGCCAACTCGGGGAGCTACGTCGAGGGAACCGCCGACCTGACCGTCACCGACGGCGGCGACGAGGTTCGCGACTTCAGCCTGGCGGCGTCGATCGCCGCGCCCGACCCGCTCACGGTCGACGCGAGCGTCGACTTCGGGGCGACGACGAGCGCCGTCGTCCACCTCGCCAACCCCGGCAGCGCCACCCTCGACTGGGGCGCCCGCGAGCGCGACCTGGGGGTCGAGCTGCCCGACCTGCCGCCGATCGAGCCGACGACCGTGACCTACCGGCCCGGCTGGCACAAGCCGATCGTCCACGGGCCGCTGCCCAGGACGGTCCTGCCCGCCAACGTCCTGCCGCCGGGCTCCCTGGCCCAGATCATCAGCGACCCGTCCGGCGACAGCAGCGGCTCGGTCGACGCGACCGTCGTCCGCGGTGGCTCCGACGGGACCTCGGTGATGGCGATGTCGATCGACTTCACCGCCCAGACCCCGATCGACCAGGCCGTCGGCGAGATCTACGTCGACGTCGACCAGGATCCCTCGACCGGCATTCCACCGTCGGGCCTCTCCGGCCTGCCGACCCAGGACATCGGGGCGGAATACCTCATCAGCCTGTTCAGCGTCCACGACTCGGATCCGATCGTGCTCGTCATCGACCTGTCCACGTTCGAGATCACCGGCACCGGTCCGGCCTCGGTCGACGGCCAGACGATCTCGTTCGAGGCGCCGCTCGACGCGTTCGGCGGTGACGATGGGTCGATGGACGTCGACCTCGTCCTCGGCGATCAGTTCCAGCCGATGGACTACGTGCCCGACGTCGGGCACGGGACGATCGAGCCGTTCACCGACCTGCCCTGGCTCAGCGAGTCGCCCGAGTCCGGCGAGACTCCGGCCGGCGGCTCGACCGACGTCACCCTGGCGCTCGGTGCCGCCGACCTCACTCCGGGCGTCTACCACGGCCTCGTCGCGTTCATCACGAACGCCCCGAAGCAGTCATTCGTCACGGTCGAGGTCAACCTCACGGTCAACCTGCCGGCCGACTTCGGTGCGATCAGCGGCACCGTCAGCGACGCCCACAGCGGCAACCCGATCGAGGGTGCCTCGGTCGTGGTCCACGCCACCCGGGCGGGCAGCCCGCTCGATCTCACGGCGACCACCGACAGCGGAGGCGCCTATCGGATCACCGGACCGGCCGGGACCTGGCCGGCCACGTTCAGCGCAGCCGGCTACGTCAGCGCGGAGCCGGATGTCACGATCGTCGAGGGCCAGACCACGACCGGCGTCGACGTCGGGCTCCATCTCGACCAGCCGCACGCCTCGGTCGACGGCGGTCCCTTCACGTTCTTCCTCACCCCGGACCGCGTCGGTCACGGCACCCTGACGATCGGCAATCCGAACGGGCACGAGCCGCTGACGTTCAGCGTCGGCGAGGTCGACCTGGGCGGGGCCAGCGAAGCGGCGATCCAGAAGGCCCAGACGGCCGCGCCGGCCGCCCGGCGGACGCTCCCGAACGGGGCGAATGCGAGTGCCCGGACGACCCGTGGCCTCGGGTTCAGCCAGCCCTCCGGGCTGCCCAAGCCACGGTCCACGGGCGACGTGCTCGCCTCGTGGCCGACCGGCCTGAGCGGTCCGTGGGGGGTCGGCTTCGACGGCGACGTCTGGATCAGCAGCGTCCTGAACAACGGCAACATCTGCGGCCAGTCGGGTCCCTGCACGGACACCAAGTTCGACGTGGCCGGCAACCCGACCGGCGTCTCGTTCGAGACGCCCTGGGCGACCACCTTCAACGCCGACCTGGCCTGGGACAAGAACCACGGCCTGCTGTGGCAGGTCAACGTCGATGGCGACAACGGGATCTACGGTCTCGACCCGGCCGACGGGACGGTCAAGAACGTGATCACGGGCTCGCCCTGGTCGAGCACGAGTCAGCGTGGCCTGGCCTACGACCCGGCCACCGACACGTTCTACATCGGCGGCTGGAACGAGGGCATCGTCTACCACGTGGCCGGGCTCGACAGCCCGACCCCGGGGGCGACCCTCGGCCAGTGCGCGCCCGCCGACCCGAACATCTCGGGGCTTGCCTGGAACCCGTCGTTCCACAAGCTGTGGGTGGCGACCAACTCCGACACCGACACGATCTACCAGGTCGATCCCGACACCTGCGAAACGACCGATGCGATCGCCCATCCGGACGGTGGCGGGTTCGGCGGTGCGGGCCTGGAGATGGATGGCGCCGGCAACCTGTGGACCGTCGGCCAGGCCAGCCTGAACGCCTACCTCATCGATTCGGGCCTGCCGAACTTCTCGGATGCGGCCTGGCTCACGGTCAGCCCGACCGAAGGCACGCTGGCACCCGACGAGTCGGTCGGGCTCGACGTGACGGTCGATCCGAGCGGCCTGACCCCCGGCGTCTACCGGGCGATCATCGTCGTCCAGACGAACGACCCCGACAACAAGGTCGTCCAGGTCCCGGTCACGCTCGTCGTGCCCGGCTACCAGCAGGGCGTGAACGTCGGCGGCAAGAGCTACACGAGCGCCTCCGGCGACGTCTACGCCGCCGACCGCTCGTACGGCAGCGGGCCCTTCGGCTATGTCGGGGCCGGCTCGAAGCGGTCGACCACGCACGCGATCGCCGGGACGGTCGACGACAAGCTCTATCAGAGCCAGCGGATCGGGATGAAGTCCTACAAGTTCGACCTGCCCGATGGGCACTATCGGGTCGACCTGTCGTTCGCCGAGCTCGTCGAGCGGCGGGCCGGGCGGCGGATCTTCAACGTGACGATCGAGGACGTCCCGGTCATCCCGTACCTCGACGTCGCGGCCGAGGCGCCGGGTCGCTACGTCGCCCTCGACCGGTCGTTCGAGGTCGACGTCAGCGACGGCCAGCTGAACGTCGTCTTTGGCGCCCATGTCGGCGACCAGGCGATCGTCAACGCGATCCTGGTGACCGAGCTCCCACCCGGGAGCCCCGGCTCCTGATCGTCGTCCACCCAGCAGCGACGCAGACCCCGGCGGGACGACCGCCGGGGTCTGACCGTTGTCAGGGGGTGACCGTGACCGTCCCGACCATCCCGTACGCCTCGTGACCGGGCAGGTGACAGACGTATCGGAACGTCCCCGGGGTGGTCGAACGTGACCGTCGTCGTCATCGTCGCCAGGGCGTCGATCGAGACCTCCGTCGGGCGGAGACCGTGGTGCGGCTCGGTCCCGGTCGCATGGCGACGGTGGGTCGCCTCGTCGCCCACGATCCACTCGTGGTCGATCGGGTCGTCGTTGACCAGCTCGATCGCGACCGGACGGCCGACGGGGACGCTGAACGCGGCCGGGGCGAAGTGCGAGTGATGGATCTCGATCCGGACGTGGATCGGCCCGCCGCCGCCCAGGGCCCCGGCGGCCCCGGCCGCCACGGCCGGGGCGAGGAGGAGCGGCAGCCCGATCGCGAGCCCGCCGCGCAGGAGGCCCGCCCGGAGGCTCACGACGCCGCGACCGGCCGTCGGCGGAGCCGGGCGATGACGATGGCGGCACCGGCGAGATACGCGGCGATCAGGAGCAGGAACGGCCCGGCCGGCGCCGACGGCCCGGTCGACCCGGTCGGCCGGGCCAGCCCGGCCGCGACCCGGGACGGCGCGCCCTGGCCGCTGGCGTCGACGGCCAGGTCGTAGCTCAGCTCGGACGGCGCGGCGTCGATCCGGATCTGGCTCAGCCAGCCGCTGGCCGGGATCCAGTCCATGCCCTTGTCGGCGCGCAGGTCGCCGAGCAGGAGGTCGGTCGCCGGGGCGGAGTGGGCCAGGGTCAGGCCGCGGCCGGTCGGCGCCGGCAGGAACGTCGGATCGCCGTTCGTCAACAGGTAGACGTCCGCCTCGACCCGGTCGGCGTCGGACTTGCCGAGGCCGAGGATCCGGAGCGGGACCCACGGGTTCGGTGTCGGGATCGTCAGGTGGATCGGCGTTCCGTCGCCGATCGCCTGGCCGCGGGCGGCCGCAGCGTCGGCATCGAAGCTGGCGGCGAGGAAGATCGGGCTCCGCTCGGCGTAGAAGTCGAGGACCTCGGGAGCGTCGGGCGGGAGCCGGAACCCGTGGGCCTTGGCCCACGCCCCGACGTCATCGCCGCCGCCCTTGAGCACGGTGATGTCGAGCGCGTCGATCCGCTTCTGGAGCAGGACCTCGACGCCACCGGCCGCGGCCGGCTGCGCGAGCAGGAAGTCGGCGGCCTCCGCGACGGGTTGCGTCTCGCGGACCAGCCGCTGCAGCGTCCAGTCGCCGCCGCGCTCGACGCTCGACGGGATGCCCGGCAGCGGGGTGATCGAGCCGAAGGTGCCGCCGCCGCCGGCGAACGAGAAGGCCGTGACGTAGTGCTCGACCCCGGCCTGGTAGCCGACGAACGTCGTCGTCCGGAGCAGGTTGACCGCGCCGTTGGGCCCGATCAGGCCGCCGCAGGCGAGCGCCGGGCCCGCCGAGAGGAGCAGGGCCAGCGCGCCGACGAGGATCGCCGTCGTGGGCCCGAGGTGCCGCCGTTGCATCGCACGACCTCCGCAGGGGCCGGCCCCCCGGCCGGCGTTGCCCCCTGAGACTCCGGTCGTCGTCGAACGGTTCCCTCGGCCGCGATCGAGCACGATCCGCGATGCCGAATCGGATCGATCTCGCAAGACCCCTGTTCGCGCGGTCCTGGCGAGCGTATCCTGCTGGCCGTACCGCGCGTCATCCTGGACCATCGCTCCAGGAGTCGACCAGAGGGAGGGTCATGTATGTCCGGTCCTGAGTCAGGGACACCGCCCGGGGCTCCGCCGCCCGAGGCCCCACCGCCGGCGTCTCCACCACCCGGCGACGCCTGGGCACCTGCGCCCACGCCGACCCAGGTTCCTGGCCACGCCGGGCTGTTCTACGCCGACGTCCCGAACCGGATCATCGCGCTGATCCTCGACGCGATCCTGGTCGGCATCATCGGCTTCATCGCGTCGGTGATCATCTGGGCGGTGATCGGCACGCCGACGAACGTGACGACCGTCGCGGATCCGAACGCGGTCCTCGGCGTGCGGATCGACACGAGCACGAACTGGCTGTCGGTCTTCGTCTCGGCGGTCGTCGGGATCGCGATCTCGGCCGGCTACTACATCTACACCTGGACGCGGTTGCGCGGGACTCTCGGCCAGAAGGCGCTCGGGATGCAGGTCGGGAACGCCTTCGACGGCGTGACCCTGACGACCGAGCAGGCCGTCAAGCGCTGGCTGGCCCTCGGCGGCATCTTCGCCCTTGCCCAGTTCCTCAACCCGTTGCCGCTGCTCGGGCTCCTCGTCGGGCTGATCAGCCTCATCTGGACGATCGCCCTCCTGTACACGACGGCCACGAGCCCGACCAAGCAGGGGCTCCACGACCGGTACGCGAACTCGGTGGTGGTGAAGGCCGCACGCTCCGTCGGCTGACCCGATCGTCGTTCGCCTCGACGACCCCGGTCCGCGCCGGGGTCGTCCCATGTCCGGGTCGCCGGTCAGCCGATCGCGTGGTGCTTGCGGCAGCGAGCCTCGTAGCGCTCGTCGCCCATCCCCCCGATGACGACGAGCGGGTCGCTCGCCGTCGCCGGCCGGCCGTCGACGAGGCGCTGCGTCCGGCTCGCCTCCTCGCCGCAGACCATGCAGATGGCCGACAGCATCACGACCTCCTCGGCGATCGCCAGGAGCTCGGGCATCGGCCCGAACGGCCGTCCGAGGAAGTCGCGGTTGAGCCCGTCGACGATGACCATCCGATCACGATCGGCGAGACGCTCGCAGACCGCGACGAGGCCCGGGTCGAAGAACTGGCCCTCCTCGATCGCGACGACGTCGGCCCGGGTCTCGGCCACCACCGGCTCGATCGCGGCCGAATCGGCCACCGGGCGGGCCGGGAAGGCGACCCCGAACCGGCTCCGGACCGTCTCCGGTTCGGTCCGATCGTCGAGCGCGGGCCGGATCAGGACGACCCGCCGTCGGGCGATCCGGGCGCGTTCGCACTGCCGGATGAGCTCGGCGGTCTTGCCCGAGAACATCGGACCGGTGATGACCGTGATCGAACCGCGTGGGCTGAACATCGCTCGGAGCGTAGCGCGTCCGGCGGCCGGTCAGCTCGGCGGCAACGGGAGCCGGAACCAGGCGGTCGTCCCGCCGCCGGGCGGGCTGGCCAGGCCGATCTCGCCGCCGTGCGCCTCGACGAGGAACCGGGCGATCGCCAGGCCGAGCCCCGAGCCACCCGAATCGGTCGACTTGGCGAACCGGTCGAAGACGTGGTCGGCGACCTCCGGGGCGAGGCCCGGCCCGCTGTCGCGGACCTCCACCCGGAGCCACTCGCCGTCGGGCTCGATCCGGGCCGCGATCGTGACGGCAGTCCCGGCGGGCGTGTGGCGGATGGCGTTCGCGACGAGGTTGGTCAGGACCTCCCGGATCCGGATCGGGTCGACGTCCACGAGGGGCAGGTCGTCGACGGCCTCGATCGCGATCGTCGATCCGGCCGCCGCGGCCACCGTCGACAGCGACCGGGCGACGTCGGCGATCAGCAGGCCCAGGTCGGTCGGCTCGCGGTGGAGCTGGAGCGTCCCGGCCTCGGACTGGGCCAGCGTGCGCAGGTCGTCGACGAGCCGGCTCAGGACGCGGGTCTCCTCGAGGATCGCCGCGAGGTGCTCGGCGTCGGCCGGGTGGACCCCGTCGACGAGCGCCTCGATGTTGCCCTGGACCACGGTCAGCGGCGTTCGGAGCTCGTGGCTCACGTCGGCCATCAGGGATCGGCGCTGGCGCTCGTCGGCCTCCAGGCGCGCCGCCATCGTGTTGAAGCCGCGAGCGAGCCCGAGGAGCTCCGGGACACCCCGGTCCGGCTCCTCGACCCGGACCGTGTAGTCGCCCGCCTCGATCCGGCTCGTTGCGTCGGCGAGCTCGGCGATCGGGCCGCCGAGCCGTCGGACGCGCCGGGCGATCGAGAAGAGCCCGACGACGACGATCGCGACCCCCGCGATCCGGGCCACGAGGACGACCGGGCCGCCGCTGCCGAGATCCGGCCCGAGGAACCCGAGGACCGAGGCGATCACCCAGGCCGCGACGGCCGTCGTGAAGGCGACGACGAGGATGAGCCCGATGACGATCGGCACGACTCGCCGAAGGATCCAGCCCGTGCCCGGCCTCGGCCCCTCGCCCCACGGTGGCCGACCCTCGCCCCACGGTGGGCCAGCCGATCGGTCGGCCCCGTGCCACGCCGCCTGACCGCGCGGACCGTGCGTCCGGTGACGCCGCGCCCAGCGCAGCTCGCGCTGCTGCTGTCGCCAGTACTCGCGACGCTCCCAGGGTCCGCCGGGCCACGGGTCGGGCGGCCGACGATCGGATCGGTCGCTGGACGGCGCTTCGCCCTCGGACGACGTGTCGGGCAGCGGTGACGAGCCCGGCTGGGGTCGGACGCGTGCCGGGAGGTCCGCCGGCGGACGCGTCGGTCACGCCGGCCGCTCGTCGGCGAAGCGGTAGCCGACGCCGTACACGGTCAGCACGTAGCGCGGCTCGCGCGGGTCCGGCTCGATCTTGCGGCGGAGGTTCTTCACGTGGGTGTCGATGGCTCGCTCGTACGATTCGAAGGCAACTCCGCGGAGCGCGTCGAGCAGCTGGCTCCGGGTGAAGATCCGGCCCGGCCGGCGGGCCAGCGTGGCGAGCAGCTGGAACTCGGTCGGGGTGAGCTCGACGCCGCGGCCCGCGACATCGACCCGCATCCGCGGCACGTCGAGCGTGACGTCGCCGGCGCGGATCAGGTCGCTCGGCTCGTCGGCCCGCTCGGATCGCCGGAGCACCGCCTTGACCCGGGCCACGAGCTCGCGCGGGCTGAATGGCTTCGTGACGTAGTCGTCGGCTCCGAGCTCGAGCCCCAACAGCTTGTCGATCTCGTCGTCGCGCGCGGTCAGCACCACGATCGGGATCGCCGAGTCGCGCCGGAGCGTCCGGATGACCTCGAGCCCGTCGATCTCGGGCAGGCCGAGGTCGAGCACGACGAGGTCCGGCGAACGGGTCCGGACGGCGGTCAGGGCGGCGCGGCCGTCGGCCGCCGTCTCGACCGCGAAGCCGGCATGCTCGAGGTAGTCGCGCGCGAGCTCGCGGATCTTGGGCTCGTCGTCGACGAGCAGGATCGTCTTCATCGTCGGCATCGTACGGCGCCCCCGGGCGGTTGGAGGCGCCGGGCCCCGGCGATGGGAACCCGGCGCCGAACGGAGGCTGAACGTGGACCGGGCCCGTCGCGGGAGCCGGCTAGCCGGCCACCGGTGGCTGCCCCGAGCCGCTCGGCGACCCCTCGCCCGGCGCCTTCGACGCAGCCGGGGTGTCGCTCGTCGCGTGAGCCGTCCGATGCCACTCGTCGAGCCGTGACCGGATCCACGCCTCGCGCGGATCGTCCGAGCCGCCCTGGCCGCCGTAGCCGGGGCCCCAGCCGTGACCCGGTCCCCAGCCGTAGCCGTGCCGTCGCCGCCCGCCACCGAACGCGAGACGGAGCAGCGCGATGAACAGCACGAACACGAACAGGAACACCAGGAAGTGCCCGAACCCGAAGAACGGGACGCCGTACCAGCCGTAGCGCGACGGCCGGCACGACCGTGGTCGTTGCGCCCGGGGCGACGACGACCCCGGCGGCGCCCAGACCGGCCGAATAGGCGATCCCGGCCACGAGGCCCAGGATGGCGAGGATCCCGAGGAGGCCCAGGATCGGTCCGATGACATGTCGCATCTGCGCGATCTCCCTTGACGTTGCGGTCCACCCGGACCGCGTTGCTCATGGGCTCATCCTCGACTGGACTTGTGAAGTCGATGTGGAGCCGCCACGGAGGCGCTGCGGAGGTCTGCCGCGTCGCCGGCGCCGGCTGCGGGTTCGGGTGACGCCGGTCGGCCGGACGGGCTACCGTCGGGTTCGAACAGACCGCGACCAGGGGACGACATGGACACCTTCGACTTCGTGATCGTCGGGGCCGGCCCGGCCGGTGAGGCGGCCGCGTTCAAGGCCCGCGAGCTCGGTGCGACCGTCGCGATCGTCGACCGGCGCTGGTACGGCGGGAGCTGCCCGTTCATCGGCTGCGTCCCGTCGAAGTCGCTCCTGAACGCTGCCGCCCGTCACGCGGCGAACCCGGCCGGCTACGACTGGCCGCGGGCCTCGGCGCGGCGCGACTACATGGTCAACCGGCCGGCCGATGCCGCCGTGCCGGACGACACGAGCCACGTCACGGCGCTCGAGGCGGCCGGCGCCACGGTCGTCCGCGGCGACGGTCGGATCGTCGGCCGCGGCCGCGTCGACGTCCGCCACGACGACGCGCTGCACGAGCTGGTCGCCAAGAACGTCGTCATCGCGGTCGGCTCGACCACAAAGGTCCCGCCGATCGAGGCGATCGAGCGCGTTCCGAGCTGGACGAACCGCGAGGCGACGCTCGCCCGTGAGCTGCCAGCCAGCCTGCTCGTCCTGGGCGGCGGGCCGACCGGCTGCGAGCTGGCCCAGGTCTACGTCCGGTTCGGCGTCCCGACGACGATCGTCCAGTCCGGGCCGCGGCTCATGCCGACCGACCATCCGCGCAACTCCGAGGCCGTCGGGCGGGCCCTCGTCCGCGACGGGGTGGTCGTCCGGCTCGGGGTCCGCGCGATCCGGGCCCGCCCGGGAGTCGGGACGGCCGGCGCGCACGTCGTGGACCTCGACGACGGCTCGACGGCCGAGGGCTCGGCGATCCTGCTCGCGGTCGGCCGGGCGTTCCCGCTCGACGAGCTCGGCCTCGAGCACTACGGGCTCGACGTGTCCGGTCGGACGCCCTTCCCGCGCGACGGCCGGCTCAAGATCGCCGATGGGCTGTGGGTCGTCGGCGATCCGGCCGGTCCCGAGCTCCACACGCATCAGGCCCACTACCAGGGTGAGCTCGCGGTTCGGATGGCGCTCGGTGAGTGGGTCGTACCCGACTACCGGGCGCTGCCCCGGGCGACGTACACCGATCCCGAGGCGAGCTCGGTCGGCCTCACCCTCGACGAGGCGCTGTCGGCTGGACGGGACGCGTTCGAGGTGACGACGCCGTTCGCGTCCACCGCCAAGGGCTACTCGGTCGAGGCCGAGCTCGGCCACGTGACGATCGTCGTCGACCGTGGGACCCGCGAGCTCATCGGGGCGGCGATGGCCTGCCCCGACGCTTCCGCTGCGATCCACGAATGCGTCCTGGCGATCAAGGCGCGAGTTCCGGTCGACGTCCTGGCCGAGACGATCCACGCCTTCCCGTCGACCTCGCGGATCTTCAACGGCCTGTTCGCCGACGCCGCTCGCCAGCTCCGGACCGCCTGACCAACGGCGGTCGGTCGCTGGGCCGACCGGTTCATGTGCCGATCCAGCGCGAGCCGCGATCATCGACCGGTCATGAACCTCACCCGAGCTCGGCGATGACGACCGACGCCGAGCGCCTGGTCGGAGCCGCTGCCCGCGAGGGTGTGCGCCCGCGGGTCCGCCCGGCCGTGCTGGTCCTGCCGACGTTCGCTGCAACGATCGCCCTGTCGGCGTTCCTGCTGTTCTCGGTCGAGCCGCTCGTCGGGCGCCTGACGCTGCCGACGTTCGGCGGGACACCGGCCGTGTGGGCGACCGTGCTGTTCTTCTTCCAGGCGGTCCTGCTCGTCGGTTACGCCTACGGCCACGTCTCGGCGACCTGGCTCGGGCCGCGCCGCGGGGCGATCGTCCACGTCGTGCTGGCCGTCGTCGCTCTCGCCGCGATGACCGTCGCCCCCGCCCGGATCGGCGACCTGCGCGACGTCGCTCAGCCGGCCGTCGTCAACCTCATCTGGATCCTGACCCTGACGGTCGGCCCACCGGCCCTCCTGCTGACCGCGACGACACCGCTGCTGAGCTCCTGGTTTGCGGCGATCCGGTCGGCCGAGGGCGTGCCTGCCGATCCCTACTGGCTGTACGCGCTGAGCAATGCCGGCTCCTTCGCGGCGCTGCTGGCGTATCCGTTCCTGATCGAGCCGGCACTCGGGCTGACCGTGCAGCGGACCGCCTGGGCGGCCGGGGTGGTGATCCTGGTCGCCTGCCTGGCGGCCTGCGCCGGGTTCGTCCTTCGCCGCGTCGGGCCGCGGGTCGGCGCGGCGGCGAGCCGAGGGCCGTCGACGACCCGAACGGCGGCGACGAGCGCGACCGACGCCGACACGATCGACTGGCCGCGTCGCGCCCGCTGGCTCCTGCTGGCGGCCGTCCCGTCGGGCCTCCTGTCGGCGGTCACGAACTTCATCACCACCGATCTCATCTCGGCACCGCTGCTCTGGGTGGTGCCGCTGGCGATCTACCTGTTGACGTTCGTCGTCGCGTTCTCCGAGCGTGGCCGCCGGATCCTGCCGGGCGCGGAGTGGCTCGCGCCGGCGGCGGTGACCCTGCTCTGGGTCCCGTTCGGGTCGGCCGCCGGCTGGCCGATCGCGCCGCTCGTGGTCGTCGAGTTCCTCGGGCTCGGGATCGTCGCGACGACGCTCCACGGCCGGCTGGCGGCCGACCGTCCGGCCCCCGCTCAGCTGACCGAGTTCTACCTGGTGATCTCGGCCGGTGGGGTGCTCGCCAGCTCGCTCGTCGCGATCGTCGCTCCGACATTGTTCAAGGGGGTCTGGGAGTACCCGCTGCTGCTCGTTCTCGCCCTCGGGGCGATGGCGCTCTCGCGGCGAGGCGGGTCAACGGCCGCCGCTCCGGACACGGACGCGCCGGGCCCGACGACGCACCGCGGCGTCGACCTGTCGCCGTTCTTCGCCGGCGCGCCCGCTCGCCTCGGGCCGTACGTCGCCGCCTCGATCCTGCTCGGTGCAGGCCTCGCGGCTGGAGGCTCGATCGGGCTGGAGTCCGGCGCCCGCTGGCTGCTGGTCGGTGGGTTGGTCCTGCTCGTCGGGGGTCAGCCGCGCTTCCTGTTCGTGTCGACCGCGCTGGTGCTCGCCCTGGCGGTGTTCGTCCTGTCGCCGGCGGCGATCTTCCAGGATCGGAGCTTCTTCGGGGTGACCGCGGTCCTCCGGCCGCCCGGCAGCCCGGTGACCGTCCTGATGAACGGGACGACGGTCCACGGGATCCAGTCGACCGACCCGGCCGAGCGCCGCCTGCCAGGGTCGTACTACGCGATCCACGGTCCGCTCCAGGACGTGTTCGCGATCGCCCGGGCACGACCGGGCGCCGATGCCAGCCGGGCGATCGGCGTCGTCGGCCTGGGCTCGGGCACCGTCGCGGCATGGGCGACTGCGGCCGATTCGGTGACCTTCTACGAGATCGACCCGCTGGTGATCCGGGTCGCCTCGGACCCGGACTACTTCACCTGGCTGTCCGACGCGGCCGTTCGGCCGGCGATCGTCGAAGGCGACGCGAGGCTGTCGCTGGCCACGGTCCCTGCCGCCACCTACGACGTGCTGGTCCTCGACGCGTTCTCGTCCGACGCGATCCCGGCCCATCTCCTGACGACCGAGGCGCTGGCCGACGACGCCCGGGTCCTCCGCCCTGGCGGGCTGCTCGCGATCCACGTCTCGAATCGCTACTACGACCTCGCACCGGCCGTCGCGAGTGCCGCTCGCGCAGCGGACTTGACCGTTCTGGAACGGGTCTACCAGCCGAGCGAGGCGGATCAGAAGCTCCACGCCGCGCTCAGCGACTGGCTCGTCGCCACGACCGACCCGGCCGACGTCCCGGGCCTCCTGACGGCCGGCTGGCAGCCGATCCGCGAGGGGATCCGTCCGCTGACCGACGATCACCCGGACCTGTTACGACTCCTCCGGATCGGTCTCTGGTAGCGCTCAGGCGCAGGGATCGGGCTCGTCGCTCGGGGCGAGCGTGGGCTCCTCGGGATCGGGCGCCAGGACCGGCGGCGGGGTTGCGGTCGGCTCCGGCTCGTTGCTCGGGAAGATCCCGCGGACGACCTTGTGGATCTGGCGGATCTCGGCGTCGCTGATGTACTCGGGGTAGGTCGGCGGCGCGAACATCACGCTCTTGACGTGCTTCGTGTCGGTCCGGGCGGCGAGGCTCAGCAGGCTCGGCAGGTCGCTCGGCTTGAAGCTCGTCCAGGCATCGTCCCGGGCGATCTTGAGCAGGGTCGGGACGCGCGGGATGAGACTGCACGGCTTGAGCCGGGCCCGGAGGGCGAGCAGGACCGCCTGCTGGCGGCGCATCCGGCCGTAGTCGGAATCCTGGTGGCGCGATCGGGCGTACATCAGTGCCCGGTGGCCGTTGAGGTGCTGGCGACCGGCCTTGAAATAGGCGACGACGTCGCCGGTCCCGTTCTCGAGCGGATAGTGGCTGTCGTAGAGCGGTGTCGGGATGTCGATCGTCACCCCGCCGAGCGCATCCACCAGCCGGACGAAGCCGTTCAGGTTGACGACCGCGATCCCGTCGACCGGCACGCCCGCGAGCTTCTGGATCGTCCCTCCGATTGCCCGGAACCCACGGCTCTGGCCACCCGGGAACTGTCCGGGCCGGGCGTTGGCGTACACGTAGAGCGAGTTGAGCAGGCCCGGGTAGCGACCGCCCGGCACCGCCCCGGCGCTCTCCTTGGGGAGCGGCGCACCGACCATGTTCCGTGGGAACCCGAACATCGCGGAGCGGCCGCTGGCGACGTCGACCGACAGCAGGATCATCGTGTCCGTGCGCAGGCTCCAGCGGTCGGGGCCGGCATCGGCACCGATCAACAGCACGTTGAGCCGTCCGTCGGCCTCCCAGGCCGGTCCGGGGATCGGCGTCGGGCTGGGACTCGGCGGGGCGGTCGGGGATCCGGTGGCGCCAGTGCCGGGGGTCGGCGTCGGCTCGTCGAGATCGGTCGGATCGGGCTCGACCGGCGGGATCACGTCGCCGAGCGAACCCGCGCCGGTGCCGGTACCGTCGTCGCTCGAGCCGACCGCGCTCGGGTCGAACACCTCGACGATCGTCTCCCGGGTGTCCGCGATGACCGCTCCGACGATGACGTGCGGGGCGACCACGACGAACGCCAGGACGAGCGCGAGGACGCTCCGGGCGGCGAATCGGGTCGGCGTCGTCGGCCGGACCCGCGCCGCGAGCAGGAAGGTGGCTCCGAGGACGGCCAGGCGGTAGAGCCCGACCGCGGCGACGACGATCGCCATGGCCTCGAGCGCGTTCGGGTCGAGCAGCTCGCCGGCCAGGTTGGCCCGATCGGGGCTGACCAGCAGCACGACGCTGACGACCGCCGCGAGGACGAGGATCGGCGCGAACAGGAGCGCGGCGCGCCGCCGTCGACCGAGCAGGAGGTGGCCGAGCCCGGGCACGATCGCCCCACCGACGATCGTCAACCAGGCCGGCCCGTACGTGCGGGCGACGGGCTCGGGCAACGGCTGCGACGGCTTCGACTCCGACTCCGCGGGCGACTCCGACTCCGCGGTGGGCTCCGTGACCGGAGCGGGTTCCCCGACCGTGTCGGTCTCCGCCGCCGCCACTGGCTCCGAAACCGTCGGCTCGGTCGCCGGATCGGGGGTCTCGGCGTCAGGCCCTCGACCCTCCGGCTGGTCCCCCGGTATCGCCTGCTTCGGCTCGTCGTCCGTCATTCGGCTCGCGCTGACCGACCGCCCCATCGGAACCCGATGGGGTCGTGCCCATTCGATGGGGGATGATAGCGGTCGGGCGTCAACTTGCCACGCGCAGCCAGGTCCCGCCCTCGGACCACGGTGAGGCAGCGGGGGCGGCCGGACCTACGGTCGCTCGATCCTGAGGTCGTCGACGGCCGCCTCGACCCGTGTGTCGTTGGCGCCGTCGGCAGCGCCGATCACGATCCGGACCTTCTGGCCCGCCCACGGCGTCATCGCGATCCGGGCCGAGGCCCAGCGGGCGTCGTCGTCGGCGGCCTTGCCGAGCTCCTGCTTGACGAGCGTCCGGGTGCCGTCCTCGGCCTCGACCCAGACCCGGAACCAGTCCGCCGCGCTCGAGTTCGAGCGGTGGGCGAAGGAGTAGCGGAAGGTCAGGTCGCCGACCGTGGCGCCCAGTGCGACCGGTGCCGATCGCATCGTGGTCGTCCCGCCGTCGAGGTCGTGGGCGTTCGTCTTCGTCGCGGCGCCGACCCCGGTCACGAGCGCGTAGCGGCCCGACGTCGTCGTCCCGAGCTGCTTCGGACCCGAGCTCGTCACGGCCGCCGGATTCCCGATCTGCCAGACGCCGTCGGTGGCGGTGTCGGTGCCGTCCGGGTTGCGGACCCAGCCCCGATTGATCTCGAAGTCGTCGTAGAGCGGTCCGCAGTTCGTCTTCTGCCGGGACAGTGGCGCATATGGGCAGCCGGCCATGTCGATCGCGTACAGCAGCGCCGACCGGTTCCGGGCGACCTGCGGGGCGATCCGCTCATCGGGCGGATAGAAGTCCGCGACCGTGTGGTGCTCGCTCGGGTACAGCTCCCAGGTGAACGAGAAGATCCGGTAGCGGCCGTACATCCAGTCGATCTGATCGCCGTCGGTGATGTACAGGTCGCTCGACTGCTCGGCCTTGTAGCCGTTGCGCTGGGCCATCCGCTTGCCGAGCGCGACGAACGCGTTGTGATCCACGCTCGTCATGTCCGAGGGGACGTTCTTCTTCGTGTGCCCGTACGGCCAGAGGACGAGCTGGCCATTCGTGTGGAGGGTGAGGTGCAGCCGGATCTGCTGCCGCCCGTCGACGACCCGACTCCTGACGAAGTCGCGCATCGCCTGGGTCTCGGGCGCGGAGAACGGCTTCCAGCCCCGGTAGGTGAGCGAGCCCGGTGAACCGGACGACCCCCCGCAGCAGCGCCAGGCGTAGTCGTAGTTCCGGTTGAGGTCGGTCCCGACCTTCGACGAGCCGGGCGTCGGCTGGCGGTTCTTGCGCCACTCGCGGTACGGATTGCCGGTCAGGTCGTACTGCATCCCGTCGGGGTTGAGCGCGAAGACGATCCAGATCTCGCGGCTGTCGACGAGGGTCTTGACCTGGCTGTCGCCGGCGTAGCCCTGGGTCAGGACCTTGAGCAGGTAGAGGGCCTGCTCGGTCGTGAGGTGCTCGCGAGCGTGGTGGAGCGCGTCGACCAGCACCTCGGGCTCCGGCTCGTCGACCGTGACGTGGTCGGACACCTTGGCGATCCAGATGTCGCGACCCTTGTAGCTCTTGCCGATCGACGAGATCGCGACGAGGTCGGGGTAGGCGGCCTGGGCGGCCATGATCTCGTCGACCATCTCGGGGTAGTTGTGGTAGAGCGAGTCCTTGGCCGGGAAGTTGGGCTCGGCCGCCGAGGAAGCGCTCGGAGCGAGCCAGAGCAGCGCCAACCCGACGATCAGCGCGGCCCGGACGATCCGTCTGGTCATCGTCATAGGGTGACCGCTGCGCGCCGGGGAAGGCAAGTCGACGTGGGTCCGGGGTCGGTCACCGGGACCATGGGGCCAGTCCCGCGTGCGACACTGCCGGCACGGTCCCGGCTGAACCGACGTACCGGAGATCGTCGAGCGCCAGGCACGTGCCCGGCGCGAGTACCTCAGCTGGGGTCGATCGACCCTGGGCTGGTCGCTCTACCTGTTCTCCCGTCCGGGCTGATCCCCGGATCGGCCTGCGGGACCATCAGGGCCCCGAGCGTCGCCCCGAGGACGAGCATCGCGACTCCGGTCAGGACCGCGCCGGGCAGCGAGATCGCGGCGAGCGCCCCGCCGATCGCGGCGCCGATCGGGAAGCCCATGAAGTTCGCCGACATCGATACCGCGAACGCGCGGCCCATCCAGGCCGGGTCCGTGCGCCGCTGGCGGACGGTGAACAGGGCGATGTCGATCGGCCCGATCAGCAGGCCCACGACGAGGCTGGCGGTCGCGAGCAGGGCGAACCCGGCCGACGTCGGCACCAACCCGGCCGCGACCGGCAGCATGAGCGCGTAGGCGGGCGCGATCGCGAACATCGGCAGGACGAGCATTCGCCACTCGCGGCCACGGCTGTCGACCCGGCCGAAGGCGAGCGCCGAGACCATCCCGGACACGCCCGACAGGGCGAACACGATCCCGACCGCGAGCTCACCGGCATGGAGGACGTTGAGCACGATGAGCGGGATCACGATCGTCTGGATCCCCCAGGCGACGTTCTGGACCGTGATCGCGAAGCCGAGTCCCCGGAGGGTCCGGTTGCGCCACCAGTAGACGAGCCCCTGCCAGGCGTCGACGAGGATCCGGCCGCTCGAGACCGTCTCCGTCGCCGGGTCCGGGACGCCGATCATCGCGATCGCCGCCAACCCGAAGGCGAACCCGGTCAGGATCAGGGCGACCGCGCCGCCGAACGCCGCCACGAGCCCCGCGGCCAGCGGCGGACCGATGATCGAGCCGATCACGTAGCCGTTCGAGTCGACCGCGTTGACCCGTTCCCACAGGTGGCGGGGGACGAGGATCGGGAACAGGCTGCGCAGGCCCGTGTGGCTCAGGATCCCGGTGAACGAGGCGATCGTCGCGATGATGATCAGGACGTGGGCCGGCAGCGCGTCGGCCAGGGCGAGCCCACCGATCAGCGACAGCGCGCAGAGCTCGACCACGTAGTCGAGCAGGATGAGCCGCGTGCGTCCGTGACGATCGAGGAGCGCCCCGATGATCGGGCTGACGACGAGACCCGGGAACAGGGCGAAGAAGGTCACGATCCCGGCCAGCTGGGGCGAGCCGAACTCCTGGAGGGTGAACAGGACGAGCGCCACGCCGACCATCGCCTGGGCGATCCGGGCGATCTGGGTCGCGACGAGGATCCGGCCGAGGGTCGGCACCTCGAGCAGCGCCCGATACGACGTCGGGAGCCGGTCGGGGTCGGTGGGGAGCGGGAGCGGTCGGTCGCTGTCGGGCATCTGGTCGATGCTAGCGAACCCGGGGCTCGATAGACTTGAGCCATGCAGCCCGACCCCTGGGTCGCGCCCGAGCTCGTCCAGCTCGGCCGGCTCCCGATCCACAGCGTCCCGCACGCGGATCGGCTCGAGCTCGACGGTCGCTGGCGGTTCCAGCTCCTGGCCCGGCCGGACGCGTCGCCCGGCGACGGCTGGGCCGAGATCACGGTCCCGGGCGCCTGGACGATGCAGGGCTTCGCGGACCTGCCCCACTACACGAACGTCCAGATGCCCTTCGAGGGGAACCCACCGAACGTCCCCGAGGCGAACCCGACCGGGATCTACGAGCGAACGTTCGAGCTGCCGGCCGCGTGGGCCGGTCGGCGCGTCGTCCTCCACGTCGGCGCCGCCGAGAGCGTCCTCATCGTCCGGCTCAACGACCGCGAGGTCGGGATCAGCAAGGACTCGCATCTCGCTGCGGAGTTCGACCTGACCGACCTCGTCCGACCCGGATCGAACACGCTCAACCTGCGGGTCGTGAAGTGGTCGGATGCGACGTTCGTCGAGGACCAGGACCAGTGGTGGCACGGTGGGCTGACCCGGTCGGTGTTCCTCTACGCGACGGGGCCGGTCTACCTCGCCGACATCCGGGCGATCCCGGGTCTCGCCGACGATCTCACGACCGGGACGCTCGACCTCGGCGCGCTCGTCGCCTTTCCGGGCGACACCCTCGAACCGGGCTGGGCCGTCGAGGCGCGCCTGGAGGGTGTAGCCGAGCCGTTCCGCGCGGATGCCCGGAGCGTCGATCGACGCTCGCTCATGGGCTGGACGCTCGATGACCAGCGCCTGATGTACAGACGCGCCGCCGGCCTCCCGCTGTCCGAGACCGACGGGGCCGCCTGGTCGGCGATGTACGGCCGGATGGCGCCGCCGCTCGACGGGACCGTCGGCTGGCGAATCGAGGTCCCGGGGGTCGAGCGCTGGTCGGCCGAGGAGCCTCGGCTGTATGCGCTGACCGTGACCCTGCGGGCTCCGAACGGCGCCGTCGCCGAGGAGGTCGAGCTGCGGGTCGGCTTCCGCCGGGTGGAGATCGTCGGGCTCGACCTGCTGATCAACGGCGAACGGGTGCTGTTCCGGGGCGTCAACCGCCACGACTTCGACCAGTTCACCGGCCGGACGATCAGTCGCGAAGGGCTGCGTGCGGACATCACGGTCATGAAGCAGTTCGGGTTCAACGCGGTCCGGACATCGCACTACCCGAACGATCCAGCCTTCCTCGACCTGACCGACGAGCTCGGGCTGTACGTCATCGACGAGGCCGACATCGAGTCGCACGCGTTCCAGAGCACGCTGTGCGACGACCACCGCTACCTCGGCGCGTGGGTCGACCGGGTCTCGCGGATGGCCCAGCGCGACAAGAACCACGCCTCGGTCATCCTCTGGTCGCTCGGCAATGAGTCCGGCCATGGCCCGAACCATGAGGCCGCCGCCGGCTGGCTCCGGCGCTACGACCCGTCCCGGCCGCTCCACTACGAGGGGGCGCTCCGCTACGACTGGACGAGCGACCAGGGCATCAGCGACATCACCTGCCCGATGTACCCGCCGATCTCGGCCATCGTGGCCCACGCTCGCTCGGGCAGGCAGCGCCATCCGCTGATCATGTGCGAGTACTCCCACGCGATGGGCAACAGCAACGGCACGCTCGGCGAGTACTGGGACGCGATCGAGTCGACGCCGGGGCTCCAGGGCGGGTTCATCTGGGAGTTCTGGGACCACGGTCTCGTCCAGCAGATGCCCGACGGGAGCACGCGCTGGGCCTATGGCGGCGACTTCGGCGATGTCCCCAACGACGGGAACTTCTGCGCCGATGGGCTCGTCTGGCCCGACCGTCGGCCGAAGCCGGCGATGTGGGAGCACCGGGCGATTGCCGCTCCGGTCAGGATCGTCGAGCTCCACGATCGGCGGGCGGGCGTCCTCGAGATCGTCAACCGCCAGTCGTTCCGGGGCCTCGGCTGGCTCCGGGCGCGTTGGGAGCTCGGGATCGACGGTCGGGTCACGGCGTCCGGCGAGGCGACCCTCGAGGACGTCGGGCCGGGCGGACGCGGCGCCGCCGTCCTCGTCGGCTGGACCGACCCGGCGCTCGAGCCCGGCGCCGAGGCCTGGCTCACGGTTCGGCTCGTCACCGCTGCCGACGAGCCATGGGCGCCGGCCGGGTCGGAGGTCGCCGCAGCCCAGCTCGCGATCGGGAGTTCCGTCGACGCAGCGGCCGGCGCGGTTGCTGGCGCCCCGGGCTCGGCTGGTGCAACGAGCGACGCCGCCGCGGTCGAGGTCGACGCCGACGGGCTGCTGGTCCACCCCGACCTGGCGAGCCCGCCGACCCTCTCGCTGTGGCGCGCGCCGACCGACAACGACCGGTTCGGCGGGTTGGCCGACCCGTGGCTGGCGTGGGGCCTCGATCGGCTCGAGCGACGGCTGGTCGGCATCGAGCGGGACGGGGCGAGCACGACCGTCCGGTGCGAGTACCGGACGCCGGCCGGGCATGTGATCGCCCACGATCAAGTGTTCCGGCCATTGCCCGGCGGCCGGATCCAGGTCGACGAGACGGCGATCGTGCCCGACGAGCTGGCCGACCTGCCCCGGGTCGGCACGGTCCTCGAGCTCCGGGCGGAGCTGGAGCAGCTCGAATGGTTCGGGACCGGCCCGCACGAAACGTACCCCGACCGGCGCCGGAGCGGGCTCGTCGGCCGCTGGCGCTCGACGGTGACCGAGCAGCACGTCCCGTACATCCGACCCCAGGAGAGCGGCGGCCATGCCGACGTCCGCTGGCTCGAGCTGACCGATTCGACGGGTCGCGGCGTCCGCATCGCCTCGGACCGGCCGCGCCAGGTCTCGGCCACTCACTTCCGGGCCGCCGATCTCGCGGCCGCGTCCCACGATCCCGAGCTCAGGCCCCGTGAGTCGACGGTCGTCCAGCTCGATGCCGCCCACCGCGGGATCGGTACGGCGAGCTGCGGCCCCGACACGCTCCCGGAGTACCTGGTCGGCCCGGGGATCCACCGCTGGTCGTGGACCCTGCACGCCGTCGGGCCGGACTGACCCGTGCCGATCGACTGGGACCCCGAGGCTCGCCAGCTCCACCTCCACAACGAGCGGATCAGCTACCTGGTCCGGGTCCGCGAGAAGGGCGCGCTGGGCCAGCTCTACTTCGGGCGGCGGCTCGCGACCGGCCGGTCGTACGCGCATCTCGGGCTCGGCCCGTTCCACGGCTTCTCGAACCGGGTCGGCGATCCGGTCGCGCTCGAGTACCCGACCGCCGGCACCGGCGACTTCCGGGTGCCGGCGTTGACGATCGAGACGCCCGACGGCGCCCGGATCCTCGATCTGCGTTACGTCCGCCATCGGATCTCGGCCGGCAAGCCGGCCCTGACCGGGCTGCCGTCGACCTACGTCGAGACCGACGCCGAGGCCGACACCGTCGAGATCGCGCTCGCCGACGAGCCGAGCGGCACCGAGCTGACGCTGCGCTACACGATCTTCCGCGACTGGCCCGTGGTGGTTCGGAGCGCGACGATCCGCAACGGCGGGCCGGCCCCCCTCGACGTGACCTGTGCGATGTCGGCCAGCCTGGACCTGCCCGATTCCGACTGGCTGTTCGTCCAGCTGAGCGGGACCTGGGCCCGCGAGCGCCACGTCGTCGAACGCACCCTGGCGCCGGGCAGCCAATCGGTGTCGAGCCTGCGCGGGGCGTCGAGCCACCAGCAGAACCCGTTCGTCGTCCTTCGCCGCCCCACGACGACCGAGGACGCCGGCGAGGCCTACGGCTTCAGCCTCGTCTACTCGGGCAACTTCCTGGCCGAGGCGGAGGTGGACCCGCTGTCGACGACCCGGGTCCGGCTCGGGATCGCCCCGGAGGGCTTCGCCTGGCGCCTCGAGCCGGGTGAGGCGTTCGTCGTGCCCGAGGCCGTGCTGGCCTACGCGGCGGACGGGCTCGGCGAGCTGAGCGACGCCTATCACGGCTTGTTCCGCGAGCGCCTCGCGCGGGGTCGCTGGCGCGATCGACCGCGACCGGTGCTCATCAACAACTGGGAGGGGACGTACTTCGACTTCGACGAGCCGAAGCTGATCGAGATGGCGACGGCGGCGCGCGATCTCGGCGTCGAGCTGTTCGTCCTCGACGACGGCTGGTTCGGGGCGCGCGACGACGACACCACCTCGCTCGGCGACTGGTTCGTCGACCGGCGCAAGCTGCCCAACGGGGTCGACGGGCTCGCCCGCAGGATCGAGGCGCTCGGGCTGCGGTTCGGGCTATGGATCGAGCCCGAGATGGTCAGCCAGGAGAGCCGGCTGTTCGCCGAGCACCCGGACTGGGCGATCGGCGTCCCGGGCCGGCCGCGAACCGAGAGCCGCCAGCAGCTCGTGCTCGACATGTCGCGGCCGGAGGTCGTCGACCACCTGTTCGGGGTCCTGTCGGACGTGCTCGGGAGTGCCCCCGTGTCCTACGTCAAGTGGGACATGAACCGGAACATCACCGAGCCGTACAGCGTGGCCCTCCCCGCCGACCGCCAGGGCGAGTTCTTCCACCGCTACATCCTCGGCGTCTACGAGCTCTATCGGCGACTGACCGAGGCGTTCCCGGACATCCTGTTCGAATCGTGCGCCGGGGGCGGCGGGCGGTTCGATCCGGGTCTCATGGCCTATGCGCCGCAGGCCTGGACGAGCGACGACACCGACGCGATCGAGCGCCTGAAGATCCAGTGGGGCACGTCGCTGGCCTACCCGGTCAGCTCGATGGGCGCCCACGTGGCCGCCGTCCCGAACCACCAGGTCGGCCGGGTCACGCCGCTCGCGACGCGGGCGGCGGTCGCCTTCTTCGGAGCATTCGGCTACGAGCTCGACCCGACGACGCTCACGGCCGACGAGCGGCGCCTCGTCGGCGACCAGATCGCCTTCTTCAAGAGCCAGCGCGAGCTCATCCAGTTCGGGCGCTTCGTCCGGCTGCGGAGCCCGTTCGCCGGCGACGGCAACGAGACCGCCTGGATGAGCGTCGCCGCCGATCGACGACAGGCCATCGTCGGGCTGTACCGGGTCCTCAACCGGCCGGTCCCCGGTCCGGACCGGCTCCGCCTCCGCGGGCTCGACCCGGCGATCGACTACCGCGTCTCGCTCTGGCCGTCGACCGGCGACGGTCTCGAGCGCCAGAACGCGCTGGTCCGCGGCGGCGACGACCTCATGTCGGCCGGGCTGCTGCTGGCCACCGACCGGGACGAGGCCGCGGCCCGGGGCGACTTCTGGGCGCGGCTGTTCGTCCTCGAGGCGGTCTAGCGACCGTCAGTCGTCCGCCGCGCCGGCGCTCGAGTCCTCGTCGGCGAGGAGGCGGTAGAGATCGCGCCGGGCCTCGGTCACGATCTTGCGGGTGGCCGCGAGCGTCTCCGGCGAGGTGCTCGATGCCGCCTGGCGGAAGGCCACGACGAACCCGACCAGGAGCGAGCGCATGTCGGCGGCCTCGTCGGCGCCGGCCATCTCCCAGGGGGCGGTTCCGCGCTTCGCCTGCTCGGCGGCGCTGGCCCGTCCGGACTCGGTCAGGCTGAACACGCGACGTCCGTCCTGCTCGGCGCTCGTCACGAGGCCCTCGTCCTCGAGCTGCTGGAGGGTCGGGTAGATGGAGCCCGCGCTCGGCTGCCAGATGCCGCCGCTCCGCTCGGCGAGCAGCTGCATGATCTGGTAGCCGTGCATCGGGGCCTCGGCGAGCAGGGTGAGGATCGCCGATCGGACGTCGCCGCGGCGGATTCCCGCCCGACGGCCGCGACCCATGGTGAAGCCCGGCCCGAAGGGGAGCCCGAAGCCGCGCCCGAAGCCCGGTCCGAAGTCGCCCCGCTGGGCTCGCGGACCGCGCTCACGGTGATGGTGGCGTCGCAGGTTGCGAGTGGCCCGCAGGTCGCCCGCGTCGGGCCGATGGCCGGGCCGGTCATCGCTGTGGTGGAAATGGTCGTTCATGGTCTCTCGTTCCTTCTGAGTGGTTCGCGAGTCTTCGTATCGCGTGGCATCACGATATATCGCGATACAGCCAGCTGTCAAGCGCCGTTGGGGTCAGTGGAAGCCGACGGGGAGGATCGATCCCTGCAGCGTCGCCGGGCGGGGTGCCCAGGGGCCGAGCCGAGCGGTACGTCCGGGCGGCTAGCTCCAGGCTCCGAGCGGACGGACGAAGTCGACGATCAGCGCGTTGAGCCGGTCCGGAGCCTCCATCCCGATCATGTGGGCGACATCCGGGAGGATCACGGCACGCGCATTCGGCGCATTCGCCGCGAGGTGGCGGGCGGTCTCGGCGACGTCCGACACGTCGAGGGCACCCGCGACCGCCAGGACCGGACAGCGCAGCTCCGCCAGCCGCTCGGCCGCCGGCGGCCTCAGGACGATCGGCTGCCCGTAGACGTGGCCGGCCTCGTACTGCGGTCGATCCATCGCCCGGACCGCCTCGCGGATCGGGAGCGGGACCCGGTCGGCCGGCTGGCCGGGACCATCGACCCAGACCCGGACGTCCATCTCGGCGATCGCGTCGGCGTCCTGCGGCTCGGCCTGCTCGAGCCCTTCCATCTCGTCGAACAGCGCGATCTCGAGCGGGGTCAGCGTGCCCTCGAGGCCACCGACCCCGGCGCCGACCCCGACGACGGCGGCGACCCGGTCCGGGAACTCGATCGCCGTGTCGAACGCGATCTGCCCACCGCGACTGTTCCCGACGAGGACGGCCCGTCCGATTCTGAACGCATCGAGGATCGCGACGAGGTCGCTCCGGTTGCTGAACTCGACATCCTCGGTCGTCGACCGGCCGAAGCTCCGGGTGTCGTAGCGGATGGCCCGGAAGCCGGCTGTGACGAGTCCCGAGATCATCCCGTCCCAGGCCCGGTGATCGGCGATCCCGGCGTGGACCAGCACGATCGGCCGGCCGTCGCCGTCGTCGACCACGAACAGCCGCCCGCCGGGGACCTCGACGAAGCGCTCCACCCCACGAGGGTAGCAGGGCTGTCATCGGGCGAGCTCGGACGCGCGGTCGGCGCCGCGGCCAGCCTCACGGGCGGCCGGCGGGGTCGGTCTAGACGGCGACCGGGCTCACTGCCTGGTCCTCGCTCCGAAACTCGGCCCTCGTCGGCAGGAGTGGCTTGCCGCGCCGCGAGAACCAGAGCAGGATCCAGGCCAGCGGGATCGGCAGGGCCCACTGGAACGCCCGGAACAGGAACACCCCGGCCGTGATCGCCGAGCTGTCCGCGCCGCCCGTGTAGGTCGTGTAGATCGACACGTAGAGGAGCTCGGGCACACCCGCGCCACCCGGCGAGATCGGCAGGACGGTGATCACGAACACGACCGCAACGCCGCCGAGGATCACGGCTGCCGGGAGCTCCTTGTCCGACACCCCGACGAGCCGCATCGACACGACCATCAGCAGCGCCCAGGCGAGCTTCGAGGCCATCGCCACGATGAACGCGACGAGCCCACGCGAGCGGACGGTGTCGCCGAGGGTCAGCCGGAATCTGCACCAGGCTGCCCTCGATGTCGGGGACCTTGGTTCGCCCGAGTCGGTGGAGGACCGCGCCGGCCGCGCGTTCGACGAGCCGGCCAATCTTCCGAGCCAGCCGTTCCGAGCGAACGACGAGGATGAGCCCGCCGCCGAGCAGGACGAACAGCCCGAGCCCGACGACCAGGCAACCGACGATCACCCCGGTCGCCACCGACACGCCACGGTTCAGCCCCTCGGCGATCACGAGCACGACGCCGGCAATGACGAGCAGTCCGAACCGGCTGAGCTGATCGAAGATCCCGTACAGAAGCACGCCCCCGGTCGTGGCCTGGGCGGACCGGCCCCAGCCCCGGATGACCACCCACAGCACGGCCATGTTCCACGGTCCGAGCGGGATGCTCGCACCGATCCCGGTGAGGATCAGGTACCCCTCGGTCCCGCGAATGACGCCGAGACCCGCGATGAGCGCCGCGAAGATCGCCCCGGTCAGGACCCAGGCGATGAGCCCGAACACGCTGACCACGAGCAGGTCCTGGACGGTGAGCCCCTGGAGCGAGTTGATGACCTGCTGGTAGTCGATGAACCGGGGCATGATGATGCCGAAGATCACCACGAGGACCCCGAAGACGAGGCCAATCCGCAGGATCGCGGCGCGTCGACTCGGCGGCTTCGTCTCGGTCAGGGCCGGTGGCTCGGACGCGTCGGACGCGGGGGGAGTGCCGGTCAGCTCGGGACCGTCGTTGCAACTGGTCCTCGCGGCTGTCGCTCACCGTGGTGCGATCCTCCTGACGCGCGGGCCTGGGTCGGGCGGTCCGCAGCCAGATGGTACCCGGCGGGCCGGATCGGGTGACCGGCCGCAACGCCCAAGGTACGGCTGGTCGCGGGACGTGCGAGGGAGTGACTTCCGGGGTCGCATCGGAGACGATCCGCTGCACCACCGATGATCTCGACCCGACCGACCCGCCTGCTCCTCGTCGCGATGGCCGTCATCGCCGTCTGTGCGGGCACGCTCGTCCAGGCCGGTGGGCCCGTGCTCGGAGCGAACGGGCCCACTCGCGTCGACCATCCGAGCAGGCCCTTGGTCGACTCCGCCGGCCCGTCCCGACCGACGACGCTGGGCTCGCCGCCGGCGCTCCCGGCACTGCCTTCGGGCTGGCCTTCGAGCCACTTCGAGCTCGGTCTGGCCGACTCACCGGGCGGGGCGGCCGCGCTCCACGCCAAGGCCCCGTTCGGGTTCCGCTACCAGTACCTCGCCGGCGGGGTCAACACGGGCAACGGCTGGGCGACCTGGAACACGAATGGCGCGTTCGTCACCTACTACGTGGCGGACTCGGTCGCCAACCACGTCGTCCCCGTCTTCCCGTATTACCAGCTGCTCCAGTCGAACCCGGTGGTCGGTGGCGACGAGAAGGCGCGGGACCTGTCCCACCTCGCCAATCACACCACCATGGCAGCCTATTACAACGATCTCAGGCTGTTCTTCGCCCGTGCCGCCGGCTCGACCCCGGTGATCCTCCACGTCGAGCCGGACCTGTGGGGCTACATCGAGCAGCAGACCGGGACCGGCGACGACGCGACGACCGTCCCGGCCTCGGTCGCCAGCTCGGGTGATCCGGCCCTGGGCGACCTCCCGAACAACGCCTCGGGCTTCGCCCGCGCGATCGTCCGGCTGCGCGACCAGCTCGCCCCGAACGTGATCCTGGCCTACCACCTGTCGGTCTGGGGCACGAACTGGGACATCAGCCTGTCGAACAACTCGAACGCCGAGGTCGATGCGCTGGCCGCGAGAGCAGCGAGCTTCTACCAGTCGCTCGGCGCGTCGTTCGACATCGCCTTCACCGATATCGCCGATCGGGACGCCGATTACAAGCGTCTCGTCGATCCGAAGGACGGTGGCGCAGCCTGGTGGGACGAGGCCGACTTCGTCCGTTACGCCCGGTTCATCGCCGGCTTCGTCGCCGGCTCGGGCAAGCGCGTCGGTCGTCTGGCAGATCCCGCTCGGCAACACGAAGATGCGCGCCCAGAACGACACGACCGGTCACTACCAGGACAACCGGGTCGAGTGGTTCCTCGACGATTCGACCGGCACCCACCTGGCGCTGTGGCGCGACGCCGGGGTGGTCGCGCTCCTGTACGGCGGGGGAGCGGTCGGAGTCACCTGCGCCTGCGACGCGCAGCACGACGGCGTCACGAACCCGCCGGCGATCAACGACAACACCCGGACCTCGCTCAACGCCGACGATGACGGCGGCTTCTTCCACGAGCGGGCCGCCGCCTACTATGCGGCCGGTGCGCTGACCCTCGCCGAGGGCTCGGGCGGTGGCGGCGCCGGTGGTGGCGGTGGCGGGACGCCGGTCGCCTGGCGGTTGAGCGCCGCTCCGAGCCCGACGAGTGTCGCCCGCCGGCACAGCGTGACGATCACCACCCGGGTCAGGCCGTCCCTGAGTGCGCGGGGCAGGATCCGGGTCGACGTCTACGGTCCGACCGGTGCCCTCACGCTGCACCGGACCTACGCCGCGCGGAACTTCAAGGCGGGCTCCACCGTGACGGTCCGGCCGAGCTTCCTGATCTCGTCGAGCCGGCGGCTCGGGAAGTACACGATCCGGATCCGGATCCTGAGCGCGATCGACGGTCACACGCTCGTGACGAAGACGAGCAGCCGAACCTTCCGCGTCCACGCCTGAGTCGCTGAGCGGGCGTCTCCCTCGGCGCGCCGTCTCACGTGCGCCTTACGTACCGTGCGCTCGCCCCATTGACCGCGTCGTCGTCGCCGATCGAGGCTCGGGCCATGAGCCGGCCGCACGTCCTGCCGCTCCGCGCGATCGCCATCGGCCTGGCGGCCTGCCTCGTCGCGACCGGCTGTGTCGGCTACAGGGGAACGTCGGTCGGTCGGGCCGTCCACCGGCGGGGCCGCACCGCCCGGCGACTACCGGATCAGGCTCGAGGTCGGGGTCGATCCCGGGACTACATCCTCCACGTCCCGGCCGATCGCCGGCCGGGCCGCGGCCGCTCGTGCTCGAGCTCCATGGCGGGGGAGGCACGGCCGACAATGTCGAGCGCCTGACCGGTCTCCAGGTCGAGACCGACGCCCGCGGCTGGCTCGTGGCACGGCCGAACGGCGTCGACCGGCAGTGGAACGACGGCCGGCCCGAGGTTCGAGCCGGGATCGACGACGTGGCATTCCTGTCCGCGGTCATCGACGACGTCACCGGGCGGACCCCGGTCGACCCGGACCGGGTGTATGCGACCGGCATCTCGAATGGCGCCCTCATGTCGGGCCGGCTCGCCTGCGAGCTGTCTGACCGGATTGCAGCGATCGGCCAGGTGGCCGGCACGCAGGGGGTCGAGGCGGCCGCCAGCTGCCACCCGAGCCGGCCGGTCTCGGTCCTGGTGATCAGCGGCACGGCGGACCCGCTCGTGCCATTCGGTGGCGGCCCGATCACGGTTCTCGGGTTCGGAGGCGGCCGCGGGACGGTCGTCGGGGCCGAGGCCCACGTGGCCAGCTGGGTCGCGCGCGACGCGGCCGGTCCTTCGGTCGCCTCGACGCTCGCGCCGGACACGACGATCACCCGCTTTGACGGGAGCTCCGGCTCGGAGGTCGCCTTCTACCGGGTCGATGGTGCCGGCCACACCTGGCCGGGCGGTCGCCAGTACCTGCCGAAGCTCATCGTCGGCTCGACGAGCCGGACCTTCTCGGCCTCGCGGGTCATCGTCAGCTTCTTCGCGGCCCATCCGGCCGCCGGCGCGTCGCGCTGACGCAACGGACGGCGGCTCGTCAGGTTCCCCGACTGTCGGCGACCGGTCGCGCGGGTTGAGCGCCGGCGCGGACGCGGGCCAGGATCATCCGGGCCATCCCGCCGAGCCCGAGCAGGCGCGACATGTTGCGTCCGCTGAAGAACTCGTCCATCGGCACGCTGCCCGTCATCACGCCGAGGAACCGGTCGACGTCGGCCGGTCGGCGGGCGATCGCCTCGAAGACGAGCTGCTGCTCCGGTCGTGGCGGGCCGAACGCCGCCAGGTCGAGCGTGAAGTCGTACATCGGCCGGGTCTGCCGGTCGCGCTCCCGCTCGAATTCGGCCAGGGCCGTCTCGAGCGGGCGCCGCCCGCCGAGCCCGTCCTCGACCGCGTCGGCCAGCAGGTCGGCGTCGCGAAACGCGTTGCCGATGCCCTGGCCGGTCACCGGATCCATGACCAGGCCGGCGTCGCCGGCCAGCGCCCAGCCGGGACCGAACGGGCCCCGGATCCGATTCGGCAGGTCGGCACTGCCGTAGACCTTCTCGACCCGGCGTCCGGCCCGCACCCGCTGGCCGAGCTCGCCGGTGCCGTCGAGGGCTCGCAGGAGCTCGCCTTCCGGGTTGGCCCGGAACGCGCCGAACTCGGCGATCGGCGCCGCGACGAAGGTCATGACGAGACCGTCGTTGGTGGGCCACACGCCGACGGCCCGGTGGGGGCCCGAGTGCAGCTCGCCGCCATCGGTCGGGACACCGTCCCAGTACGTGTAGTAGGCGACCGCCAGCGGCGCCTGCTCGTGACTGGCCACGGCGCCAACGGCCTTCGCCACGAGTGAGTGCTTGCCGTCCGCGCCGATCACGAGCCGGGCCCGCTCGTCGACCGGCCGGCCGCCGCGCTCACGCCCGCGTACCCCGACGACCCGGTCCCCGTCGGCTACCAGCTCGTCGACGGTGAACCCTTCGCGCACCTCGCAGCCGGCCTCGCGCGCCGCCCCGACGAGGATCGCGTCGAGCACGGTCCGGCGTGGGCTGTACAGGGCGTCGATGCCGTCCCAGGCCGGGTAGTGGCCGTCGAGGACGAGCGAACCGGCATGGAACCGAACCCGTCGCGTCGCCGGGGTGCCGGCGGCAATGACCCGGTCGAGCAGGCCCCAGCGCTGGAGCCGGGCAACGCCCGGCAGCTGGACCTGGTGGGTCGACAGGGTGTCGCTCGGGAAGCTTGCCCGGTCGACCACGAGGCTCTTCAGGCCCCGGCGCGCGAGGAGCATCCCGGTCGCCGAGCCGGCGACGCGTGCCCCGACCACGATCACGTCGTACATCTCGTCCTCCTTCGACCGGAACGACCGACCGGTCGGTCTGTTTTCCGGGCAGACACCGGCCCGCCCGGGCTAGTGAGATCAGTCGGTCCGGCTGAGCGTGGCCAGCTGGACGACGGTGATGAGCGCCTCGACCCGCCGCTCCAGCTCGTCGTCACCGAGCTGGTCAGTCAGGCACTGCATGCCCTGGAACCCGCCGACCGCGACCTCGGCGACGAGGTCGACGTCGACGTCCGGCCGGATCTCGCCGGCGCGCTGCGCCTCGCGGAACAGGTCGGCGGTGCGCTTGACCTGCTCCCGCATGACCCGCCGCAGGGAGTCGCGCAGGGTCGGGTCGGTCGACAGCTCGTCGATCAACCGCCGCTGGGCGATCCCGCCGCGGGCGTCGGAGCCGACCGCCAGGAGCGCGCGTGGCACGGCGAACACCCGATCGACCGCGCGCGGACTGCGCAGGGCGATCTCGTAGGCGCCCTGGATCCAGCGCTCCTGTCCGTCCTGGATGACCGCCAGCGCCAGCGCCTGCTTCGACGGGAAGTGGAAGTAGAAGCCGCCCTTCGTCAGGCCGGATGCTCGGATGATCGCGTTCAGCGACGCCCCCGCATAGCCACGCTCGGCGAAGATCGGACCGGCCGCGTCCAGGATGGCCTGCCGCGATCGTTCGCCACGCTCGGTGACCGTCGGCTGGATCATGGCCGGCACCTTACCGACCGACTGGTCGGTTTGTCAAGACCCGAAGCCCGGCGGCACATCCCGGGCGTCAGGTCGGATCCGATCCGGCCTCAGGCGCCGAGCTCGAGCTCGAGCGGCGTGCGGAAGCGGGGCGTGATCCGCACCGGCCCGAGCCAGCGTCCGAGTCGATCGGCCTCCGCCTCGACGGCCGTCCGCCGTGCCGCACCGACATCCTCGAGCAGGCGCACGACGATCTCGCCGCCTGGCCGCTGAGCCCAGCCGCCGACGACCCGGCCGTCGGACCAGATCGTCGGACCCGCGTTGCCATTCGTGTCGAACAGCATCGAGCGATGCTCGCCGAGATACCAGTCGCGCCCCGTCCAGCCCATGACAGTCGAGTCGAGCGCCGGCAGCAACGCGACCCATGGTCCGGGATCGGCTGTGAGCTCGAGGTCATCCGGCAGCACGAAGCCGGTCCCGGCGTCGAGCTCGACCTCGACCGCCCCGAGCTCGCCGAGCGCGCGGCGGGCTTCGGCGACCGTCCAGCCGGTCCACCACCTGATGTCGGCGACCGTACCCGGACCGAACGCCCGCAGCCAGCGACGGATGAGCTCGACCCGGGCGGACTCCGTCGGCAGCTCGGCGACCCCGCCGGTCAACCATGACTCCGTGGTCACCCAGCGGTACTGGCTGCTGATCCACGACCCGCGCGGCCGGCCGCGGACGATCCGGCCATCGGCAGCCAGCCCGAACAGGACTCGCGTGGACACCCCGATCGTGCCCTGCCAGGTCTTGCCCTCGCCGACCGGGATCTGGTGCCGGAAGCGCGGGACCTCCCTGGCGATCTCGGTCGCGGTGGCCTCGCCCAGACGAGCCAGCGCGCCAAGGGCCTCGGCCTCGACGTCGGCCAGCCACCGCCCGGGATCGTCGGAGATCCCGGCTCCGGCGATGAGCTGGAGGGTCGCGCGCCGCTGCTGGGCACCGTTCGCTCGGGCGCAGGCCGCGTGGACGACCGGGACGAGCTCGAGCGGCTCGACGAACATCGTCCGGCGCATCCCGAGCATCCGGACGATCGATCGCTCGTCGTACAGGCTGCGCCCGATCGCGTCGGGCTCGGCCCCCGGGTCGCCCGGCACCGTCCGGGCCACGATCGCCAGGTAGACCGACGCCGGGTCCGTCGCGTGCAGCCCGACGAGGTCCGCCGCGACTTCGGCCGGGCCCGCGGCGCGAGCTCCGGTCGCCAGATGGTGCCGCCGGGCGATCCGTGCCCGCCGCTCGTCGGCGTCGATGCGTCTCACGCCGACCACGGTAGCGGACTGTTCGAGCCCGGCGTCCGGGCCGGCGATCGGAGCCGACGCCCGCTCAGGCGAGTGAACGTGGTTCAGCGATAGCCCGTGGCTCGACCTGGCGGTGACCGTCGGTTTCTTCCTGGTGTTCACGATCGTGGGGAGGTACCTGTTCGTGAGGGCCGACCGCAACCGCTGACGTGGTCGTCGGCCGGTGCCTCCGGGCGCGGGTCGGTGCGCGCCTGCGCCGGGGGCGGTGCCGAGAATGGTGCGTCCAGTACCACGCCGGCGTCGCCTGTGGTCACCACGGTGCACCCGACCAACGGGGTACCGCGAGCGAAGCGGACGGCGGTATGGTGATGGCCCTCGCGGCGAGACCGCCGCGAGCCCCGCTGAGCAACGCCCACGGAGCGAGCGATGGCCACCATGACGACGACCGCCACGGAGTTCACCGGCTTCAGCCGCGGGACGATCGACTTCCTGGCGGAGCTCGCGGCGAACAACGAGCGGGCCTGGTTCCAGCCCCGCAAGGCCGACTACGAGCGCCTCGTGAAGCAGCCGCTCGAGGCGCTCTGCGTGACCCTCGCGGATCGGCTGGCGGCTCGCTCGGTTCCGCTCCGGAGCGATCCGGCCAAATCGCCGTTCCGGATCTACCGCGACACGCGCTTCTCGAAGGACAAGTCGCCGTACAAGCCGTATGCGAGCGCCAGCTTCCCGTGGGTCGACGGCGAGTCGACGGGCCCGGGCGGCTACTTCCACCTCCAACCCGGCGAGGTCTACGTCGGCGGCGGCATGTGGCACCCGGAACCGGCCCGGCTCGTCGCCTGGCGAGCGATGGTCGCCGGCGATCCCGCGGCGGTCCATCGGGCGATCGACGATCCACGGTTCGTGGCCGCGTTCGGTGACGTCCACGGTGACAGCCTGAAGCGGACCCCGGCCGGCTTCCCGGCGGACCATCCGGAGGCCGAGCTGCTCAAGCTCAAGGACGTCACGTTCGGTCGGCGACTGTCCGACGCCGAGGCGCTCTCGCCCGAGCTGCCGGACATCCTGGCCGCAGCGTTCGCCGACGCCGTCCCGGTCTTCCGCCTCCTGGCCGGCCTGGAGGGTTGAGCCGAGCGGGCTCCAGCCGGGCCTGCTTGACCGACCCGGCGACGGCGCCCACCCTTTCCCGATGACCCGGCGCACGAGGATCCTGGCCGTGCTCGGCGGGCTGGTCGCCGTGATGGTCGTCGCCGGGCTCCTCCTCGGGGGCGCGCTCCGGTCAGCGGGGGAGGGCCAGGCGAACGTGGTCGGCTCGAGCGGCCCCGGCGCATCCGGCACGGCCGGCGACGGCGCCGCGGCCGGCACTCCGACCCCCGAGCCGACTCCGGTGCCGACGCCCGGCCACGAGGTCTACGGCTACCTGCCGTACTGGGAGATGACCGACGGGATCGGCGCCCACCTCGCCGGGATCCAGCTGACGACGCTCGCCCTGTTCTCGGTGACGAACGCCCGCGACGGGTCTCTCGACACCGGTCAGAAGGGCTACCAGCTGATCACCGGCGCGGTGGGCCAGGAGCTCATCCGCGAGGCCCACGACCGCGGGACGCGGGTGGAGATCGTGTTCTCGAGCTTCGGGGCGACCCGGAACAAGCGCCTGTTCGGGTTCAGCAACAGCCCCAAGGTGCAGGCGAAGGTCATCGAATCGCTGGTGGGGCTGGTCGGCGAGCTCAAGGTCGACGGCATCAACGTCGACGTCGAGACGATCGACGACGTGCTGATCCCGGCCTACGGCGACTTCGTCGGGCAGCTCCGGACGGCACTCGTCAAGGCGCACCCGAGGGCCCAGGTCTCGGTCGCGACCACGGCCAACCTGCGCGGCTCGGCGATGGCGCTCGCCGCTTCGACGGCCGGAGCCGACCGGATCTTCCTGATGGGCTACGACTACCACTGGTCGGGATCCGCCCCGGGGGCCTCGTCGCCGATCGATCGGCGCGACGGCGACGAGAAGGACCTGGTCTGGTCGCTCGACCTCTACGAGGCGCTCGGCGTTCCGGTCGAGCGGACGATCCTCGGCCTGCCGCTGTACGGGATGGCGTGGCCGGTCTCCGGTCCCGAGCTCGGTGCGCCGCAGACGGGGAAGGGGAGCAACTGGATCCCGGGCGACCACCTCGACTTCCTGGCAGATCCGGCCAACGTGCCGACCCTCGACGACATCGAGCAGGTCGAGCAGTACGTCATCCCGAGCGGGGATCCGAACGCGACTCCGGACCCGAGCGCCTCGCCGCTCGAGTGGACCGCGATCTACGTCGACTCCCCGGCGACACTGACCCCGAAGATGGCCCTGGCCGACGCGCGCGGCCTGGCCGGTGTCGGGTTCTGGGCGATCGGCTACGACCGCGGCCTGCCGGACTACGCCGCCCTGATCAAGCAGTTCCGGGCGGGCAAGCTCGACTAGCCGGGGGCGGCGCCCGGCGGACCGTTGATCCACTCCTCGCGCCGGAGGCGGTAGAGGACGTGGCGGCGGAGCGGGTGGCCCTCCGGCACCCGTGGGTGGTCGAAGTCGTCGGCCGGGTCGCGGTGCATGCCGAGCCGCTCCATCACCGCGACCGACCCCGTGTTCAGCGGCGAGGTCCACGACAGGATCTCCGGCAGGCCCGCCTGCTCGAAGCCGTATCGAAGCGCCTCGCGCCCGGCCTCGGTCGCGTAGCCGTGGCCCCAGGCGAAGCGATCGAACCGCCAGCCGACCTCGACGCACGGGGTGAACGGCGCCTCGAACGTCGTGGACCATCAGGCCGGTGAACCCAAGGAACGCACCGTCGTCGCGCCGCTCGACCGCCCAGACGCCGATAGCCGTGCTCCTCGAAGCCGGCCTCGAGGCGGTCGATGAGGGCGTCGCTCTCGGCCCGGGTCAGCGGCTGGACGAAGTGGCGCATCACCTCGGCATCGCCGTTGAGCCGGGCGAACGGCTCGCGGTCAGCGTCGCGCCAGCGGCGCAGCATCAGCCGCGCCGTGGCGAGGGTCGGTCCGGCGGATGGCGCCATCTCGGGTAGGGTAGCGAGACCCGACGGCCCCGGGTCGGCTGGCGTATCGTCTCGATGCCCGACCCGAACCTCCCGACACCGTCCCGGAGACCGCCCATGCCCTTCCCGCCCGGCTTCCTGTGGGGTGCCGCGACCGCCAGCTACCAGATCGAGGGAGCGGTCGCCGACGATGGCCGCGGCGAATCGATCTGGGACCGGTTCAGCCACACCCCCGGGAGGATCGACAACGGGGACACCGGCGACGTGGCGGACGACCACTACCACCGTTACCGCGAGGACGTCGACCTGATGGCCGACCTCGGCCTGACCGCCTACCGGTTCAGCATCGCCTGGCCGCGGCTGTTCCCCGACGGCACCGGGCAGCTGAACCAGGCCGGGCTCGACTTCTACCAGCGCCTGGTGGACCGGTTGCTCGAGCGCGGCATCACGCCGATGGCGACCCTCTATCACTGGGACCTGCCGCAGGCGCTCCAGGGCGGTCAGGGTGGCTGGCTGAGCCGGGACACGGCGGCCCGGTTCGCCGACTATGCGAGCACGGCGTTCGGAGCGCTCGGCGACCGGGTCAACCATTGGATCACCCTCAACGAGCCGTGGGTATCGGCGTTCATCGGCCATTACGACGGGCGCCACGCGCCCGGGCTCACCGACCTCACGAGCGCGCTCCAGGCCGGCCACCACCTGCTCCTCGGCCACGTCGCGGCGGTCGACGCGTTCCGGGCACTCGGAGCACCGGGCGAGATCGGGATCACCCTCAACCTGGGCCCGTCCGATCCGGCATCGGATCGCGAGGATGACGAGCGCGCCGCGACCCTCTTCGACGGCTATCTCAATCGCTGGTTCCTCGATCCGCTGTTCCGGGGCAGCTATCCGTCGGACCTGCTCGAGCACTACGCGGCCCTCGGGGCGGACCTCGACTTCATCCAGCCGGGCGACCTCGAGTCGATGCGTCGACCGATCGACTTCCTCGGGGTCAACTACTACTTCCGGAACGTCGTCGCGGCGGCCCACCAGGGCCTCGGCTGGGAGGGGCTCCGGGCGGCAGCCGGTGCCGAGACGACCAGCGTCGGCTGGGCGATCACCCCGGACGGGCTGTCCGACCTGCTCGCCCGGCTCGGTCGCGACTACCCGCCGATCCCGATCCACATCACCGAGAACGGGATCGCGCTCGACGACACGGTTCGGGCCGACGGCACGGTCGACGATCCGCGCCGGATCGCCTATCTCGAGGCGCATCTCGACGCCGCCGAGCGGGCGCTCGCCGCCGGCACCGACCTGCGCGGCTACTTCGTCTGGACGCTCCTCGACAACTTCGAGTGGGCGCTCGGCTACCGGGCGCGGTTCGGCATCGTCTACGTCGACTTCGAGCGTCAGGCGCGCATTCCGAAGGCGAGCGCCCGCTGGTACTCGGCCGTGATCGCGGCGAACGGCCTCCGCCCCTGACATCGACCTCGGGCGGCTCGGCTGAGCTCCGTCCGAGAACAGGCCCAACGGCACTCCACGCTCGGACGCGATCGGGGCTACCCTCAGTCCGGAGGTGCAATCCCATGATCAGACGAGTTGTCATCGGCGCGGGCATCGCCGCGGCGAGCTGGGTCGGGTACATGTCGCTCCGGCATTGGTGGGAGACGTGGGGCGTCGACACGGTCGAGCAGACCAAGGAGCTCCCGGGTGACGACATCGTCCCCGAGGGCGAGACCCTGATCACCCGCGGAATCACGATCGAGGCGTCGCCCGAGGCCGTCTGGCCCTGGCTCGTCCAGATGGGCTACGGCCGCGCCGGCTGGTACAGCTACGACCGGATGGACATGAAGGGCCACAGCGCCGACGCGATCCAGCCCGAGCTCCAGAAGCTCGAGGTCGGCGACATCGTCCCGACCCACGATGCGGGTGGCTTCAAGGTCAAGGTCCTCGAACCGAACCGTGCGCTCGTGCTCTACCTCGACACCGAGCTCGTGAACGGCCAGCAGGCCAAGGCGAAGGAGACCGAGTCGACGGCCGACAAGCCGGCGATCTCGCCGACCGAGACGCCGGGCCTGGCGATGTCGGGCGGCTTCCTGGGGACGGCCTCACCCGAGGACTTCAAGGTGAGCTGGGCCTTCGTGCTCGAGCCCTCCGGGCCGGGACGCACCCGCGTCATCGAGCGGACCCGGGGCTGGTTCGGCAAGGGCAACGCCGGCTCGAAGATGCTCATGCCGGTGCTCGGCTTCGGGGTCTTCGTGATGATCCAGCGCCAGCTCGTCGGGCTGCGCGATCGGATCGAGCGGTCGGTCCGCCTCGAGCGTGCCGAGCGCGAGGCCGCCGTCGCGGTGCCGATGGCCACGCTCGCCACGAACGGCCAGACCGACGTCCCGGTCGCGGTTGTGCCGGCGACGTCCTAGCCCTCGGAGATCGGCGGTTACTCGACCGGGATGACCAGGACGAAGTTGCCGGTCTTCTTCGGGTACGTGCCGAGCGGCCGCTTCCAGGGCAGGTAGTCCTCGGACAGGTCCTCGACCTTGTAGAGCGAGTCGGGTGACCGCGAATAGCCCCAGATCGACGACAGGCGCGGGTACCAGACGTCCTCGATCCGGACCGCGGTCACCGTGAAGTCATCGGTCTGGGCCGGGTCGGCCGTGGCGTTGAAGCCGGACATCACCCAGGAGTGGGCGCCCTTCCAGACCATCAGGCCCACCGGCCGGTTCGTCAGCCGGATCTGGCGGGCCGCGACCTTGATCGCGGCCTTGATCGAGGGTTCGATGTCGACCTCGTAGTTGCCGTAGCCGAGCTGGGTCAGGCCCTCGGCCCAGGCCTCGGGCTCGGCCGCGCCATCGGGGGCCGGGTGGAGCGAGCGGGTGAAGTCGAACAGGCGCTCCTGGGTGGCCCGGCTCGTGTCGGCGCCCTCGTCCATGATGTTCATCGCGGTCTGCATCGCCGCGGGCAGGCACCAGATGTCGTGGAATTCGCCGACGTAGTCGCCTTTCTCGTAGAGATCCATCGAGAACGGACCGGGCTTGGGCGTCGGCGACGGCGACGCGCCGGGTGATCCGCTCGCCCCCGGCCCGGCCGATGCCCCGGGCGGGGCCGAATGCCCGGGACCGGGCGAGCGGATCGGCAGCCCGGAACCCACGACCGCCGGCGGCCGCTCGCGGACCCACGGCGTGACGACCGGTGCCACGGCGAGCGAGGCGCCCGACAGCGACTGGCTTGCCGCATAGGCGGTCCCGAACGCCAGGACGACGAGCGCGAGGGCGGCGATCGCCTGGACCGCCCGCCGGCGGACCGGGCTCCCAGCCGGGGCGCTCAGCTCGGCATCGACGTCGGCGCTCGTCGTGACCGCCACCTGCCCGATCCGGGCCATCCGCGGCGCGAGCGCGACCCCCAGGATCGCGACCTTGACCGCCATGCCGAGCGCGAACGCGGCCGGGATCGCCGACAGCCCGATCGATGGCGACAGGAGCTGGCCGGCGACGACGATCGTGACGAAGCCGGCGATCGAGGCGATCGTCGGCAGGATCGTGTTGTGGGTCGCGTAGAGCGCGCGGGCGAGCAGGTGGGTGACGCTCTCGAACGGGACGGACAGGGCGAAGATGCCGAGGATCGTGGCCGTCCGGACGATGTCGTCCTCCTCGAACGCCCCGCCGCCCGAGGAGGATCCGGATGGCGGTCCCGCCGACGAGGAACAACCCGATCGCCGCGCCGGTCGTCAGGATCGCGATCAGGGCGAGGTTGATCCCGAACACCCGGCTGAACCCGCGCCGGTCGCCGGACGCCACGGCCGCCGACATGACCGGGAAGGCGGCGATCGCGAACGAGGCCCCGATGAGGCTGACCGGCACGCTCTGGAAGTTCCGGGCGAAGCTGACCGAGCTGACCGAGCCCGGGACGAGCGTCGAGGCGAGCGCGGTGAAGTAGAGGAACGTCAGCGGCTCGATCGGGTGGCTGAGCATCTTCGGGATCATCAGCCGGATGAACTCGCCGACCCCCTTCGTCCGGAACGCGAAGCTCGGCCGCGGCCGGAAGCGGGTCCGGAAGATGCCGACGACCCGGACTCCGAGGTGGGCCAGGCCGCCGGCGACCGCGCCCACCGCCGCGGCGTAGATCCCGATCCGGTCGGCGAGGAGGAGCGTCCCGACGACGATCCCGCCGTTGTAGAGCAGGGGAGCCAGGCCGTAGGCGAGGAAGCGACCCTCGGCGACGAGCACCTCGCCGAGCACGATCGACCCGGCGAAGATCACTGGCGTGAAGCACATGATCCGGAACAGGTTCGTGTAGAGCGTCTGCTGCTCCCCGCTGAAGCCGGGGGCGATCAGCGCCACGGTCTGCGGCGCGAACACGAACAGGAGCAGGCAGAGGACGGCCATGACCCCGACGGCCAGGGTCAGGATCGTCTGGCCGAATGCCTTGGCCGCCTCGATCGTCTCGGCCCGGAGCGTGACGAAGATCGGGACGAACGGCGCCACGAGGCCGGCCGCCACGAACACGTCGAGGGCGAGCTCGGGCAGGACGAACGCCGCGTTGTAGGCATCGAGCTCGGCGCCGGCGCCGAACGTCCGGGCGAAGATCCGGTCGCGGACGAGGCCCATCAGGTAGCCGGCGAACGTGAGCACCGACAGGATGACCGCGCCCCGGGCCAGCCTCGACGAGAAGACCGCCGACAGGCGTTGGGTCAGGTCGCTTCGGGTCACACAGTCGCCTCGAGGTCGCCGCTGGCTGATCGCCGGGTGAAGCCTACGACGCTTCGGCCGATCGTTGGGTGTCGGCGGTCACCGGGGTTCCGCCGTCCGTGCCCGAGGCGTTCAGCCGCTCGGCCATCACGGCTTCGGCGGCGGCCCACGCACTCGGGCCGGCCATCGCGCTCCTGAACGACAGCGCGTCGAGCGCGTAGCCGCGGACCGGCCCGGTCGCCACCACGCTCGCGGTGCGCGGCACGCCACGGAGCAGCGCGATCTCGCCGATCCCGTCGCCGGCCGAGGCGGCGCGCAGGAACGTTCCGCCCTGGCTGACGTCGCAGGCGCCCGATTCGATCACGAGGTAGCGGTCCCCCTGCTCGCCCTCGCGCATGAGCACGTCGCCGCGCTCGAACGAGACCGGGGTCATCGCGCTCGCCAGCCGCTCGAGCGCCGAGAGGTTCAACGGCGCGAAGAGCGGGATCGACCGGACGAGCCGCAGGCGCTCCTCGGGGACCAGCGACTCGCGCTCGATCCGGCGGATCCGCGGCCAGGTGAGCACGGCGACGGTCGGCAGGAGCGCGCCGCTGATGACCAGGGCGCCACGCGTCCCGAACAGTGCGATGAGCAGCGGCGCGACGATGCCACCGACGGCCATCATCACCCCGACGCCTCCCTCGAACAGCCCGAACACGGGCACCCGCTCGGGCAGGGTCAGGCTGCGCTGGAGGATCGTGAAGCCGGCCACGTCGAGCGACGCGTTGCTCAACCCGGTGACGAACAACGCCGCCAGCGCGAGCACCGGGACCGGGATGGCCCCGACGAACGCGATCGGCAGGCCCCAGAAGACGAGCGAGATCGCGAACACCCGCGAGAGCGGGACGCGCCCGCTCAGCCCGGCGGCGGTCAGCGCGCCCAGGAGGCCGCCCGCGCCGACCGCGGCGTTGAGCCAGCCGACGCCTCCATCGCCCAGCCCGAGGAGGTCGACCGAGGTGACGACGAGGAGCGTGACGAGCAGCCCTCGGACGAGAACCTGGCTCATGAACCCGACCACGACGAGCGCCGGCCCCGGCCGATGGGCCAGGGCCCGGAACCCGGCCAGGAGCGATGGCCGCGCCTCGCCACCCTCCAGTGCCCGGATCGTGGCGATCTCCTCGCCCGTGTCGAGCCGGCTCACCGCCAGCGCGGCGCCGGCGAACAGCAGCGCGGCCGCGCCGAGCGCCCAGCTCGTGCCCGCGGTCACCACGAGGATCCCGCCCACGAGCGGCCCGACGAACATGCCGGCCGCCTCGCCGAGGCTCGACACGCTGTTGCCGGCCACGAGCTCACCCGGCGTCCTGGCCAGCGATGGCAGGAGGGCCGTCTGGACCGGTCGGACCATCGCCCCGGAGGTGGCGGCGATCGCCGCCAGCACGAAGGTCGCGACGATCGAGCCGTCGACGAGGACCACGACGATGCAGCCGAGCGCGGAGGCCGCCCGGATGAGGTTGACGGCGACCAGGACGCGCGCGCTCCCGAAGCGCGCGGCCGGGATGCCGGCGAGCGGCGCGATGAGCGTCGACGGCAGCATCCGGACGAGGCCGAGCAGGCCGACCGTGAGCGCCCCGCCCGCGTCGTAGGCGATGACGAGCAGCGCCACGAGCAGGACCCAGTCCCCGGCGATGCCGCCGGTCCATGACGCCTCGAGCCGGCGGATGTCCGGGTTGGCGACGGCGGCCCGGATCGATCCGACCGCGGTCGCGATCGCGCCCGCGATGCTCGCTGCCCGCTCGCGTCGTCGCCCACGTGGGGCGTCGGACGCGCGGCTCGTCGTCATTGGCGTTCGGCCACAGCGCCTCGGATGCTAGCAGGCGAATCTGCGCGGGCGTGTCGATTCCGGTCGGGGCCGTTCGTTGGATCGATGAAGGGTCAGCGAGGCCGAGGGCGCCTCGAACCCAGGAGAAGGAGCTCGACCGATGACCGATCCGAAGGTGATCCACTTCGAAGTGACGGGCAAGGACCAGAAGGCGCTCCAGTCGTTCTTCGGCAACCTGTTCGGCTGGAAGCTCGACACGAGCTACCCGGGCGGCTACGGGATGACCGATCCGACCCAGACCGGACTCGTGGTCGGGATCGGCGGCACCCGGGACGGCTCGGCCGGCGGCGTCACCGGCTACGTCCGGGTTGCCGACGTCGACGCGACCCTGGCCCGGGCTGTCGAGCTCGGCGGCTCGGTCGTCATGCCCAAGTTCAGCCCGGATGGGGAGGCCCAGCTCGGCCTCGTTGCCGATCCCGAGGGCCACGTGATCGGGATCACCGAGTAGGCCGATCCGAACGGGTGTGCTATGCTAGGCACTCGCCTACCTCTTGTTGGCGAGCCTACGCGTGGTCGACCCCCCTTCTCGAACGGACCGTGCGCCTGCAGTTCCCAGTTCGGGAAGATGTGGAGGTCAATGTGACCACCGGTACCATCAAGAAGGTCGTTGCCGATCGCGGCTTCGGCTTCATCGCCGCCGAGGATGCGAAGGAATACTTCTTCCATCGCGGCGGGCTCGACTCCTCGCTCGACTTCGACCGTCTGGTCGGCGGCGAGCGCGTCGAGTTCGATGTCGAGCAGAGCCCCAAGGGCCCGCGCGCCGCGAACGTGCACGCAGCCTAGTCACCAAGCCGTCCTCATCGCGAGGAAGGTCGAGACCCCGCCCGAATGGACGGGGTCTCTTGCTGTCTGCCGCCGGTCGAGCCTGCAGCAAGCCCGCGCCCGACGAACCGGCCGCATGCTGCCGGCCAATCGCTCGTCGGGTCAGCTCGCCAGCGGGGCCGGTGCACCCGGATCGGCCACGCTCGCTGCGGGAACGCCCCCCTGACGGAACGTCCGCCAGGCAAGCAGGAGCACGGCCCCGAAGCCGAACAAGCTCGCGATCCCGCTGACGAACGGGATGATCGCGAGGAGCTGCATGATGAGGATCCCGATCACGGCCGCAAGGTAGGGCCGCTCGCGGACGGTCCCGGGCGACGTGCGACGGAGGATCCAGTCGCCGATCCAGATGGCGGCGACCAGGTAGCCGAGGAACGCCGTCAACGGCCAGAGCCCGAACAGGATCCCGAGGCCCAGCGGTGCGCCCACGACCGTGATGAACAGGCGCGATCACGAGGACGATCGCGACGAGAACCCCGGCGATGCCCCACAGCAAGGTGCGCCAGGGCTCGTTGCTGATCAGGCTCTCCGCCGCCCGGACCTGGCGCGCGGCGAGGGCGGCCAGCAGCAGGCCGGCCACGATCGTCGCGAGGACGAAGCCGATCCAGAGCAGGAAGAGACGCGGGATGAGGATCAGGCCGATCGCAACGAGATCGAGGCCCAAGTCACGCACGGTCCCCTGGACCTGTGCGCCGCCGGTCTGGGTGACGGTCGAGTCGACCGTCCAGATGTCGCCGGTCACGACCGTGCCCGCGCCCAGGGTGACCGGGCTGCGGACGGCGAGGATCGAGCGGACGTGCGCGCCCGTCAGATCCGCCGACCCGTTGACCACCACGAGGGTGTTCACGTCGCCGGCGATCGTCGCCTTGCCCTGGGTGACGAAGACCAGGTCGGCCTGGTCGCCGGGCGCCATCGTGAGGCCGCCACTGGTCGACACGAGCACCCGACCGTTGCCGGCCGGAGTCGGGTCGGCCGCGAAGCGCCGCCGGCACGAGCCACAGGAACATCACCAGGACCGATAACGTGACCACGCACAATCGCTTCATGGCACCACCCTCCTTGGTCCATAAGCGTATGCGTCCTGGCTAGTGGCCCGAATACAGGTCGAGACCCCGTCGGAATGGACGGGGTCTCTCGCTGTCGGCTGCCTACGAACCGGCAGCCTGAGCTCCTGACGCGCCCGCCGCATGCAGTCGGCCGACGCGTCGGTTGTGGTCAGCTTGCCATCGGCGCCGGTGAAGCCGGGTGGGCCACGCTTGCGCTGGGCAGGTTGCCCTGGTGGAACGTCCGCCAGGCCAGCAGGAGGACGGCCCCGAAGCCGAACAGGCTGGCGATCGCCGTGACGAACGGCACGATCGTGAGGACCTGAAGGATCAGGATCCCGAGGATCGACGCCAGGTAGGGTCGCTCGCGGACGATCTCAGGCGTCATGCGATGCAGGACCCAGTCGCCGATCCAGATCCCGGCGACGAGGTAGCCGAGGAACGCCGTCAGCGGCCACAGCCCGAACAGGATCCCGAGGCCGATCGGTGCGCCGATGACGGTGACGAACAGCGCGATGACGATCACCATCGGGACGAGCACGCCGGCGATGCCCCACAGCAGGGTATGCCCGGGCTCGTGGCTGATCAGGCCTTCCGCCGACCGGACCTGGCGAGCACCGAGGGCGGCCAGCAGCAGGCCGGCCGCGATCGTCGCGAGGACGAAGCCGATCCAGAGCAGGAAGATGGCGGGGGCGAGGATCAGGCCGATCCCGGCCAGATCGAGGCCGACATCACGCACGGTCCCCTGGACCTGCGCGCCGCCCGTCTGGGTGACGGTCGAATCGACCGTCCGGATGTCGCCCGTGACGACCGTGCCCGCGCCCAGGGTGATCGGGCTCTGGATGGCCACGATCGACCCGACATGCGCGCCGGTGAGATCGGCCGATCCCTGGATCACGACCAGCGTGTTCACGTCGCCGGCGATCGTCGCCTTGCCCTGGGTGACGAAGACCAGGTCGGCCTGGTCACCCGCCGGCATGGTGAGATCGCCCTGGGTCGACAGGAGCACCCGGCCGGTGTTGGCCGGCGTCGGATCGGCAGCGAGTGCCGCCGGCACGAGCCACAGGAACATCAACAGGACCGATAACGTGATCACGTACAACCGCTTCATGGCGGCACCCTCCTTCGGTGCACGGTGCGCCTGCGTCCTGGCCCGGGGCCGGCTCAGGCGGACGCGACCTCCACTTCGGCGCCGGTCAGCTCGTGGGCGATCTCGTTGGCCCAGGCCTGGATCTCGTGCCAGGTCCGGTAGTCACCCTCGGCCGCACCGACGGCCTTGACGATCATCCGCTCGGGGAAGCTCAGGTCGCCCTTCTCGAGCCGACCGGGGAACACCCGATGCCCGCGGGCGTGGGTGAGCTGGCGCATCGTCGCGACATCGCCCGGCTCTTCGGCCGGCTTGGGCGGATCGCCGACCGGGCCGCTCGAGAACAGCCACACCGGGCGGCCGTTGAACAGGTCGCGGTTGCGCTCGACGAACTGCTTGGCCGGGCCGAGCCAGCGCCCGGCGTAGACGCCACTGCCGATGATCACCGCGTCATAGCCCTGGACGTTGCCGGCGATGTCCGGGGCAACGACCGAGACCTCCAGTCCCCTCGCCATGAGCACGTCGCCGATGGCTCCCGCGATCTCGGTCGAGGCCCCGTGCTTTGACGCGACGGTCACCAGGACACGCATGTCGTCCTCCAACGTTCCCGGGTCGAGCAGCCCGAGACCCCAGATGGACCCGGGCATGCGTGCCCGCTAGCTTGCTGACGCCATGGTGCGCCGGGCATCACGCCGGGCGGTAGTGCCGGACGGCCCGTGTTTCGCCTACGGGCGAGGGTTCATGATCGACGCAGTCCGAGCGGCAAGCGAGGGGTGGCCCATGGGCAGGCGGACGGCGGTCTGTGCGGGTGGCGTCGCGATCCTGTTGGTCGTCGGAACGGCGACGGCGCTGGCGGCAACGACCCTTGGCCTCGACCCGAGCGAGGCGACGCCCGGCACCAGGGTCATCGCTCTCAACGCATGTGCTGGCGTGACCGCCAAACCGCCGCTGAGGCTCGCCGTCGCGTTCATCGCGAGCGACGCGACCAACCAGCAGCCGAAGGATCCACCAGGTCCGAGGAGTGTCGGGCGCCGGGTCGCGTCGTACACATATGCCTTCATCGTGCCGAACCTCGCCCCCGGAGACTATGGCGTGGTCCTCGAGTGCCTGCCGGGCGACTGGCGAACGAACCTGGCCGAGGGCGCGCCGCTCGCCTTGACCGTGCTCGCGGGCCCGCCCGGCACGAGTACGATCTCGGTCGCGCCAGTGGACGAGCGACACGAGTCCCCGCTCGGGCCGATCCTGGCGCTTGGAAGCGGGCTCGTTGGTGGGGTCGCGGCCTGGCGTCGCGGTCGACCGAGAGCGGTCTGACCGCGAGATAGCCCCGAGCGTCCTCAGGCAGCCGGTCGATTGCCGCGCCGGGCGTTGCCGATCGCGATCGTGATTGCGGCGACCACCAGGAACCCCACCGTGACCGCGACCACCGTCACGGCGACCTGGCCGTAGCCGCCGTTGGCCGGGTTCAGGAATGGGTAGGGATACCAGCCGTCGAGTGCGCCGCGGACCACGGTCAGGGCCGTCCAGACGATCGGATAGATGAGCCAGAGCAGCGCGTCGCGGGCCGTCAGCCGGGTCGTCGGCGGGTCGACGATCCAGTCCAGGACGACCACGACCGGGAACAGCTTGTGGAGGACGAAGTCGACCCAGGCGAGCTGAAGCTGCACGTCGATCCCCGAGAGCAGGAAGATCACGACGAAGAACGTCACGGTCAGGTAGACGGCGGCCGCTCCCCGAAGGAGCTCGAGGCCGCGTGACCGGGGCCCGCTGCGGACGCTCAGCAACCAGCCGAACGCGGCGACCCCGATCAGGTTGCTCTGGATCGTGAAGAACGCGAAGAACCGGGTGGGATCGAACCGGTTCGCCTCCGCCAGGGTCACGGCCTGGGCCACGATCGCCACGATCACGAGCAGCACCGACGCGACGCGGACGATGGTCAGGGCCTGGCTCCGGGTCATCGCCGGATCGTATGCGCGGACGCGTTCTCGTCAACGGGGCCAGGGCAACGGTGCCTCGTTCCAGTCGCTTCGCGCCGTAGGCTGATCGGGCCATGGCGGCGAGGCTCGTGGCGGACCACGATCCGGGCCATGACGGACACGGCAGCGGTGGCACCGCGACGGGTCGGCACGCCGATCGCGATCGGTGGGGCGGTCGTGCTCGTCGTCATCGCGATCCTCGGGGCGCTCGTGCTCACCGGCCGTTTGCCCGGCGCCGGCACCTGCGGCCCGCTCGACGGCTCGGGCTGCACCCGGGTCCTGTTCCTCGGCAACAGCTACACGGACGTCAACGACCTGCCCCACGCCTTCGCCGAGCTGGCCCTCTCAGGCGGGCAGCACGTCGGGACGGGGAAGGTGGCACCCGGCGGAGAATCGCTCGCCGGCCACGTCACGCTGCCGGAGACGCAGGCCGCGCTCGCCGGCGGCCCGTGGGACGTGGTCGTCCTCCAGGAGCAGAGCCAGATCCCGGCGAGCGAGTGGTCACGGGCGAATCAGATGGAGCCGGCCGCGCGGTCGCTGGTCTCGACGATCCGATCGATCGGCGCCCGGTCGATCCTGCTCGAGACCTGGGCCCATCGCGACGGCTCGCCCGATGTCGGGCTGCCCGACTACGCCGCCATGCAGGCCGCCATCGAGGACGGCTACCTGGCCGTCGCCGAGGAGCTCCGGGTGCCCGTGGTCCCGGCCGGTGCCGCGTGGCGGCTCGTCCGGCTCGAGGCACCCGAGCTCGACCTGTGGCAACCCGACGGGAGCCATCCGACCATCGCCGGGACGTACCTCGCCGCGTGCGTCGTCTATGCGACGGTCTTCGGGCGCAGCCCGGTCGGCCTCGGGTACACCGGCGGTCTCCCGGCCGACACCGCCCGGACGCTCCAGTCGGCCGCCGCCGAAACGGTGCTGACGAACCCCGGCCGCTGGCTCAATCAGTAGCTCGATCCGGAACAGGCATCTTCGAGAGGACCTGCCCTTGCGGGTCGCGCTAGAATTCATCGCGTGATGAATTCGGTCGAGCCGGCGATCCGGGCGAACGGGCTCGTCAAGGCGTTCGGCCCGATCCGCGCGGTCGACGACGTGAGCTTCGAGCTCGCGCCCGGCCGGATCTACGGCCTGCTTGGTCCGAACGGTTCGGGCAAGACCACGTTGATCCGGCTGCTCACCGGGTTGGCCAGGGCGACGAGCGGCCAGGCCGAGGTCCTCGGCGTCGCGATGCCGTCCCGGCCGAATCTGAGCCGGATCGGGTACATGACCCAGGCCGACGGGGTGTACCTCGCGCTGACCGTCGCCGAGAACGCGCGGTTCTTCGCGGCCACCTACGGGATCCGGGACGCGGCCGCCGTCCAGGCCGCCCTCGAGCTCGTCGAGCTGGCCGACCGGCGCGACGCGATCGCCGGCACGCTGTCCGGCGGCCAGCGCCGTCGATTGTCGCTGGCCTGCGCCCTCGTCCATCGCCCGCCGGTCCTGTTCCTCGACGAGCCGACGGTCGGGGTCGACCCGCTCCTCCGGGTCCAGTTCTGGACCCACTTCCGGGAGCTGACCGACGCCGGGACGACGATCGTCGTCGCCAGCCACGTCATGGACGAGGCGGACCGCTGCGACGAGCTCCTGTTCATCCGCTCGGGCAAGGTCATCGCCCGCGGCACGCCCCGCCAGATCCGCGAGCGGGCCGCCACCGACGATCTCGAGCAGGCGTTCCTCAAGCTCGGCGCCGACGTGGCGGTGACCCGATGAACGGCCGTCGGATCGCGGCCCTGTTCCGTCGGGTGACCGAGGAGATCCGCCGGGACCGGCCGTCGATCGCACTGCTGTTCATTGCCCCGCTCGTCATCACCGGCCTCGTCACGTTCATCCTCCGGGAGGGCCAGACGCCGACGATCGACGCCGTCATCGTCAACGAGGCGGGGCAGCCTGGGACGGTCGTGGCCGGCGTTCTGACCACGGCCCTGCGGAGCCAGGGTGCGGTCGTCACCGAGGCGGCCGACGTGGCCGCCGCCCAAGCGCTGATCGAGGACGGCTCCGCGACCGTCGCGATCGTCCTGCCGGCCGAGCTCGCGATCGGTGGCGCGGGCGTCGCGCCCTCGATCACGGTCATCACGAACGGGCTCGATCCATCCGCCGACACGGTCCAGCTCGGAGGGCTCCAGAAGGCGCTTCTGTCGGCGGTCTCGGCGGTGTCGGGCCGGGCCCTCCCTGCGATCGTCCATACCACGCTCTACGGCACGCCGAGCAGCGACCCACTCACCGGCTATGCGCCGGCCCTCGTCGGGTTCTTCGTCTACTTCTTCGTCTACTTGCTCACGGGGGTGAGCTTCCTTCGAGAGCGGACCGGCGGGACCCTCGAGCGGTTGATGGCCACGCCGGTCTCGCGCGCCGAGATCGTGACCGGCTACACGCTCGGCTTCGGCCTGTTCGCCTTCATCCAGGTCACGATCCTCATGATCTGGGTCCTCGGGACGATCCACGTCCCGGCGATCGGGCCGCTGCCGCCATTCTCGATCGGACTCGGCGTGCCGGTCGCCGGGAGCCCGCTGTTCGCGTTCATCGTCGTGCTCGTCCTGGCGATCTCCGCCGTCAGCCTCGGCATCTTCCTGTCGTCGTTCGCCCGGACCGAGCTCCAGATCATCCAGTTCATCCCGATCGTGATCGTCCCCCAGTTCCTCCTGTCCGGGGTCCTGTTCCCGATCAGCAGCCTCCCGGACGTCATCCAGCCGATCGCGCCGCTCCTGCCGCTGAGCTACGCGGTCGATGGCCTGCGCCAGGTGTTCATCGCCGGCGCCGATCTCGGGGTCGCTGCGCTCCGATGGGACCTGCTCGTGCTGGCCGGGTTCTCGCTGTTCTTCGCGACGATCGCCGCGCTGACGATCCGCCGGGAGGTCGTTTGAGCCGATCCGGCCGGCGGCCGGGGTCGAGCGACACCCGCGGCCGGATCGTCGCGGCCGCCCGGGCGAGCTTCGGCGAGCGTGGCTTCGAGGCGGCAACGATCCGCGACATCGCGGCGCGGGCCGAGGTCGACCCGGCCCTCGTCCACCACTACTTCGGGACGAAGCAGCAGCTGTTCGTCGCGGCCATGGAGCTCCCGATCGACCTGTCCACGCTCGTCCCGCAGCTCGTCGCCGCCGGACCGCCCGACGAGATCGGCGAGCGGTTCATCCGGTTCGTGCTCGAGACGTGGGAGACGCCGGCGATGCGGCCGTTGCTGATGGGCGTCATCCGCTCGGCAACGACGGATCCGGTCGCGGCCGGGATGCTCCGCCGGATCCTCGCCGAGGGGCCGCTCCTCGCCCTCGCCCGGGCGATCGACCGGCCGGACGCCGCTCTGCGGGCGTCGCTTGCCGGCTCGCAGCTCGTCGGGCTCATGATGGCCCGCTACGTGGTCGGGGTGGAGCCGCTCGCGTCGGCGCCGCGCGAGTCGGTCGTCAGGGCGATCGGGCCGACGATCCAGCGCTACCTCGCCGGGGACCTGGGCACCGGAGACTCGGGGCCGGCGTAGCTCTCGACCCCAGGGTGCATCCAACCCGACAGTTCGCCCGTCGGCGCGACGATCCCGCGGTCCGGGTCCGGCCACCTAGCGTTGCGTCCAACGGAGGTGGGAAGTGATCCAGCCGATGGCTCCAGAGACGCTAGAACGCCTGATGACCGAAGACTCGCCCGAGGCAGCGGCCCAGCAGGTCGCCTGCGAGGCCTACACCCACGCATTCGAGTACGCCCGGTCGCTGGTGGCCGCGTACGGCCCCGAGGGCGCCGAGCAGTTCGCTCGCCAGCTCATCCGCCACCTGGCCCGCCAGCTCGAGCTGGCCCAGGTCGACGACGTCAGCGGCAGCCTGAGCTCGATCGCCGAGTAGCTCGATCTCAATCGCCACGTAGCTCGCCCGGCGACCAGCCGCCTGCGTCGCCGCAACCCGGCCCCAAGTCAGCGCGCGTTCACCGAGGGTCCCGCCATGAACGCCGCTCAGGACACCTTCTCGTGGAAGCGATCGCGGGCCGTCACCTGGCTGCTCGCCGTGTCGACCGTGACGGTGGTGGTCGCCGTCGCCGTCGTCGCGATCATCGCCTGATCCGGCAGCTCGACAGATCCGCGGCCAACCTTCCGATCCGGGCCACGCCCCGACCCGCGCCGGCTAGCTCAGCTGGAGATCGGCGGGAGCGAACGGGATGTAGCCGAGGCCGAGCGGGTTGCCCTTCGCCAGGATGTCGAGGCGGGCGTTGCGGACCGCCCAGCCGAGCATGTCCCCGGCCTCGAACCGGCGAAGGCAGCTCTCGGCGAAGGCGGTCGCCAGCCCCTCGAAGATCGTCACCTCGGTCCCGATGACCCCGGCCGCGCCCGACGTCGCGATGAACCCACCGATGAGCTGGTGGGCCACCTCGGGCCCGAGGGCCGTCGTGTGGCAGCCGTTGAGGATCACGAGCGGCCGGGGCGAGGTCCAGCTGACCCGCTTGTCGCGAAGCGTGTCGCGGAAGATCAGCGGGCCGTCCTTGGGGCCGACGCTGAGGAACGGCCGGGCGTGCGACACGCCGCCGTGGCAGTAGAAGTAGACGATCTGCGGTGCTCGGTCGACGACCTGGACGAGCCCGTCGTCGCGGGTCGTCGAGACCGTCCAGCCGAGCCCCGGGACCTTGGCCAGCTGCGCCCGGTGCTCAGCCCAGCCGGTCAGCCCGGGATCGGTCGAGATGACCGCGACGGCCGAGCGCGCGGCGCCCTTCGCGATCCGCCGCGGCGCGTCCTCGGCGTTCGGGAAGCTGACCGGGACGCCGATCGCATGGCGGAAGCCCCAGAACCCGCTCGGACAGACGACCGTGTCATCGTCGCCGCTCGGGCAGTCGCCCTTGAAGCAGAGGCTCGCCGCCAGGTCGGCCCGGTTCTTGAGGTCCTTGACGAACTGCGGGCAGAGCCCCATCCCGCCGGGGTCGGCGCCGGTGTCGAGCCGTCGGTCGTAGACGGTGGCCACCGGCAGGACGAGCCGCGGGTTCTCGCTGTGCGCCATCTGGACGAGCGACGGCTTGCGCACGAACGCACGGAACGTGTCTTCCTTGGCCGGGGTGGCGAACCCGAGACTCTCGAGGAGGAGGTCGAACAGGGCGTAGCCACGGAACGCGATCCGGACGAGGTCGGTTCGAAGCTGGTCGACGTCGAGCGCTCCCGCATAGCGGTACTTGTCGCCGGCGGTCCACTCCTCCTCGGTGCCCCAGGTGGCCGCGCGAAGACCGCCGCGCGCCTCGCTGACGAGGCTGCTCACGACGGCCGGGTCGAGCGTCGCGCTGCCGACCAGCTTCGGCTTCGCGCCGCCGGTCGACACGAACAGGGCGTGGGTGCCGGCAGCCTCGTTGAGCATGACGCTGACCCGGTGCTCGGCTCGCTCGGTGATCTTCTCGGCGTTCGGGGCGTCGACGAGGCGGTAGTCGAGCTTCGAGACGAGTGCCCGGCGCCTGGCCCGCGGCGTCGTGGTCACGACCGCGGTGATCAACCGGGACTGGAGGACCATCCCCTTGGCCACGATCGAGCAGCGGAGACGGTACGTCCCGGGTTCGGTCGGCGCGCTGAGCGGGAAGTGGAGTCGACGCCCGAGACCTCCGATCCGGCCCGGCTGCCGGAGGACGGACGCAGACCCATCCGGCCCGACGCGAAGCTCGCCGGACGGCGCGTCGATGGTGAACCCGCCGTCGGGGCTGAACAGGACCACGGTCAGGCGGGCCACGCCCTTCGGCGGCTCGATCGTGGTCGCCCGGGCCTCGATCGACCCGGCGACCGGCGCCCCGATCTCGAGCCAGAACGTGTACGGCCGGCCGGCGGCGAGCGTGGTCCCGGCCTCGATCGGCTCGTCGGGAGCTTCCAGGTCCGCGAAGCCGGTCGACACGACGTTCCGACGCGGCGCCTCAGCCGCGATCGGCGGCTCGGCGCCGGCCCTCGGCGGCTCGGGCCCGTGGCCGTTCGTCAGCTCGTCGCCTGGGGGTCTCGGCAGCGGCACAGGCTCGGCCTCGCGCGGCTCCTCGGCTTCGGGCAGCGGCTCGCCCGGCTCGGCGGCGGCTCGGCGCCGGCTCGGCGGCTGTCGGCGGAGGCTTCGCGGCCGTCGCCGGCGGCTCCGCCCGGGCCCCGGAGGCCGGCCCCACGAGTGCCTCCAGCGCATCGACCGAGAACGCCGCGGCGCCTCCCGGCGACTGGGCGAGCAGCGTTTCGAGGTCGAGGCCGCCGCCCGCGCCCATCCCACCGGCGAAGTCCGGCATCTTCGCCAGCTCCCGGCGCGCCCTCGCCTGGAGCGGACCCGGCAGGTTCGGTTCGATCGTCGACAGTGACGAGTAGCGCTGGCTTTCGTCCTCGATCCCGAGCGCAGCGTCGAGCGCCCGCTCGGGCGGCAGGCTGCTCCCGACCCGGTCCAGCACCCGGAAGACGGCCCACCCATCGCCACTGTCGAGTGCGAGGTCGAGGGCCCGCTCCCCGAGACCGGAGAAGCGGAGCTGCGGCCGATCCGCCACGAGCTCCGCGAGGGCGATCGCCGACGAGCCCGGGTCGCCGATCCCGAGCGCGGCATCGATCGCGCCGCTCATCGCGTCAAGCGACAGGCCAGGTGCGCTGGCCGTCAGCACCTGCTCGGCAAGCGAGGGCTTCTGGTCGGACAGCTCACGGACGAGTGCCAGCAGCCCGTCGTCGTCGAGTGCCTGGGCGAGGTCCGGCAGGAGCGGCTCCAGGTCGGCGGTCTTGAGCCGCTCGCGGCAGAGCGCGATCAACGAGGCGGCCTGGGCCGGCGTCGCCACCGTGGCGATCGTGGTGCTCGTCTCGAAGAGGGTCGGGTCGCCGACCTTCCGAAGATCGCGCAGGACCTCGTCGACGAGCGACCGACGGCGCGGATCCGGCGTCCGCAGGGCGAGCTGGGCGAGGGCGGGCGCCCGTCGGTCGGGATCCTTTGATCGCCGTACGAGGGCGATCGCAGCCGGTACGAGCGAGGGCGCCAGCGACGACGCGAGCGACGGCGCCGGCTCCCCGAGGGCGGCCGTCCAGTCCTCGACGGCCCCGCGGCGACCGGCCGACACGAGCGCGTGGCGGAGCGGCGGAGCGCTCACGCGCTGCCCGATCGTCGCCAGGGCGGCGACCCGTCGCTTGCCCTTGAGGCGGGTCAGGGCGAGGTCCAGCGCCCGGAGCTGGTACTCGTCGGGGAGGCGAGCCGCGATCGCCCCGATCGAAGCCGCCGCGCCGGAGCGGGTGATCCGGCGCCGGGCGAGGTCGAAGGCGCGCACGAGCTCGGCCCGATCGAGCCCGTCGAGGACGGCCGCTTCGATCTCCGGCGACTGCTCCTCATCCAGGTCGACCCACATCTCGACCAGCCAGCGCCGGGCGTCGGTCGGCCACAGCCGGGCCGTCGCGCCGATGACGAACAGGTCCGGCGGGTCGATCAGACCCATGTCGATCCAGTGCCCGAGGAGCTCGTCGCGTCTGGCCGGCGGGAGCAGGTCGGCAACGGCCGCCTGGGCCTGGAGGCGGACGTCCGCCGACCGCGGCCGCCCGGCGCGTCGAACGAGCCGATCTCGCAGGTCCTGGCCGAGGTCGTCGGCCCGTCCGTTGAACGCCACCAGTGGTGCGAGCAGGGCGTCGGCCCCCTTGATCCGCTCGACCACCTCGACGAGTGTCGCCAGCTGGCTGGCGGGTGCGATCGGGACGGCGGACTCCAGGACCGACGACCGCGCCCAGTCGTCGGACGCCCGGTCGAGTGCCTCGGCGATCAGCTCCGGCCGCCTCGGCTCCGGCAGGGAGGCCGCGAGCGCGACCAGCAGTCGCGGGGCGTCGTCCGACTCGCGGGCCGCGGCCAGGATCTCGTCGACCAGGTCCGGACTCGGCTGGCGGGCGAGGATCGCGAGGAGGGCCTCGGCGCGGCTGCCCGGCCACTCGATGTCGAGCGCGACCCGTTCGGCCGTCGCCAGCATCGAAGCCGGCAGGTACGGGATGAGCGAGGGCAGCGCGTCCGCCCCGACCGCCCGGGCCGCCCGGCGGGCGTAGGCGGAGCCGCCCGGGTCAGCGGCCGTCGTCGGGCTCCTGCTTCCCGGAGCCCTTCTTCGTCGTCGGGTCCGCGATCATCGCGCCGCCGGTCGGAACCGGGCGGGCCGGCCGGAACCCACGGATCGACCGGCTTCTTGCGCCGGCCGTCGAGGAAGAAGTCGACGTTGAAGTTCCTGGAGTAGGCAACCATCCCGATCAGGACGACGAAGTACCCGAAGAACCCGATCGCGAGGCCGATCCCGTAGCCACCGAACAGGTCGGAGCCGGCCGGGAACAGGGCCAGGATCGCGGCACCGCCGATCACGCCGACGATCGTCACGAGGTCGCCGAGCTGGACGTAGTCGGGCCGGTGACGGTTGATGTAGTAGACGTACCAGCCGATCAGTGCTCCGAATGCCGCGGCCCCGACGATCTTGATGTCCATCTGTTCCCCTCAGCTGATGAGCAGCCGATAGACCAGGTTCTGCCCCACGAACCCGACCCCGATCGCGACCCCGCAGGCGATGAGGCCGGTCGGGCCGAGGTGCCACGCGGCGACGACCTCGGCCAGGGCCACGCCGGCGCCGAACCAGGCACCCCAGGCGGCCGACCGATCGACCCGGAGCGCCCCCAGCCAGCCCCAGACGATGCCCAGGCAGATGGCCCCAACCATCGAGTCATCTTGCACCGCCCCGTCAACGACAACCGACCGCCCCGGACCCCTCTCGAGAAGGTCCCGGAATGGGCCCCCGGGTCGCCCGTCCGATTCCGCGGGGTCAGTCCCCGTGGGCGAGGCGGACGTGGCCGTTGCGGCCGTTGGCCTCCAGGTCCCAGCGCGTGCCGAACGCCTTCAGGCCGCTGATCGAGACCCAGCCGAGCTCGTCGGGCAGCGCCGGATCGACGGTCACCTGCCCGTCGCGCACCTCGAGCCCGAGCATCGCCCTGAGCAGGAGGAGCGGCGCGCCGGTCGCCCAGGCCTGCGGGCTGCAGGCGGTCGGGTAGGGGACGGGGAAGCGGCCGCGCGATCGAGCGTAGCCCGAGAACGCCTCCGGCAGCCGATAGTGCGAGAAGGCCGCCGCGTGGAGCATCGCCAGCGCGATCCGGTTCGCCTCGTCGCGGAAGCCATACCGGGCGAGGCCCTGGGCGATGATCGAGTTGTCGTGCGGCCAGACCGTGCCGCGGTGGTAGCCGATCGGGTTGAACCCCTCGTCGTCGGTCGACAGGGTGCGGACGCCCCAGCCCGAGAACAGGGTGTCGGACATGAGCTGGCGAGCGACGATCGCGGCCCGCTCGTCGGACACGATGCCCGTCCAGAGCAGCTGACCGATGTTCGAGGTCAGCGAATCGATCGGGCGCTTGTCGCCGTCGAGCCCGATCGCGTAGTAGCCGCCTCGCGCGTCGATCCAGAAGTCGCGCTCGAAGCGCTCGCGGAGGGCCGCCGCCTCGCCCCGCAGGCGGGTCGCCAGCGCCGGGTCGGCGTACGGCCCGTCGGCCAGCTCGGCCAGCCGCAGCTTGGCGTCGTACACGTAGCCCTGGATCTCGGCCGTCGCGATCGGCAGGTACGGGATCGTCCCGTCGGCGAACTGGACGCCGTCGTACGAGTCGCGCCAGCACTGGTTGCCGAGCCCCTGTGACGAGCGCGTCCCGTACTCGACGTAGCCGTCGCCGTCCCGGTCCCCGAAGTCGTCGATCCAGGCCAGCGCCGCCAGGGCATTCGCCTTGAGCGCCAGGACGAACGTGTCGTCGCCCGTCCAGCGCCAGTACTCGGACAGCAGGATCAGCCAGAGCGGCGTCGAGTCGGCGCTGCCGTAGTAGGGGCTGTGTGGCTTGAGCCCGAGCTGGGTGAGCTCGCCCATCCGCAGCTCGTGGAGGATCTTGCCGGGCTCCATGTCCCGGAAGTCGTCGCGCTTGTCGGCCTGGAAGAAGGCCAGCGCAAGCAGCGCCCCCTGGGCGAGCCCCGGCCCGAAGGCGACCGTCTGGTAGGCGCTCAACAGCGTGTCACGGCCGAACAGGGTCAGGAACCAGGGCAGCCCGGCGGCCGGCAGCATGATCGACTGACCGTCGGAGGTCGCCTCGATCCGCAGGGCGATCAGGTCACGGGCCGTCCGACCGACCACCTCGCCGAGCAGGTGGGAGTCGGTCGCCAGCCGGGGCATGTCGGAGATCCAGGCATCGATCGGATCGTCGGATTCGGCCGCGAAGACATCGCCGAAGTCGGCGTGCATCGGCTGCATCTCGCGCGGGCCGAGCTTGAGCGGCACGTGGAGCTCGCAGATCCAGGTTTCCTTGGCCGGCAGGTCGATCGCCCAGCCGAGGCCGTCGCCGTCGATCGTGGTCGCGGCCGCCGACGTCTCGATCGTCGTCTCCGCGGAGAACGTCTTGTTCGTGTAGCGGAAGGTGAGGCCGGTCCGATCCGGCGCCGGCGTCCGGACGACCTGGTCGGAGCGGTCGCGGACCTTGTCCTTGATCTCGAACAGGTCGGCGAAGTCGTTGTCGACCGCCAGCCGCAGCTCGATCCGGATCGGCTCGTCGAGGTAGCTCTCGAGCTCGAGCCGCTCGTGGAGGCCGTTGCCGACGAAGCGCAGGCGGCGCAGGCCGACGCTGTTGGCCTCGAGCCCGTCGAGCCGCGGGTTGGTCAGGAAGAACTCGGCCGAGTAGTAGTCGACGGTGCTGCCGCGCAGGACCAGGAACGGCGCTCCGTCGATCGTCAGCTCCCAGCGGCTGAGGAACCGGGTATCGGCGTGGACGAGCCCTCCGATCGAGCCCGTCGGGACGTCCCCGACGCAGTCCGAGTACATGAACGTGCGTCCCTCGAGCACCGCGATCGCGTCGGGGCCGAGCTCGGGCGGCAGCGTCCGCTTCGGTCCGGGGATGCTCCGGTCGACCGTCGTTCCAGGCAGTGGATCGGCGGGCGTCGGTCGCCGGTCGATCACGGCGGGATCCCTGGCCATGGCTGGACCTCCAACGGTCGGCAGCGCTGGCCGCGTCCCTTGCCGTGGTCCGCCCGGCTGGTCGACCTGCTCGCAGTCTAGGCCGCGACGGTGACCACCGTATTTCCGGACAGGACGGCCATCGTCGGCTGGCTGACGGCTCTCGCGACCCCCATCCGACGCGCCTGACTTCTCACGGCGCACCGTTTGGCGGTCGGCGGGTCACTCGGAATCCCGTTCGAGCCGGGCGACCATGGCGGCAAGCAGATCACCATCCGATGATCGAAGGGGGGTTCCTGAAATGACCGCAGCACAGAACAGCATCTCGCTGAAGGGTTCGAACCAGCTGGGCGGGCTCCTGACCGCTGCCGCGGCTGCCCTGCTCGTGGCCGTCGTCGCCGTTGCCATCAGCGCGCGACCCGTGGTCGCTCCGGCGAGCACGCCCGCCGAGCACGCCCAAACGTATGTCAAGTCGCTGCTCGGGCATGACAGTCACGTGCTGAACCTGCCGCCCACGCCGCACTACCGTGATGTCACGGCTCCTCGGCGGCCGGCGGAGATCTCCGTCCCGGCGCCCGCCGAACAGCGCTACCAGGCGGCGGAGGTGGTCGCCGAGCACGCGCCGGCGCCCCAGATCTTCATCGCCCGAGACGTCATCCACTCGCAGACGCTCCCGCGCAAGCCATCGCTCCCGAACCGACCCGCCTGGGCGGGCCGCACAAGGGCCGCTGAACCCAGCGGACGCCAAACCGAACGCCAACGAACCACAGGAACCCCCGGAGCTCCTCCCGGGGGTTCCTTCATGGCTGCTCGCGAGCTACTTGAAGCCGGCCAGCACCTTCTCGACGACGGCCGGGTCGGAGGAGGACAGGACGATCACCGCGTCGCCCTGGTCGAAGACGTAGTCGATCGAGCCCCCGTCGCCGTAGTCGATCACCTGGACCGGCTTGCCGCCGATCGTCTTGTTGACCGGCGTGACGCCGGTCGTGTCGGCGCTGAGCCAGGTCGCGATGAGCTCCGCCCGGAGCTTGGCGGCGGCGATCCCGTCGACGCGCAGGGCGGTGAAGTCGGCATCGACCGTGCCGGTCGGATCGGACGAATCTGCGAACTCGAGCTGATCCGACGTCTTGCCGTTCTGGGTCAGCCACTGGAACAGGGCCTCGCCCGACGGATCGCCCGACATCACCTCGGTCGCCGTCGTGCTCTCGGACACGAACGGGGCACCTTCGACGGTCTTGGGCAGGATCGCCTCGAGCTCGGGGAAGGTGTGGGTCGGCGTCTCATCGGGCACGTCGGTCCCGAGCTCGTCGGTCGGGACCTCGCCCTCGTCGGAGGCGTTCGGTTCGGCCCCCGGGCTGGCCTCGGCGACCGCCGACTCGGCGGTGTCCATTGCGTCATCGATCGCTCCGGCCGCCTCCTCCAGGTCGTCCGCGGACACGCCCTGCGAGGCGATCGACGCGACGAGCTGGCCGCGCCGGACGTAGACCGAGGTCGTCGTGCCGGTCCGGTCCTTCGTCGCGAGCGCCTCGTCGCCGACATCCGCGAACGGGACGTCGGTCCCGCCGACCGCGAGGTCCGCGTCGTGCGAGCGGGTGACCGCGAGGTGGCCGTCGGAGCCGTAGCAGCTCACCCGGACGTTGATCACCGGCGCCGGGGATCCGGACGCGACCGGGCCGGAGAACGAGGCGCCGTAGCCGTCGGTGTAGAAGCCGCTCCCGGTGACCGTCCAGCCCTCGGGGAGCGCGTCGTTGTCCGGCAGCGACTCCCAGGCGATCGTGCGGCACGAGGCCGTCGATGCGGCCGCCGGCGTCGCCGGGCGAGTGGCGATCAGGTAGAGGGCGAACCCGCCGACGACCAGCGCGAGCGCGCTGAGCAGCCCGACGATGAGCAGCCCGTTGCCGTCCTTGCGCGGCGGCGCCTGGATCTTGCGTCGCTTCCGTCCACCGCCGATCCCGCGCTCGGGGGGTCGCTCGGCCACAGGGTCGGGTGGTGTCGTCATCGGGGCATTGTCATCGACTTCGCGAATGCTGTCCGCAGCGCCTGAGAAGGTCCTGACAACGACGTGATCTGGGTCGCGAGGCGCTCAGGGGTACGGTCGGGCGGCCGGAGGATCCGATGAGCCATCGAACAGGGCCCGGCCCCTGAGCGGTTGGGCTCAAGTGGACCGTGACGGGGATGTATGAGTCGAGGATGACCCCATCGACGGCGACCTCTTGAAGCCCTCGAGACCTCGTCGTGCATCGTGATGGTCACAGCCGACGGCGTGTAGATGATCGACGGCTGGCGCCAGCCAGGAGTCGTCACTCGGGAAGTCCGTCCCGTAGCTGGTGCATGCGGGCCTCCCGACAGACGCCGAGATCTCGGTGGTCGTCTCGGCGGTTGTCGGGTCGAGCCGAGACCCATAGAACGGGGGAAGCCCCAGATGCCAGCTGATCGACCGATCCGACGGAACGACGGCGCCGACAACGACGGCGACTTGACGAACAGCCAGCCTGCGATCGCGCCGACGAGCACGAACGCGACGAGCACGGCCAAGGCCGGGGCGATGCTCCGGAGGGTTGCCTGCGCACTCGTATTCGTCGCTCGCGTCACTGCGGTCCTCGATCACGGCGGGTCGCGCCCGCGGACCCGATGATCGGATCGTCAGGGACGATGACCGACGAGGTAACCCTGACTTTCGGTCGTTCTCGAACGGGACGTGACCATCCGAGACTCCCCGGCGAGCCGCGGGTTGACTGCGTCGTCAAGATGGGGTCGTGCGCCGCTTGACGCCGGGGCTTCGAGGACTCGTCAGGACTCACGCGGGTCGATGACCGGTCCGGGCCAGATGAATGCCCAGCCGCCTGCTCGGTCCGGTGCGACGCTGTCGCCCGTCGTCACGATCGCCATCGCCGTCATCGCCGCGGTCCTCGCCTCGGTGATCACCACGTTGGTCGTCGGTGGCGGTCGTCAGTCGACGTCGGCGCCCCAGCCGACCCTGGAGGCGAAGGCCTCGGCCGGTCCGAACGCGTCGTCGGCGACCGGGAGCGCCTCGGCGGCATCACCGAACAGCGGCACGGTTGCGGGCGCCGCGGCACCCGGAACCGCCGCGGCCGCGGCGGCGAAGGTCTCGAAGTCGGTGGTCGTCGTCGCGGCGAAGGACGGCGTCGGCTCCGGGTTCGTCGTCTCGCCCGACGGGTTGATCCTGACGAACCACCACGTCGTCGAGGAGGACAAGAAGGTCACCGTCACGTTCGGCGACGGGCGGACGGCCACCGGCAACGTCATCGCCGTCGACACCCTTACGGACCTTGCCCTGGTCCGCGTGAAGCTGCCCGACCTGACCGCGGTCGAACTGGGGCGTTCCGGCGACCTCGCGGTCGGCGATCCGGTCATCGCGATCGGGAACCCGCTCGGTTCGTTCGCGAACTCGGTGACCAGCGGTGTCGTCTCGGGCCTCTCCCGAACGACGTTCCTGGACGACTCGGGTGAGTACCGCAACATGCTCCAGACCGATGCGGCCATCAACCAAGGCAACAGCGGCGGGCCACTGGTCGACTTTGCCGGCCGTGTCGTCGGCGTCAACACGCTGTCGGCGATCGGCAACTTCGGGGCCGAAGGACTCGGCTTCGCGATCCCGATCGACGTCGCCCGCCCGATCATCGACGAGGCGATCGCCGGCAAGCCGTTGACCCGCCCGTTCCTGGGCGTGCGCTACACCCCCGTCGACCTCGGCGTGAAACAGGAGCAGAAGCTGACCGTCGACCACGGCGCCCTCCTCCAGAAGCAGCCCGCCGACAGCGGCGGCTTCCGGGCGGCCGTCGTGGCGGGCAGCCCCGCCGACGCGGCCGGTCTCCGCGACGGCGACGTCATCGTCGGGATCGAGGACCAGACGATCGACTTCCAGCACCCGCTCGAGATCGTCGTCGTCCAGTTCGCAGCCGGACAGACCGTCACGCTCCACATCGTCCGCGACGGTGCCGAGCGCGACGTCTCGGTGAAGCTCGGAACGAAGCGCTAGGCGCGGCTCAGGTTCGCGTCGCCGCTGGTTGCATTCGATTGACCCGTTGGGTGGCTCGCCGCGTTCTGTACCGTTGAGATGACCAGCACGGAGTCGGCGCAGCCCATGGACGTCGATCGCGCGGATGCAGTCTCCGGCGTCCTGGCCGACGCGACCCTGAACGAGTTCGTCACCGAGCACTACGACCGACTCGTGCGTCTCGCCCGCCTGATCTGCCGCGACGGGGCCGATGCCGCTGACGCGGTCCAGGTGGGTCTCGAGCAGGCCTGGCGCCGACGGACGAGTCTGCGAGACGACTCGAGGCTCCGGCCGTGGCTCGATCGGATCGTCGTCCGGGAGGCGATCCGGATCAACCGCTCGCGGCGGTCCTGGCTTGGGCGCTTCTTCCCGATCGAGTCGCGCGTCGCCTGGATCGAGCCGGTCGACGCGACGAGCGAGCACCTCCCGGCCTGGGGCGCCCTTCGGACGGCGTATGCCGAGCTGTCGGCCGAGCAGCGCGCCGTCGTCGCCCTCCACCTGTACGCGGGCTACTCGGTGGTCGAGACGGCCGACCTCGTCGGCGCTCCGGTCGAGACGGTCCGCTCGCGGCTACGTCTGGCCAAGGATCGGCTGCGGCGAGAGCTCGGGGAGCGCGAGTCATGAGCAACGAGGCCAGGATGGACGAGGAGCTCCGGCGCTTCCTGGACTGGCAGGCCGGGCAGCTCGACGGATCGCCGAGCGCAGATGAGCTTGCGGTCCGGGTTTCGCGGCGCTCCGCCCCGCGGATCAACACGTTCGCACGCTTGGCACTGGCCGGTGCGATGGTCGTGGCCGTTGCTGCCGCCGGTGTCATCATCTTCGGCCGCCCGAGCGTCTCCGGCCCCGGTGTCGCGGGCCCGACCAGCACGCCGACGCAGGGCCCCGCAGTGACGCCGAGCCAGGCGGCCACGCCGAGCCCTTCAGCGACGCCCAGCCCCGTCCCGCCTCCAAGCGCGCTCGCGCCCGGGACCCATTTCCTGATGAATCCGGCGCTCGCGCCCGGCGGCAACGCCCTGTGCCGAGGTGGTTGTCCCGACTACCGGCGGATCGTCTTCACGCTGCCAGCTGGGTGGGTCATCAGTGGTGGGCTCGTGTCCAAGCACCTGGGTCAGCCTGATGAGATGGCGTTCAGCGCCTGGGCCGTGGATCGGGTCTACGCCGACCCGTGTCATTGGCAGACGAGCACGCTCAGTCCGATCGATCTCGCCAACCACTCGCACGACGCGAAGGGGATCGTCGTGGCGCCCCAGGACGGTGGGTTGGCGAACCAGAGCCTCCGCGGTCCCCTCCCACGTCGGCTGACCGAGGTGACGCTGGGCGGTGAGTCTGCATTGCGGATCCAGCTGACGGTGCCCGCGGACCTGGATCTCTCGACCTGCGACAAGGGGGAGTTCCGGAGCTGGAGCGAATGGAATGTCGCCGATGGCGCGAACTCCCACAATGCCCCGGGCCAGATCGACGTCGTGTACATGGTCGATGTCGATCGCCGGCCGCTGGTGATCGACGTTTCGCACATGCCCGCGACCCCTGCGGCGGACCTGGCCGAGCTCCAGGCGATCCTCGAATCGATGGTCATCGATCGGGGCCCATGAGAAGTCAGGGCAGGATCAAGGTAGGGCGGGAGCGAGCAGGCGCCGGTGCCGTGCCGCGTGACCGGCACCGGCGCCGCTGGACTACGGCTTCGAGATCCGGTACGTGACGCCGCCGATCGGGTGGCCGTTCCGGACATGGGCCACCGTGACGATGTCGTCGGAGCTCAGCCCGGGCGGCAGCGTCCGCTCGTCGACCGGGTAGTAGGCGCCCGTTCCGTCGGGCTCGAGCGTGGACGCTCCGTCCCACGGTTCGAGGTCGGCCGAGACGACCCGGAGCCTGGCGAAGCTCATCTCGAGCGGAACGCCGTGGACCAGGTGACGGTCTGACGACGCCGGATCGCAGCCGGTCGGGATCGGCCGGGGGAGCGTCTTGCGGTCGGCCACCAGCGTCTGGGCTCGGCCGCGCGGGATGATCTGGAGCCGGTCGCCGTCCGTCCACTGCCCGTACCGGATCAGCGCGTCGAACACGGTGTCCGGGCTGCCGACCGCGACGTTGTCGAAGTTCCGGAACGCCATCTTGTTGTCGGCGTTCGGGTCGCCGGCGCACGACACGACGGCCTTGACGCACCAGTGGTTGTGATGGGTCCCGTCGTCGGCCGGGGCCCAGTCGGCGGTGAACCAGGTCTCGGCACCGGCCGCCAGGTTCAGCCCGGTCAGCACCTGGGTCACGTTGGCCGCGTTCTGGACGGGGATCCAGCCGGCGCTCGTCAGATGGGGCGTGGCCTTCTGGTAGAAGAGGCTGATCTGGATGTTCGACGCATCCGCGTTGCCGCGATTGCGCAGCCGCACCTTGAGCTTGTTGTTCTGGCCGAAGAAGACGCTCGTGTCGTCGAGCAGGTCGTTGTTCGAGTCGACCATGATGTCCGGCGACACCCAGGTCCACGACCAGCCCTTCGGGTTGACCTCGTACTCGGTCCCGACGGCCGTGTTCCAGCGGGTGATCATCACGTCGGTCGCCGCGGCGACCTCGTCGAAGTGGATCGTGAAGTCGCCGGCGTGCTCCTTGCTCGCGACGATCACGAGGACCTTGGTCAGGCCGGCCATGTTGATCGTCTTCGAGTACGACGAGCGGTCGGAGCGGTGGATGTCGACCAGCGCATTGGCCGCGCCGATCCGGACGACCTGGATGATCGGGTCGCTCAGCCCGGCGGAGGTCGTGACGTTGACCCGGACCATCCGCGGCGCCGGCGTCCCCGGCGTCAGCTCGTAGTAGACGGCGGCGTACGGCTTGTGCCCGACGACGGTCTTCGTCACGGCGCTGCCCTGGACCATCGTGATCGCGTTGCCGGCCGCGATCGCCGGCCCGAACGTGTCGAGCTTGGCGACGTTGCCGGCCGCGTCCTCGTCCTCCAGGTAGTCGAACCGCGCGTCGAAGCCGGGCGAGGCCGGCGTCCGGAGGCGGTGGAAGTAGTTGGCCAGCAGGAAGTTCGCCCAGGTCGTCTCGTGGCTGTCGAGCTCGGTCGCCGCGGCGTCGTAGTAGCCGAACTGGTCGAACGAGCCGTACCACGGCAGCTGGCCGCGCCCGTTGCGGACCGCCGCGACCGAGAAGTCGCTGGCGGTGGTCTTCATCTGCTCGATGATCTTGCGGTAGGCATCGACGCCGATGGCCGGCTCGTCGGCCGCCCCGGTCCGGGTCGAGTGCTGCTCGGCCATGTACTTCCAGAGCAGCCCCGCGGCATAGCGCAACAGCGATGAGCCGCCGACGTCGAGGAGCGTCTCGCTCGGGAACGTGAAGATGCCCTTGCGCGGGACGGGCGAGGTCGACAGGTCCGGATCGACCGCCGACTCGACGTAGCGGTTCGGGCGTCTCGTTGATCGACTCCTCGAGGAACCGCGCGCCGCCCTCCATCGTGCTCTGGCGGATGCCGCCGGCCGGACCCGGCGCCGGCGTTGTAGCGGAACTGGACCAGGTGGAACAGCTCGTGCGGGACCGTGCCGAGGTTCTGGCTGTCCGAGTTCGAGGTGTTGAGCTCCATGTGGAAGTCGCTCGGCACGGCGTAGCCGGCGACGCCGGCCCCGAGCCCGAGGATCCGGAACTCGAGCCGGCTCAGCCCGCCGCGCGGGTCGAGGTAGCTGAACGGCGCGTTGATGTAGTGCGACAGCGAGTACTCGGCCAGCAGCCCGATCTTCTGGATGTAGGTCGGGGCGACCTCGGTGTTCGACGCGTTGAGGTCGGCCAGGAGGTGGCGGACGGTGCCGATCACCGTCCCGTTCGGCATGCTGTAGGTCGCGTCGGCGGTCGGGATCGTGGCCGAGCCGGCCGGGAGCTGGTTCGGGTTCGTCGCGCCCCCGGGCAACGTCGCGTCGGTCGTGTAGTTGACGACGATGTTGGCGGTGAAGAACTGGTGGACGGTCGCGCCCGAGTACGGGTCGGCGTCGGCGTCGGCCAGCACGTCGAGCGCGTTCCGCTCGAGCATCAGGTAGTGGAACAGCTCGGGGATCCCGTTGCCGCACTCGGGAGGGGCTTCCTGGACCGCGAACAGCCCGGGAAAGGCGCGCCTGATCCGCTCGGCCTGCTCGACGCCCTCGTAGCCGCGCCACAGCCGGTAGGCGCCGAGCACCTCCTCGGCGTTCAGCTTGGCGACCTCGGGCAGGTTGACCGCGATTCCGAACAGGTCGACCACGCCAGGCTCGGATCCCGGCTTCGGGAAGAACGGGATGCGCAGGTCGATCGAGGTCTGGCGTTCGGCGTCGACGACGATGCTGTCCCGGGTCGTGTGGACGAGCCGGTCCTCGGCGTCGTAGACCGTGAGGAAGATGTCCGGGTGGCGCTCGATCCGGAGGAGCGGACCGGTGAAGTCGTCGCGATCGAACCGGATCTCGTAGCGCCCGGTCTCGTCGGTGTGGCCGTCGCCCAGGAGCTGCTCGCGGAAGAAGTCCTTGTCGTACGCCCGCACCCGGAGACCCGGGATCGGCTGGCCCGATACCTCGTCGGTGATCACCCCGTCGACGCGATAGCCGATGGCCGTCGTGGTCATGTCCCACCCCCAGCTACGACCGCTGGCGTGAGAGGCCGTTCGTGGAGCGAGTCGGGTCGGGGTCCCGTCGCGGAACCGCGCGAATCCCAGGCTTCGCAGCTCCCCTCCGCCGCGTCTGGCGAGAGTGTTCCACGGGCGTCTCGCCGGCGTCGGCAAGAAGGGTCTCTAGGAGGCCGTTTCGGGTAGCACCTTCGTCCCTCACCAGGCGAGCATTTCGTCCTCGCCGCTGCGCTTCGAGGTCGTCGGCATCCCGGTCGAAGCACGGGTTCTAATGGGGCCATTTGGCCCTCGACGGCGCCTGCCTCCGCGGGCGGATAATCGGCGGTCACGTTTGCCCGGTTGCGTCGATCCGGGCTCGGGTCGCGATCCGAAAGCAGGAGGGCGGGTCCATGACCTCGTCTGTGTCCCCTGAGCCATCGACGACTCCGCCCGCCCGGCGTGGAGTCTGGTCCACCCTCAGCGACCAGTTCGGGCTCCGACAGCTGGTCAGCGACTACCTGATCCCGGTTGAATTGAACAGCATCTGGTACCTGCTCGGTGGCGTGCTGGCGATCGCGCTCGGTCTCGAGGTCTTCACCGGGTTCCTGCTGTCGCTCGTCTACACGCCCGATGCCGGGCAGGCGTACGGGATCACGCAGCATCTGCTCGCGACGCCCGGCTGGTCAGTCGCCCTCAACTTCCACTTCTACAACGCCTACCTGATCTTCGGACTGGTCCTGGTTCACATGGTGCGGGTGTTCATCACCGGGGGCTATCGGGGCGGGAAACAGGGGCTCTGGCTCGTTGGGGTCGCATTGGCCGGCCTCACATTCGTCATCTCCCTGACCGGTGAGGCGCTGCACTGGGACGAGATCGGCTTCGGCGTTCCGTGGAACGTCTCCGAGGTCCTGAATGCGGTCGGACTCGCCGGCGCCTTCAATTACACCTCTGACGCGCTCCTCGCGATCCCGACCGCGACCGAGAAGCTGGCCCAGATCTACGTGCTGCACGTCTCGATCGTGCCGATCGTGCTGGGCCTGTTCATCGGCTGGCACTACCTGCTTATCCGGTTCAAGGGCATCTCGGTACCGTTCTGGCTGCGTCCGAGTGGCCGGACCGCGGCCTTCAGCGAGCACGTGCGGGGCTGGGTCATCCTCAGCGTCCTCCTGCTCGGGATCGTCCTGCTGATTTCGATCCTGGTCCCGCGCGACGCTGGGACCGCCCCCCAGCTCATCTCGTCGTCGCCGCTCTTTGGCACCGACGAGGACCCCGGCGGTCTCGGCTTCAAACCGACCTACCCGATCAGCTGGACGCGAGGCATGAACATCGTCGCGGCGAACCTGGGAATCGACCCTGACATCTGGGGTACGGTCATCGCCATGGCCGTGATGCTCGGCGCGCTGCTCGTGATCCCGTTCGTCGACCGCAGTCGGCACGCGCCCGAGAGCTCGGCCGCCGCGTTCGACTGGCGGAGGCGCGGCTGGGCATTCGTCGCGATGGCAGTCTTCTGGATCGTGCTGGTCGTGGGTGTCGTGCAGAACGCGATCGCGGAGGCGGGCTGACCGGAAGCGCCCTGATCCTGTCCCGGGAGGGCCGGCCATCGTCACCCAGCTCCACACATGGCTCGCGATCGCCAGCGCCGTGGTGATCGTGACCGTGGGCGCGGAAGCGGGCTGGCGCGCGTGGCGCCGCTCGCCGCCGGGCGCACTGACCGGTCGGCTCGAGGGGCTCCTGCTCGTGCTCCTGGCGGTGGCGATCGCCGGCGGCCTCGGTCTGCTGGTCGGCGGCGGGCACCCTCACGAGATGCTCCATTACGTCTACGCGATCGTCGTCCTCGGCTCCGTGCCGATCGCGGCCGCAGTCGCCCGGGGAGCCTCACCGCGTGCCAGGGGCGTCGCCAGTCTGGCGGGAGCCGCCGTGGCGCTGGTCGTTGTCGCGCGCCTGTTCGGGACCGGCTAGCGGCCCACCGGCGCGTGGGCGATCGTGGCGCGCCGCTCGGCACGCCGGCGTTCGCGTCCTCCGGTCAGGAGACCGGTTGCGGCATCTGCGCGGCGAACGCCTGCATCAGGTCCGGCGAGGTGATCGGGTCGTCCTCGACGATCCGGCCATCGGCGAGACCGTAGTAGGTCAGGCCGCGGGCCTCGATCTTCTGCCCGTCGGGGAGGGTGATCGCGTAGTCGAAGCGAGCGACGACCGCGTCTCCTTCGGCGACCATGTCCCGGATCTCCATCTTCCCGCCGGGACCGGCCGAGTTGGCCGCCAGCCAGGCCTTGAAGGCGGCGCGGTCCATGCCTCCCATGCCGACGTTCACGTAGTTCGGGCCCAGCAGCTCGTCGACGAGGTCGACGTTGCCCCCGACGAGCACCTCCGTGATGAACCGGCGGACGATGGCCTTGTTCTGCTCGGTCGACATGTCGACCTCCCTGGGGAGTGGGGCTGGGGTGTCAGTATGGACCCCGACCAGCCAGGAGGCGTCCGGCACCCGCGAATCGGGTGATCGTCGAGTCCGTCCGAGCCCCTGGTGCCGGCCGGCACCACGCGGTGGGGACCGACCGGAATCCGTGACAGGCGAGATGTCACGGGCCGTGCTCAGGGTCGGGCCATGGACACGACATTCGACTCCGTTGGAGCCACCCAGCCCGGTCTGGTCGAGCTGGATCGTGCGTTGCGCACTCGCCGTGGCCGCCGCGGCATGCGCGGTCTCGCTCCGATCGGGCTGGCGGTCGCACTGTTCCTCGGCGGGATCGGGTTCGAGCGAGCGGCCACTCCAGCCGCGCCCGCGGGACCCGTCGATCCGACCGAGTTCGCCCTCATCGTGCAGGCCTGGGACCTGCTCCACGCTCGATACGTCGATGCCGCGAATCTCGATCCGACGGCACTCGCGCACGGGGCGATCGACGGGATGACCTACGCCGTCGGCGATACCGGCCACACCTATCTCCTGACCCCCGACCAGGCCTCCGCCAGCGACGACGCCCTCGAGGCGTCGGCGGTCGACTGGGCGATGATCCCCGGCACGAAGTTCGCGCTGATCCGCCTCTCGGTCTTCTCCGATGGCTGCGCCGAGGAGGTACGGAAGGCGGTCGGGGCAGCCCTGCGGGTCCATGCGACCGGCCTCGTCCTCGACCTTCGCGGCAACCCCGGCGGCTACACCGAACAGGCAATTCGGTTGGCCTCGCTCTTCCTGGAGCCGGACGAGGTCGTCACCCGCTGGCGCGACGGTGACGGCGTCGAATCCGTGTCGATGGTCCCGTCCGACGCCGTCACCATCCGCCTCCCGCTCATCGTGCTCGTCGATCACGACTCCGCGAGCTCGTCGGAGCTCGTCACCGGAGCGCTCCAGGACTACGAACGAGCCACGATCGTCGGCGCCGCAACCACGGGAACCGGCACCGGCCTTCAGGAGTTCTCACTCGCCGACGGCTCGGAGCTCTGGATCGGCACCGAGCGGTGGTTGACACCCGCGGGCCGATCGGCCTGGCACGTCGGCCTCACGCCGGACGTGCCGGTCGCGATGCCGACAGGCGCGATTGCCGTCACCCCAGACCGACTGTCCCGCCTTGGCGTCAAGGGCCTGGCCAGGTCTGGGGATGCGGTGCTGCGGCGCGCGATCGACCTGCTCAGCGGGTCTGATTGATGCCGGGCTGAGTTCAATAGTCTTGACATTGAGACGTAGCACTGTCACAATAGGCACATGCCTCCAGAGAACACCTACAGCGTCCAGGACCTCGCCGATCTGGCCGGGGTATCGCCGCGAACGATCCGCTACTACGTCGCCCAGGGACTGCTGCCCTCATCCGGCCAGGTCGGACCGGGCGCGCACTACACCGACGGTCACCTCGCCCGTCTTCGCCTGATCCGACGGCTCCAGCGCGAGCACCTGCCGCTGGCCGAGATCCGGACCCGGCTGGCCACGCTCGACGACGACACCATCACCGCACTGGTGGGGGCCGACGCACCAGCTGCCCCCGAAGGTTCGGCGCTCGATTACGTGCGGTCGGTCCTCGAGGGAGAGTCGCCGGCGGACAGGCTGGCCCTGCGCCCGCAGAGCCAAGCCAGTCGAGCGATCCTGGGCCGGCCGATCCCGGGCCTCCGGAGGCCGGCCGCGAGCCTTGCCGAGCTCTCGACGGCCCGCTACGAGCCGTCGCCCCCGGTCGCGCCCCAGCCGCCCGAGGACGCCCTGGCGTTCGTCGTCGGTCGGATCACGTTGCCGACCGAGCCTCCCTCGGCCACCAAGACCGCCCCCGAGCCCGCCCAGCGCTCGCAGTGGGACCGCATCGCCCTGAGCCCAGACATCGAACTCAACATCCGCCGGCCCCTGAGCCGCCAGCAGAACAAGCAGGTCGAGCGCCTCATCGCGATCGCCCGTGAGCTCCTCGAGGAGGACCCGTCATGACCTTCACCGCCCGAACCGACCGCCAGTTCATCCGCTCGACCTACCGGAGCAATCGCTTCGTCCTCGCCGAGATCGGCGCGCCGCCCGCTCGTCAGCGAGCGCAAGCGCCCGCCGGTCCACCTCGCCTTCGTCATCGACCGGTCCGGCTCGATGGGCGGCGAGAAGATCCGGCTGGCCAAGCTGGCCGTCGAGGAGTCGCTTGCCCGCCTCCACGACGACGACCGGTTCGCGATCGTCGTCTACGACGAGGTCATCGACGTCGTCTTCCCGTCAACCCCGGCCACCCATGACGCTCGCCGGTCCGCGCTCGCCCGGCTCGGTGAGATCGACGCCCGCGGGAGCACGAACCTCGGCGCCGGCTGGCTGCGCGGCTGCGAGCAGGTCGCGCTTGGCCCTCTCGGAGGAGGGCGTCAACCGGACGCTGCTGCTGACCGATGGGCTCGCCAACCAGGGGATCACCGACCGCGACGAGCTCGCCGGCCACGCCGCCGAGCTGCGCGCCCGCGGCGTGAGCACGACGACGTTCGGTGTCGGCGAGGACTTCGACGAGGTCCTGCTCCAGGCGATGGCCGACGCCGGCGGCGGCCACTTCTACTACATCGCCAACGCGGCCGGCATCCGCGACTACGTCACGAGCGAGGTCGGCGAGACGCTCGAGATCGTCGCCCGGGAGGTCAGCCTCGAGATCAGCGGCCCGAAGGGCGTCGAGGTCGAGTCGCTCAGCCCGTTCCCGACCCAGGCGCTCGGCGGCGGTCGGACGGCCGTCACGGTGGGCGACCTCGTGGCCGAGCAGCGGCTCCAGGTCGTCCTCCGGCTCAACTTCCCGTACGGCGAGATCGGTCGCGAGACCGGCGCGCTGCTCAGCCTGTCCGACCGCGACGGCGTCTTCGAGGCCGCCTCGGTCAAGCTCGGCTGGGAGTACGCCGACAACCGGGTGAACGACCTCCAGGAGCGCGACCGCGAGGTCGATCGCGCCGTTGCCCGGATCTTCGCGGCGCGGGCCCGCCAGGAGGCGATCGGCCGCAACCGGGCGGGGGACTACCGCGGCGCCCGCGAGACCCTGTCGGGCGTCGCCCGCCGGATCCGCGACTACGCCGGCCGCGACCACGATCTGCGTGAGATCGTCGCCGAGCTCGAACGCGAGACCGACATGATGTCCGCCCCGATGGCCGAGCCGTCGCGCAAGCAGGCCTTCTTCGCGAGCGCCAACGCGGCCCGGATGCGCACGTTCGACGGCAAGGCCACGAAGGGGCCGGACGCGGGAGGGCGTTGATCAAGCGCTCGTCGTACCCATCGGCCTGGAGCGGAGACGCCGAGAAACGTCTCGGGTCTAAGGTGCGGCCAAATCGCCAGAAGACCTGCTCCACCGTATCGTCGGTTGGCAGGCAAGATCCAATGTCCGCGAGGTCGAACAGGGGCCACACGCCGTGGATCGCGAATCGATGCCGCTGGCTCAGGCGCTGTATGAGTTGGAGCACCGCGGCGGAGGGGCTCACACCGCCAACAACCGCCTGTGGTTGAGGCTAATCGGTCGACAAGACGAGCACTTTGTCGTTCGTGGCGGATGCCCAGCCTCCCCGCCACCGACCCGGGACAGGCTCGCTCAGGAGGGGTGGACCCGCGATGGCGAACACCTCACGAAGGAGTGGCTGCTCCAAAGCGATCCGGATCGCGAGAAGGCGCTCGCGGACATCGAGCGCGCCCTCGATTTGACCGATCCGGGTCACGACCATGAGTTGGTCTACGAGGGTCCCGGCAGTGATGCCGGTTTCGGGCAGGTGGGCTGCGTACTCATCGTGCCATCCGCGCCGGTGGGAGCGGTCATCGGATTGATCCTCGTAGCCCTGACCTCAGGCGTCTTCGCCTGGCAGGCCGCCCTCATCGGGTTGATCGCAGGATGGGTGTCTGGGGGGTTCGCCGCGTGGGGCGGCCTCGAACTCGCGGTCCGGATTCCACGACTTCGAGCAAACGCAGAGGAAGTCGGTTTCGGCTTCGCTCTCGTAGCTCCCGCGGTCATCGCGCTCCTGGTGACAGTGGTGATCGGAGCATCAGCGTCCGGACTAGGATTGGGTTGACATGTCGATCATGGACCCGTAATCTGGGTCCATGACCCACGCCCGCACGAAACGGACCTACAACCTGCCCGAGCGGACCGTCCGGCGCGTCCGCGAGCTGGCGGCCGGCGGGCAGGTCGGGTCGAGCCAGGATGCCGTCGTCGAGACCGCGATCGAGCGACTCTACGACCAGGTCCGGGCCGACGAGGACGCCCGTCGCTGGGCCGAGGCGGCCGAGGATCGCGACTTCCAGTCCGAGATGGCGGCGATCGCCCGGGAGCTCGACGAGCCCGACCGATGGCCCGCCTGAGCGGGCCGGCGTCCGGCCGCCAGCGGTCGCTTGGGCCGCTCCGTTGGACGATCGTGCTCGTCGACTTTGACCCGACCGTCCGTCATGAGCAACGCGGAACCCGGCGCGCTCTCGTCGTGTCGTACGAGTCGTTCCACCGCTCGGGGATGGCCACGGTCTGCCCGATCACGACGAGAGCGCCGAAGTACCCCGGCGAGGTCACGATCCCGGCCGGCCACGCCGGCCAGACGAAGGACGGCCTCATCCTGTGCCACCAGCTGCGGACGATCGACCTCGCCCGGGTGAGCGCGTTCGAGCTGAGCGGCCGGCCGCAGCAGCTGACCGATCCGCGGGTCCGGGCCGAGGTCCGGGTCGCCCTGGCTCACCAGGTCGGCCTGGACCTCCGGGCGATGTTCGACGGGGCGGCCTAGTCGCGCGCCTGCGACTCGCCGAAGACACGCCCTCCTGACTCTTGCGAGTCTGAGTCCTTGGTCCGTTCCTTAACGCTCCGCCGATATCGGCGTCTTATGCTCCATTAGCGACCGCGAGGCCGGTCGCGCTCGCTTGCAGGCCTGGTGCATTGCGGTGACGCTCGAGAAGTTAGCGACGACCGTTCGCCGGCGGCTGCGACCTGGCTCCCGCCGGATGGCGATCAGCCTGGGACTCGCGGCAGTCCTCTCATCGGCATGCAGTCCAAGTCCGCCACCGGTCCCGACGGCACCTGAGACTCAATCTCCGACCGCGGTCCCATCTGCTGCAGCCGCCAGCCCGAGCGCCGCGCCGCCCGTCGTCCCTTCAGCAGAACCGATCGTCCCCGCCTCCTGGGGTCGGGTTCAGGCTCCGGCCCTTCGGGTAAGCCTCGGGGCCTCGCGGATGGGGGCGGTTGCGACGGGTGGCCCCGGCCTCGTCGCGGTCGGGACCGGTCCGCTCGGAGCAGCGATCTGGATCTCGCCGGATGGTGTGACCTGGGACCGCGTCCCGGACAATCGATCGTTCCACGGTGCGATCATGTATTCGGTAGCGAATGGTCCGGCCGGTCTGGTCGCCGTCGGCTCAGAGGCCGCGTGGTCCGGTGATCCGCGTGGAGCCGCCTGGACTTCGACGGATGGCGTGACCTGGTCCAAGGCCCCACGCATCCCGGGCGCGGCGTGGCAGCTGACAGATGTGGTCGCCTGGCGTTCGGGCTACGTCGCGGTCGGTCCGGCGGACGAGGCCCCACCGATCCGGGCGATCTGGACCTCGCCGGACGGACGTCGATGGGTGCCCGCTGACATCGACCTCCCACCGCGAGCCGACCCGGAGGCTCCGGCCCTCGAACTCGTGGCGGTCGCAGCCACCGCGAACCGCCTGATCGCGCTCGAGGCCGAAGGCGGCGGCATCCTCACTTCGACGGACGGCCAGCACTGGTCGCAGATCCCTGACAAGGGGGCGTTCGGGTCCGCCCCTGGACTCGGTGATGTCGCTGCCACGCCGCACGGATTCGTCGTGGTGGGCAGCGACGCCGGTCGGCCGGCTGCTTGGAACTCCGCGGATGGTCTCGAGTGGACGGAGGCACCAGCCTCGAGTGCCTTCACACCCGGCGGCAACGGCGAGTACGGCATGCACGCTATCGCCGTGGACCTCGATGGGATTGTCGGTGTCGGTGAGAGTCCCGGCGGCGATGCGCTCGCCGTGTGGACCTCGAACGACGGTGTCACGTGGCAGCGCTCAGATCAGGCCCCAGTCGAGCCCGCTGCCATTGGCATGTTCAGTGTCGTTGGCGTGGCGTCATTGGGAAGCGGCATCGTTGCCGTCGGGACGGTCACCAATCTTGATGATCTCGGGGGCTGGTCGGCAGCGGTCTGGAAGAGTCCTGCTCCCGCGCAGGCGGCGGTCTCGCCACCGAGTCCGGTCCAGTGCACCAAAGTTAAGGCGAACCTGTCCGGGATCATCTCGATCAGCCCGGCGGATCGGGTGCGCTGCTTTGGGCGCCGCACGTTGACGTTCCGAGCCTGGCCGGTCGAGGGCGACTTCGGGGATGCGTGTGGGATCGAGCCGCTTCCGTCCGTCTCGCGGATCGCCTGCGGCAGGATCCTAGCGCCGGTGGCCGGGACCGACGTGTATTGGCTCCTGACCGGCCACGATCCGAGGGTCACCCGACAGGGTCTGCTTTCACCCGGCCACTACTATCGGGTAACTGGCCACTTCGATGATCCCGCCGCCCGTCGCTGCGACCCTGAGTCGGTTGCCGCTTGCCGAGCTGTCTTCGTCGTCACCCGGTACGTCAAGGTGCCCTGATCCAGCAGGGCGGGGAAGGACATGTCTGCCCACCAACCGAGCTTGCCGAGCCGATCGTCGCCGAGCTCGACGCCGCCGTCATTGAGGCTGAGCGGTTCGCGGCGTCTTCGACCTAGCTCCGACGTCCGTCGCGCTCCGGCCCCGTCCTGAGCCTACATGGGTGCGACGGAAACACTGTAGTAGACTCCGCGTGCAGGCAAGGGGACGAGCCGAGTGGTGGCTCACGAGCCGGAGACGCGCGGACAGGCCGCGGAACGGCGCGTCCTTGATGACCTGCGAGCCGCACTCCCACCCGAGTACCGCATCTACCCCAACGTTCGCTGGTGTGCGAAGACGCGGCGCGACGGGCCCGCCCACGACGGGGAGGCGGATCTCGTCGTCGTCCATCCGGACCACGGCCTGCTCGTGATCGAGGTCAAGTCCGGCGAGCCGCGACGCGATGCGACCGGAACCTGGTGGCTCGGGCCGATCCTCCTCGACCGCTCGCCGTTCGAGCAGGCCGAGGCGGCCAAGCACGACCTCACGCCGAGCCCTGGCCGACCTGCCCGACTGGCCGGCGCACAGCGAGCCGCGGGCCGGCCACGCCGTCGCCTTTCCCGATGTCGACCTGGCCAGCCTCGAGCGCGGCCACGCGCTGCTCGGGCCCGACGCGCCGCGCGAGATCGTGCTCGATGCCGACGCGCTGGCGACGCCTGAGGCAACAAGAGCCGCCGTCGAGCGCGCCTACGCCTACTGGGTCGGCGACGGCAGCCGGGGGCAGGCGCTCGGTGCGGACGGGATGCGGCGAGTCGACGACTATCTCGCCCCGACGGTCACCCTTCGGCGGCTCCTGCGCCACGACGTCGAGGAGGATCGCAGCCGGCTCATCGAGGCGTCGCGCCAGCAGGTCCGCGCGCTCGATCACTTCCGCAACCTCCGACGGGTCGAGGTCGTCGGGCCGGCCGGCAGTGGCAAGTCGATCCTCGCGGTCGAACGGGCACGGAGGCTCGCGCGGGATGGCTTCCGAACCCTGTTCGTCTGCTTCAACCAGCCGCTGGCGACGGCGGTCCTCCACGAGATCGAGTCTGACCCCGCTCCGCCCGACCTTCGGCCGCAGGTGACGACCTTCCATCGACTGTGCGAGACGCTCGGTCAGCGGGCCGGTGTCCTCGGCCCGAGGCCGGAGCCGCCGCCCCGCGCCTGGTGGGACGAGACCCTGCCGGGCGCTCTCGACGCTGCCATCGACGCGCTCCCGGAGGAGCGGTTCCATGCGATCGTCGTCGACGAGGGCCAGGACTTCGAGCGCGAGCTGGCTCGAGTCGCTGACGTTCCTGCTCGAGGATCCGGCCGACGACGTCCTGTGGATCTTCCACGACCCCGGCCAGGCGCTATTCCGGGACGACCACGTCGCCGAGCTCGGCCTCCAGCAGGTCGAGCTGTTCGAGGACTACCGCTGCCCGGCGCCGGTCAGCGAGCTCGCGAGCGGCTTCTACCACGGCCCATCCGAGCCGATTGCGGTCGCTCCGGCCGGCCGGCCACCGCGGATCGTCGAAGCTGCACCCGGCGCACCAACCGTCGATGCCGTCCGGGTCGAGCTCCATCGGCTGGTCAACGACGAAGGGATCCGACCCTGGCAGATCGTCGTCCTGTCCGGTCGGTCGGCGGCCGAGAGCGACGTCTGGCGTCAGCGGCGGTTCGGGAACGAGGTCCTGTGGAGCGGCGCGATCGACGACGCCGGCCGCTCGCTCCAGCTGCCGTCCGACGAGGTCCCCGACGAGCCGCCCGACGTCATCCGGTTCGAGACGGTCCGTCGCTTCAAGGGTCTCGAGCGCGAGGTCGTCATCCTGTGCGAGCTGCCAGAGACCGCCGAACGCCTGGACCAGCTCCTCTACGTCGGCCTGACCCGCGCCACGACCCAGCTCGTCGTGATCGCGCCACCCGAGCTGGCACGACGACTGGGCAGGATGATGGCGTGAGGCACGTACCGGGTGTCGGCGCGATGGTCGACGGACGCCGTGCGGAGATGATCCGTGCGACTCTTCGTCGCGCTCAGATGTCGTCGCGAGTCACGCTTCGGCAACTCGCTTCGAGGGGCGTCCTCGGGACGGCTGCGGTTCTCCGTTGCTGATCCGAGCTGAGCCGACAAGGACGATGCCTGCGCCCACCAGTCCCGTGCGACCGGCGGCATCGTGCCAGTCAAGGGCGAGGGTTCGCGGAGATCGGCCGGCCTCAACCTGGGCGATGATCTCCGGCCATGCTTCGAGCGTGGAGGTGAACCGAGCCAGCACCTTGTTCGACGGGATCAGTCGTAGCGAATACCCGACGGCGCCATCGACTCGGACCTCGGATCGTTGGCCGGGCTTCAGGGCATATCGGCCGATCTCGGCGCTGCTCCAGTCCAGACCTGCGGCATCAGGACGCTTATCGCTGTTCGTAGACACGTCGTTCGCGCCTCGTGGCGCGCCTGGCGGAGATGATCCGCGGCCTGTGGCCGCCGTGCGAATCGATGGCCGGTCAGCTCGCGGCCCGGCGCGCCGGGCGGTCCGAGGGTTGGCCGAGCCCATCCCGGGCCGTCACTTCGAGGATTCGGCCGGATGTGACCCTGTAACGGTCCCCGTCCGCGAACAGCGCGTCCAGGACGAGGCATCGGGCCGGGATGCCGCGCGCCAGCTCGGACTGAACGACGGGCCAGGCGTCGCGCGTCGAGGCGAATCGTCCGACGATCTTGTTCGAGGGGATCAGTCGAAGCTGGTAGCCGATGGCGTCGTCAATCTTGATCTCGAACCCGTTCGGGAAGCGGGGTCCAGTGGCCCGCCTGAAGCCAGTGAAGTCGACGATCTCTGGGATGTCGAGATCATCGTCGTCGTACGTAGGCATCGCGTTCGCGCTTCGTGGCGCGCCGTGCGGAGATGATCCGTGGCGACTCACCGTCGCGTTCCGACGTTACCACGGTGAGCAACCGAGCCTTGCTGGACCAGCCCGTCGTGACCAGCCGTCGCTCCCGGGTCGAATGCGACCAATCCTCGTGCTCGACTCGGAAGGGGTCCTTGAAGACCGTTCTTGCTTCGTCGAACGACACGCCGTGCTTGCGGAGATTGATGGCCTCCTTCCGCCGATCCCAGTTGAAATCCGCCACGACGGGTCACGCTACCGACGTGCTCTTACCTCGGACTTACCCGGCGATCCACCGGCACTGCATCGGGCGGTCGTTCGAGTGACTGCCATCCAGACCACCGCCGCCCTGACCCCCGAGCAGCGCCGGATTGTCGAGTACGGGGATGGACCGCTCGTCGTCATCGCGGGGGCGGGGACGGGCAAGACGCGGGTCATCATCGAGCGGGTGCGCTGGCTGCTCGAAACGAAGGGCGAGGGGACGCACGATGTGCAGGGTCGCCTGCTCGCGGCTGAGCCCGACACTGACCGCCGGGACCGCGTCTGAGCGGGCCGAGCCGCAGCTGACCGCAGCGCGAGCTCGCGACCGCGTGCCGAGCCACCGGCCGACCTGCCGGCCGGCCGCCACCGCCGCCGCCCGACCGCGACCGCCCCTTCGACACGCCGCTCGTTCCGGAGCAGATCCTCGTCCTGACGTACAACGTCAAGGCGGCGAAGGAGCTCCAGGCGCGGCTCGACGACGCCGTCGGGCCGGCGACCCGGTCGCGGATGACCGTCTCGAACTTCCACAGCTTCTGCAACCGGGTGCTGACCGAGTCGGCCGCGGACGCCGGGCTGCCGCCGAACCCGGACGTGCTCGACGGCGTCGGCCAGGTCCTCCTCCTGCGCGACATCCGGCCCCAGCTCCCGCTCGTCTACCACAACGACTGGTGGCTGCCCCAGTTCGTCGCGTTCATCAACCGGGCCAAGGACGAGCTCGTCACGCCGGCCGACTTCGAGGCCTTCGTCGCCGAGGAGCGCCGCGTCTTCGAGGAGCGCTACGGCCCCTACGAGGCGGCCGCCGAACGCCTCGAGCGGCAGGGCAACCTGCGGGCCCCACGCGAGGTCCGCAAGGCCTACGCCGACCTCCGCCGCCACGAGCGCGCCGACGCGGAATGGGAGCGCACGCACGCGGAGCTGGCCGGCGTCGACGCGGCCCGCGAGCCGACCGGACGCCGACGCGCGCCAACGACGACCGCCGAGGAGCTCGCCGACGCCTTCCGCCCGGACCTGGCCGCCGACGCCGAGCTCAACGTCGAGAAGATCGCCGACCGCGAGGCCCGCCGGGCGATCAGCGGCGACGGCTACCCCCACCCGCGGAACCAGTTCGACCCCGACCAGCACGCCGCGATCGACGCCCTGGCCGCCACCTACGTCGCGGACGCGGCCGCCCTCGAGGTCATGCGCCTGACCGAGCTCGCGACCGTCTACCGCGCCTACCAGGCCGAGCTCGTCCGGCGCGGCGCGCTCGACTTCGGCGAGCAGATCGCCGCGGTCACCCAGCTGTTCAAGGTCCGCCCGAACGTCCTGCGCCGCTGGCAGCGCCAGTTCCGCTACCTCCTCGTCGACGAGTTCCAGGACGCCAACATCGCCCAGATCGAGCTCATCGAGATGCTCGGCCGGACGCCCGACCGGCCCGACAACGTGATGGTCGTCGGCGACGACGACCAGTCGATCTACCGCTTCCGGGGCGCCAGCTTCGCCGCCTTCACCGAGTTCGACACGCGCTTCTCGCGGCCGCCGATCCACGACCCGACCGCCCGGCCGCCCGGCCCGCCGCCGCGCCTCCGGCTCGAGGAGAACTTCCGCTCGGTCGACAACGTCCTCCAGGCCGCGAACCGGCTGATCCAGCGGAACCAGGCCCGCTTCGAGCCCGACAAGCGCCTCCGGACCGAGCGCGAGGCGGGCGACCCGGTCGAGCTCGTCGTCTGCGCCGGGCCCGAGGACGAGGCGGTCGTCATCGTCGACGCGATCGGCGAGCTCGTCGGCGACGGGCCGAAGCCCCGCTGGTCGGACGTCGCCGTCCTCTACCGCAAGCACAAGCACCGCGACGCGATCGTCGCCCGGCTGCGCGACGAGGACATCCCGTACACGGTCGTCGGCGGGCTGTCGCTGTTCGAGCTGCCGGAGATCCGCGACCTCGAGCAGTCGCTGCGGGCCGATCGCCGACCCGCACGACGACGTCGCGCTGACCCGGATGATGACCGCCGGCCCGTGGCGGCTCGACGCGCTCGAGATCCTCCACGTCGCCCGGATGGCCAGCTTCGACCGGCGCCACCTCGTCGACGTCATCCGCGAGATCGTCGAGACCGGCGAGCTCAGGACGACGCGCCGACGCCGACCGACGACGCCGACGCCGACGCGCCGACGACGCCGAGCCGACCGCCGACCGCCGCCCGTCGCGCCCGACACCCGGGCGAAGCTCCGGCGCCTCCTCGACGACCCTCGAGGAGCTCACGCCGCTGACCTGGCGCGAGGGCCCGTTCACGATCCTCGAGCGGTTCATCGAGCGGACCGGCCAGGTCCTCGACCTGATCGCCGTCGACACCCTCGAGGCCCAGCGGATCGTCGCCAACATCGCCAGCTTCCTGCGCTTCGCGAGCGACTGGCAGGGCGCCAACCCGAACGGCACGCTGGCCGGCTTCGTCGACTACCTCGACGCCTACCAGCGACGCCGGCGGCGAGCTGCCGACGAGCGTCGAGCTGACCGAGGACGTCGAGGGCGTCCGGCTGATGACCCTCTACCAGGCCAAGGGCCTCGAGTTCCCGTACGTCTTCGTCCCGGGCCTGCTCGACGGGGAGTGGCCGGCCCGCGAGTACGGCAGCGGCCTCTTCCCGCCCGAGCTCCTGCGCGAGGCCGTCCCCGCCGGCGACATCCACACCGACGAGGAGCGCCGCCTCCTGTACGTCGCGATGACCCGGGCGCAGGACCGCCTGATCCTCACGACCCACGGCGGCCCGACCGTCCAGAAGGGCCCCTCGCCGTTCGTCGCCGAGCTGCTCGACGGCGCCGGCCCGGAGCTCCGCCACGTCGACCGGACGGCCGACGCGACCGCCGGGGCGGGGGAGCCGACCGAGGCCGACGAGGACGCCGACCGCGACGCCGACGCGACCGACCGGACCGCCGAGCCCGCCGACGCCCTCGAGCGGACGGCCGCGCTCATCCGCCGGGTCATGCCGCTCCCGACGAAGCGCGAGCGCCGCCTCGCCCTCCGCCTCCGGGCGACCGAGCTCGTCGGCCTGCTCGAGGGCACCGACGCCGCCGACCCCGAGGCCGACGCCGCCCGCGACCGCTTCGCCGCCGACCTCGCGACCGTCGGCCGATCGGCCGCGATGGAGTCCGACGAGGCCCGCGCCCTCGGCCTCGACCCGCTGACCTTCCGCTCGGTCGCGCTCGACAGCGGCGCTCGGGGCGAACCTCCTCCAGGTCGCGCCGCTGCCGCGCTCGTTCAGCTACTCCCAGTTCGACACCTACGAGCGCTGCCCGCTCCAGTACGCGTTCGGCCACGTCTACCGGATCCCGACCGACCGGACCGTCGCCGCGTTCACCTTCGGGACGACCGCCCACGAGGCGTTCGAGGCGTTCACCCGCGAGCGCCGCGAGCGGGCCGCCCGCGGCGAGCCGCCGCCGACCCGGGACGACCTCGAGCGCCTGTTCACCGAGCGCTGGACCCCGACCGGCTTCGGCGACCAGACGACCGAGGAGACCTACGGCCGGCGCGTCCAGACCCTGCTCGACAACTTCTGGGAGGGCGAGCTGCGCGGCCTCGGCCAGGCGATCCACGAGGAGCAGTGGTTCGACCTCACCCTCGACCCCGCCGACGGCAGCCCGCCGGTGATCGTCAGCGGCTCGATCGACCGGATCGACCGCCTCCCGTCGGGCGGCATCGAGGTCATCGACTACAAGACCGGCCGCGTCTCCTCCCAGAAGGGCGTCGACGAGAGCCTCCAGCTGTCGATCTACGCCCTGGCCTGCCGCGACGCGCTGGGCCTCGGCACCCCCGAGCGGGTGACGCTCTACTTCACGGAGTCGGCGACGCGGCTGAGCACGACCCGCACGGACGAGCAGCTGGACGC